>LADZ01000030.1 GCA_000961845.1 Flavobacteriales bacterium BRH_c54
CTAACTCGTCAGTTGGTTTCGGTGGAAGCTTCTGTTCTGCAGACCTTAATACTACTTGAGAAATTTTGCCAAATACTAATGAAAGTGAAATACCCCAAATTGAAGTTGTAAAAGCGGTTTTTAGTCCTTCAAGAAGTGAAGGGATACTTTCTGTAATATTTTCTACGTCAAAGTTTAATAGACCGAAATAGATACCGACAAATGTTCCTAAAACTCCAATGGTTGTGAAGACATTCGGTATTGTATCATATACATAGGGTATAATTCTGTTTACTCCCTTAGTCCAAACTCTAATGGTATAGTAAATCGAGAATAATGTCCAACTTGCCAAGAGTCCGTAAATGGCAATCATGTATGTTTCCATATGTCGTTTTTTAGTCTATTATTTTTTCATTTCAGTCGAGCGTTGGCAAAAAAGCAATGTGTGCGTAGCACTCTTTGCTTGTGCGTTCGGCTTTTTTCGCATGAAGCACAACGGTTCGGCTATGATTCCGTTGCGAGTAAAATCCGCAGGATTTTCCGAGAAGGAATCATATGTTGATAAATGTAAGAATTATTCTTTGATTAATTAACATAGCAATGGATTATAGCCAGTGTTACCAACCGTTTTATTTTAATTTTATCAGTCTTGGGTTTGCAAAAAGGCACGGCAAATCCTGCCACGTATATTATTTTCTACCCGTACCGATTGCGTGCCTATTGCGCACTGAAAGTGGCGGGATTTGTATCACAGTATATGGCTGACGGTAACAGGCCCAAAAGTCCGATTTCTCCGTAAAGTTTACGTCCGAGTGGTGTCCGAATCGGTGGTATCGGCTTGGTGAATTTAATGGTTGGTAACGGGCTTGGGCTAAAAGCTGGTGGGCATTAAAAACCACTTCACTGTCCACCACTACAAAAGTAATTAAAAAGCAAAGAAGTTTTGTTTAGCACTATTTGCCCACTTGATTTTAGCCCATGTTACCGCCAGTGGTTCTGTCGTCTGTGTCTACCGTGCTTTCAACGTTTCTTATAGTCCGATTACTTGTCACGAAAAACGATTTTTGTCTGTCGGCAATGAGTGGTCGGGAAAGATTTAATTTTTGCGAAGCGAGGAATGTTTTTTTATTTACCGTGTGATGGCTTTTGGCATATCTTTTTGTTTGTGGGTCGGCTTTAGCTCTTTGCCGCCCGCAGGAACGAGGACGGCAATGTGCTAAAAGTGTGTCGGCACAAAAAGTATGACAAAAAGAAGCGTTGGGTTCTACTATTCATTATGAACCTCAAATTTCATCAAATTTAAACTTGTCAAAATTACAATTAGTGTTACTCCTACGTCTGCTGCTATGGCGAAAACTAAATTGCTGTAACCAATAAATGCAAGTGTAATGAATATAAGTTTTACGGCTATTGCTCCGATGGTGTTGAATTTTATTCTGCGTAATGTTTTTTGTGAGAGGCGAATTAAAAACGGAATGAGTGAAAGTTTGTCGTTCATCAATGCAATGTTTGCGGTTTCTATTGCTGTGTCACTTCCTGCTGCTCCCATTGCTATTCCTACGGTGCTTTGTGCTAATGCTGGTGCATCGTTTATTCCATCGCCTACCATTGCTACAAATTTATATTGTTGCAAAAGCTCTTTGATTTTATCGGCTTTGTTTTCGGGTAACATATTGCCGAATATTTTTTTGATGCCTACCTGTTGGGCTACATAGTTTGCTGCTTTTTCGCTGTCGCCTGTAAGCATAACAGGTTCTATGTTCATTGCTTCTATTTCCTTCAATGCTGCTGCACTGTCGGGTTTTATTTCATCCATTAAACCAATGACACCTGCTACACCTTCGCCAAAACTTACGACTACACTTGTTTTGCCTTGTGCTGAAAGTTCTGCTACAATTTTCTCGGCTTCTTTGTCAACGGGTTGATGTTCTTTGATAAAATCGAGTTTACCGACATAAATTGTTTCGTCCTCGCACACCAAACATTTTGCTGTTGCTCCTTTTCCCATAATACTTTTGAAACCTTCGGTTTTGTGTGGTTCAAATCCTTCTTTTTTGCTGGCATCAACTATGGCTTGTGCCAATGGATGCTCGGAAAATATTTCTGCTCCTGCGGTGCAAGCCAAAAGTTCTTCTCGGCTTGTTCCGTTCAATGGAAAAACGTCTGAAACTATCGGGTTGCCAAAAGTGATTGTTCGTGTTTTGTCTAATGCAATGGCTTTGATGTTTGCCAATGCTTCCAAATATTTTCCACCTTTTATCAATGCACCTTTTGCTGATGCGTTTCCGATGGCAGCATAGATTGCAACAGGCGTAGAAATGACCAATGCACAGGGACAAGCAATAACCAATAATGTAATTGCTTGCAGCAGCCATTGATTGAAATCTAATTGTAATACATAAACTGGAATTACAAAAAGCAAAATAGCCAACAAAATCATAGTAGGGGTATAATACTTTGAAAATTGCTGAATGAATTTTTGTGTTTCACTTTTGTTGCCTTGTGCTTCAAAGGTTAGGCGAATGATTTTTGAGAAAGTTGTATCAATGGAAAGTTTGGTTGTTTCTATCTCAATAAATCCGTTTTTGTTGAGTGTTCCTGCAAAAAGATTGTCGCCTTTATGTTTGTCTTTGGGAATTGGTTCGCCTGTGATGGCTGCTTCGTCAACTGTAGTTTCGCCTGAAATAATTTTGCCGTCTAAGGGTATCATTTCACCGGGTTTAACCTGAATGATTGTTCCGATAGATATTTTATCAATGGGGATAAATTCGTTTAGTAATTTTACAAAAGCTGTTTTTGGCACTTTACTTACCAATTCATCTAAGGCGGATTTTGAATTTTCTATGCCAATATCTTCCAAGCGTTCGCCCAACACATACAGCACAACTAATACAGCAGCCTCGGGGAATTCTTTTAAATAAAATGCCCCGATTACAGCAATAAGCATGAGCAAGTTGATGTTACTGAACTGTAGCTTGAAAAGGGCTTTTATGCCACTCCATATAACTTTGTAACCGATGCCTAAAATAAACGCTGCAAATACAAAAAGTGCGAAAGGCATTGGTATGTTAATACCTATGATGGATAAAACTTCTAAGGCAACGACTATTGTGATTGCCAAAAGAAGAAAGATAAATTTTTTGTCTTTTATTGGTAGTTTCATATCCAGTATTTTTTTGAATAATTTATTATTTAGTTTGGTGGGCGAGAGAACTTGGTTATGAAAATCCTTTTAAAAGGAAAAAGAAACCAAGCCTCCGCCCGTATATTTTTAATGTGCGTGTCCTTCCCCTTTATTATTCATTTTAGCCAATATGAAAAATGCTCCATTTACTACAACCTTGCTATTTGCAGGAATTTCCTTGAGCAAAGTAATTTCGCTATACCCTACATCGGTAGTGCCTTTACGAATCGGAATTTTTTCAAAAGTGGTTCCTTCTTCTTCATGGTGTTCGCCATCTTCTTGATGTTCTTCTTCTTTTTCACTGTGCTCATGCCCGTGTTCATCATGCTGGTGTCCGGCTGTTTCTTTTTCTTCGTGATGCTCTTCCTCACTGTGTGCATCGGTTACTATAAAAATATAGTCCTGCCCTTCGTGGTTTACAATCGCATTGGTTGGAACTGCATCAACGGTGGCATTTTCTAAACTAACCAATGCTGTAATGCTCATTCCGTCAATCAGTCCTTGTTTGTCTCCTTTCACCTTTGCATGAACGGCAATTGCCTTGGTGTTTTCTTCAAAAGTGTTGCTGATGGCGTAAACATCTGCATCGTATTCTTTACCCGGATTGTTGGTAAGCGTAAAATGAATAGTTTGCCCGACTTTTAGTTTCTGCAAATCCTTTTCATACACGTATAAATCTAAATGCAGTTGACTGTTGTCAACTATTTCAGCAATGGAAGTATTGCCATCAGCATACGTTCCAATGTTAACAGTAATGTTGCTTACTGTTCCGCTTATCGGACTTGCGATATTGATTACAGATTGGATATTTTCACTGGTAAGCATGGCGGTATTGATACCTGCTAATACCAACTGACTTTGTAAACTTGCTTTTTTTGCTTTCAGCGATTTAAGTTCTGCTTCTGCTTGCTGATATGATTTAAGTGCTGTTGCGTTTCCCTCTTTCAGGGTTTTTTGGCGTTCAAATTCCATTTGTGCCAAATCCACTTTTGCCGAAGTGCTTAAAAAATCTTCCTGCATAACAATAAAAGAAGTGTTTGAAATAGTTGCAATGGTCTGACCCTTTGTAACCGTATTTCCAATTTGCACTAAAATGGTTTTGATTATTCCTCCAAATAGGGCTGTGGCGTTTGCCTTGTTGTTGTTAGGAACACGAAGCAGTCCATTGGCTTTGAGTGAAGCGGTGAGCTGCTTTTTCTCAATGCTTCCGAACTCAATTTTTATGGATTTCATTTGCTCGTCAGTTAGGATTGCCGTGTTCTCATTTTCGTGTTCATCGTGGTGTTCGGTTTCCTCACCATGACTTTCTGTTTTTTTGCTGTTGCAGGATGCAAATACTATTGATGTTGCAAGGACTGCTATATATATTATGTTTTTCATTGTTCTGAATTTTATTGGTTGATTAAGAAATTAATGTTGATGATAGATTGGTTAAGCTGATTGACCGATTGCAGGTAGCTTAACTGCACATCCGTAGCGGTTTGCAATGCCTGCAAGTACTCAATGTATCCTATTTCTCCACTGCTGAAACCAAGCGTTGCCGTGCTGGTAATTGTTTCGGCATTGAGCAAAGCAGTTGAATTGAAATAGTTGTATTGCGACAAATTTTGATTGTATTGCTGAAAAGCATTTTGCAATTGCGTTTGCAAAATCAACTTTCCGTTATCGGCTTCTTTTTGTAATGCCTGTTGTTTGAAATCAAGCGATTTTATCCTTGCAGAATTACTAAAGAAAGTTAACGGAATGCTAATCCCCACATTGATGCCCTGAAAACGCTTGCTGCCGTCAAAAAACACATCTGTTCCATTTACGGTTTGCGTTCCAATTAACGATTGATTGAAATAACCAATATTAAAGTCAGGAAGTGTTGATGCCGTTTCTACTTTTTTATTTTGCTCGGCAATTACAGCTTGCTGATACAACACTTTTAGTGCAGGATTATTGGCAACAAGTGAAGTGTCAAACGAATTACTTAACATGATAGGTTGAAATATTTCGTCAACACCAATTGTAAAATCTTCATTTATATTGAGCAAAGCTTTTAATGAAGCATAAGCGTTTTCATAATCAGTCTGATTTTGTTGAAGCATGAGCAAAAGTTGCCCCCGTTTGGTTTCGGCTGTAGTTTTTTCCAACAAATTGGTTTCACCTGTTTGGTATCGTAAGTCGGCTGCATTTACAAAATCATTATACAAACTGTCTAATGATTGCAATTGCTTTTTGGTAAACTGCAAATACTGCAACTGATAAAACCAATATTGAACCTGTGCTTTTATTTCGTTGGCTGTAGCTTGCTGTTGTAACTGGCTTCCCTGCAATTCGGCTTTGTACAAATTTGATTTTGCCGAATAATAAGTTGGAAAAGGAATGGATTGATTAATTTGAAAAGCCTTGTCGTTGGTTAAACTATTATACTGTCCGTATTGAAAATTGACATTGGTTTTGGGCAATTCAAAAGTTGATTTCTTCAAATAGGTTGAAGATTGCACATTGAGTTGTTGTGACTGCAATTCCAGATTATTTTCCAAAGCAATTTTTACTGCATCCTCCACGCCTAACTCGTTTACCTGCATTTGGGCATTTGCATTTCCGAAAGAAAAAAGAAAAAACAGGAGTGTTGATGCTGTAATGGTTGGTTTGATTTTACGTTTGAGCTTGGTCGAAAAAATCAAATACAACAGGGGTAAAACAAACAGCGTTAAAAATGTGGCTGTAATCAGACCGCCTATGACGACAGTTGCCAATGGTTTTTGCACCTCTGCCCCTGCACCGTGTGAAAGTGCCATTGGTAAAAACCCAAAAGAGGCAACAGTTGCTGTCATTAAAACAGGGCGTAAACGTATTTTTGTTCCTTCCTTAATACGCTCCAAAATATCTGTAATACCATCTTTTTTTAACTGATTGAAAGTGCCTATTAGCACAATTCCATTTAAGACGGCAACTCCAAACAAAGCAATAAAACCTACTCCTGCCGAAATACTAAAAGGCATATCTCGAAGCAGTAAAGCAAATACACCTCCAATAGCAGCCATTGGAATAGCTGTGAATATGAGTGTTGCTTGTTTTACAGAAGTAAAAGTGAAATAGAGCAGCATGAAAATAAGTGCCAATGCCACAGGAACAGCAATCATCAACCGCTTGGATGCTGCTTGCAAGTTTTCAAAAGTACCTCCGTAAGTATAGTAATATCCTTCGGGAAGTTTTACCTTTTCGCTGAGTTGCTTTTGAATATCTTCTACCACACTTGCTACATCTCTGTCTTTTACATTGAAGCCGACAACAATTCTTCGCTTTGCATCTTCTCTGCTGATTTGTGCAGGACCGAGTTCCATTTTTATTTCGGCAACCTGTGATAACGGGATTTGTGTGCCGTTAGCGGTTGGAATATACAAATGGCTTACATCTTCAATATTGTTACGATGTGTGCTGTCAAGCCGAACCACTAAGTCAAATCTACGCTCGTTTTCATAAACAACACCAGCTCCGCCACCAGCAAATGCGGTGCTGACAATGTGATTGATTTCTTCAATATTCAACCCGTAATTGGCAATTTGCGAACGGTTATAATTGATGATTATTTGCGGTAAGCCTGCTACCCTTTCTACTGTTGGTTCAGTCGCTCCATCCACACTTTGAATGACTGTGTTTACTTTGTTGGCATAAGCGAGTAGGGTGTCCATATTCTCACCGAATATTTTAACGGCTACATCCTGACGAATACCCGTCATTAGTTCGTTAAATCTCATTTGTATGGGTTGATTTTTTTCAAAGAATACACCTGGAATTACTTCGAGTTTCTCCATTATTTCATCAGCTAATTCTTCATAGGAAATATCCCGTTTCCATTCGCTGGGCTGTTTCAAAATAATCATCATATCCGTTGCTTCAGGAGGCATTGGGTCTGTAGGGACTTCGGCACTTCCTGTTTTGCCTACCACCATTTTCACCTCGTCAAATTCTTTGATAAGTCTTGATGCCTGCATAGAGGTTTCTATGCTTTGCGATAAAGATGTGCCTTGTGGTAATATGCAGTGAAATGCAAAATCGCCTTCTGTTAGTGTTGGAATAAACTCTCCACCCATTCGTGAAAAAATAAAAACGGAGAAAATAAAAACTGCAACGGTTACACCAATCACTATTTTTTTGAAGCGAATGGCTCTATCCAATAATGGGGCATACAGTCCATGTAGAAAATCCATCATGCGGTCGCTGATATTCTTTTTATGGGAGATTTTTTTAGACAAAAACAAAGCACACATCATGGGGATATAAGTAAAAGATAAAATCAATGCTCCGAAAATGGCAAAACTCACGGTCTGAGCCATCGGAACAAACATCTTACCTTCAATACCTACTAAAGTAAGAATTGGGATATATACAATTAGGATAATAATTTCACCAAAGGACGCACTCTTACGAATTTTTGCAGCAGACACAAGGACTTCACCGTCCATTTCTTCTTGGGTTAATTTTCCTTTTGTTTTCCTTAATCCCAAATGATGCATCGTTGCTTCCACGATAATAACTGCACCGTCCACAATCAAACCAAAATCAATAGCTCCCAAACTCATTAGGTTGGCACTTACGCCAAAAATATTCATCATACCCAAGGCAAAGAGCATGGATAGCGGAATGGCTGAAGCGACTATTAGACCTGCTCTGAAATTTCCAAGAAATAGAACCAATACAAAAATTACAATCAAAGCACCTTCAATCAGGTTTTTTTCAACTGTAGAAATGGCTCGGTTTACTAAATCCGTTCGGTCTAAATAGGGTTCAATAGTTACATCATCAGGTAATGATTTTTGAATGGTCAGCATTTTCTCTTTTACCCTCGTTACTACTTCGGCACTATTCGCACCTTTCAACATCATTACCACACCTCCAACAACATCCGCTTCACCGTTATAGGTCATTGCACCATAGCGAACGGCACTACCCAAATGCACTTCGGCAACATCCTTAATGAGGATGGGAATACCATTTGGATTGTTTTTTACAACAATATTTTTAATGTCTTCAAATGAGCTAACTAATCCTATACCTCTTATAAAATAGGCATTTGGTTTTTTGTCAATGTAAGCACCGCCTGTATTTTCGTTGTTCTTTTCTAATGCCGTAAAAATTTCAGGTATGCTTACGCCCATTGCAACCAAGCGGTCAGGGTTAACAGCTACTTCATATTGTTTTAACAGCCCACCAAAACTGTTTACTTCTGCAATTCCGGGAGTTCCGTAAAGTTGTCGGGCAACAATCCAGTCTTGCATGGTTCGCAAATCCATTGCAGTATATTTATCTTCACTTCCTTTTTTAGGGTGAATAATATATTGATACACTTCACCCAAACCCGTGCTTACAGGTGCCAATTCGGGTGTGCCGACACCTTTCGGGATTTTTTCCTGAGCTTCTTTTAATTTTTCACTAATAAGCTGTCGGGCAAAGTAAATATCCACTTTTTCGTCAAAGACTACTGTAATTACCGATAATCCGAAACGGGAAATACTTCGTAATTCTTCCAAATCAGGAAGATTGGCAACACTTTGTTCAATGGGGTAAGTTACCAATTGTTCCACCTCTTGTCCTGCAAGGGTTGGGCAAACCGTAATGATTTGCACTTGGTTGTTGGTGATGTCGGGAAGGGCATCAATAGGTAGTTTTGAGGCACTCCACCCTCCCCATACAATGAGTGCCAAAGTCATCAATCCAATGATGAATTTATTTTTTATGCTGAACGCAATTATTTTATCTAACATTTTTAATCAGTTTAATGAATGAATACGAGAATACTTGTGGTGCGTCAGCACTACAAATAGTTTTGTTTGTTCTGTCTTAGCAGAACATCATAAATTCATTAACTGATTTTTGGCGGTTGCCAAATGGAAAAGGAAACTTCGGAAAGGAAGATTGACTGATACGCAATCTTCTGTGACCCTGTTTGAGGTATAAGGTTTAAAGCAGTTTGGAAATATTGAACGGTACAAGAATGACCGCAACAGGCACACATACAAAAGGGTGAGCAGTTTTCAGTATCTTGGTCATGGTCGCTGTGGTCGGTAGTTGAAAATGCAGATTGTTCACCACTCGGAAATTTACAGTCGTCTTGGTCGCTGCAAGGTATAACTGCCAGAGCAAAGAAGTAGAAACTGAATATGAGTGCAAAGAATTTCACGGTGGCAAATGTAATGAAAATAATTTAGTTTCTTAGTTCATGAGCGATGGGAAATTTTTTGGCATCGGTTTTTGTTTGCGGGTAGGGTTTAGCTCTTTTGCAGGTGGTGCGAAGCAAGTTTTTAAAATGCGTAATTTTTTCTGCGTATTTTAAAAACTAACCTGCAAATGTGCTAAACGAAGCGTGGGGCAAAAACCGTGACAAAAAATTGTGGGTCGGCTTGTTCCTTTTTTCTTTTTTAAGTGTGGTGGGGCAAAAATTAAATCTTTCTTGGGTCGGTCTGCGTGTCGCCCGTTTTTCTGTCTGCCCACTAAATGGTCTGTTAAATATTAATCCGTCTTTGTCAAGGTAGCACGGTCGTTTTTACCATTGGCGGTAACGGTCTCGGCTATGAACAGTTGGGGATTTTATGCCCTAACTTTTCAGTTTAGCACCAACCTTTATTTTATGTTTATACTTTTGTTTTATCACTTTCGCCCCAATTGTTTATAGCCATTGTTGTGTTTTCGTACTTTTTCTGCGTTCTGCTTGTAGCGTTGGCAAAGACATACTCTTTTGCAAGTTTTGGTTTAGTGTTGGCTTGTGCGACTTGCAAATGTGTATGGCTTTTAGCGTTGGCTTAATTCATTTCAAATAACCTTTCGTTAGTTTCCAAAAAGCTGATAAAATCATCTATTGTTCTTGGTTTTATGTTTAGATTTTCGGTGTCTTTTACATATTTGATTTGTTTTTCACTATCAACGTAAATACTTGGTGCTATAAAATGGCACATCGCATTTGCGTTTACTTTTTTAGAAAATTCTTCCAAATGTCTTGCAATAGGCCAAACTTCCATCATTGTTTGAGTTCTGCCACCTGACATTGTAACTTCAACCAAAATACCGTTTTCATCTTCAAAACATTCTATATCTCCTTGATTTCCTTGTCCTCCTGCTGTTGAAGTCGGTATTCCCTCATCATCGGTCGGATAATTTGGGATGATTTTTAAATTTCGATGCTTGGATTTTATGGCTAACGAAGTTAGAAACTCTAAACGAATTGGGTGCGAAAGAAGTTTTAAAACTTCGTCTTTTGAATTTGACCTTTTTGCCAAACCTTTAAGTTCGGATTTGATTGTGTTCCAAGAATATAGTTCTATCCATTTGAGTAGTCGTTCATCGTTTTCATCAACCGTTAAAGTTTTGGTTTCAAGACTGATAAGATTTTCATCTGTTTCAGCCATATAATTGAAATAATCTTTTTCTGTTTCAAAAGTTGGATAGGTTGAATAGTTTTCTAATACATATTCTACTTTTTCAATCTCATTTTTGTTGATGTCAATAAATCTTCCTGCTCCTCGTAATGAAATCAATCCTGTTAATCGCATTTTTCTTATAAATTCATCAGGATAATCAACCATTATGGATTTATCATCTCGTTCAACATCTGTTCCTTGCATTATTTCGTTGCGACAAATATCAGTTACAACCTCCCAACTTGGATTATATCCATATTCTTCTCGTAATTTTTTAATTCGTTGATACAGTGCTTCTGAATTGTTATCTTTCCAATACAAGATTAAAGGGATTTCTAATTTTGAAATACCTGCTCCGTTATATTCCTCATCTTCATTGAGTTTTTTGATTACTTGAAGCAACAAAATCAAAGGAACATTATTATTCAATACTCGAATAAAGGGACTGTTTCTTTGATATTTTGCAAGAGATTGAAGAAAAGCCTGTTGTTCAAATTCTGGGTGTGGTTCACTAACTAAAATAGTATCTCCATCAACATCTACTTGTATTGAATTAGCAAGTTTTAATCCGATTTCTGAAAATTCAATCTTTTCATCAGTCCAATAATAAACGAAACCTAATTCTTTGGCAAAGTCAAAATAAGTAGCAAATCTCGAAGCCCAACCTTTATCAAAACCTGCTTCTTTGTGGTGCTGTGGATTATTGGCAAGAATTTCAGTTACTTCATTATCTGTTAATAAAGTTTCAGAAAACTCTCCTTTTTTACTTGTTGACCATTTTTCTTTAACAGAATTACCAATTTTCATTGGTCTGTAAACTCCATATTTAATTAGCTCTGCAATAATGTTTTCAGCTAATTCAGATGTTAAAACTTCGCCATCAAATTTGCTTAAAACATTTAATAGCCTTTTCATTCTTTCGGGATTTCTAACCGTTGTGGTAAAAAGTAAAGGTTTATATGTTGATTCTCTTTTCTTTGCCATTTATTCTACTGTTTCAAATTCTTTAAAGTTGATTGTTTTTTGCGTTGGTGTTACAATTTCAGGTTTATAATTGGTAATCAGAACCTCTTTAAATTCTTTATTTGAATTGTCGTGATAACTGATATAATTACTTTTTATGTCAAAAGAATTATGCTGTCTGCTCCATTCTAAAAACTGCTGATTGATTTTTCCTTTATAATGCGAAACATTAGAAACTGCAAATTTTACATTTTGCGTGTCCAACCACTCCAAAAATTCAAGCAAACGTTCTTCGGTTTCCTCATTCCAAAGTTTATTGTATTCACTAAACGTAATTAAATAGGGTGGGTCAAGATAGACAAAATCATCTTCTTGAAATTCAATTTGTTGGAAGAAATCCAAAAAATCTAAATTATGGAACCTGATATTTTTTTGTGTGGTCAAGTGGAAATAATCGTTTAAAGCTATTTCTGTGTTTTTATTGAAATCAACATTGCCCACAGGTAAATTATATTCTCCTTTTGAGTTAAAACGTAACATTCTGTTAAAACCATAAATCAGAAGCATATACAAATGCAAAACATTTTTTTCGTTGTCTGAATTGTAGTCTGATTTTAATTGATTAAAACCTTGCTTGTTAAATTTTGCGTAGTATGTTTTTTTCCACTTGTCTTTTAGTCCTTGTGGAACAATATCTTTGATGTAAGAGTGTGATAAATTATATTCTTGGATAATCTCAAAAACATCATCAAAAAATACCTGTGGATTTTCGGATTGTTCAATTAAATACTGATGAATATTAATAACGTTTGTATCAATATCATTTAATAAATATTCGTTGGCATTTACGTTGAGGAAAACAGAACCACCACCTGTAAACGGCTCAATAAAACGATTTATCGTTTTAGGAAAATATTTACTAATTTTGGGGTAAAGTTTATATTTATCTCCAACGTAAAATAATGGCGAACGGTATGTTTTTTTGTGTTTAGTCATATTTTTTGGTTAGAAATAAAAACTCCTTGTGGTCGTTAAAATCGGTTTTTCCTGTGTTGAAATACTTATGTGATTGCTCAAAAATTTTGGTTTCTCCAATGCTATTTAAAATCTCAACTATTTCTTCGTATTTGATTTTGTTTTTAGAGGATTTACTTTTTGATTTGTAAGTGTTGTTGTAAGAAACTGCTAAATATTTTACATCCAAATTTTCGACCAAATCCTTAAAAGCATTTTTTGCTTTTACCGTACAATATTTGCTCATATTTTCGGGTTCAGGTTTTAACGCAACTCCGTAAAGTTTTGGTTTTTTCCATTGCACCAAATTTTCGTACACGTGATAAAACCTACTGTACTGTCTTGAATTGTACGGTGGGTCAATGTAGGCAATGTCGCCTTTTAATTTTCTAACCAATTTATTGGAATCTTCACAATAAATTTCTGCTCCTTCAAAATCTTCAGTTTGAATTAAACGAAAGTTTAGAGGTCGTTTTGCAATCGGTTTTTTAATGTAAGCGTCAAAATGTCCAACAGTGTTGGCAAGTCGGTCAATTGTGTAAATTAGGGAAGTCAAAAGGATTGCGAATTCCTTTGAATTTAATTCTTCTTTTCGGTTTTCAATGTCTTGGCGAATATATCCGATTATTTTTGATAGGTCTTTTTCATAAAACTTACCTCCAAAATTTTTAGAAAAGTAATTTTCTCTAATGTCTTTTGGGTTTAATGTATTGTACTCGTTTACAATGTCAATTAATTTTTTCGAGTTCCATTTTTTGTTATCAAAAAACGCTTGATAGGTAACATTGTTGGAATACAAAATGTCGTTTAACACAACATTCTTATAGGTTTTCATTGCTTCTTTTGCGACAATTGCCGTTCCCGAAAAAACATCAATAAAGGTGTCATTTCCTGTGGTTTCCTTTTGAATAATTTCCATTATCCAATCAGTCAATTTTGCTTTATTTCCAATATACCTTCTGCTGTGCAACTCAAACTTTTCAAGATGATTGTAATCGTTAAAAAGTGATAACCCATATTTTATTTTTTGTTCGGCAAGATGAAAACCTTCCAATCCAAAATCTTCATTTTGAACTTCATAAAGTATTTTGTCGCTAATGAGATGTTTTATTAATTCTTCTTCGCTGTAATTGTAAAAAGTTGCCAAGTTTTGGACTTGTGGTTTGGTTGGAAGTCTTTTTCCTGTTTCAATTCTGCTTAATATGGTGTAGTTTATGGATGTATTTTTAGCAACATCTTGAAGATGAAACCCTTTATTTTCTCTTATTTCTTTTAATGTGTCGCCAATTGAAATAAATGTGTCCAACATATTTTGTCATTTTTTGTCAAATTTAGAAGTTTAAATTTATTTTTCCGTATTTGTCCTCAATATTTTTTCAATGTTTTTTTGTCGAGCGTTGGCAAGAAACAGCTCTTTTGGTTTTTTGAGCGTTGGATTTGCGTGTCGGAAAAAACCAAATGTGCTGTTTGTGCGGTTGGCTTTTAGTATGAAACACAACGTTCCGGCTATGCGGAGTGCGGGATTTCAAGGTACTTACCTTTCAATCTAGCACTTGGTTTATTTAATGTAATTACTTTTATATCAGCACTTCCGCCCGCATTACGTATAGCCATTGTTGTGCTTTCGTGCTTTATTTTTCTTCGTCTGTGCGTTGGTGTGAAAGCTCTTTGCAACCGCAGGAACGAGGATTGCAATGTGCTTGAACTGTGCGTTGGATTATACATATGGATTGTTTACCCGTTTTAACTCGTCTTGGTATTCCTTTTTGAAATGGTCTATTTGTCTAATCATTGAGCCCTTTGAAAAATTCTCTCTATGTCTCGCGTCAACATTTGAATGGCATACTATACAATAGCACTTCAGATTGCTTAGAACATTATTAGTCTTGTCTCCGTCCACATGGTGTGTATGCCACCAACGTTTATGTAGGTTGCTTTTTGGTCTTACGGAACATTTTTCGCAAGTATAATTCTGTCGGTTTCGATAATCTTTGCTAATTCTTTCTTTGCCACG
>LADZ01000031.1 GCA_000961845.1 Flavobacteriales bacterium BRH_c54
GGCAGGAATACCGATGTTAGCAGAAGGACAAGCCCTACTGTCAACAACAGCAAAAGTAAGCTTGAGAGTATCGAGAAGGTACACCAGTTTTACCACAGCCTCAACCACCAACAATGGCTTGCCAATGTATGGATTTGATATGACAGGATTAGAAACGATAAAAGGCAATGCAGACTTATTAAAAGATTCAGTATTAGCCATGATAAACGTAGTGCCGAATCCATACTATGCTAATTCAGCCTATGAAACAGGTAAGTTAGATAATAGAATAAAAATAATTAATCTACCGGAAGAATGTACGATATCTATTTATAATGTAAACGGAACATTAATGAGAAGATTCAATAAAGCTGATCCGAAAACAAGTTTAGATTGGGATTTGAAGAACTTTGCAGATGTGCCGGTAGCAGGAGGGGTGTATCTAATACATGTAGATGTACCCAATATAGGAGAAAGAACGCTTAAATGGTTCGGTGTTATTAAACCTACTGACTTAAATGGGTTTTAGTTAAGCAAAAAAGCAATTAGGGTATGGAGGTTAAACCTCCACCCTCCGTACCCTTTGCTTTTTATAAAAGCATAATTTATATAAAATAGTTAAACAGTAAGGTTTAATTCCTCTTTTTCTGAAAAAACCTTTGAATTAACTGAGCGGATTCAGTTTCTAAAATACCTTTTATCACTTGTGTTTTAGGATGTAAAAGTGAAGGAGAAATTCGTTCAAAGCCTCTTTTTTCATCGCTCGCAGCAAAAACTATTTTTTTGAGCTGTGTCCAATAGCTTGCTCCGGCACACATTACGCATGGTTCTAGCGTTACATAAAGCGTACATTCATTTAAATATTTTCCACCTAAAAAATCGGTTGCAGAAGTAAAAGCCAACATTTCTGCATGAGCAGTTACATCGTTTAGTCTTTCAGTCATATTATGAGCTCGGGCAATAATTTTATTGTCGCAAACAATTACTGTCCCAACAGGAATTTCATCTTCATTAAAAGCTTTTTGAGCTTCCTTAAAGGCTTCCTTCATAAAATATTCATCAGAGAAAACAGATAACATTAGTTGGTAACTTGCTTGTTAGGACTTAAAAAATAATGAGCAATAATCGACCAAACAACATATATAATTACAATTATTGGCATGGCGGCTATGTTGGTAAAAATTAATAATCCCAACCAAAGTAATACAAAAGAAAAAGGCAATTTGTTGTCAGCCCATTTCATAGACTTAAATTTTAGAGCAAACATGGGTATTTCAGCTACTAATAAAAATGAAAATACAACTCCAAATCCAAGTATAATTAAAGGGTTAGAAACAATTGGTTGCACAATGCCCGAAACATCTATTACCATTGGTAAATCAGGAAAAAGATAAAGCAATATGCAAAAGATAAAAAAGTTAGCGTTAGCCGGAGTTGGTAATCCGTAAAAAGTAGTAGATTGCCTTGTGTCGTTGTTAAATTTTGCCAATCTGAACGATGAAAAAACAGGAATAATAAAAGCAATATACATTAACCAAGGATATTGTGTAAGTAATTCCACGGGTTGATTTTGGTTAAGAACTTTTACATATTGATATAATATTAAACCGGGAGCCAGTCCAAAAGAAATCATATCTGATAGTGAATCTAAGTCTTTACCAATACCCCCAGAAACGTTTAACATTCTAGCCGCAAAACCATCAAGAAAATCTAAAGCAGAGGCAATAATCAATAAATAACATGCTATTGCTAAATCGCCTTCAAAAGCTTTGACAATTGCTAAGCAGCCGCATAATAAATTGCCTGTGGTTATTAAGTTTGGGATATGTTTCTTCATATCAAATTTTGATTTTGGCTCCAAAAATAACTAATAATAACGCTAAAAATAATAGAAAGGCAATTTAATTGTTTTAAACAGAAATGAACACAAAACAATAAAAAAACAGAAATCATGTTAATTGCTTACAAATTATTAATTTTATCCTTTAAAAAATTATTTTTTTGGTAAACAGACTCCTTATATTAGCTTTACTATTACTCACTTTTGAAGGTTTTTCGCAAACTTCTGCACCAAAATATAGTAATGAATTTTTAGCTATAGGTGTTGGTGCAAGAGCTTTAGGAATGTCTAATTCACAAGTGGCATCAGTAAATGGAGTTACTTCAGGTTATTGGAATCCGGCAGGATTAACTCAACTTACAGGTGATTTTCAGGTGGATTTAATGCATGCAGAATATTTTGCAGGAATAGCTAAATACGATTATGGAGCCTTTGCTACAAAAATTGATAGTGTAAGTGCTTTTGGGTTTTCTGTAATTCGTTTTGGTGTGGATGATATTCCCAATACCACTCAATTAATTGATGCCAACGGGAACATAGATTATGACCGAATATTTTCTTTTTCCGTAGCTGATTATGCTTTTCTTTTTTCTTACGCAAGAAAGTCTAAAATTGAAGGATTAAGTTATGGAGCAAACGTAAAAATAATTTATCGTCAGGTAGGAGATATGGCTAAAGCATGGGGTTTTGGTTTTGATGCTGGAGCTCAATATTTCACCAAAAATAAATGGGCTTTTGCCATTATGGCAAGAGATGTTACTTCTACGTTTAATGCGTGGAGTTTTTCGTTAGATCAAAATACCATTGATGTTTTTGAAGCTACAGGCAACGAAATTCCTGATAATTCAATAGAAATTACGCTTCCAAAAATTATTTTAGGAATAGCAAAAAGTGCTAAAATCAGTAACAAATTTGGTGTACTTGGAGAAGTAAACTTCGATTTATCAACAGACGGAAAAAGAAATGTGCTGATTACAGGCAAACCTTTTAGTGTTGACCCTCATGCGGGAATTGAAGCCAATTATAGTCAGCTGATATTTTTAAGATTGGGCGTGGGTAACATCCAAAAGACAACCGATATTTATCAGGCAGACCAAATTTCGTGGCAACCTAATTTTGGTATTGGCGTTAAGTTTAAAGGAATTAGTTTAGATTATGCATTCACAGATATTGGTGATCAGTCTGAAGGACTTTATTCAAATGTGTTCTCATTAAAGTTTGAAATCAATAAAAAAATAGTTACTGCTGAAAGATTTAACTAATAGGATAATTTTCAGTTAGTTATTTTTTGTAATTTTATAACACCTTAAACTAAAACAACAAAAAATTACTTCCCATTGAAAAACATCAAAAAAATAGTATTTTACCTTGTTTGTACAACTATTTTTTTAGCAAGTTTTCTTTCGCTTAAAGCTCAGCCTTTCAATAACAGTTGGATTAATTATAATCAACAATATTTTCAGTTTAAAATTGCCGAAACAGGTATTTACAGAATTGATTCTACAACGCTTTTTAATGCAGGAATTCCTTTAAGTGCTATTAACCCTCAAAACTTTCAACTATTTGCCAGAGGGCAAGAAATTCCAATTTATATTGAAGGAGAAAATGATGGAATTTTTAATCAAAATGATTTTATAGAATTTTATGCTCAGCGTAATGACGGTTGGTTTGATGAAGGACTTTATGGAAGTGCAACAGACCATCCCAATCCTTATTATAGCTTAACAACAGATACTATTTCTTATTTCCTTACATGGAATAGCTCAACAGCCAATAATAGAATTATTGTAGAAACGGACACCAACTTTTCGGCATATACGCCAATAGCTTATTTTACCAAAGAAAATGTTGAGTTCTATACTGCAGGAAATGGAACTTCCAACCCTTATTATGATGGAGAAACGATAAACATTGGAGGAAGTGGTGTTTCGCTTTTTGGTTATGCTTCTACAGAAGGTTGGTTCGATTTGCCTTATAATTTAGGAGGATCTACCACTAAAAACATAAATTCTAAAGAAGTATATACTGCCGGACCAAATGCCAAACTAGAGGCTGTAGTACTAGGACAGTCAGATGCTAGCAATATATCAGGAAACAATCAACATCTTAGAGTTGCCGTTGCTGGTCAGCAATACGATTCTATTTTTAAAGGGTATAAAAAAATTGATGTGTTGATGAGTTTAGCTCCCAATATGTTAGGAACAAATAATACTTCGGTTACTTTCTCGAGTATAAACAGTTTAGGAGCTTCTGTTGCCAGACAAGCAGTTTCGTATGTTAAATTACGTTATCCGCATTTGCCAACCATGGAAAATTCAACGGTTTTCGATAATTTTTTTATTGAAGACAATACCTTTCAATCTAAATCTTATTTACGATTTTCTGATTTTAATCCTTCTGGAGATGTGCTTTTTTATGATTTAACCAACGGGAAGAAAATAACCGTGGTGCAAGATTCAGGCTTTTTTAAATGTTTAATTCCAAACGCTAACTATAAAGAATGTTACTTAACTTCTGATGGGCAAGTAAAAAATGTTGCAGCTCTTAGTCCGATTAATGGTACAGGCTTCTTTACAGATTATGCTGCCAATCCTATTGATACCGCTTTTTTAATCATTACCCACCAAAGTTTATTAAGTGGAGCAACAGATTATGCTAATTACAGACAAAATCCTGCTTTTAATGTTAATCCACAAAATCCTGCAATTTTTACTGTGGGAGAAATTTACCATCAATTTTCTTATGGTATTGAAAAACATCCGTTAGCAATAAGAAGTTTTCTGGATTATTTATTAAATACATGGCCGACAAAACCTAACTATTTGTTTTTATTAGGAAAATCTGTTAAGTCAAAAGAATGTAGAAAAAATACACAAAATTATCAGAATTGCTTAGTGCCTTCTTATGGAGAACCGGCTTCTGACAATATGATAACAGCAGGCTTGGGTGCCAGTTTGTTTTCAACAGCCATTCCTACAGGAAGGTTGGCAGCAAGAAACGATATGGAAATTGCTTGGTATTTAAACAAGGTGCAACAACATGAAAATCCTGTATTGGGTAATAATGGCGAAACAGAATGGATGAAAAAAGTACTTCATTTTGCTGGTGGAGTAAATGCAAGTGAACAAAATACCTTTCAAACTTACTTAAACAGTTATAAAAATATTATTGAGGATACTTTATTTGGTGGAGATGTAACTACCTTTACCAAAACTACTACAGCTCCAATTCACATTACTTTATCAGATTCTATTAAGAGTTTAATAGGCAATGGTGTTGCTATGATGACATTTTTAGGTCATGCCTCAGCAACAGGTGGTTTTGATCAAAATATTGATGATCCACACCTTTGGCCTAATCAACAAGGAAGGTATCCGTTGTTAACAGGGTTGGCTTGTTACGCAGGAGATATTCATTTGCCCGGAGCAAATAGCACTAGCGAAGAACATGTTATTATTGATAACAGTGGGGTAATTGGTTTTGTTTCTTCTGTAGATTTAGCTACTTCTTTTGCCTTAAACAAGTTTGCTAATGAGTTTTATAAGAATATTTCCTACAAAAATTATGGAAAAAGTATAGCAGAGCATATTCAAAGTACTACTGCGTATACCACACAGTCAACAGGAGCAAGTATTAAAAACTTTGATAATGCAACAGCTCTTAATATCACCTATCATGGAGATCCAGCGGTAAAATTACATACCTTTGAAAAACCTGATTATATGATTAATCAGGCATCAATTAGTTTTAATCCGAGTATTGTTACTTCCGCTATAGATTCTTTTCAGGTAAATGTAATTGTAACGAATTTAGGTAAAGCTATCGACACCACTATAATTTTAAGCCTTACTAGAGATTATCCAAACGCCAATTTTTCTGATACTACTTATCTAAAATCTATTGCAGCTCCGCATTATAAAGACACCTTTACTTTTAAACTTCCTGTAGATGTTATTAGAGGAATGGGAATGAACAACTTTACCATTATGGTAGATGCTCCACCAATTAATATTGATGAACTTGATGAAAATAATAATGTAGTTACCAAGCAATTAAATATTCGTTCGGATAATATTTTACCTGTTTATCCTTATCATTTTTCTATTGTTCCTAATCAGGGGATAACCCTTAAAGCATCAACCGCATTTCCTTTTCAAGCTCCTGCAGATTATGTTTTTGAAGTAGATACAACAGATTATTTTAACAGTCCGATTAAGGAAAGAGTTACTTTATTCAGTCAGCCCGGAGGAGTGGTAACATGGACGCCCAACCTTTTACAAAATATGCCTGATAGTATGGTTTACTTTTGGAGAGTAAGTAAGGATTCGTCTTCAACAGCTAGTTATAACTGGCAAATACGTTCTTTTCAATACATTCAAAACAAAGAGGGTTGGCAACAAGAGCATATCTTCCAATTTGAAAATAATCCTATGCAATTGGTAGGATATAGCCGACCAAACAGGTTGTTTAGTTTTCAGAATAAAGTAAGTACCTTAAGAGCAGTTACAGATGGAGCGATAGGAAGTACAACCGTAAATGGACCAACCAATTGGTCGGAAGGTTCAATTCCTTCTTATTTTATAGATCAACAAAGAATTGCAGGAAATGGTTGGGGAGCAAATAGTGCGATTCATGTAACTGTTTTAGATACCATTTCTTTTGATTATTGGAAACCGTTGGAAATGAATATGGGACAACTTAATATTCCCGGTTCAAATCCAAATCAGGCGCCATCTAAATTTTTTATTTTCCAAAATGGAGACCCTGCTCAAATGAATGCGTTGGCAAACATGCTTACAGATAGTGTTCCTAATGGATATTATGTATTAATGTGGTCGTGGTACTGGAATTTCTTTTGGAGCTATGCACCACTTCCAACCAATGTAAATACTGCTCTGACTAACCTTGGAGCAACACAAATTCCAGCAGCTCAAGATAGTTTGCCTTTTGCTTTTTTTGTTAAAAAAGGAACGCCTACTTCCGTAGTTGAAAGTGTTGGTTCAAGCATTACAGAAAAAGGTGTTCAAGTAAGTGCTACTATTACTGGCTCGGCCAATTTTGGAAATATATTTTCCCCGCCATTAGGACCTGCCGTCAGCTGGGATTCTCTATCTTGGCGGATGACTCCATTGGAAAATCCTTCAAAAGATAGTACGGTGCTCAATGTTTTTGGGATAGATAATAATGGCAATGAAACCTTATTGATTAGTAATCTACCAACAGATTCGGGAGATATTAGAATTACCAATCAAATAAATGCTAGTCAATATCCTTACTTAAAATTAAACGCCCATATAATGGATGATTCGTTGTTTACAGCACCGCAATTACATAGGTGGCAAGTAACGTATGAAGATATTCCTGAAGCGGCTCTTTCTCCAAACATTTACTTTACTTTTTATAATGATACCGTGTATGAAGGTGAAAAAATAAGGCTTTCTATAGCTGTAAAAAATATTAGCCGACATAATATGGACAGCTTGTTAATTGCTTTTAATGTATTGAATAAATTCAACCAAGTAATTCCTATAAATTATCCCAGACAAGCACCATTATTGGCAGATAGTGTAATGATTGTGAATTTAGAATTTTCAACACAAGGAATGGCAGGCATAAATAGTTTGCTTATTGAGGTAAATCCGAATAACGACCAATTAGAAAAACACCATTTTAATAATTTGGCAGAAATTCCTTTTTATGTGCATGATGATAAAATCAACCCGCTGTTAGATGTTACTTTTGATGGAACACATATTTTAGATGGAGATATTGTTTCGCCAAAACCTGAAATTGTAATTGAGTTGAAAGATGAAAACTTGTTTTTAGCCTTAAACGATACTGCCGATTTTGCTGTGTGGATTACCTCGCCCGATGGGGTTGAAAAAAGAATTTATTTTAACGGTAACGGACAAGAAATCATGCAGTTTATTCCTGCTTCTTTACCAAAAAACAGTGCTAAAATTATTTATCCGGCTTATTTTGATAAAGATGGACAATATAAACTGAGAGTTCAAGCCAATGATGTATCTAAAAATGAATCGG
Source organism: Flavobacteriales bacterium BRH_c54 (assembly GCA_000961845.1). Lineage (GTDB taxonomy): Bacteria > Bacteroidota > Bacteroidia > Flavobacteriales_E > Vicingaceae > BRH-c54. The sequence goes on from LADZ01000031.1 coordinate 7,862, forward strand.
GAAGTAATGATTATTTAATTGGTTTTGAGGTAATTCATAAGTCAACTATTACCAACATTGTTAATTACCCGAATCCGTTTACTACATCAACACGTTTTGTGTTTACACTAACGGGCAGCCAAGTACCAGACATTTTTAAAATTCAAATTATTACCATTACCGGAAAAGTAGTGAGAGAAATACATAAAGAAGAATTGGGTAACATTAAAATAGGCAGAAATATTTCAGATTTTGCTTGGGATGGTACCGACCAATATGGCGATAGGCTTGCCAACGGACTTTATCTTTACAGGGTGATTACCAAAATTAACAATAGCGATATTGAACACCGAGAGACAAGTGCCGACAACTACTTTAAAAAAGGATACGGTAAAATGTATTTGTTTAGATAATTCTAATTATTATCAATAAAACCACCGCCAATAAGGTCGTTGCCATCATAAAAAACAGCCGATTGCCCTGGAGCTACACCTTGTACATCTTCAAAAAACTCAATTTTTATTCTGCCATCTTCTAGCGGAACTAAATTACTCAATTTACCTTTATCTTTATAACGGATTTTGCTAAGTGCCTCCATTTCGTTGGTAATTTGCTCGTATTTTATAATGTTCGGATTACGTACAAAAACTTCTTTTTTCTTTAAATCTTCTTTTGTTCCCAACACCACTTGGTTGTTTGCAGCATCAATTTTTACCACATAACGTGGGTCACCAAAAGCAAGCTCTAAGCCTTTTCGCTGACCAATAGTATAAAACGGATAACCCTTGTGTTTCCCAAGTACATTGCCTTCGGTGTCTAAAAAATCTCCGCCATCTACTTTTGCTTCTAATCCATCTACTCTTCTTTTTAGGAAACCTCTATAATCATTATCGGGAACAAAACAAATTTCAAAACTTTCGTTTTTCTTTGCTAACTCTTTATAACCTCTGTCAAATGCCATTTGGCGAATAGTTGGTTTGTCCATTCCGCCCAGAGGGAAAATAGTTCTTGCTAAACTTTCTTGAGAAAGTCCCCACAATACATAAGATTGATCTTTGTTTTCATCCAACCCTTTAGAAATAATATACCTGCCATTTTCCTGACGGATTTGAGCGTAATGTCCTGTGGCAATAAACTCACAACCTAATTGATCAGCTCTTCTTAAAAGTGCATCCCATTTAATATGGGTGTTGCATAAAACACAAGGGTTTGGTGTTCTTCCTGAAAGGTATTCATCAACAAAATTATCTATAATAAAATCGCCAAATTCCTTACGGATATCTAAAATTATATGATGAAAACCGTTTTCTACAGCCAACATTCTAGCATCATTAATATCATCTAAGCTGCAACAGCCAGTGGTTTTTCTTGCTCCTCCAGAAGTAGCATAGTCCCATGTTTTCATGGTCATTCCTATTACTTCATATCCTTGTTCGTGTAGTAACAAAGCAGCCACAGAACTGTCAATCCCTCCGCTCATTGCCACCAGCACTTTTCCTTTTTTACTCATTTGTTTTTTGTTTATTGGTAGGTTTAGTTTTGTTTGAATAAATCCTCAAACTCTAAATAATCTTTTTTTTCTTTTTTTATGGTATCGGTATTGATAATCATATCGTCTTTGTTGGCATCAATTCGTCTTCCATAATTATATTCTACTTTCTTTTTGGTTGTGCCGTCTTCATTATAATATAACCAAATTCCATGTTTTACATCTTTAGCATATTTACCAGCTAGCTGCATTAGTCCATTTTCATAATAGTAAACTCCTTTGCCTTCTAACCTACCTTTAATATAAATATGGTGAGATTTTATTTTACCATTTTCATAGTAAGTTTTCCAGTCGCCTTCTTCAATATTGTTGGTATAGTTTTTTTCTTCTGCAACATTACCGTTAGGATAATAAACTTTCCAATTCCCATCTCTTATCCCACTTACATAAAACTCTTCAGATAAAACATGTCCAGTAATACTGTAATAGGTCCACAAACTGTCTTTTTCCTGATTTTCATATTTTCCAGTAGATTTTAATTCTCCTGTTTTGTAATAAAAGTTGGCATAAGAACCATTTTTTAAATGATGCACTTTCATGCTTAGTTTGCCTTCATCATTATAATGCAAAAACATTCCAGTTGGCTTATCATTTTTAAACTGACCTTTGTATCTAAGGTATCCTGTTGGATGATATTTTTCCCAATAACCTTGTTTTTTGCCGTTGGCATCCACTTTATTAGTGTCTTGAGCAACAGCTAAAGTGGTTAATAACGCTAATATAATTGTAATGATTAGTTTCATTTGTTTTTTTGTTCAAATTTCTTTTGAGGCAACACACTCATAACGGGGATTTCAGATTTATTAATGATGGCTTGAGCTTTAGAGCCTATAAATAATTCTTTAAAATCGTTTTCTTGTTGAGTCATTATTAAAATTAAATCAGCAGCAATGTCTTCAGCATAATCGAGCAAAGCACTTACTAATTTTTTCTTACCTTTTTCTATAGGGATTAACGTTGTTTCACATTTAATATTTTCTTTTTCTATCACTTCTTTCACTTCATTAATCTGCTCTTCAAGTTTTGATAGCACTTCATTTTTGTCAGACAGAATAATAGAAGCCACATTAATCTGTGCATTGAACAGTTTGGCTAATTTAATGCCAATGTTCACTTTGTCAGTTGTTGCTTTTGTTAAATCTAACGGGAGCAAAATCTTTTTACATCCTTTTTGGTGCTTCTTTCCTTTAATGGTAATTACTGGGCAAGGAGAAGTTTTTACCACTCGTAAAGAGTTAGAGCCAATAAATTTGCCTCTTGCAGCTCCTTGAGTTCCCATTACTATCATTTTTGCTTTGATAGCTTTAGCTGTTTTTACAATTTTATTATAAACGGAACCTTTGGTAAGCAAATAAGAAATAGGCACGCCACTTTCTTTAGAGGAATCTTCAGCTAAGGTTTTTAGGTTTTTTTCTACCGCTTCTTTTAATCCACTTACTTCCGAAAAAAATACTTTTATTACTGGATTAAGTTCTTCTAATACATAAAGCAAAACAATTTCAGCATCCTGAATTTTAGCAAGATTGTAAGATTGTTTCAATGCAATTAACGATTGTTCTGAAAAATCTATTGGAACTAATATTTTGTTTTGTTTAGTCTTCATAATATTTAATTTGAGGCTAATTCTTTTTTAAATTCAGAAGTAGTATGGAAAGTTATTTCGGGGTAATCAGCTTGTGCACTTTGTAATAAAAAGGCACTTTGAGCTAAGAAAACATCATTTCCATCTTTATCTATAGCAATGTACTGACTTTTTCGCATTTTAAATTCTTCTATTTTTGCCTCATTGTCCGAAGTCATCCAACAAGCTTTATGCAAGCTTTTAGCTTCAAACTCTGCCGATGCTCCATACTCATGTTTTAAACGATGTTGAATAACCTCAAATTGTAATTCTCCAACTGTACCAACAATTTTTCTGTTACCCGGTTGTTGAATAAATAACTGAGCCACACCTTCATCCGTAAGTTGCTGAATACCTTTTTCCAGCTGCTTGGTTTTCATTGGGTCTTTATTAATAAGCTCCTTGAAAATCTCTGGAGAGAAACTTGGAATTCCTTGGAATTCTATTTTTTCTCCTTCGGTAAGCGTATCGCCAATTTTAAAATTTCCCGCATCATATAAACCAATTACATCACCCGGAAAAGCTTCATCAATTACGCTTTTATCCTGAGCCATAAAACTGGTAGGATTATTAAATCTTAATTTTTTATCCGTAGCAACATTGTAGTAAAACTTATTTCTTTCAAACGTTCCCGAACAAATTCTTAAAAAAGCAATTCTATCTCGGTGTTTAGGGTCAAGGTTAGCGTGAATTTTAAAAATAAACCCTGTAAAATTAGGTTCTGTAGGTTCTACCATTCTTATGTTGGTTGCTCTGCTTCTTGGGCTTGGAGCAATTGCTAAGAAAGTATCTAACAATTCCTGTACACCAAAATTGTTAAGGGCACTACCAAAAAATACGGGAGCCAATTCTCCTGCACGATATTTTTCTACATCAAATGCATCATAAACTCCTTCAATAAGCTCTACATCTTCTCTTAGTTTTGGAGCGTCATCTTCAATTATTTCATCCAATAAAGGATCATTTAGGTCTTTAATGCTTACAATCTCTCTTTCAATTTTTGTTTTATTGGAATCAAATAAATTCAGGTGTTTTTCATATAAATTATAAACCCCTTTAAAAGTTGCCCCAATACTTATGGGCCAGCTTAAAGGTCTTACTTTTATGTCTAAAGTAGTTTCAATTTCATCTAACAAATCAAACGGATTTTGACCTTCTCTATCCATTTTGTTGATGAAAACAATAACGGGCGTATCTCTCATTCTACAAACTTCCATTAACTTTTTGGTTTGAGCTTCCACACCATTGGCACAGTCAATAACCAAAATAACGCTATCTACGGCTGTTAGTGTTCTGTAAGTATCTTCAGCAAAATCTTTGTGACCAGGAGTGTCTAGAATATTGATTTTAGTGTCTTTATAATTAAAAGCCATTACGGAGGTGGCAACAGAAATTCCTCTTTGCTTTTCAATTTCCATAAAATCGGAAGTAGCAGTTTTCTTAATCTTATTAGATTTTACAGCTCCTGCCGTTTGTATCGCACCACCAAATAACAATAATTTTTCGGTAAGCGTTGTTTTCCCCGCATCGGGATGACTAATAATGCCAAAAGTTCTTCTTTTTGCTATTTCTTTCTCTAAACTCATGCTGCAAAATTAGTTTTTTTTTGTGGATAGACAGCTTCCGATAAAGGGTTTGTAAAAACTGCCAACTACGCACCCTTTAACCCCCTATAAACAGTTGGTTAAATTAAAATAAATGTTATATTTGTTGGGTATAAGAAATACTCATGCAATTAACATAAAGCGTTGCGGAAATAAAGAAGTCATACTAAATCAACTGCAAAATAAACAGACAATATGGATTTTGAAATACTAATCAATAATACTTTTTCAGACATAAACTCTGATAAAACTATATTTCCTGTTGCAAACAAGAATGTTATTAGTATGATAAATAGTTTTGAAGCTACAGAATGGAGGTACAATCATTTTCAAAATTTCATTTGGGACAATATCGCTGAAACATCATTATCGCATAGAGAAAGAGAAAGTCTAGTGAATAACCATCATTCTTTATTAACCTATGCAGCAAAAAATTTAAGACTTTCTGATAAATTAGGCGATATTAGTAAAGGAAGTGAAATTGCGGAAATTGTTCTATACGCTATAATGAAACATCATTTCAATGCATTACCTGTAGTTCCAAAAATATTTTACAAACAAAATGCCCAAGACAATGCTAAAGGAGCCGACAGCGTGCATATAATTATAGAAAACGATACTGATTTTTCTATTTGGTTTGGAGAAGCAAAATTTTATAACAGCATTGAAGATGCTAGAATACCTGAAATAATTACGTCCATAGAAAATCTTTATTAACTGAAAAACTCAAAAAAGAGAACAGTATAATAACGAATTTGCCTGATATTGATTCATTGATTGGTAATGAGACTTTAAGAAATTCAATCAAAGCAGCACTTTCCCCAAGAGAATCCATAGATTTAATAAAGCCCAAACTGCATATTCCTATATTGCTATTATATGAATGTACTATAACACAAAAACAGAGTGTGGTTTCGGATTACTATAAAAATGAATTAATTGAATACCATAAAAATAGAGCAGAATCATTTTTCAAAAAACAATTGAGCAAAATTGGGGGCATACCACACTATTCTGAAATCAAATTTCATTTGATTTTATTTCCTGTTCCTCTCAAAAAAACAATTGTAGATAGGTTTGTTTCAATGGCTGACTTTTATAAAAATTCTTAATCAATGGAAATCTTTGACACTTGCCATCTAATTAATAATTACTTAATTGAAAACGAAGAGGTTCAGGCTAGAAATGAATTAATTAAACTATTGGATTACCATGAAAGAAATGAAATTGAATATTCACCATTAGTGAATCATTTAATTCGTGAAACAGGTTTATATCCTTATCTAAAAGTGGACACAGCTAATTGGGAGGACAGATTTGTATATGAGATATTCAAAGTAGATATAGGAGGCAAACAAGCTACATTACATAGAGAACAATCGTCATTATTAAAACGATTAGTTAATGGAGAGAATATTGCTGTAAGTGCTCCAACAAGCTTTGGAAAAAGTTTCGTTATTGATGCTTTTATTTCATTAAAAAATCCAGATAATGTAGTAATAATTGTGCCCACAATAGCTTTAACAGACGAAACCCGTAGGCGTTTGTACAAGAAATTTGCTCATAGGTATAAAATAATTACAACTACTGAAGTAGAACTTGCTGATAGAAACATCTTTATTTTCCCGCAAGAAAGGGCAATGAATTATGTAAATAAAATTGACAGTATTGATATATTAATAATTGATGAGTTTTATAAAGCAAGTTCTGTTTACGATAAATCAAGGTCTCCTTCTTTGTTAAAAGCAATCATCAAATTAGGTTTCAAATCAAAACAAAAATATTTTCTAGCTCCTAACATTACTTCAATTGGTGCTAATGTATTTACTAAAGATATGGTGTTTGAGGATAAATTAGGATTTAGTACAGTTTATCTTGAACGATTTGAACCATACAAAGAAATTGAAGGAGATAGAATTCAAAAAGAACTTCAAAAAGGTGAAGTTCTTCTAGAAATTCTTGAAGAAACAAAAACGAAATCGCTTATTTACGCAGCGTCTTATCCTCAAATTGATAAAGTTTCAAACCTATTAAATGAACATCTACCAATTTCAGACAAGCCTTTATTGGTTGAATTTGCCAATTGGCTTACCATAAATTATGGTGCTAATTGGAAGCTAACTAATCTTGTCAAAAGAGGTGTAGGAATTCATAACGGACAATTGCACCGTTCCATAAGTCAAATTCAAGTAAAACTATTTGAGGAGCAAGCAGGTTTAAATAACATTATTTCTACTTCATCAATAATTGAAGGTGTAAACACATCTGCAGAGAATGTTATTATTTGGCGAAATCGAAAAAGTGGAGGAAACAGCATTTTAGATAGTTTTACCTACAAAAATATTATAGGCAGAAGTGGTAGAATGTTTAAGTATTTTATTGGTAAAATTTATTTGCTAGAACCACCACCGCAAGAAGGGACAACTCAACTTGATATTCCATTTCCCGATACAATTTTAGGAGATTTGGATGAAAATGTATATAGTTCAAGTTTAGATAATGAACAAATCGCCAAAATTGTAACTTTTAAAAATGAAATGTATGAAATACTAGGAAAGGAAACATACGATAGGCTTTTAAAAGAAAATATATTCCAATCCAATAATTCGGAGTTTATAAAAGAGACAGCAAAACAAATGAAATCTAATCCAGAAGATTGGAATGGTCTTTCGTACTTAAATTCAAATGAACCCGAATCATGGGACAGGCTTCTCTGGAAAATTATCAGTTTACAACCAGGAGAATGGGGTGACGGTCCTTATGGAATTCAACACAAAAAATTTGTGGAATTTGTTAAAGTTTTAGTTGAGAATTGGGGTAGTACAATTCCTGAACTATTAGATGAATTGGATGAATTTGATATAGATATTGAACAATTTTTTAAATTGGAAAGAACGGCTGCATTTAATTTATCATCCTTAATTAGCGACATAAATATTCTTCAGAAAGAAATAATTGATAACGGAACGGACGTCTCACCATTTGTTTCTCGAGTATCACACGCCTTCTTGCCTTCAGTTGTATATCAACTTGAAGAATACGGACTGCCAAGAATGATTTCAAGAAAACTTCACCAGAATGGTGTGATTAATTTTTTGGATGATGGTTTGAATATTCATAATACAATAGAAATATTCCATGAAATGGGAAAGGAAAATGTTTTTTCATTTGAGTTTTTGGATTCATTTGATAAATATATTATTGATTATTTTTATGATGGAATTACTATAAATCAAAATTAATATGACACTAGAAGATTTTAAAAGGGATTTCTGCTTTAAAGTAGAGATATTAAATCAAGGAAACATTAACTTTATAATTACAACGGTTGCAATAAGGCGTCAGAACAACCAAGTAGTTGATAAGGTGAAAACTACAATTGATATTCAGGAAACAACTAATTGGATTGTTGATAGCAACTCGATGGCTTCTATAACATCTTGGAATTGGGATAAATTGCTTGATGAAACAAAAAGAGCACATTTAGACTATTTTGCACAAAGAGCGCCTATTGATGATTGGTATCCTTTAAACAAAATTGAGAATCCTGACATTTCAAATTTATATTGTTAATACTTATAAAAGAAGAACGAAGGAATAACAGGACTTATTAAAAGTGGCGGTTTAGTGGTATTAAGTTCGCAGCTAAATTATGTCCTATGTTCGGAAATTTATACTGATTACTTATGTTCTATATAATAAACAAAGCTCAAAAATTATTATCTTTGAAAAATGATAAGATTAGATAATAAAAATTTAATTGAATATAAATTTATCGACCTCTTTGCGGGGATTGGAGGGTTTCATTTAGCTTTAAATTCTTTTGGTGCAGAGTGTGTTTTTGCTTCAGAGTGGGATAAATATGCAGCTGAAACATATGAGAAAAATTTCAACTTAAAACCCCATGGAGATATTACGGAAATAGACGAAAAAGATATATCAAATCATGATATTTTGTGTGGAGGTTTTCCTTGTCAGGCATTCTCAATTGCAGGTAAACAAAAAGGATTTGAAGATACAAGAGGGACATTGTTTTTTGATATTGCCAGAATAGTAAATCATCATAAACCAAAAGTTTTATTTTTAGAAAATGTTAAAAATTTAGTCAGACATGATGAAGGTAAAACATTAAAAACAATTATTAAAACATTAGAAGAATTACAGTATAGTGTTTTTACCAAAGTTTTAAATTCAAGTCATTTCGGATTGCCACAAAACAGAGAAAGGATATACATTGTTGCCTTTCATAATTCAATAGAATCGACATCTTTTAGGTTTCCTAACCCCCCAAATGAGCCTGTTTGTTTAGAATATATTTTAGAAAATGAACCAAAAAATGCAAAAATAATTGAAAGAGACGATATAGAAATTTATAAGAATTATACGGTTTCAAAATCTTTATTTTCTGAAATGGAATTACTTAATAAACCTATTCAAATAGGCAAAGTAAATAAAGGTGGACAAGGAGAAAGAATTTACCATGTTTTAGGTCATGCGATTACACTTTCTGCTTATGGTGGAGGAGTAGGTTCAAAAACCGGATTGTATTTAGTTAATGGAAAAATCAGAAAACTTTCTCCGAGAGAATGTGCAAGAGCTCAAGGATATCCTGATGATTACATAATAAACCCTATTGACACTCAGGCATACAAACAGTTTGGAAATAGTGTTTCTGTAAATGTTTTACAGCATATTCTTACAGAAATAAGTAAAGTATTAGAAAAGAATAAAGTGATAAATATTAATAAAACTGAATTTGTATATGCGTAAAGAACAAATTTTGGGTTCACAAACCGCAAAAAATGGTTTTTTGAATGAAGATGATATCATTAAGAAGTTTAATGATTGGAAAAAAGATGAAGATGCACAGAAGTGGTTAGTAATAATGGAATATCAACTTGACGAAATTGAATATGTTAAAGCGGTTAAGTTGAGTGGGTTTAAAACAGATGTGCAAGTTCAGGTAACCATAAAATTAAAAGAAGCAATTGACGCACAAAATTTACAAGTTAAATTAGTGAGTAATCCTAAAGGATTTAATCAAATTGATAAAAGATGGGTTGATAAATATGTTGAAATGTGGGATATACCAACACAAATAGTATCGATATTTAAGAGATATACAGGAGAAGAAGAACCAAACATCAATAATCCGAAAGATAAACGCAGAATGTTTGCTAATGAATTTACAGAACAAGAACAAAATCAAATTCTTTCGTGGTTAAATAAAAATAAGTCTTTAATTGTTTCAGATATTTTAAAAGGACGTGGTCAGTTTTCAGCAGAGTGGATGTTAGTTGCTCAAAAAATTAAAGAAAATTCGAGATGGATTTTAAAACCAATGAATTTTTGTTTAAATCATTTTGGAAATGGAGAAGTTGAAATGACAAAACAAGGGAATTTTAAAATAGGAAGAATAACAATGCAAAGAAAAGGTGGAGATAATGGTAGAAAAACTGCTAGAATGCTACAGTTTAAGATAAATCCAGCAGAATTGTTTGAAGCAGAATCATAATAGAAATGATTTGTTGTGCAAGTTTTTTTCTAAATCCACTATGGGTTATTAATAAGTTTTAAGCTCCCCAAAAGTTTAAAAACATCTTCCACTAATTTACTGCTGTTCTACTAAGAAAATTACTACTTTTGCAATCCAATTTTCATAAAAATGGGTAAGATAACAATTAAGGATAAAACCTTTAAACCATACATTTCTGCTGAGGAGCTGCAAACTTCCATAAGTAAAGTTGCTAACGAAATTAATATGCACTACAGTGGTAAATCGCCTATTTTTATCGGAGTACTAAATGGTTCGTTTATGTTTATGAGCGATTTATTGAAAGAAATCAACCTGCAATGTATGGTTTCTTTTGTAAAGTTAGCTTCTTATGAAGGAACTACTACTACAGGAAAAGTAAACGAGTTAATAGGATTAAATGAAGATATAGAAGGACAAGATATTATTTTGGTAGAAGACATTGTAGATACCGGAAATACCTTGGTTAAGTTGTATGAAATTTTACAAAATAAAAAAGTAAATTCTATAAAAATTGCTTCATTGCTATTTAAACCTGAAGCTTATCACAAACCTTATCCGATTGACTATATAGGCAAAGAAATTCCAAATGCTTTTGTGTTGGGCTACGGGTTAGATTATGATGGTTATGGCAGAAATCTCAGTTCAATTTATGTGTTGGATGAACAATAGAATTAGATATTAAGTTAGTTTAAAATTATAAAAAACCAAAAAGATATGTTAAATATAGTATTATTTGGTCCTCCGGGGGCAGGAAAAGGAACACAAGCAGCAAAATTAGTTGATAAATACAGTTTAGTACATTTATCAACGGGAGATATTTTTAGAGCCAACATTAAAGGCGAAACAGAATTAGGTAAATTAGCTAAAAGCTATATGGATAAGGGAAATTTGGTTCCTGATGAAGTTACTATTAGTATGTTAGAGGCAGAGGTAGATAAAAATCCACAAGCTAAAGGGTTTATTTTTGATGGTTTTCCGAGAACTACACCACAAGCAGAAGCGTTAGATAAATTTTTGACTTCAAAAAACACAGCTATCTCTATTATGTTAGCGTTGGATGTTCCAAAAGAAGAATTAATAAAACGTTTGTTAGAAAGAGGAAAAGACAGTGGAAGAGCAGATGATTCAGATGAAAGTATTATTGCTAATAGAATTAAAGTATATAACGAACAAACTGCTGTAGTGGCTGATTTTTATGCTGCTCAAAACAAATTTGAAAAAATTAATGGTGTAGGAAGCATTGAGGAAATTTTCAATCGTTTGTGTTCAGCTATCGATAACGCTAATTAAATATTAGAGATTAGAAATTAAACTTCAAACCTCAAACTTTTAACTTTTAAACTAACCAATGTCCAACTCCAACTTTATAGATTACGTAAAAATACACTGCACTTCAGGAATGGGAGGTAGAGGTTCGAGGCATTTTAGAAGGGAAAAGTATGAACCTAAAGGTGGTCCTGACGGGGGAGATGGTGGTAGAGGCGGACACGTAATTGTGAAAGGCAATAAAAATCTATGGACTTTATTGCATTTAAAATACAAACGACATATAAAAGCCAAGCATGGTGAAGATGGAAGTAGTTCTAGAAGTACAGGTGCTGAAGGGGAAGATGTTTATGTAGAAGTTCCGTTAGGAACAATTGCCAAAGATGGTGAAACAGGAGAGGTTTTATTTGAAATTACGCAAGATGGCGAAGAGCAAATCTTACTTAAAGGAGGTAGAGGTGGGTTAGGAAATGCTCATTTTAAATCTTCGACTAACCAAGCTCCAAGATATGCACAACCTGGAGAAGAAGGTCAGGAAGCATGGAAAATATTAGAATTAAAAGTATTAGCGGATGTTGGTTTGGTTGGCTTTCCTAATGCCGGAAAATCAACATTATTGTCGGTGCTTAGTGCTGCAAAGCCTGAAATAGCCAATTACCCTTTTACTACCTTAGTGCCTAATTTAGGAATTGTTTCTTACAGAGATTATCGTTCTTTTGTGATGGCAGACATCCCTGGAATTATTGAAGGAGCTCACGAAGGTAAGGGTTTAGGAATTCGATTTTTACGACACATAGAGAGAAATGCGGTATTGTTATTTTTAATTTCTGCTGACAGCAAAAATATTAATGAAGAATACGAGATTCTATTAAATGAATTAAAAGCGTATAACCCGGAATTATTAGATAAAGACAGAATATTAGCCATTTCTAAATCTGATATGTTGGATGATGAACTAAAAGATGAAATTGAAAAAGACTTACCGGAAGTACCTCATTTATTTATTTCTTCTGTTGCCCAACAAGGCTTGCTAGAACTTAAAGATTTACTTTGGAAGTATATTAACAAGGGAGAAGAGTAAGAAAATGCCACGAATACACTAGTATTAATATATTCGTGGCTAATAACCTTACAAACTAACTATCTATTCTTGATTTTTAAATTTCACCATTGTTAAGATAGTAGCTAAAGCAACTGTTTCCCCTGTTTCATCATACACATCTACTAAGAATTTTACAATTCCTTTTTTAATGTCGTTTTCATCTTTTTTCTCTTGAGAGATTTTTTCCTTAGCAGTGAATCTAACGCCAATGGTCATTCCCGGATAAACAGGTTTTACAAATCTACATTCATCCAACCCATAGTTTAACAAAACAGGACCTTTTTTGCCATCAACAAATAAACCTGCTGCTTTTGATAATACCCAATATCCATGAGCAACATTTCTTTCAAAAATAGTTCCTTCTAAAGAAGTCGCATCTACGTGAGCGTAAAAATGATCACCACTAACGTTCGCAAAGTTCACAATGTCCGCATCAGTAACGGTATGTTTTCTGGTTACCACCGTTTCACCTATTTGAATTTCTTCAAAATACTTTTGGAAAACATGTCTATCAAATTCTGTTTGTTCAGCACCGTATTGGTATTGGTTGGTAACTTTTGTAATCATTGTTGGAGAACCCTGAATAGCAGTACGTTGTAAGTAATGCAAAATACCACGTTTTCCACCCATTTCTTCACCGCCTCCGGCTCTACCCGGTCCGCCATGGGTAAGCAACGGCATAGGAGATCCATGTCCGGTACTTTCTTTAGCACAAGCAGCGTTTAATATCAAAATTCGTCCGTGCATACAAGCCGCACCTAACACAAATTCTTTAGCAATTTTATCATCATTGGTAACAATGGAACAAACTAGAGAACCTTTGCCCATATTGGCTAATTCAATGGCTTCATCTAATGTTTTGTAGGGGATTATAGTAGATACCGGACCAAATGCTTCTATGTTGTGGCAATCGGTATTGGTAAAAGGATTTTCGTTTAAAAATAAGATGGGCGATAAGAAAGCGCCTTTACTTTTGTCAGCTCCGGTAACTTCAAAATTATCTACATCTCCAAAAACAATTTTTTGACTGGCAGAAAGTTGAGCTACTTTTTCTTTTACTTCTTTTACTTGCTCTAGTCCTGCCAAAGCACCCATTCTTACCCCTTCTACAGCAGGATTTCCAACTACTGTTTGAGCCAATCTTTTTCCTAAAGCAATTTGTACATCTTCCACTAATTTTTCTGGAACAATAATTCTACGAACAGCCGTACATTTTTGTCCGGCTTTTACTGTCATTTCTCGTTGTACTTCTTTTATAAATAAATCAAATTCTTCCGTTCCAGGAATAGCATCCTCACCTAAAATACTTGCATTTAATGAATCAGCTTCCATATTAAATGGGACAGCTTCTTCTAATAAACGAGGATGTGCTTTAAGCATTTTTCCGGTTGAAGCAGAGCCTGTAAATGTAACCACGTCTTGGTTGGTAACATGGTCTAAAATTCCATTGGCAGAACCACAAATTAATTGTAATGCTCCTGCTGGAAGTATGTTGGAGTCGATAATATCTTTCACCATTGCTTCGGTCAGGAAAGAAGTTAATGTTGCCGGTTTAACAATAGCTGGAACACCGGCCATTAGGTTGACAGCAATTTTTTCCAACATTCCCCAAATAGGAAAGTTAAATGCATTAATATGGATGGCAACACCTTGCTTAGGAACCATAATATGATGACCTATAAAAGTGCCATTTTTAGAAAGTGGAGCAGTTTCTCCATCCACATAAAATGGCTCGTCAGGAAATTGTCTTCTAAGACTGGCATTAGCGAATAAATTACCAATGCCACCTTCAATATCTATCCAACTATCTACTTTTGTAGCACCTGTTTTAGCACTTACTTCGTAGTATTTTGTTTTCAAGGTTAAAAGATGCATGGCCAAAGCTTTTAGCATCAGTCCTCTTTCCTGAAAAGTCATTTTTCTAAGAGTTGGACCGCCAACTTTACGAGCATAATCCATCATAGCTGCAAAATCTAAACCTTCGCTTGAAGCAGTAGCAATTTGTTCGCCTGTAATGGCATCAAATAATGGTTTTTCTTTACCTGAGCCTTCTACCCATTGTCCTTGAGCGTAATTTTGTAGTTTCATATGTAGATATTTATTTGTTTTTTATTTGTCATATGGAATATGCCAGTTTATCTTTATTCTTGTTGGTGTGTTTTTGCTCGTGGCTATTTCATAACTATATAGTTCTTTTATTTTAGGTCAGTAAAATTAATAACTGTTTATAAACCTACCATTATATTTTGGTAAAAATTAGGAAACCTCTATTTATGTGGTAGAATTAGTAGGGTAACAAAAGCTTTTTCTTTTGGTGTCATTTTGTCATAACTCATAAAAATTGGCTAATTTTGTAGTTCTTTAAAAAATAAATATGGAATTAGGAAATAAAGTAATAGATGAGGCTGTTCAAGGTTCTGCGACCTTATTAGCAGATACAGATAAAACCAACAATAAAAAAGTTTATATTGAAAGTTATGGCTGTCAGATGAATTTTTCTGATAGTGAAATTGTTGCTTCTATTTTAGCTGAAAGTGGTTATGGTACTACCAATAATTTGGAAGAAGCAGATGTGGTGTTGGTAAATACTTGTTCGATTAGAGAAAAAGCTGAACAAACAGTAAGACAACGATTAACGGTTTTCAATAAAGAGAAAAAGAAAAAACCGGAGTTGGTAATTGGTGTGCTAGGTTGTATGGCAGAGCGATTAAAATCACAATTATTAGAAGAAGAAAAAATTGTTGACATAGTGGTTGGTCCCGATGCTTACAGAGATTTACCCAATTTAGTAGCTCAAGTGGACGAAGGTAAAAAAGCGGTAAATGTTATCTTATCTAAAGAAGAAACTTATGGAGATATTAGTCCGGTAAGGTTGTTAAGCAACGGGGTTACGGCATTTATTTCCATTACCCGTGGTTGTGATAATATGTGTACTTTTTGTGTAGTGCCTTTTACCAGAGGAAGAGAAAGAAGTAGAAATCCTGAAAGTATTTTAAAAGAAGCTCAAGATTTATTTGATAGGGGTTATAGAGAGGTTACTTTGTTAGGCCAGAATGTAGATTCTTACTTGTGGTATGGTACAGAAGGATTGAAAAAATATTATGAAAATTTATCGGAAGAAGAAAAAGCTCAAAGCATCAATTTTGCTCAATTGATGGAAAAAGTAGCTCAAATTAGTCCGAAGTTGCGAGTGAGGTTTTCTACTTCACATCCTAAAGATATGACAGATGAATTTTTGCATGTGATGGCTAAATACGATAACATTTGTAATTACATTCACTTGCCTTTTCAGAGTGGAAGTAACAGAATTTTAGAAATGATGAATAGAGGATATACTAGAGAATGGTATATGGATAGAATTGATAGCATTAGAAAAATTGTTCCTGATTGTTCTATTTCTGCTGATATTATTGCAGGTTTTTGTTCGGAGACAGAAGAAGATCATCAAGATACACTATCATTAATGGACTACGTAAAGTACGATTTTTCTTACATGTTTAATTATTCTGAAAGACCTAATACACAAGCTCAACGTAAGTTTAAGGATGATGTTCCTCAAGAAGTAAAAAGTAGAAGGTTACAAGAAATTATAGATAAACAAAGTGCCCATTCATTAGAAAGAAACCAAGCTTATGTTGGTAAAACATTTGAAGTGTTGGTAGAAAAAAAATCTAAACGCTCTGATAATGAATTGGCAGGAAGAACTTCTCAAAACACAGTGGTGGTTTTTCCTAAAGAAAATTACAAAGTAGGCGATTATGTAACTGTTTATATAGAAGATTGCACAGGAGGAACATTGTTAGGGAGAGCGATATAAGTTAAAAGGTTTAACCATTATGGATACACAACAAATAAAACAGCGTTTTGGAATTATTGGTAGCTCGCCAATGTTAGATAGGGCTATAAACATAGCTGCTCAGGTAGCAGTTACTGATTTATCTGTTTTAATTACAGGAGAAAGTGGAGTAGGGAAAGAAGTAATGCCTCAAATTATTCATCAATTAAGTGCCAGAAAACACAATAAATATATTGCTGTAAATTGTGGTGCAATTCCAGAAGGAACTATAGATTCTGAACTTTTTGGACATGAAAAAGGTGCTTTTACGGGAGCTCATGAAGCTCGTAAAGGGTATTTTGAAGTAGTTGATGGAGGTACCATATTTTTAGATGAGGTTGGTGAATTGCCTTTACCTACACAAGCCAGATTATTAAGAGTGTTGGAAACAGGTGAATTTATTAAAGTAGGTTCATCAAAAGTACAAAAAACTGATGTTAGAATCGTTGCTGCAACTAATGTAAAATTACCCGAAGCAGTTAAAAAAGGTAAGTTTAGAGAAGATTTATATTACCGATTAAATACAGTGCCGATAGATTTACCTCCGATACGAGAACGAAAAGAAGATATACATTTATTATTCAGAAAATTTGCTTCAGATTTTGCAGGAAAATACCGTATGCCAAGTGTTCAGTTAACACCTGATGCTGTTGAGTTGCTTATTAACTATCGTTGGCCGGGAAATATTCGTCAGTTAAAGAATGTGACTGAGCAAATATCAGTAATAGAAAATAATAGGGAAATTTCAGCCAATATTTTAGCTAATTATTTGCCATTAGATAGTAATACCTCTCAATTACCAACATTGTATAAAGGGGATACTTCAGATATGTCTGAAAGAGATATTTTGTATAAAGTGTTGTTTGATTTAAAAGATGATGTGAATGAGTTGAAAAAATTGGTTTTCGGGATTATTAGCAATGGAAATACAAAACAACCGTTGGTTTCCGATTCTGAAGAAAATACTTCCATGATAAACAGCATAAAAAGATTATATGCTAAAAGTGATGATTTAGATACGGAAAAACCTTTATCCGCAGAAGTGTATAAACCTCAAATTATCAATCCTGAAGATGATTTTTCTGACCATGAGGAAGTGGAAGAAGAATCTTTATCTTTGGCTGATAAAGAAAAAGAAATGATTGTTAAAGCATTGAGAAAACACAATAATAAGCGAAGAAAAGCTTCTGAAGAGTTAGGTATTTCTGAAAGAACACTTTACAGAAAAATTAAAGAATACGATATTAATGAATAAAAAACACCATTATATTGTTCTTGCCTTTCTCATGATATTTTTTTCATGTAAAGTAGATTATTCTTTTACTGGAGCCTCTATTGCTCCTGAAATAAAAACCTTTTCTGTAAAAACGTTTCAAAATTATGCTCCTTTAGCTAATCCAAACTTAAGTCAGACTTTTAGTGAAGCCTTGAAAGATGTATTTGTTTCTCAAACCAGCTTACAAATGTTGCCTGCTAATGGCGATTTGCAATTTGAAGGAAGCATAACAGGTTATACCATAACACCAAACGCTATTCAAGGTGACCAAACAGCGGCAACTAACAGACTTTCTATAACTGTTAATGTAATTTTCACTAATACCAAAGACGATAAACAAAGCTTTGAAAGAAGCTTTACCCGTTATGCCGATTTTGAATCATCCATTAATTTAACTACCATAGAAGATGACCTCATTAAGGATATTAATGGTCAGTTAACGCAAGATATTTTTAATAATGCTGTTTCAAATTGGTAAAATAAATACAACTCATCAATGCAACAAATTTTATCATTACTTATATTTTCCAGCATATTTCTTAGTTGTTCATCAACAAAATCGGGCTCAGATACAGTTGTTAAAAATAAAACAAATAATAGCGAAATGAAATATTGTGTTGGTAGAGGGGGAGGTTTTACAGGTGATTTTGAAGAGTATATGTTGCTTGAAAACGGTAAGGTTTATAAAAGAGATTTTGTTTATGAAAGAGATGTTTTTTACAAACAACTTTCTGCATTAGATACAGAGTATTTTCTAACTAAAATTGATGAGTTAAGTTTGTATGGCGAGGATATTAATCAGCCCGGGAATATGTCTTATTATTTAGAAATTCGTCAAGGAAATAATACGATTAATAAAATTATTTGGGGAGCACATTCTTATTACCCTCCGAAGCAATTAGAAGCTTTTCATAAAGAGTTTTTTGCGAAATTAAAGCAGCAAGACTAATTGAAATAACCGTTCAAACTACTTCACCTTCTCTACCTTAATTATTTTTACGGGGCAAGCTTTTGCGGCATTAACATTGGCGATGTATTCATCATCGCCAACTACTACATTGTAGAAACCTCTTTTTTCTTTACTGCCAATTAACGTGCATTTACCATCTTTTTTAGACATACGCCAACGGTCGTAAGCTATTTCAACGCAATAATTGCAGCCTATACACTTTTCTCTTTGGTGGGTAATACGAATCATTCGGCAGGAATTACTTTATATAATTTATCTGATGGTCGAATAATTTCATCAATAGGAGTAGAGAAGTTTACTCCTTTTTCAACTTTTTCTACTGACTTATCATCTACTCGAAGTTCTTTAACAGTAGTTTCAATAACTCCTGTTGTGGGGCCGGTAATTAATATTTTGTCACCAACACTTAACGAGTGTGTTTCAATTCTAAATTCAGCAATATTAATTTTAGGGAAATACTTAATGCCTTGACCCAAGAATTTTTTTCTGGTAGTAGCTTGCGAACCATGTCCTTCCGACCATTCTCCCAATTCCTGACCTAAATAATAACCATCCCAAAAACCTCTGTTGTAAACTGTTGCTAAGCGTTGGTTCCAACCTTCAATTTTTTCTTTGGAATAAGTGCCATCTAAATATGCGTCAGCAGCTTCTCGGTAGCACTCAGTAACTGTTTTAACATATTCTGGAGCTCTTCCTCTTCCTTCAATTTTTAATACTTTTACGCCAGCATTAATAATATCATCAATAAATCCAATGGTACATAAATCTTTTGGAGACATTATGTATTCATTGTCAATTAATAGTTCATTTCCTTCTTCATCTTTCACTTCGTAAGTTCTGCGACAATTTTGTACGCAAGCACCTCTGTTGGCAGAAGAATTATTGGTGTGTAAACTTAAATAACATTTTCCTGAAACAGCCATACATAATGCTCCGTGAGCAAAAATTTCTATTTCTACCAAGTTTCCTGAAGGTCCTGTAATATTTTCTTTTTTAATGCCGTCTGTAATACTTTTTACTTGAATTAAACTAAGCTCTCTTGCTAATACCATTACATCAGCAAAATGCGAGAAAAATTTAATAGTTTCTAAGTTGGTAACATTGGTTTGTGTAGAAATATGCACTTCAAAACCGATTGAAGAAGCATAATTAATTACCGCTTGATCGGAAGCAATAACAGCAGTTATACCTGCAGCTTTTGCTTTATCAACAATACGTTTCATTAACGATAAATCATGATCGTAAATAATGGTATTTAAAGTCAAATAAGAACGAACATTATTGCTATTGCATGTTTCTGCAATTTTTTCTAAATCGTCAAAAGTAAAATTGTTGGCAGCTTTTGCTCGCATGTTTAGTTGTTCTATCCCAAAATAGATAGAGTCTGCTCTTCCTTGTATGGCAGCCATCAGCGATTCAAAAGAACCAGCCGGAGCCATTATTTCTATTTGTTTGTTCATTAGTTTACCTACTGTAGTTTAAAAATGCGAAGTTACTACATTTTAGCTTTAGATTAATAATTATTAAGATTCATTCTAAAGAGTGTTTATTATGTTGACAATCATATTTATACTATTAGTTTTTTTTTTATAGCTTTGTGAGAACAAAAACAAATTATTATGAAAGTAAAATACCTTTTCACTTTAGTATTAACAATAGCATTAGTTTTTAATACTTACGCTACTACTTATACATCAACTCAAAATGGTGATTGGACAAACCCTGCTACTTGGACACCTTTTGGAGTTCCAATTCCGGGTGATGATGCAATTATCAATCATACGGTAATGTTAAACACTAGCTTTGCTTATACTTCAGGATCTATTACGGTAAATGCTACAGCTAGTTTGGTGCAAGATAACTCTTCTAGAGATATATGGTTAAACGGAGCAAGTGCGACATTTACTAATAACGGAACAACCACTATAAGAAATTTGCTATTGAGTGACGGAACGTTTACTAATGCTGGAGTTTTAACATTTAATTCAGCAGCAAACTTTATTACTATGGATAATCCAGGAGGTATTAATTGTATTGATAGTTTGTACAATGATGGAACGATTAATAACAATGGAGTTATTAATGTGGTAACTTTTTACAACAATGACTTGATGAATAATTATGGTACTATTCAAGGTTTATCCACTGTGGTAGATAGTTTGTGGAATGAAGGCGATTTTTTTAATTTTTTAGGATCAACCTTGTTAGCAGATAGTGCTACCAATAATGGAAATTTTACCAATAATGGTAGCATTCAGTTTTTTCAGTTTACCAATTCTGTTAATGGCATTTTTGTAAATGATGGTTCGCTGAGTTTTACTGATATGACCAATATGGGAGATTTTACTAATAATAGTACGCTAACAGGCTCGAATAGTATGTGGAATAATGAAGTTTTTGATAACTCAAGTACAGGACAAATAACTTTAACAGTTAGTTTTTTAAATGCAGATACCGTAAATAATACCGCAAGTTTCAATAATGATGGTAGTTTTGATATAGGAGATAGTTTTTACAATTTCAACACGATTACGGGGACTAGTTCAGGATCTTTTACTGTTCAAGATTCTTCAGTAAATTTTGGCACCATGTCAGGAAGTTTTGATTTTTGTGATGCAACACCTCCGGCTACAGCTCCATTTGTAGATTTTAATTTTGGAACAATTGCCCCAACAATAACTTATTGTACAGTAAGTATTGCAGAAAATATAGGCAAAACCAACATTTCTTTTTACCCTAATCCAACCAAAGGTATGGTGTTTTTTGGAGAAAAATATCAACTAGAAATTTATAATGCGGTTGGGCAACAACTAATAAATAAGTATACCAATCAAGTAACTCTGGAGAATTACACATCAGGTATTTATCTTTTAATAATAAAAGATCAAAATGGAAATGTTCTTCAAAAAGATAGGTTAGTTAAAGAGTAAGAGGATTCTTAAATTCCCTTCACATCAATAAACAACTCATCCAATTGTTTTTTATCAATGGTTGCGGGAGCATCTATCATTACATCCCTACCGTTATTGTTTTTCGGGAAGGCAATAAAATCTCTAATGGTTTCTTGTCCGCCAAATAATGCACACAACCTATCAAAACCTAAAGCAATACCTCCGTGTGGTGGAGCTCCGTATTCAAACGCATTCATTAAAAAGCCAAACTGTGCTTGAGCTTCTTCTTTGGTAAAACCTAACAAATCAAACATTCTGGATTGTACTGCTCTATCGTGAATACGAATAGAACCACCGCCTATTTCAGTTCCGTTTAATACTAAATCGTAAGCATTAGCCCTTACTTTTCCGGGGTCGGTTTCCAATAAATGTAAATCTTCTGTTTTTGGAGAAGTAAAAGGATGGTGCATCGCATGGTAGCGACCACTTTCTTCATCCCACTCCAATAATGGAAAATCATATACCCATAATGGAGCATATTCATTAGGATTTCTTAAACCTAATTCGTTGGCAAGATGCAAACGTAAATCGTTCATTTGTTTTTGGGTTGCAGCCAAATCACCACTTAATACCAATATTAAATCGCCTGCTTTGGCATTGCATTTTTCTGCCCATGCTTTTAAATCTGCTTCACTATAAAATTTATCTACTGAAGATTTATAAGTACCATCTTCATTGCAACGCAAATAAACTAATCCTTTTGCTCCAACCTGAGGTCTTTTTACATAGTCTGTTAGCGCATCTAATTGTTTTCGGGTAAAAGAAGCACAGTCTTCGGCAACAATAGCAATCACCGTTTCAGCACTATCAAAAACATTAAAACCCTTGTTTTTGGTGACATCATCAATATAATTAAACGTCATCCCAAAACGAATGTCGGGTTTATCGCAACCATAATTTTTCATGGCATCAGCATAACTCATTCTTGGGAAAGCCTTTAATTCAATATTTTTAACTTTTTTGAAAAGGTAATCCATCATTCCTTCAAAAGTGTTTAAAATATCTTCTTGCTCCACAAAAGCCATTTCACAGTCTATTTGTGTAAACTCCGGCTGACGGTCGGCACGTAAATCTTCATCTCTAAAGCAACGCACAATTTGATAATAACGGTCGTAGCCACTTACCATTAGCAATTGTTTAAAGGTTTGTGGTGATTGAGGTAAAGCGTAAAATTGCCCGGGGTTCATTCTGCTCGGCACTACAAAATCTCTTGCTCCTTCGGGAGTAGATTTAATTAAGTAAGGTGTTTCGATTTCTAAGAAATCGATAGCATCTAAGTATTTTCTAACTTCAATGGCTAATTTATGTCTCAATTCCAGGTTTTTACGCACCGGATTTCTTCTTAAATCTAAATAACGGTATTGCATACGTAATTCCTCACCACCATCAGTTTTATCTTCGATGGTAAAAGGTGGAGTTTTACTTTTGTTGAGTAAGGTAAATTTCTCGACAATAATTTCAATTTCTCCTGTGGGAATGTTGTTGTTTTTGCTTTCACGTTCAATTACTTTTCCTGTAATTTGTATTACATCTTCTCTACCTAGCGATTTAGCAGTTTTGGTATGTTCTTCACCAAACACCAGCTGAGTAATACCATAGCGATCACGTAAGTCAACAAAAGTCATGGCGCCAAGCTCACGAGTTTTTTGTATCCATCCACAAAGGGTAACTACTTCATTAACATTGCTCAAACGCAATTCTCCATTGGTGTGTGTTCTGTACATAACGCTTCAATAAAATTTAGATTGCGAAATTAAACAATTAAGCAAGAAAGTAGTTATGGAGAGAAATAAAATTTGGAGATTAGACCTAACAGGTTCCCAAAACCTTTTAGGTTTAAAAAATTATATCACATCATAATCTATCACTAACTTATCTGAAGCCGGGTGAGCTTGACAAGTTAAAATAAATCCTTCGGCTACTTCTTCGTCAGAAAGAGCATAATTCATTTCCATAGTAGCTTTTCCTTCAATAATTTGGGCTTTACAAGTGCAACATACCGCACCTTTGCAAGAAAAAGGAGCATCAGCACCTTGTTCAATAGCAGTGTCTAAAATAGTTGCTCCTTTGCTATTCAAATCAAATTCAAACTCTTCGCCATCCATAATTACCGTTACATGGCTTGTTCCTTCGTAAGAAGAATCAGGCGCTGTTTGTTCTAGTGAATCCGCTTTTTTAACGGGAGTAGTAAACAATTCAAAATGAATTTTTTCATCAGCAACGCCCATCTTTTTAAAGGTTTCGTTTACTGTGTTTATCATGGCTTCCGGTCCACAAATATAAAAACCATCAGCTTTTAGTATTTCTAAATTTAGTTTAATGAAGTCGTTCATTTTCTGCTCATCAATTCTCCCACATTGAATAGGATCTAATTGTTTGGCAGCACCTTCATCGTATGTAAAATGTACTTTAAAATTAGCAGGATGATTAGTAGTTAATTTTTCTAACTCTTGTTTAAAAATAGTATTTTCTTCATTTACATTACCATAAAAGAGAGTGAATTTTCCTCCTGCTTTAATTACTGATTTCAACAAGGAAAAAACAGGGGTAATTCCACTACCTGCAGCTACACCAACTATATTGGCAGTATGGTTTTTAGCTACAAAATTTCCAGCAGGAGGCATTACTTCTAATGTATCACCTACTTTCAACTCATTGTTTAAAAAACCAGACATTTTCCCATTATCTATTTTTTTTACACCAATTCTTATTTCTTCTTCAAAAGGCGTACTACAAATAGAATAAGACCTTCTAATATCTTCACCATTAACAATTCTTTTAATTGTAACATATTGTCCGGACTCAAATACAAACGTATTTTTTAAATCGGCAGGAAGTTCAAACGCAATAGAAACTGCTTGAGAAGTTTCTTTTCTAATATCTTTAACTTTTAGGGTGTGAAAATGACTCATTCTTTCTGTTTTTCTTTTTAATTCGGGCAAAAGTAATATTATTTCGCAAAATAAGAAGATATTAAAATAAGGGACTAAATGAAATTACTAAAAATTTAGTGAATTTGTTAAAAAAATCTTCAACTGACAAAAATCAGCTATTTGTTGATTATTTTTTCGTTAAATTTGGGCAACCAAATAAAAACATATATAACAATATGGATGAACAACAAAAATTAGATGCGTTTCAGGCGAAAATTGATGCAGAAATTAAGATAGAACCAAAAGATTGGATGCCTGAAGAATATAGAAAACATTTACAACGTCAAATTTCTCAACATGCTCATTCGGAAGTTATTGGAATGCAGCCGGAAGGTAATTGGGTGTTGAGAGCTCCTACTTTAAGGGCTAAGGTAGTGTTGTTGGCAAAAATTCAGGATGAAGCCGGACATGGACAATACTTATATGCAGCAGGTGAAACGTTGGGAAAAAGTAGAGATGAGTTTATTGAAGAATTGCAGACTGAAAAAGCAAAATATTCCAGTATTTTTAATTACCCAACATTAACTTGGGCAGATATGGGAGCTGTAGGTTGGTTAGTTGATGGAGCTGCTATTGTAAATCAGGTATCCTTACAAAGAACTTCTTATGGACCTTATGCTAGAGCGATGGTAAGAATTTGTAAAGAAGAAAGTTTTCACCAAAGACAAGGGTATGAAATTATTGCCCACATGGCAAAAGGAACACCTGAACAAAAAGCTATGGCCCAAGATGCGTTGAATAGATTATGGTGGCCATCATTAATGATGTTTGGTCCGCATGATGCCGATTCTCCAAATTTAGGGAATGGTGTGAAATGGAAAATAAAACGTGAAACGAATGATGAATTGCGTCAGAAGTTTATCGATAAAACGGTTCACCAAGCAGAAGTAATTGGGTTAACTATTCCCGATCCGGATTTAAAATGGAACGAAGAAACAGGTCATTACGATTATGGTAAAATTGATTGGGATGAGTTTTGGAATGTGGTAAAAGGTAATGGACCTTGTAATAAACAGCGTTTAGAACATCACAAAAGAGCTCATAACAATGGTAAATGGGTAAGAGAAGCAGCTTTGGCTTATGCCCAAAAACAAAAAGCAAAACAAATGGTGGCGTAATCCATCCAACACTCTCCAAAAGGAGAACCTTATTTAAGAATTATAATTTTAGAAAAAAATAAAGATTTATGGATAATATTAAAGATAATCAAGGAGATGTTTGGGAAGTTTTTGTACAAAGCAAACCAGGGTTGCCTCATAAACATGCGGGCAGTTTACATGCAACAGATAAAGAAATGGCATTGCAAAATGCTAGAGATTTGTACACTAGAAGAAACGAGGGAACATGTATTTGGGTAGTACCTTCAAATTTTATAGTTTCATCATTGCCTGAAGATAGCGAATCATTTTTTGATCCTTCAGACGATAAAATTTACAGACATCCTACGCATTATGTTATGCCGGAAGGAGCGAAGCATATTTGAGTTCCAGGTTAGCTTCCTAAACTATTTATTGATTTAAAAATTACAATATTATATGATGACACAACAAGATGCATTGATAAATTACTGCTTAAGATTAGGAGATTCTAGTTTAATATTAGGACAAAGAATGGCCGAATGGTGTAGCAATGGACCTACATTAGAAGAAGACATTGCACTTACCAATGTTTCTTTAGATTTATTCGGACAAGCTAGAACCATGTTGGCTTATGCTGCTAATTTAGAGGGTAAAGGCAAAACAGAAGATGATTTAGCTTATAGAAGAAGTGAAAGAGAATATTACAACACCTTACTCTCAGAAAGACCTAACGGACATTTTGGTGATACTATTGCCAGAAATTTTTTGCATGATGCATTTTTGTATCATTTATATACTGCGTTAAAAAATAGTAAAGATGAAACTATTGCTGCTCATGCTGCAAAGTCTATTAAAGAAATTGCTTACCATTTACGTCATACTGGTGAGTGGGTAGTGCGTTTGGGTGATGGAACTGAAGAAAGTCACCAAAAAATTCAACAATCTTTTGATGATTTATGGATGTTTACCGGAGATTTATTTGAGATGAACGAAGTTGACGAACTCTTAATTAAAGCAGGAATTGCAGTAGATTTGAATGAAGTAAAGAAAAATTGGGACAGTACGGTAAACGAAGTACTACAACGAGCTACTTTACAACGACCAAAAGACGATTACATGCAAACGGGCAGATTGCAAGGAATGCACTCAGAATATTTAGGTCATCTACTTACTGATATGCAATATTTGCAAAGAGCATATCCTGATGCTACTTGGTAGTTTTTGTAGTAATAAGATATGAACCTCAAAGAAAAATATACCGAACAAGAAGTTTGGGACATGATAGCTCAAATTCCTGATCCGGAAATTCCTGTTATAACCATTGAAGAATTAGGTGTTTTAAGAAAAGTTGAGGTATTGCCTGAAAAAGTTGTTGTAACCATTACTCCTACCTACACCGGTTGTCCCGCCATGAAAATGTTTGAAGATGATATTATAAAAACACTTCATGATAACGGTATTGAAAATGTAGAAATTAAAATGGTTTATACTCCTGCATGGACAACTGATTGGATGAGTGAGGCAGCTATGCAAAAACTCAAAGATTACGGAATTGCTCCCCCTGTAAAAGGCACTCAAGACAAAGGCGTATTATTTGGTTCAGCTCCTAAAGAGGTTCAATGTCCTCAGTGTGGTTCAAAAAATACCGAGCTTAAAAGTCAATTTGGTTCTACAGCCTGTAAAGCTCTATATCAATGTAAAGATTGTTTAGAGCCTTTTGATTATTTTAAATGCATCTAACTTTTATTTTAGGATTATGATTTTCAATAGGTTTTTGTAATTTACAAATACCTTATCTGTTTTGTATTTTTATTTTCAGTAATTAAATTCGCACAACGAAATTTTAAATTAACTTTTATAAAAATAACAAACTATGAAATTATTTAACAAGCTTTTTGCATTATTTTGTTTGGCAGGCATAACATCTCTATCTGTTCAAGCTCAACAGCAAGTAGATAAATGTGGATTTAATCATGCAGTAGAATATTTAAATCAGAAAAACCCTTATTACAAACAACAAATTAATGATGCTTATCAGCAATGGGTAATAGAGGCGAATGCTAAGCAAAATAAAAATGATAAGTCAATTTATGTTGTGCCTGTAGTTTTTCATGTTGTATGGAATTCCAATAATCCACAAGAAAACTTAGATGATAGTGTATTAATTGAGCAAATTAATGTTCTTAATGAAGATTTTAGAAGACTAAATGCGGATACTGTAAATATGAGGTCTGGGTTTGCTCCTGTTGTAGGAGATGCACAAATTGAATTTCAACTGGCTTGTAAAGATCCAAATGGAAATGCTACCGATGGGATTGTAAGAGTACAGACATCTACGACTTTTGGTGGAGGTTTTTTACCTGATATGGCATCTATTGCTAAAATACAAAATACTAGCCAAGGAGGATCTGATGCATGGAATACCTCAGAATATTTGAATATTTGGGTGGGTGATATTAATGGAGGTAGTGCAACCCCATCATTGTTAGGTGTTGCAACTCCACCGGCAGGGTTGTCTAATTGGCCGGCAAACTCTATTCCACCAGAATTGACCGATGGTGCTATTATTCATTATAGTGCTTTTGGAAGAAATAACCCGGTAGCAATGACTGCAACTGTGATTAATGGGAGGACTGTTACTCATGAAGTTGGACATTATTTAGGTGTTAGACATACTGCTGAAAATACCTTTGGAGGACTTTTTGGGAGTATTTGTGGAGATGATGATGGTTTAACGGATACACCAAACTGCGATCAATCTCAACAAGGTTGTAATGCTACCAGAAATTCTTGCACAGATGCTATTCCCGGAGTTGGTGATTTGCCTGATATGGTGGAAAACTATATGGATTATTCTGATCAGGATTGTCAGAATAGTTTTACTACCGGACAAATAAATATTATGAGAAGTGTATTACAAAATGAAAGAAATGGATTATTGACTTCTCCTGCTCTTTCTAATTGTGTAGTTGGTGTTGAGGAAAATAGTTTTGCTGATAAAGTAACTGTTTACCCAAATCCCTCAACAGGAATTATCAATATTTCTTCTACTGAAAATGAAGATTTAAAAATTACTTTTTATAATGGTCTCGGACAGGCTATACAGCCGGTTGTATTAGGCAAAAATCAATATCAAATTAACAAACAAGGAATTTACTTTGTAAATATTCAATCTAAAACAGCTTCGGTTACACAAAAAATTATTGTTAAATAATATAGTTAGCAAGATTTTAATAAGAGAAGACAGGACGGAAGTCCTGTTTTTTTATTCTCCCCAACGATAAGATTTGCTGTTGAATCCAATTAAATCAATTACTCGGTCAACTACAGTTTTAGCAACTGCTTCTATAGTGCTTGGTTGGCTATAAAATGAGGGGGTTGCAGGACAAATAATGCCTCCAGCTTCTGTTACCGTTTTCATGTTATTGATATGAATGAGGTTGTAAGGTGTTTCTCTGGCTACTAAAACCAACTTTCGTCTTTCTTTTAAAATAACATCAGCAGCTCTGGTTAGTAAATCATTGGAAATTCCGTTGGCAATTCTACCTAGCGTTCCCATAGAGCATGGAATTACCACCATAGTATCGTATTTTGCTGAACCCGAAGCAAAAGGAGCGTTAAAATCATTTTTATGATAAAAAGTAAATGGAAAATCAGAAAAATTTTCATTATTAAGTTCATGTTGCCAAACAGTTTTTGCATTGTCAGACATAATTACACCAACTTCAATATTTTCTTGTTGCGATAAAAATTTCAGCAATAATTCGGCATAAATAGCACCCGAAGCACCTGTAATAGCTATAATAATTTTTCTTTTTTCCATAGCTTAGTTTTTACCGATTAATTGATAGCGAATGCTAAAGTTCAGATCAACATTGTACCAACCTCTGTTAAATAACTTATTTAAAAAGCCTATATTTTGATCTAAGTTGTTGAAATCTCTGATAGGAACCAATGAGTTTTTAGTTCTAAAGTTGACAATAAAATTATCATTAATATGGTATTCCAATCCTAATACTCCGCCAATATCTGCACTTTTAAAAGGATAAGGATTTTGTTGAATATTTACTTCACCAAATTGGTCTTCCATTTTTACATTTAGCAAGTAACCGTAATACCCACCTAATTCAAAAAAGAAAGATTTGTGTCGGTACCTTACTACTAATGGAATTTCTAAATAATTTAGACGTAAGTTAAATGATCTAAAATCGCCTTCAGCTGGGTCGGGAACTTTCCTAGCTCCTTTACCAATATAATAAATTTCAAACTGCATAGAAACATGATCTGAAAAATCGGTATTGGTGAATGCACCAAGTATTAATCCCGGTTTTTTGTACCCACCATAACCATCTCCCTCTACTTGAGCAGCACTAACGCCTAAAATAGCTCCTGATTTAAAAGTTTGTGAAAAACCATTAAACCCAATAAAAATAAGTGCTATTAAAAGTAGTTTCTTCATTTGAATTTTAAGTTGATAACTGTTAAAGTTAAACAAATTAATTTTTATAGGCTAGCAGGTCTTGTCCGATATCTTTTCTGTAGTACTTCTTTTCAAACTGAATTTTTTCCGCATTTTTAAAAGATTTTTCCAATGCCTCTTCTAAAGAATTGCCAAATGAAGTAACGGCAATAACTCTTCCGCCATTGGTTACTACTTGGTTGTCTTTTATTGTTGTTCCTGCATGGAATATAGTGCTTTCTTCAATATTTTCTAATCCAGTTATCATTTTTCCTTTTTCATAAGCTTCGGGGTATCCACCAGATACTAACATTACTGTTGTAGCTGTTTGAGGATTAATTTTTATTTCTTTTTCGTGGAGGGTTTGAGTAGCTACTCCATAGAATAAATCTAACAAATCAGACTCAATTCTTGGAATCACCACCTCTGTTTCCGGGTCACCCATCCTAACATTATATTCAATTACAAAAGGATTTCCGTTGTTGTTCATTAAGCCAATAAAAATAAAACCTTTGTAGTTAATATTTTCTTTTTTTAAGCCTTCAATAGTTGGCTTTACAACTTGTTCTTCTACTTTAGACAAGAAATTTTCATCAGCAAAAGGAACAGGAGAAATAGCTCCCATACCACCCGTGTTTAAGCCTGTGTCGCCTTCTCCAATTCTTTTGTAGTCTTTGGCTGCGGGTAATATTTTATAACTATTGCCATCGGTTAATACAAATACAGAAAGTTCTATGCCTGATAAAAATTCTTCAATAACTACTTTGGCAGACGCTTCACCAAATTTTTTGTTGCTAAGCATTTCTGTTAATTCGTTTTTAGCTTCGTTTAAATTATCTAAAATTACTACACCTTTTCCTGCTGCTAAGCCATCAGCTTTTAAAACGTAGGGAGGGGATAATGTTTCCAAAAAGGTTAATCCATTATCTAAAGTTGCTGCGGTAAAAGATTGGTATTGAGCGGTAGGTATATTGTGTTTAATCATGAATTTTTTAGAAAATTCTTTACTGCCTTCTAATTCTGCACCATCTCTTTGTGGACCAATAATACCAACATTTTTAAGTTCTTTATCCGCAAGGAAAAAATCGCAAATGCCATTTACTAGAGGATCTTCAGGACCAACAACTACCAATGAAATATTGTTTTCCAATACTACTTTTTTTATTGTATCAAAATCATTTACATTTACATTTAAATTAGTGGCAAATGACGCTGTTCCCGCATTTCCGGGAGCTACAAAAAGTTTTGTTAGTAGTTTACTTTCATTAATTTTCCATGCCAACGCATGTTCTCTTCCTCCTGAACCTAAAACCAATACATTCATTGTTACTTTTTTTGATTTGAAGTGCAAAAATAAGTAAAAAGAAAAGATAAAATTTTGAATTATTCAGCAAAACGATAACCTCTACCTTTAATGGTTTTGATGATGTTTTCTCCTACTTTTTCTCTGATTTTTCTGATGTGTACATCAATAATTCTAGGGTTATTATTGTCTGTATTTTCCCAAACAGAATGGTAAAGTTCATCTCTAGTAAAAATTCTTTTAGGATTGCTTATGAGAAGGTAAAGTAATTCAAACTGTTTTTTTTGAAGAGAAATTTCTTGGTTATCTTTTTCAATTAAATAACTTTCTCTGTTTACTTTTATAGAGTTGTGGTAAATATTCGATTTTGATTTGTTTTTTGCTATGGTTTTTCTTTTTAGTAAAGCATCTATCTTTTTTAATAACAATTTAGGCTGTATGGTTGGAGTAATAAAATCATCAGCTCCTGCTTTGTAAGCTTCTACCTGAATGTATTCTTGAGTTTCTTCAGATACAAGTAGCACACTAGTGTTTTCAAATTTAGTTTTAATGATTTCGCAGATTTCTATTCCATCAAATTGAGCAAGTTGCAGTTCCACTAAAAAAACATCATATTGCTTTTGGGTAATAAGTTCTATGGGCGTATTTTCAGTAATAATAATAGTAGCAATGTTAACTTTTTTCTCTTTAAGAAATGCTTGAGTACTTTTTAGCTTTTTTTCATTGCTGGTAACAATAGCAATAGAGGGTAATATGTGGTTAGGATTTAACATTAACTCAAAAGTAGAACTACTTTGTTTTTGTTGAGTTAAGCTAACTTTATCGACTTATTAAACCTTTTTAATCTTAATGTTAATGAGATAACTTTAAGTTAATATTGTTTGGTTAAATTCTAGAATAAACACAAAAACTAAAATCATAAGCATGTTTTTCGTCTTTGGGATGATGTTCTTCACTTATTTTTTGCCATTTTTTAGTGTCTATTTCAGGGAAAAAGGTGTCGCCCTCAAAAGCATGGTGTACATGAGTGATGTACATTTTATCTACTAAACCTTTATCTAACGCTTCTTTATAAATTTGTCCGCCACCAATAATAAAAACTTCTGTTTCATTATTTTTTTTTGCAAATTCAATAGCAGCCTCTAAAGAATTATGAATCACACAATTTTCTTCCGTAAAATTATTTTTTCGGGTAAGCACTATGTTGGTTCTATTAGCCAACGGGCGAAATTTTTCGGGAATAGAAATATAATTCTTTCTACCAGTAATAATATGATGGTTCAGGGTAGTTTGTTTAAAAAACTGCATGTCTTTAGGCAGATGCCAAATAAGGGTGTTGTCTTTACCAATAACATTATTTTCGGCAACAGCCACAATAAGCGATACTATCATAGTTGCATTAGCCATTTTTCGTGTAACCTTTTCATTTCGTCTGTGGCACTTTCAGCTTTAAAAATATAATACCTAATAACGGTTCTAGGCTTCATAGGAATTTTTATGCTCTGAATAATATTGTCTCTACTGATTAAAATGTCGAGCATATCACCTTCTTTTTTGTTTTCAGTTATTTCGTCATAATTATCCGAAAAGCGATAGTTATCTATTGCCAATATTTCGTCATTAACATTTAAACCGCCATCGTAAGCAGCAGAATTTCTATAAACTGTTCTTATGGTATTTCCAGAGAGAGAGACTCCTAAGCTTAAATTGTTTTCTATTAGTGGCTCTACCTGAAAGCCAACATAACTAAATAGAGTAGGGTAGTCGAATGTTTCAGTACCATTAATATATTTTGCATAAAAATCATCTAAATTTAATCCGTTAACTTCTTCCAACGTTTTTTTCATTTCTTCGGGAGTAAATCCTCTGTTTTCTTGTTTGTAATACTTATTGTAAAGGAGTTTCATTACATCATCCAATGATTTTTTTTCTTTGGTATTTTTAATAATCATTAAATCGAACATATTAGCAACCACACTTCCTTTAGTATAATAGGAAATAGTAGTGTTGTAGCTATTTTCAGTTGGTCGGTATGCTTTTATCCAAGCATCAAAACTAGCATGAGCTACCGGTTGGACTTTATTTCCAGGTTGGTTTTCGATACTATTAATAGAAGATGAGAATTTACTTAAAATTTCCTCTTCGGTGTAAAAACCTGCTCTGTAAAGCAGTAATTCATCATAGTAACTGGTAAAGCCTTCCATTACCCAAAGTAGAGAAGTATAATTTTCGTTAGAATAATCAAAAGGTCCTAATTCAATAGGTCTAATTCTTTTTACATTCCACAAATGAAAATATTCGTGAGCAACCAAACTTAAAAAGCCTTTGTAAGCAGAACCACTGTATGTCCATCTGTTTACTTGCAACGTGGTAGAGCTGAGGTGCTCTAGTCCGCCACTTCCTCTGGTAAGATTATGAATAATAAAAGTATATTCTTTGTTGGGATTCTCACCAAAAACATTGGTACAAGCTTCCACTACTTTTGCCATGTCTTTTTTTAGCGTATCGATGTTATAATTTCCTTCGCCATACATTGCTACATGATGAAGAACTCCCGCAGCAGTAAAGTCAAAAGTTACATGATTGCCAATTTCAAAAGGAGCATCTACTAATATGTCATAGTTTTCGGCTACATAAACAAAACCTTTTTCGCCTTTAGCTTTAGGTAAAGCAGTGCTTACTTTTTTCCAGTCTTTATAAGGATGTATGGTTACTTTAGAAATTTCTTTTTGAGCAGGTTGATGCGCCATAAATATGCTTGTACCATTAAAATAACCATGAGAAGCATCTAAAAAACTTGTTCTTACACTCA
This sequence comes from Flavobacteriales bacterium BRH_c54, assembly GCA_000961845.1. GTDB lineage: Bacteria > Bacteroidota > Bacteroidia > Flavobacteriales_E > Vicingaceae > BRH-c54. The sequence continues at coordinate 42,137 of LADZ01000031.1, forward strand.
TTTCGTAAGCATAAACTTTATAAGTTACAGTAATATCAGATTTGTTGTTAGAGGCAATACGCCAAGTGTTTTTATTAATTTTTTCTATGTTTAATTCTTTAGCATTTTGTTTGGCAGAAACAGCTTCAACACTTTTAGCAAATTCTCTAATTAAGTAAGAACCGGGAGCCCAAGTTGGCATATAAATATCAATTTCATTTTCCTGATGATTTTTAATAGTCATCTTTACTTCGAAGTAATGGGTATGTGGTTCGCTCATGCTTACTTCATAATCTACAGTAGCAGCTTGATTTTGAAGGGTTAATAGTAATGTGGAAATGATGATTAATAGTACTGATAAGTGCTTCATTTGTTTTATGCTTTAATAAGAAATACTAAATATTGTTAAAAGTAAAATTAGCTAATAATATTTAGTAAAAAAAGTGGTTTTAAATAACTATATTTACACTACAAAATTGAAACATATTAGATAAATAAAAAGTATAAGGCTGTTATAAACTGAACTGGCAAACTTTTAAAAATATAAAACTAACTAACTATGAGAAAAAGTAAACTTGAATATGCAAAAACCATTTTGAAGAAAGTGAGTTTTGATATCAAACTATTTAGAAAAGAATTGGCAAAATCATATCAATATCTAATGGAAGATGAAATAAAGGAATTAATGAATTGGGTAGAGAAAAATTTTGGTCAGCAATATTGTCTCACACCTATTTACGTTAAAAATAATTAGTTTTTTAATTACTGTTTTTCAAATAATTAAGCAAAAATAATTTTCTATGCTTTTTTTGTATAAATTTGCTTTTTATAAATTAATAATTTTTTACAATGAAAAACGGTACAATTAAATTTTTTAATGATGAAAAAGGTTGGGGATTTATTACTCCAGAAGACGGAAGTAAAGATATCTTCGTTCACCATTCATCTAGTAATCAACCATTAAATGAAGGCGACAACGTTTCTTTCGATATCGAAGATAGCGATAGAGGACCAAAAGCCATTAATGTGCAAGTTCAATAAGAAATATATATTTTTTATTATTACTAAAAAACCCATCGATTTAATCGATGGGTTTTTTTATTTTATTGGGTTGGGGTTATACACGTTTCAAAAACTTTTTCAAGGTTTTCTACCATTCTTTCTTCAGTAAAGTAGGTTTTGTATTGCATTTTTGAATAGTTAGAAAGTTCACTTCTTCTATTTTTATCGGTTAATAAAGTTTCTAATTTTTCAGCAATAGCAGTAGGATTTTCAGAAGGAACAATAAAACCATTTTTACCATCAATAACAGATTCTATTATTGCACCTTGGTTGGTAGCAATAATAGGAAGACTATTTGCCATAGCCTCTACAATTACCCAAGGGTGTCCCTCGGGCATTTTCGGACAAAAAACAAAAACATCACTATTAGCAAACAACTGCATTTTTTCTTTACCGCTTTGTGGGGGTAATATGGTAACATTATTCAATTGATGTTTTTCAATAAAATTCAAACATTTGTTTTTAAATTGTTTATTGTCCCAAGCTCCGGCAGCAGTTAATTGAAAATTGCTAATGTTCTTTTCTTTGAGTAGTAAAACAGCTTTTAAAATGTCATCAAAACTTTTAGATGGCAAAAAGTTGGCAAAATACAATACATTTAACTCATGGTTGTTTCTTTTTTCAATATGATAATTTGCTCCATTAGGTACTACAAAAATGCTTTTATTGGGATAAAAACTTGAAAATAAATATTTTAGATTGTTACCTAAAACAATTACACCATTGGTGTTTTTAAGTGTTTTTTTTACGAAAAAGTTAGTGAATGAGTTGGCTGAGTTAAGCCAATTTTTAAAATTACTTCCTCTTAGTTGAATTATTACTTTTTTGTTTTTCCACTTTGCTAATAGTATAAATGGGGCATCTTTAATAAACCCCATAGTGGTTTGGCTAATGGGAACTAAAATTAAGTCAGGTTGGTATTGGTTTATTTTTTTCAGAAAATGAAAATACATCTGAATACTTTTCCACGCTTTATTAAAACTCCACTTTCCCATAGAAGCCACATCAGCATTAATTCTTGTATCGAAATGAATTAAATTAAACTTGTTTTTAAGTTCGGAATTTAAAATTAACTGAGTAGCAATAGCGGGGCCTATAAAAGGAGGAGGAAGCTTTCCTAATATAAAAACTGTAGGTTTATTATTCATTAATTACTTTTTTCGAAATCATTTTAAAAGGTAATGCTATATAGGCAAAAATACACATCATCATATACACAAAAGGCGGGTAATACGTTGGAACAACACTTACAGAGTATAGTAAAATAATAGCTAACAAACCATAAGCTAAAAACCGCTGGGCATAACCTGTTTGTTTGGCTCTTTTAAAGAAAGAAAATAGTACTAATAGATAAGCATATAAACCAAAATATCCGCTTAAAAATAAAATTCTAACATAATCGCTATGAGAACCAACTCCAACAAAATGATAAGAATATTTTAGCGTAAAAGGATAACCGAAAAATTGGACAAATATATTTTGGTCGGTAAATATTCCTGCCATGTATTCCCATCGGCCAACGCGTCCGTGTAACAGTTTGCTAGATTCTTGTTCTCCCTCAAAAACAGCTACATCGGTTTCTAACAATGGGGTAACTTTTTTTTCAATTATGGGTTGTCCAAAAAATATAAATAAGCTAAATAACATTAATGAAATACCAAAAGCTGCAGCTTTGTTAGTTTTAAAATTATACACTAAAAACAATAATAAAATTAATACGAAAATAGTGTATGAGGCAATATGATGAATATTTACTAAGGCTAGTAGAGCAAAGGCAGTTACAATTAATAAAGTTCTTAATCTTTTTCTCATCGGAACTAATTTTCTTTTGGAGAAGTAAAAATAACAAGCAATTAAAAAGCTAAATAACAGGTAAATGCCATAGCTTACTACATCGCCAAAACTACCTTGTATTCTGCCCATCCCTCTACTTTCTTCTACTCTAATAGGGTTGATAACTACTTCATACATTAGAATTCCGGCAACAAAAATGGAGGAATAAAGAAAAGTGGTAAGTATTCCATCCAAATCTTCTTTGGATTGTATAAACCTTCTGGCAAAAAAGTACATGTAAACAGGTAAAGAGAGTTTTAACAAATATTCAAACGATTCCATAGAAAGTGGATCGAACACAATTACAAAGAATGTTCCGAGCAAAAGAAAAAATGAAAAAAATCGCATGTGTCGGTCTAATTTTGTTGAAGCCGGTTTTTTTGTTTTTGTTAAAACATAGATTACCATTAATGGAGTTAGTACTCCTGCAATATACAAAGGGGATAAAAAAGGCGAAATATCTTTTAAAAAATATAAATTATCAATTATTGGTCGGACTAAAACCAATAAGATAAACCACTTGAGTATCCAAGGTTTTGATTTTAGCCATATTTTCCATTGATTAAACTTCACTATGCAATAGTATTTTTTTTGCCAAGTTCTGATAGTTAAACTTTTTGGCTAAAGTAATGCGTTCTTCTCGGTTTTTTGTTACTGAAGTTTTTATTTTATGAATATCTTTCGTAGTTAATTCATTAAAATAACTGCCGTTTTTCTCGTTCAGAATATGTTTTACATTGTTTTGTTGTGGTAAAAATAAATATAATCCGGTAGCTAACGCTTCAAAAATAGAAATAGCTACTCTGGTAAAAATGCCTATATCAGCAGCATTGTAATATTTTCTGACTTTTCCAGCATTCAGAAAAGGTAATGTTTTAATTTTAGCAGAGTATGTTTTTTGCTGAATATAATTTTTCAAATTTTCTCCGTAATTATCATTATGAAAACCAATAATAAGATAAGTAACGGATATGTTATTTTGATTACACTCATCAATAATATCAATAATTTTTTCTAAGTTTTTTTCTGGGACAACCCTTGTTGCCGTAATAATTAATAGTTCATCGTCTGGCAGATTTAGCTCTTTTCTTTTAGATGTTCTCTCTTCTTCATTGAAGAAAAACATATTTTTATCAAACCCAAGAGAAATTTCTAGACTTTTTTGATGAAGCTGAGTTACTAATTTCGGATTGATAAACTGAGCAATAATATGGTTGGTAGAAGGTGTATAAGGAAATAGTGCTGCCGACTTTTCTATGGCTAATTCATACACTTTCTTTTTCAAAATAATTTGTATGAGTTTGTTTTTTAGCTTTTTAAATCCATAAGTTTTGGCGTAAGTTTCTTCATTATCACCCAATAAGGTAACAATTTTATAGGCTGGATTTTTTTGTTCGTAAATGGGCTGAGGAAACAATTTCCCCACACCAATACATATCACTAATTCAGGGTTAAATTTATTTATCTCGGGAACTAATTTCTTAGCCTTTACCATTTGTCCAAGCGTAAAATCTGCTTGGAGTCTTTCAATTTTGTAGGGAGAATTTTTGTCATCAATAGAGGTTAACATTCCTACATAGGTAGGAATCGATGAAGTTGTAAAAACAATAACATTGTGGTTTAGTTGATGTAGAGCATTTGCCAAATGAACTTCAATATATCCCATATTAGGAATAAAATGTCCACAAACAATAGCTATCCTCATAGTGATGTATTTATTTTAACTGCAAAGTACACAAAGTTTATTGTAAAATAAAGCATTGAATTATTAAAAATTAGTGAGATATAGCATTATTATACCATTTTATCACAGAATAAACCCGCCAAAATTCGCTTAAGTGTGTTGCGTTTGAAAAGTCTTGATTACACAATTTTAATAAATAATCTTTATCAATAATGTCAGGTGTTTTTAGCTCTTTTAGTTCCTTTGTTAGTGTATTCATCATTTCATTTTTCCATTCTTGTTGAGGTGTAACAAAACCTTTTTTATCTTTACGCCAAACAATTTCATTGGGTAATTTATTGTCCAAAATTTTTCTTAAAATAAGTTTTGTCCATCCGCCATTAATTTTTTCGTTGGTTGGTAATGCTCTAATAAAATTTACCAAACGGTGGTCTAAAAAAGGCACTCTAGACTCAATTGAGAAAGCCATGGAATTTCGGTCTTCATAACGAAGTAACTCATACATTCCAAATTGTATACTTAAATTGGTGTGTTGACTAAATGTTTTTCCTCCTCTTTTAGGAACTTCTAAACTTAATTCTTTCAGTGATTTTTCTTTAATAAAAGCGTAACTATGTCTTTCTGTAGCTCTTAATTTTTGTTGTAATTTTTCGGGAAGGTAGTAATAAGCAGCTCTTAAAACAGCCATTTTAACCGCAGGAGTAAAGTTTTTTCTTAATAAATAATATTGTTTAAAGAACTGAATAAATTTCATTTTTTTTAAAAGTTCAATCAGTTGTAGTCCTGCAAAATTGTAGTAACCACCCAGTATTTCGTCAGCACCTTGTCCATCTAACAAAACTTTTACCTGATGTTGGTTGGCAGACTTCATAACTTCCCATTGAGCAAAAATGGAAGTAGAACCTATTGGCAAATCTTGATGATAAATTATTTTATCTAAATCTTTGAGAAAAGTTGCAGCATTAGGATAAGTGTAATGGTCGGTAACATTTTTTAATGAATTGGCAACTATTTTAGCATAATTTGATTCATCAATAGTTTTGTTTTGATAAGCAGCAGTAAATGTTTGCATTTTTTTGTCGCCTAATTGCTGAGCAGCATAATGAACAATAGCACTTGAATCTAAGCCACCACTTAGACAAGAACCAATTTCCACATCTGAACGCAAATGAAGCATAATGGAATCGTTAAATAATTCTTCAAATTGTTGGGTTAAATTTTGGGTGTTGGTAAGTGTATCAACGGCATTATCCAACGAAAAATAATTTTGTTTTTTTATCGATAAATCGCTTAAATCAATTTGGTAATTACAACCCGGTTCAAGATCAATAATGTTTTTATATAGATTTTGATATGGTTGATGAGTTGTTCCGTAAGCTAAATAAGAACCTAAGTTTTCGTCAGAAATACTTTTATCCACTTTTGCCAAAGGAAGTAAAGCTTTAATTTCGGAGGAAAAAGCAAAAAAATCTGCTGTTTTATAAAGGTATAAAGGTTTTATACCAAATCTATCACGTGAAAGGAATAACTTTTTTTCATCATGTTGATAAATAGTAAAAGCCCACATACCCACAAATTGGGTTACACAAGTTGCTCCCCATTCTATAAAAGCGTTTAAAACTACTTCGGTATCACTTTCCGATTGAAAAACATAGCCTTTTTGTTGAAGGACTGAACGAATTTCTTTGTAATTATAAATTTCTCCATTAAAGGTAATAGAAAAATTTTCATTTTCGGCACAGATGGGTTGATGTCCGTTTACTGAAACATCAATAATAGAAAGCCTTCTGTGCAGCAATATTAAGTTTGCTTGAAAGTCGCTTTCTTCAATATGCTCAATATCAGAAAGCGTTTTTATGGTGTCGTTTCCACGGAATGTTTTAACAGCATCTTCATTTGCTAGCAAAAAACCTTCATCATCAGGTCCACGATGTTGTAAAATGTGTGACATTAAAACAGCATCTGCTTTAGTCGCTCCATTTTTATCGTAAATTCCTGCTATTCCGCACATAGTTCTTGATAGATTGCTGTTAGTTTATTGCCAAAGGTAGTTATTCCAAATTTTTTAGTCGTTTCTTCACTAATATTGCTAGAATTGTACTGATTGTAGTTGTTGATCATTTGCAACATTCCTTCATAAATAGCATTTACATCATCTGGATTTATTAAGATACCATTAGTTTCACTTACAAATTCTTTTGGAGCTGTTTGGTTGGTACAAACCACAGGAACGCCACAGCATAATGCTTCTGCGACTACTAATCCAAAGGTTTCGTGGCGACTAGGGAAAACCAAAAAATCAACTGTTTTTAATGTTTTGGCAATTTCTGATTTAGTTAGCATACCTTTCATTATTACCTTGTTTTGAAGCTGATTTTCTTCAATATATTTTTCAATGGCTATTTTTTCTTCGCCATCTCCAACTATTTTTAATTCATAATCAGGATGTATTGAAAGTAGCCGGTGAAAAGCTTTTAATGTTCTTAATCCACCTTTAAATTCATCTAGCCTACTTACGAAAGCAATTTTATTAAATAGAATGTTTTCAGGTTTGGGTTTAAAAACAATATCATTTACAGGGTTGTACGTTACTATAATTTTATTTTCAGGAATATTTAGTTTAAGAACTTCTTGTTTTTGATGCTCACTAACCACCAACACTTTATTCGCTTTTTTTCCTACAAACCTTGCTATTTTGGATAAAATGGGATGTTGAGCAATTCTAGAAAATGGTCCTGTATGTTCAGTAACTACAAATGGAATTTTTAATTTTTTACTAATAAAATAAGCCAGCAAACCATTTAATACTAATCCGTGAGCGTGAATAATATTGGTTGATTTAAAAGTAACTCCATATTGATAGCCTTTCCAAAACCATTTTAAATATAAAAGCGGTTTCGTCCATTTGGGTAGATTCCTTTTACAAACCACCACTCTGGTTAGTTTAAATTTATTTTTATACAATTCACTAAAACAACCTTTTTGCTCTCCTCTTAAGCGAATGTAAAGTGTTTGTGTATCAACATTTGAGTGAATTGCCAATAAATAATCTTCAATAAAGACACCTTTCATATTTCCTTCAAAATCTGGAAATAGTTCGGGTAAAATAAGTGCTTTTATATGTTGGGGATTATTCAATTTTTTTGAAATAGATAAATGTAATCACTTCCAAGTTTTGCGTTTTTATTATTGCCAACAGATCCAAACCATTTTCTGGTTAGTTCATATTTTTTTTCGTTGGAAAATAATTTTGAAAGTCCAACAAAAGATTGGTTGTATCTAAATTTGGTTTTACAAGTAAACCCTGCTTTTTTAAAGCTGTTTTCCACCAATTTTGCAGGAACTTTGTTAAGCTGATATTTGTCTTTTCCTACTAACCTTCTTACACCTAAATAAAATCTTATTAACCGACTGTAATTATGGTCGTAATTGGTATTTTGGATAATAATATGTCCTTTTGGTTGCACTAAAGATTGTATATAAGTTAAGAATTTCTCCACATCATCAACATGAGCTAGAATACCTAAGGAAATAACTAAATCAAATGTTTCGGGTTGGAAGTTAGTATCGTAAATATCACTTCTTAGGAAAGAAACATTGTTGGATGCCTGTTTTGTGGCAATTTCTTTTGCCAATTTAATCATGTTTTCAGAAAAGTCTACCAAAGTTAACTGCTTGAAATTTTTGCTATTTTTTAGGGAGATATAACCATTTCCGCATGGCATATCCAATACATTGTTAAATTCAAGGTTTTTAATAAAATCAGAAACGGTTTCAGTTCTAATTTTTATGTTGTAATCGTAATTAAAATAAATATCGGTTTGCTCAAAAAATTTCTTTACTTCTTCTTTCTTCATGCGTTCTGTTTGTTTTTTACTTCCACTTATTAATCAATCTTTTCTCGTTCCATTTTGTTAATCCAAATATGCGAATAAAGAAATTAAAAACTATCCTAAAAAGCGTTTTAATTTTACATTTCAACACCAAACGTTTCATTTCTTTATCGTAAGGAGATCCGTGTAAAACAAGTATTTTGTAGCCTTCTTTATAAGATTGGCAATTGATACTACTAATACCATCTACTCTGAAAATCGTTAGTGGTTGAGGAATGTATTCAAATTTTATGTTGTTTTTGTAGGCTCGGTATATAAAATCATAATCGGCAGACAACTTGTATTTTTCGTTGAAATTGCCAATTTTTTCATACACGGTTTTTTTTACAAAAGTAGCGGGATGGAAGATAGGCATTGTTCTTTCTATAAGTGAAATGTTTGGAACAACTTCTTTTAGGTAATCTTTATTTTGAATGGTTCGTAGTTTCACCATGTTACCATAAACAATATCAGATTGAGAAGTTGAAAAAATGTCAACAACTTGTTGTAAGGTGTTTTCAAAATAATAATCATCGGCATTAAGAATGCTAATTATTTCTCCTTTTGTCAATGCCAATCCTTTGTTCATAGCATTATAAATTCCGCTATCTTTTTCAGAAATAAAATGAGCTATTTTGTCTTCATATTTTTTAATTATGTTTAATGTATTATCTGTTGAGTCCCCATCAATAATAATATATTCGATATTAGAGTAAGTTTGATTCAGTACGCTATTTATAGTTTGTTCAATGTGTTTTTCACCATTGTAAACTACTGTTATTATGGAAACTAGTGGATTGTTCATTTTTGTTGTTGCCCGCAGAATTTTAATATCTAACTCCTAATCTCTATATTTTTCAAGTTCGTTTTTTTAAAAGTTTTAGTGGATTACCACCATAAATTCCGTAAGGTTCCAACTCATCGTTTTTTGTTACCAATGAATTACTTCCAATGAAAGCACCTTTAGGGATTGTTGCTCCCATTAACACTACACACCCTGCACCAACACCGGTATCTTCGTCTATATTAATTGCTTCAGAAATATTTCCTTGTAAACGATAAGGTTGGTCTTTTGTCATTTCATGAAAACTACCTCTTATACTTACATTTTCGGCAATAGCCGACCATTTTCCTAATCGAATTAATGTTAGTGTACTTAGTAGAATGTTATCAGCAATTAGAACATTATCTTCAAATATTAGTTTTCCCTCATTACCAATTTCAAAAGTTACATTTTTTCCTATAGTTACGTTATTGCCTATAATAATATTTTTTTTAGGAATAGTTCTGAAAGTTGGAAATTGTAAGCATTTAAACTTTTTACCCACCTTGCAACCATGTAATAAAAGGTAGATTTTTAACCATTTTCCTTTATATCGGTAAATCATGTTTTTTAAAGCTGCTTCTAAATACATTGTTAATTTAATTCTGTAGTGGTATAAAAATTAGGCGTTTCCATTCCTACTTTTAATTTAACGTAACCTTGTGCAATTCTTACAAATATAAACCCTTCTTTTTCTATTTCTGAAAATTCCCATTTGCTAAGGTAATGTTTTTCATTAGCACTGCTATATTTTCTTAGTATAATATTGTCATTTTCTCCCCACGACCAATCTTTAGGGACTACCACTTCATTTTTTATGCTGCTAAAATTAAAAAAATCAGGAACTAAACCTTGTAAAGCCATACGAATTTCATAATCATGGTCTTCGTAACCAATAGCAGGAAAACGTTCATCAAACCAACCAACTTTTTTTATGATGGATTTATCAATAAGGTAGTGACTATAGCTTTGATTGATAATTCCAAAATTACTACCTAAAATGCCAGAGCTTTCTATTTCTTTTCTAAATGAGTTACTGATAGAAATATCATCATTTAGTAAAAACACTTTTGGCGAATTTGCTTTTAAAATTATCTGATTCCAGAGTTTGCAAAGTCCTTGTGGTTCGTTATAAGTAAAAAAAGTAATGTTTTTAAAAGGAGTAAGGAAATGATGAATTTTTTCGAGATAATTTTTTTGTTCTTCTTGGTTATGAAAACCATTTACAGCAACCACCATTTGTGTATCGGGAAAAAGATGGTTGAGGTGCAGAATTAAAGGTTTTAAATAGGAATCGAAACGTTCTTTGTAGGTAGTAATTCCTAAGGTATAGTTTTGATGAGTTGGTTGCATATCGTTGTTCTTTTTACAATTAACGAACACCCAACTTTTTTTGATGAACCACCACTTGATATTATTTAGTAAAACAGCTGATAATCGTAAAACTTTTCCCATGCGTTAGCTAATTCTTTTCAATAAAGGTTCAATAACCTTATCCCAACAAAAATAATCAAGAACTCGTTGGTGAGCAGCACTTATATTCTTTTCTATTAACAACTCATTGGTAGTTATTTTTTCTAACACTTTACTTAATTTTTTAGTGTCATTTGGCACTACAACTTCTCCGTGTTTAAAGTTGTTTGAAATATATTCAAAACTTGACATTCCTGTAGTCCCAACAAGGTAGTTGCCAAAATACAGAGCTTCAATAAAAGCTATTCCAAAAGATTCTTTAGGAGATGAAAGACAAAATATTTTTGAACGATTATAATATTCATAAAGTTTTTTTCTATCGGTAATACTGCCTGTAAGCTCAATTTTATCTTTTAATTTAGGGTGATGAACCATCCAACCATCCACCAATTGTTGAAATTCAGGAGTAACTTCTCCCACTAAAATTAGCTTCCAATTAGGTAAATTAGCTTGCATAAATGCTTCTAAAAGCAACACATAATTTTTATCAGGAGCTCCAATTCTGCCAACAGACAAAATAATATTTTCTTTTTCTTGATAGGTTTTTATGATAGGAAAATTTGCAGCAGCAAACTGGCAATTTATACCGTTTGGCATTAAAAAAACGTTGTTGGTTAATTCAGGGAATTTAGTTTTAATTAGTTCAATAGCAGTAGGGTTTTCGGCAGAAATAGCAGTAAGTTGCTTTAGAAATTGTTTTACTTTTCGCTGGTGAAACCATTGAAAAATTTTCTTTTTGGAGTAGACAATCTCACTCTTCAGCATTTCATTTACTACATCCATTTTAAGATAAATTTTACCTTTCGGATTTAATTTTTTGTAATGTAATCCATAGTAAACACTTTCTTTGGTAAGGTGAAACAAATGCAACACATCAATATTCTGAGCATGTTGTTTCAAATAATTTAGAACCGCTTTTTCTAAAAAAAGTGTTTTGCCTTGTGGCTCAATAAAATCAATGGTTAGGTGAGAACATTCACTTGCTAACAAGGTGTATTCTTTGCTATTTTTATAACAAACCAGTTTAGCATTAAACTCCTTATTTTTACCAACAGCATTAGCAACCTGACCTACATCTTTTATGAGATGAACATTTTCTGTATATGGAAATATGGTTACAAAATTTGTTTTCATTGAAGTACAAAAATCGAATAAAATTAAAGAACTTGCTAATTTTTACGATATAATGAACGCTCTTAATATTTATAATTTATATTTGTCATCAATATAAATTTAGATAGACATTGACAACAACAGAACAACATTACATACAATTATTAAAAGAAACATTAATTGATAAAGACAATGCTGTAAGGTATCAGTTAACTCCACTTGCTCCCGGACAAGGATCATTCTTAAAAAGAGTGGCAATCAATCTTTTAATTAATACCCTATCTAAAAAGAACTTAATTATAACAGGGATTAATAAAAATGGGCTAAAACAAAGAGAGATAGGTTTAGGGTGGCCAATTAATGGTTACACTATGATAGGATTAAAAAGATTGAATAATATTCAGTTTTGTATTGAAGAGGTAATTAAAAACAAAGTAGAAGGAGATTTTATTGAAACCGGTGTCTGGAGAGGTGGAGCTTGTATTTTTGCGAAAGCTTTGTTTGAAATATATAATGAAAACAGGAAAGTTTGGGTGGCAGATTCTTTTAAAGGATTGCCAAAACCTAATACTACTCTATACCCTGAAGACGAAGGTGATGATTTGTATTCTTTAGAACAATTAAGAATATCTAAAGAACAAGTAATGAATAATTTTAAACGATTTGATTTACTTGATGATAATGTTAAGTTTTTAGAGGGTTGGTTTAAAGATACTTTGCCAACTGCTCCAATAGAAAAATTAGCTATTGTGAGATTAGATGGCGATATGTACGAATCTACAATGGATGGATTAAACCATCTTTATCACAAACTTTCTTCAGGAGGTTTTATCATTATAGATGATTATGGTGTTATTCCAGCTTGTAAAAAAGC
>LADZ01000039.1 GCA_000961845.1 Flavobacteriales bacterium BRH_c54
TTACGCTTTCCTTTCATCCCACCAGTTTCCATAATAGTGGTATGCTTAAGTTGAAACTGGTGTTTTTCAAATAAGTCGAGCAAAGCAAAAGAAACACCAATAAGTAAGGTTTTTTGATGGTTTTCTTCTAATGCAATAAGTTGTTCGGCAAGTTCATCAATATTATGGAGGTAAAAACCACTTTCAGGATGTTTACTTTTTTCAATTAGTTTTTCGGTCATGTAAATTAAAGAAGAACCATCTCGCTCTAAATAGGAGGGAAGTAATGCTAAGATGCAATAATTTTCTGGTTTGCCATAAAACAATTCAAAACAAGTTGTAAACGATTTTTCATAAAGTGTAATGTTTTTAACAAAATGCCGACTAGTTGAATTTCCTGTTGTTCCGCTACTGGTAAAAATTATTTCTTCTTTAAAATGCTTGGTTTTTATTTCGTGCGTTTTAAAAAAAGAAACCGGTAAAAAAGGAATTTCATCTAAGGTTTTTACATTTTTTGGATTGATTTTTAATAAGTTGCAAAAATTATGATAAACTGGGTTGTTGAGGTATTGATAATGAAAAGCATTTAATGCTTCATCAACAAAATTTAATTCTGAAGTGTTAAAAATATGTTGATGATTTTCCAATAGAAATTATTTGTAATTTTATGTTATGAAACGAGCAATAATAAAATGATTTTATTATTTGCAGTATTATTAATAGCGAGTTACATAAGACCGACTTAATAAAATAAAAATTTACTTATGAACCGAGTTGTAAAATTAAGTATAATAATGTCAATTTTTTTTGCGGTAGCTTGTGAAAAAGATGATCCTACGCCTGTGCCGCCTGAAATTACTTTTTTGGATGGAGGATTAGCTACAGACGGTTCTTTTGCGTTGGTTAGGTTTGAGTTTTATGATGGAGATGGTGATTTAGGTTTAAAGCAAGATGAAAGTGAAGGTGATCAGCAGTATAATTTGTTTGTTGATTATTATGAAAAGCAAAATGGTGTTTGGGTATTAAAATCACCAATTATTACCTATAATGTTGGAGAAAATAAATACGATACTACAGATTTACATTTAAGAATTCCTTTTATAGAAAATGAAGCCAAACGCCCATTAGAGGGAGAAACAGAAGTGAAATTATTATACGATTTTAATGTAGATACCTTCCGCTACGAAATGTATATTACCGACAGGGCTTTGCACAAAAGCAATAGAATTACTACTACCGATTTTGTGGTGAATTAGAAGTTCTAAAAGCTACCTAAATTCCTTACTTCGGCTACGCTCAGCATAAACTCTGGGAGACTTTTCCAACATGTGAAGCCATCTCTAAACGTCATTCCCGAAATTTTGCAGTACAACGGAAAAATTATTGGGAATCTGTTCTAAGGATGAATTATAAACTATTTTTTATACATTTGGAAAAATAAAGTATGATGATTTTTCATATATACAACATTTTTCGTTGAATATGTATGAAAAAACTATGCATATATAAGTTGTATGCAATGTGAAAAGACTGACAATCGTAACATAATTGGATTAAAATGAGTAGAAAAGCAGAATTCAAAAATGCGGACGAATATTTTGACGCTCAACCCGAAAACATAAGAAAAGTGCTTTTGGAATTAAAAGAATGCATTCTTAAAGCGGAACCTAATGCAACTGAACTGCTGAATTATAACATTCCCGCTTATGCTTTGGTAGTAAATGGAAAAAGAGAACAGCAGATTATGATTGCGGGATATAAAAAACACGTTGGCCTTTATCCACACCCAACGACTATGGAAAAATTTGATTCGGAATTGAGTGAATATAAACGGGCGAAAGGTTCAGTTCAGTTTCCATTAGACAAACCGTTACCGAAAGAACTGATTGTCCGTATGATAAAATATCGGATTGAGCTATTAAAAAAGTAAAAAACACTGCATACAACATTGTGTATAGTGCCTAGTTGACGATAGGAAATATGTGCCGTTTCTCCTCCAAACTAGCACCTAACGCCTTTCAATACTTCTCCAACCGTTCTTTAATTTCGGCAATACGTTTTTCTTTGTTGGCTCTGCGTAAGTTTTTAGCCGAATCGGTAAAGTAACGGTGAGCTTCTAAGAATTTTATTTGCAGTTCATCCCATTCCTTATCGGAGGAAACAATACCTCTTTCCATTAGCTCCAATTTAAGTTTATCGGCAGTTTCGTGGAATAAATCTCCTCCTAAATAATCTAAATCGGCATCGCAAATTATTTGCTCTAAATGATTGGTTGGTTGGTGAGGTATTTTGGTAACAGAAATCAGTTTTTTTATGGTTTCTATTTGTTCAAAAGAATAGCCAAATTTAGGTAATACTTCTACTGCTAGTGCTGCTCCTATATCTTCATTTTTTGCATATTGTTTTATAAATCCGGCATCGTGATACAAAGCAGCGGTTTTCAACAAAAAGATATCATCACC
Source organism: Flavobacteriales bacterium BRH_c54 (assembly GCA_000961845.1). Classification (GTDB taxonomy): domain Bacteria; phylum Bacteroidota; class Bacteroidia; order Flavobacteriales_E; family Vicingaceae; genus BRH-c54. The sequence continues at coordinate 2,442 of LADZ01000039.1, forward strand.
CTCCACGCCTTCCATAAGGGCTAAACGTTCTACAGCAGCACAAACATCTTTAGTATGGTTTATATCGTGATAGTGTAAGTTATCGGGCAATTCTTTTTGTAGTCTTTTTAGGATGTATTTTTCTGCTTTACGGTAGTTTATGCTACTGTAAATATGCAAATCCACATATTTCTGGAACAATTCATTTGGTATTATTCCTTCGCCATCAACAGATAGTTCTGCTCTAATTCCATTAACAAAATACATGTCAATTAAGCCTTTATTTTTGGCTTTAATTTTTCCACGGTATTCGCAATTAAAGAATTCTTTGATATATTCATAAGTAGCTCCCGAGATGTTTACTTTACCAACTTCTCCGGCTTCTTCCATTCGGCTACCAATGTTTACACTATCCCCCCAAATATCGTAAGCAAAACGTTTGCTACCAATAACACCGGCAGTAATTTCTCCTGTATGAATACCAATTCGTAATCCCCACGGATGTTTGCCTTGTTCCACTCTTTCGGGGTTATGTTTGGCAACAAATCGTTGAATTTCTAATCCTGCCAAAACAGTATCTATTGGGTTGCTTTTGTTTCTTAGCGGGATACCACCGGCACACATATAGGCATCTCCAATAGTTTTAATTTTTTCTACGTGGTATTTTTCAATGATGGCATCAAAATTTACAAAGTAATAATCTAGTTCAGAAACCAAATCTTGTGGTGAAATTTTTTCTGCTATTTTAGTAAAACTTTGGAAATCGGTAAACATAATAGAAGCCAATCGGTATTGTCTGGCGGTTGCTTTTCCTTTATTTTTTAATTCAATAGCGATTTCTTCAGGAAGGATATTGTACAACAATTCATCGGCTTTTTCCTTCTCTTTTTCTAACAGTTCTTTTTGAATTTCAATTTCTTCTTTTTGCTTTATAACCTCATGGGTTCTTTCTCTAACTTGTAATTCAAGTAATAATTTTTGTGTTTTAATTCGGTTAATTCTAGTAATGTAATAAGCATAAACTAATAACAAAATCAATAATATAACTATGGTTCTGAACCACCAAGTTGCCCAAAGTGGAGGTTCTACAATTACTTTAATTTGAGCAATTTCATCGCTCCAAACGCCATCACTATTAGCTACTTTTATTTTAAATAAATATTCTCCCGGATTAAGGTTAGTATAATTGGCTCTTCTGTTGTTATCAACATAAACCCAGTCTTCATTAAAGTTTTCGAGCATATAGGCATGCTTGTTTTTTAATGGGAAAGAGTAGTGGAGGGCGGCAAATTCAAATGAGATAACATTTTGCTTGTGTTTTAAAACGATGGCATCTAGTTCAGAGATGTGTTTGTTAAGGATAGAGTTTTCACCAATATGAACGGGTTTATTAAATAAGTAAAAGTTGGTAATAAGCGGAATAGCTTTGGTTCTGTTAATTTTTACATCCTCCGGAAAAAAAGAGTTAAATCCATTTATACCGCCAAAATAAATCTCACCATAATGATTTTTAAAAAAAGCTCCTGTATTAAACTCGTTGCTTTGCAAACCATCACTCTCTTCAAAATTTCTGAAAAACTTGGTGTGTGGATTAAAAAAGGAAATTCCTTTGTTGGTACTTATCCAAAGGTTATTGTTTTTATCGCCTAGAATTCCGTAAATTACATTGTTAGATAACCCTTCTTTTTCCGTAAAATGAGTAAAAGTTTCTGTTTTTGGATCAAACCTGTTGAGTCCACCACCAAAAGTACCTATCCATAAAAAACCTTTTTTGTCTTCATAAATAGAAAGTACAGAATTGTTATTGAGGCTGTTAATTTTATTTTCGGCTCTTTGGTATATTTTAAATGAAAATCCATTTTTAATTTCTTTTATATTGCAAAATCCACCACCATCAGTTCCTATCCACATTGAGCCATTTTTTGTTTGTAGAATAACCCTTACAACATTATTTGGCAAATCATTTTTTATATTTTCTGAGGAGGTAATGGTTTGGCAAGTTGTTCTATCTTCAGAAACAATTACAATACCTTCCTTAGTGCCTGCCCAAAGCCTGTTTTTATTATCTTCGGTAATGGTATAAGTTCTGGCATTATGGAAATTTTTAATTTTTAATTGAGCAATTTTATTGTTTTTAAAAGTAAAAATTCCACCATCTGTACCCAAATAAATAATTCCTTTTTTATCTTGATAGATACTATAAATACCAATATTTTTAAGGTTATTTTCTTGTGAAAAATCAGGTTTTAGATGAATTACTTTACCATTAATATTATCAAAAAAAGTAAGCCCTTGGTCAGTTCCCACATATAGATTTTCATCTCTATCCTGAAAAATAGACCAAACCATATTACTGCTAATGGTATTAGCTAGGTTAGGCCAATGTTGGTAATGTTTAAAAAATTGTTTTTGCTTGTCAAATTTATTTATTCCGGCTTGGGTTCCTATCCAAATAATTCCCGAACGGTCTTCTAAAATAGTATTTATTTTATTGGAACTAAGGCTTGTGGAAATGGTGGCACTATAAACATAATGGTCGACATTTTTTAATGATTTTAGTTTATATAAACCGTCAGTTTCAGTACCTATCCATAATATTCCGGCTTTATCTTCATAAAGTATTTTAATGATATTGTTTCCTATTAATTGGTCGAGTTCTTTGGGAATAGTCAGGCTACTGTTTTGATGGTTGTAAAAATTTATACCATTATTGGTGGCGATGGTAACAAATCCATGAATATCTTTATGGATATCCCATACGATATTGCTTTTTAATCTCGAGTTTTCTGAGGTATATTGGGTAAAATCTTTGGTATGGATATTATAAAGTAATAAGCCATTATTTTCTGTGGCAATCATTAATACGTCTGGAGTTACAAAAACTAATTTTCTAATATTAAGTTTTTTAATATTAGTGCTAAATGGGATGTTAATTTTTGAGATATGAAAATTTAGTGAATCTGTTTTTAATTTTGAAAGCTTGTATAACGATTGATCTGTTCCTATCCAAAGGCTTTTGTCATCTTCATTTTCTGTAATTGTCCAAACATTATGTTTTTTGGCATTTTTAGTTTTGTTTTCATTCAGGTAATGTGTAAAAGTTTGGTAATCTCTATTGAACAAATTTAGTCCGTTTTCTGTGCCTATCCAGAGGTTACTATCACTATCTTCATAAATTACATGAGCAAAACTGTTAGAAATAGAGGTGCTATCTAATAAGTCGTGAGAAAAAACAGTAAATTCATAGCCATTGTATTGATTAAGACCGTCTTGTGTTCCCATCCAAATTAATCCTTTATAATCTTGGATAATACAGGTAACATCGCTTTGAGAAAGTCCGTCTTTGTAGTTGATTCTATCAAACTTTATATTGCTTTGTTGTGCTAAAACAAAAAGCGATAAACAGATAAAAAATAAAAGACTTCCAGCTTTTTTAAACATAGGGTAAAGTTAGTTTAAAAAAATTAGCAGAAAAGAAAAATTATTTAAGTTTTATTACTTTAAACTCAGTTCTTCTATTTTTAGCTCTTCCCTCAGGGTTGTCATCACCATTAGGTAATTTGTTAGGGGCAATAGGATGAGCTTTTCCATAGCCTTTGGCAATAATTCTTTTTTTCTCAATTCCTTTAGAAAGAATATATTCTACTGCAGCATCAGCTCTTTTTTGAGATAAGCTTAAGTTGAAGCTAGCACTACCAATATCATCGGTATGGGAACTTAATTCAACGCCAATATCTTTATTTTTCTTTAGAATGGTAATCAGTTTATCTAACTCTTTTTTAGAAGGTTCATTTATTTCATAAGAATCATAATCATAAAGAATTTTAGAGATGATAAAATTTTCATTTTCAGCAATTTTAATCACTTCATCAATTTCGTTTATAAGGGTAATAATGGTTTTATCGGAAGTTAATCTGAGGTATTTAAATTTACCACCAGATTTTTTGGCAGCATCTATCACTTTACCATTTTCATCTAATAGAATTACATTAAAACTATCGTTACCTTCTTCTAACATAAACAGATAAACTTCGTCTGGAGCAAGTTTATCGAAAATAAATTTACCATCTTTGTCGGTACGAGCTTTTCCGATAACATTACCTTCTTCGTCAAGGATTAAAATTTCCATTCCTTCAGAATAATCGCCTGGTAATTTTTTGTATACCTGACCATAAATATTGATGGTTAATAAACTTTCATCAACTTCTTCTAATAACTCTAATTCATCGTAATACGTGTAAGGTAAAGCTTTAAAGGTAAATTTTCCTTTATCTAGTTTATTCGCTAAAATTACTTTTTCACCTTTTGAATTGGTTAAGTATAGTTTTGCTTGGTTGAGTTTAGATTCATCAGATTCATCAATTTTAATGAGGTAATTTTCGTCCATGCTTAATTTATCAAACTTGAAATTACCATTTTCGTCTGTTGTGGTAGATTGAATTACTTGGTCATTTTCATCTAATAAATCTATTTTTGTATTGTCGGCCGTTAATTTTCCATATTGAAGTACCCCTGTAATAGCTGTTTTTTCAACTAAACCTTCCCATTTAAAGCTGTAAATATCATCACTTCCAATTCCTCCGGGTCTATTAGATGAAAAATATCCTGTATCCTTATCTTGAAAAGTAATTCCAAAATCATCAGCAGGAGAGTTAATAGGAGCTTTTAAATTTTCAGGGGTTCCTAGTGCTTTACCATTTTTAAATATAATAGAATAAATGTCTAAACCGCCATAACCACCATGTCCATCAGAGGCAAAATAAAATAAGGTATCTTTTATGTAAGGGAAAACTTCATCTAATGCAGTATTAATTTCTTTACCTAAGTTTACGGGTTTCCCCCATTCTTCTCCGGTTTTAGAACTCATGTATAAATCCATTCCTCCGAAGCCTCCGGGCATGTTAGAGGTGAAAAATAATGTTTTTCCATCTTCAGTTATCCAAGGATGAGCAACAGAATAATCTTCACTATTAAAGGGCATAGGAGTAATGTCTTTCCACTTACTGCCTTTAGCAGATGCTTGGTAAATTTTAGAATGATTGATTGATTTTTTTGACAATTCGCCTTTTACAGAACGAGTAAAATATATGGTGTTTCCATCTTTACTAATAGAAACAGGTCCATCATGATATTCGGTGCTTAGTTGGTTAGAAAACTCTTTAACTTTCTCAAAGTTCTTTTCTTTTTTAGAATAGAAAATAGACAAATAAGGCCTGTTGGTAGAACTATTGGTTTTTTCATTTACAAAATCTATTTGCCTTTCAGAAATAAAAATAAGCGCATCTTGATAAACCAAAGCACAAAAATCTGAATATTTGGAATTGATATTTTCAACCAAGTTTATTTCAAATGCTTTTTCTTCTTTTTCCCATACTGTAATTTCTTCTATAGAGTTGAGCAATACTTTTCCTAGAAAGCTATTAGGTTCTTTTTCTAAAAATAAATTGAATTGTTTTTTTGCCTCAGTAGGCTTGTTATTGTTTTTTAATACTTGACCATAGTGTAAGTGGTCTGAAGCCAATACATTGTTGCTAAGAGAAGTTGCTTTTTGATAATATTCTTCAGCAGCAGCATAGTTTTTAAGTTTTTTATGAGAAAAAGCTATATTTCTGAGTGCTTCAGCATTATTGGGGTCTTTTTTTAATGTTTTTTCGTAATATTTTATTGCTTCAGGGTAGTTGGTTAGTTCAAAATAGCCATTGGCTTTTTCAAGTTGAGCAAAACATGAAATAGTTAATACAAAAAACGTTATAAAAGAAAAGTAATATTTTAAAATCATCTATCTTCGTTATTAAAAATATCTAGGTGAAACAACTTGTGATTTATGCTTAAGAAAATCATAGCCAATAAAAATTTCGTGAGAACCTCCGTTAGAAAGTTGGGTGGCAGTATAATCATAAGCGTAGCCTATTTTAAATTGGGAAGAGATGTTAAATTCTGTTAGGAAAATTAGAGTTTGGCGAGAGGTTAATGTTATACCGAATAGAAATTTATTATTAAACAACATGCTGGCATTAATGTCGAGGAAGCCTTGTTTGTTTTGACCTCTCATTATGGCAGAAGTTTTTAATGTAAGTTTTTCAGTTAAACCAAAAGCTCTTCCAATTGTTGCGGTTCCGTTAATGTGTTTTTTTGCTACAGAAGTTGAAGTATCTATAACAGATAAGTTGTATTGAGCTTCATTAAGATGGTCTAATGCAATTCCTGCATAAAATTTATTGGTATTGTAATAAATTCCAAAATCGAAGTTGGGTAATATAAAGCTTTCGTTGGTGGTAGTTGGAATAGCATCATCTTGGTCTCTATAATCAATTTTAGCCCAATCATATTGATAATTTAAAATTCCGCCACGCAATCCAAAAGCTAACTTCCCTTTACCTAATTTAATTTTATAAGCATAAACCAAAGAGATATCTTGGGTTGTTCTTGGTCCAATTTTATCATTAATTAATTGAAACCCTAACGCCATATTTTGGTTTTTTAATGGAGAATGAATAGACAAAACTTGTGTTATAGGAGCTCCATCTAAACCAACCCACTGACTTCTGTGGACAAGTACGCCACTGATAGCATCACGACTACCGGCATAACCGGGATTTACACCTAAAGGGTTAAACATATATAAACTGTACTGAGGGTCTTGTTGAGCAAAACCCTGTAAGCTTATTATAAACGTTAGTATTAGTAGTATTTTTTTCATTTTCAATTATTCATTATTAATTGTAAATTACCTTGTTATTTCTACCCAGCCTTTGTAAATCGTTCCATCAATATCAGCAATATAAAAATAAGTGGAGCTTGAGAGTAAATCTCCTCCTTTATTACTCCCATCCCAAACAACGGTAGTATTATCGTAATTTTCTCCATACCAAACTTCTTCTCCCCAACGGTTAAATATTTTCACTTCATTTTCTGGAAATTGTTCTATGTTTTCTATAATCCAAACATCATTTTTACCATCGTTGTTAGGTGTAATTCCCGAATAGAATTTTAATAAACAATCTTCATCATTATCAATTCCAACAGTAATTTGTGTGTTATAAGAACAGTTGTTTCCGGTAATTTCCACATTATATGTTCCAGCCGAGAGTTTATCAGCTTCCCAAATGGTTACGCTGTCATCAACTGCTTTAATTATCAGTTGATATGGACCTGAGCAGCCTAATACGTTGGAAATAAAAATTGAACCATTTTGAGCTCCTCTACAAGATTCGTTTATTACTTCATAAGTAACAATAGAATCAGCAGTAGTTTCAGGTTGTTGAAAACCTTGTGTTAAAATTTTAGAGGTTGAAAATAAGGTTTGTACAGTAGCTTCTCCAACTGTGGAAGAAAGTGTAATGTTACCTCCTGTTTGGTAACCGCCCGTAGCACCAATTACTTGTCGAGAAATGGTGGTTTGAGCAGTTGCTTCCATGGAGAATAAGATGAATATGTAGAGTATTTTTTTCATTATTAATGGATTGATCAGTTATTAATCAGCTTTGTTTACAGTATAGGTTATTCTAACACCATATAATCTAATGTTACTTCCGGCATTTCCTTCACTTTGAAATTTTAAATAGTAAGCATTTTGGTTGTTAACAGTATGATTGGTTGTAATAGATAATGCTTGAGGTGTAGTTGATGCAGAATTACCAGGTAATGTTCCAGTTCCAACTATTCCGTAAGACCCTGATGCCATATTAATCATGTATAAGTAAATTCGAGGTTGATAGGTAATAGTTCCGTCATTATCATAGATATAAGCAGTAACATCAGTTATGACTGCATCATCGGGTAAATTTATTGGAGCTACAGCTATAGGATATGTTCCAGAGCCAGAACTCCATTGCCCGTAAATAAGATTTAATGAAGCATTCCATAAATCTAATCCTTCTCGTGTTCCTACAAATGAATTACCAGCAACAGAATAATAATGAGTTTTAGGAGTTTCGTAAGTGTATTCTCCATCTACTTCAATACTGCCACCACCATCAACATCTAGTTTTTGAGATGGTGTAGATGTTCCGATACCAACATTACCTGCTTGGTTGATAAACATTCTTACATTTGATAATGTTGTGGTTGATGTTGCCGAATTATCGGTTGTAAATGCAATACCATCGTAACCTGAAACTACTAACCCATCAGAAAATCCAGTTCCTCCTGAACTATGGTCATAAGTAACAATTCCTAAATGAAAAGGACGAGCTAATGTAGTGTAACCCTCTCTAAAAGCTAAACCACCAATATTACCAGTACTACCAGCTGCATTTATCATTATACCATTAGTTCCACCAATATGTAAATTCATTGTGGGAGTTGTTGTTCTAATACCCACATTGCTATTTCCAGTAATTCTCATCACTTCATTAAGGTTTGAAGAATTTCTGGTCATAAATACCATATCACCTTGAACGGATCCAATTGTATGGTTAACATTTTGAACAACAATTTTGCCCATTTCAGCACTTGCTGAATTTGATAACATGGTTGTAAAAGCAATACTAGAAAAATTATTTGGAGTCATATCTGTATTGAACAATCTCAAAGCTGTTTCTGGAGAACCTCCATAGGCATTTAGTGTTGTTGATGTATTTGTTCCTTGTATATGTAGGGCAACATTTGGTGCAGATGTTCCTATACCTACATTACCACTGTTATTGTTGTAAATATCAGTACCATTTAGACTCCACAATGCAGTAGGTAAAGTAAGTACAGTATTAGGGTCAGTCCACGTCATAGTACCATTAGCATCTGATACAGGAATATAACCGTTGGTAGCCCCGTTTCTCATGGTGATTTTCCCATGAACATCTAATTCAGAATAAAATGGAGAACCATTAATTCCAACTTGACCTGATGGGTTAATATTAAAAGGTTGAAGAGAGTTGGTAGCATTCTCTATTCTAAACATTCCGGTTTCATTAGAAAGTAATACGTATTGATTCATACTTTCCATTACAAAAGCGGCTCCATTAGTAGGAGTAACTTCTTTTAACATCATTACAGCTGAAGCATTTTCTTCTATGTGAAGTTTAGCCAATGGAGTAGAAGTGCCAATACCAATGTTCCCTGTATTGATATTAATAGCCAATCTTGTGTTAGGAGTTCCATTGTTTTCTTCTTTTAAAAACAGATTAGATACAGCATCAACATCCCAGAACCATTCTCGTGTCGGCTGATTTGGATGTCCAAATTTGATTTGGTTGTTTGAACCACGTACATGTAACATGCTTTCTGCATTAGTAATTCCAACACCAACTCTATCACCAGCTGTAATTTCGTGTATAGTGGATCCTGTTTTCATCCAAGGAGAAGCAGGTAAAGTAACTGTTCCACCACCATTAGAAAGGGTTAAAGTAGGAGCGGTATAAGTTAGTATTTGGGCTGGTGTAGAAACTGTAAAACTTGGAGAAGTACCGGACACTGTTGTTATACCACCACCTGTTATCGTTGTTGAACTTGCTGGAGAAGTATTGTTTATTGTAAAGTTTGGTTGAGTACCTGTAATGCTAATGCCTGTTCCTGCAGTATAAGTAGGAGGAGTTGGTAAGGTAACATTATTTCCATTAGAAATAGAAAGTACATTAGTGTTTAAGGATAATGTTTGAGCATCTGTATTATCTAAGTAAGGAGTTAAATCAACAGGTGTAGGGTCATTGGTTAATGATAAAGTGTTTCCTGTCAAAGTTAAATCTTGATTATCGGTTAAAACACCATTTACACTAAGTGGATTACCTGCAGTACCATTTCCGTTTAGTGTTGCATCTGAAATTACAACTTGTGTACCCCAGTTGTCGTTACCTAACCCGAGTGTATTTGGGTCTGTCCATTTTGCCTGACCAGTTCCATCATTGGCTAAAATCCAGTTGATATTTAAAAAATTATTTCCAAGAACATATAAAGAATCTGTTAAAAAGGAGCCTGAATTAGCGTTAATAATTGGACCTGTAGAGGAGTAATTATAAATAGTGTCTGTGTTGTTATATATAGCAGTTTGAGCCTGATTAGCAATTTTTTGAGCTTGGTTTGCGATGACTAAAGTTTGATTAACTATTGCACTATCTGCATTTATAAAAATATGTCCGTCAGTTACATCATTAACTAAGGATAATGTTTTTATAGTTGGAGAGTAAGCTATATAAGAAGTAATATTTGATCCACTTAAAAATGTTACACCAGAAGCACCAGTTGAGTTGGTATTTGAAACCGTTATAGCGGAAACATTAGGATTGCTACCAACAAAACTCGCAATAGAAGAATCAGGTGAAGCGACAGTTAATTTACTAAAAGATAGGGGTGTACCTATACTTACATTTCCGGTATTGGAATTATTATTGTTGTATATAGTGTTTCCCGATTGTGACCAAAATCCTGCAGAACCAACATTCCCTGAGACTAAAGTGTCCCAAGTTGTGCCGTTATAAATGTAAGAGGTATTATGAGTGGAGTGATAAAACGCATCATTTTCATTATTAGGGGCAGGAGGGAAGTTAGTTCCATTTCCTAACCAGTTCACACCTAAACCTGTTGCACCACTGTCTCCATTACATACGTAATAAGTATAATCAATTTCTAATGCTTGTAAAATATTGTCTCCATTATCATCAGTACCGATATCAATTTTATTTCCACCATTTTGACAGTTCGCTCCTGTAGGTTCCGGAGTAACGATAGAAATGCTGCTTTTTCCGGGTGCACCTTGTGGTCCGTTTGCCGATTGTTTGGAATATAATGCATAAGGCACTGACAGCAGTTGAGAACTTCCCATAGGGTCACCATTCACTTCAACATAAAGATAATGTAAGCCAGCTCCCCAGTTAATTCCAGCAAATGTTCCAAAAAATGGTGTTCCGCCTCCTATTTCAGCTGTAAACAAACCAAATTGGTTGGTAGAAATGCCTGTATGTGTTTCTGTATAAATAGAAGTACCCGTTGGAGAACCTTGTCTTATTTCATAAGTAACATTTAGGGTTTGATTAACCAAAGGATTTCCAGATAAATCTCTAGCCACCGCTTGGTAGTTAATTTTTTCAGGAGCTTGTGCTTTAAGTATTAATCCTGAGAGGAAAAGAATAAGAAAGATTGATAATTGTTTCATGTTAATTATAAGTTTTTTATAAAAAAATCTTAGTTGTTTTTTAGTTCTTGAATTTCTTTTTGTAGTTCTTCAATCATTTTTTGTTGTTCTTGTACGGCTTTAATTAAAACGGGTATTAACTGAGTATAATTTACTGTTTTAAAACTAACTGTTTGATCAGTTATATCACCATTTTCATTTGGGATGAAATGTTCAGACTCTAACACCATTTCCGGAAATACTTTTTCTAAGTTTTGTGCTATAACACCGTATTGTTTTGTGCTTGGAAAATTTAAGTATTTATATTCTTCCGTTTTAAAGTTATAAGTTTTAATGTCAATTTGAGTTAATTTTTCAATAGCTCCATTAAAACTTTTTATATTAGTTTTAAGCCTTTCATCAGAACCAGTCCAGGTCCCTGTGCTAGAGTAGGCTGGACCAAGACTATATAGTGCCCAATTTGTTCCTCCTCCGGTTGCGTAACCATACAAACCATAATTTGTAGTTGCTGCACCAGATGCCCTTGCATAAACACCAATATTAAAAGAACCTGTAGCATCTTGGGCATTTGCGTATATTCCATAATTGTAGGAAGTGGTAATTCTTGAATTTGAAAAATAACCAGCATAGGTATTGTCGGTTGTTCGAACAGTTAACTTATAAGAGGAAGATGGTGCTGTTCCTATTCCTACATCTCCATATCTTGAAATAGTCATAGCTGCATCAGCAGCAGTTACATTAGCATTGCTGGCAATATTATTAACAGCAAAAACCATTGATCCTTCTCCATTAGTGCCTCCAGCGTGGTTAAAAAATATTCCCCCTTTGTAGTGAAAATTTCCATTTATGGCAGTTGTCCCTCCAACTCTAAAACGAATACCTGTAGAAGTATTTGTAGTATTTGCTAAGTTTTGCATGCTTAGATATGAGTTTCCTGATTCAGTAGTACTGGTGTTATTATCTTGGATAAAAAGTCTGGTAACAGATGTACTATTACCAATGGTAACATTTCCACTTGAATTTTGAATGGTCAATTGAGTACCCGTACCTCCTGTTACAAGCATAGAGAGGTTATAATTTGCAGAATTAATCACCTTAAATTGTGCAGCAAGAGCTGCAGTACCTCCTATTTGAGTTACACCGTCTAATAATGTATTTCCCGCAACATGTAATGAATGAGCAGGAGTAGTTGTTCCAATACCAATATTATCAGTTAAAACTGTTGGGTATATATTCGTTCCTGTCTTTGTCCAGGCAGTTGCTCCAGGTGAAATGGTATTTAAATCAACCCAAGAAGCATATCCTAGTGCATTTGAAGTTAAAATTCTATTTAATCCTTCTGTTCCATCCTGAATTCTAACTTGCACAAAAAAATCAGCATTCCCATCATCTATTGTAAATGATGTTCCGCCACCATTTGGGGCTATAGCAAATAGATTTCCTGTTTCAAGCATGGTTTGGCTTCCTGTTTGATATAAATCAGCTACACTTGTTCCTCCGTTACTTACACGGAGTTTACCATTTTGAATATGTAATTTTTCTGTTGGAGTAGTTGTACCAATACCAATATTTCCAAGTCCATCTATTCTAATTCTTTCAGCATTGTTGGTGTGGAAAGTCATTGGAGCATTGTTGTCTTGTTCTATTCTAAAATCAGTAGAAGCTCTACCACCTGCTCTAATTAATGCAGTACCTGGTGCAGGCGTTGCCAATAAAAGTCCCATATTTGCATTTCCTGCACCGGAACCAATTCTTGTATAACCAATTACATCTAGTTTTTGTTCTGGCGAAGTTGTTCCAATACCAACATTATCGGCTAATGTTACTTGATGGATATTTGTACTTGTTTTCATCCAAGGAGAAGAGGATAAAGTAACTGTTCCACCACCATTTGAAAGGGTTAAGTTAGGAGCGGTATAAGTTAATGTTTGAGCAGGTGTATTAATCGTAAAACTTGGAGCAGTTCCTGATACGGTAGTCATACCGGTTCCTGTTAAAGACATACTACTTGCAGGAGAAGTATTGTTTATTGTAAAGTTAGGGTAGGTCCCTGTAACATTTATTCCTGGACCATTATTGAGTGCAACAGTTTGGTCAGGAGCTGTATTAGTAATTACATTTCCTGTTAAGTTAATACCAGTTCCTGCAGTATAAGTAGGAGCAGAAGGAAGTGTAACAGTATTTCCATTAGAAATAGAAAGGTTATTTGCATTAATAGACAGTGTCTGGGCATCAGTATTATCCATATAGGGAGATAGATCCACTGGAGTTGGATCGTTGGTTAGTGATAATGTGTTTCCTGTTAGGGATAAATCTTGATTATCGGTTAAAATACCATTTACACCAAGAGGATTACCAGCAGTTCCATCACCAGTTAACGTAGCATCACTAATAACAACTTGAGTCCCCCAGTTGTCAGCTCCTGAACCAGCATTTTGAGCTATCCAAGCAGTTCCATTCCATGTAAGAACTTGTCCGGTTCCAGGTGCAGTAGGACTTAAATTAATTCCTGTACCACCTGTAATTCCAATGGAATTTCCAGAAATACTTAAATCTTGAATTTCGTTGGTTGCGGAGGTATCATTATCAAAAACATTTAATGGGTTGGCAGTAGTTCCATCACCTGAAATATTGTTGCCTTGAGTAATTACTACTTGATTCCCCCAATCGTCACCCGTAGCAGTTCCACTATCTCCATTACAAACATAATAAGTAAAATCTATTTCTAATGTTTGTAATATGTTGTCTCCATTGTCATCAGTACCGACATCAATTTTATTACCACCGTTTTGGCAGTTAGCTCCGGCAGGCTCTGATGTTACAATAGAAATACTATTTTTTCCGGGCACACCTTGTGGTCCGTTAGCAGATTGTTTAGCATAAAGTGCGTATGGAACCGAAAGTAGCTGAGAAGTTCCAATAGGAATTCCGTCAACAATAACACTTAGATAATGCAAGTTTCCTCCCCAGTTTATTCCTGCAAATGTTCCTGTTGACGGAATTCCACCACCAATTTCAGCAGTAAATAGTCCAAACTGGTTTGTACTAACACTAGCATGAGTTTCTGTATAAACCGAAGTTCCTGTTGGAGAGCCTTGTCGTATCTGAAAAATAACAACCAATGATTGATTAACTAATGGAGTTCCTGAAAGATCCCTAGCTACTGCTTGATAGTTAATTTTTTCCGGAGCTTGTGCATTTGCAATTAAACAACTTATTGATAATGCAATTGATAGTAGTATATTTTTTTTCATAATTATTGAGTTAAGTCTTTTTTAAGTAGCAAACAGACGCATAAAACACATCAGATGTTGCTTTTGTCTAAAACAACATGAGTTTTATCGCAAAAAAATGATACTTTAAGGGAACAAATATAAGAATGAAATTGGTAAAATAGAAATTTTTTTAAAAAGTTAAGAGGGTGTAAATTGTTGTTAATGAGCTTGAAATGCATAAGGGATTATGCTGTCATACCAATTACAAGTATATCATCTATTTGTTCAAGATTGCCTTTCCATTTTTCAATGTTATCATTTAATAATTCTCTTTGATTATGGATAGGTTCATTATGAATAGTGAGTAAATAATCTCTAAAGTTTTTATACATTAATTTCTTGCCTTTTGGTCCGCCAAATTGGTCGGCATAACCATCTGAAAAAATATACACTTTATCATTTTTTTCTAATTTAAAAGTATGGTTGGTATATTTTTGTTTTGGATTATCAAAATAAGTTCCAATAGCAAATTTATCTGCTTTGGTTTGAATAATGTCGTTGTTTCTAATAATGTATAGTGGGTTAAATGCTCCTGCATACTGAATTTCTTGTGTTCTTGGGTCGTAGCAACAAAGTGCTAAATCCATCCCATCTTTGGTTGTAGAAACACCTATTGTGTTATTATGCAATGTTGAGCTTATTCCTTGGTTTAAGCTATCTAATATTTCTGATGGCGTATCAAACTCTCTTAAAGCATTGTTTAGAGCATTGTTTCCAATGATGCTCATAAATGCACCTGGCACTCCATGTCCGGTGCAATCTACTGCTGCAAAATACACTTTGTTGTTTTTTTCTTTTAACCAGTAAAAATCTCCTGAAACAATATCTTTTGGCTTATATAAAATAAATGCTTGAGGAAGCATTTTTTTAACTAATTCGTTTGGGGGTAAAATAGCTTCTTGAAGTCCTTTTGCATATTTAATACTGTCGGTAACTTCTTTATAAAGTTCACTAATTTTAAGGTTTTGCTTTTCAATTTCTTCTTTTTTCTGAACTACTTCAGCAGTTCTTTCTTTTACTTTTTGTTCTAGTAATCTTTCATTTTCGGCTAAATCATCACGCATTTTCAGTAATGCTTTCCCTAATGTGTCTTCATTACTTAATGGTTTATATTGAGCATCAAATCTTCCTGAACCTACAGCGTCAGCAAAATCTTTTGTGGCTTTTAAGTTTTCAACTAATCTATTAAGTGCCATGGTCATTTCACCAATTTCATCATTTCTGGCTTTAATATTTCCTTTAGGGAAGATTCCCTTACTTAATGTTAGTAGTATGCTTTTAAGGTTAGTTACTGGGGTGACAATAGATTTGGTGGTGTAAAAAGCAATAAGTAACCCCCCAATTATAAGTGCAATTCCTAAATACTGAGCTAAGGTTTTTAAAAAGTTAAATGAAGACTGCATTTTATTGGTAGCCTGATCGGTATGAAACTTTTGGATATTAATTAATTCTTCTAATTGAAAAATAACTTCGTTGGTTTTTATGTATAAATCGCCATCATCACCAATCATTGAGTTGGCAAGAAATTTATTGGTAGCTTCTTCATAACTCTCAAAACTTGGAAGGTATTCCATTATTTCTCTGTGCATATCAAAAAGGACATCTATTTCCTTAAATAATTTTGACATTTTCTTTCTATCCTCTTTATTCCAATTTACAGCTAGTTTAGCAATTTTAGTTTTTAATGCAGGATATTCATTTTCAATAAGTTTTATAAGTTTTACTTTGTCCGGATGTTTGGAGTTAGATTGGTAATATACCCAATTAAAGACAAGCATTTTTGAACGTACTGCCATTAATTTAAGCTCTTCTAAAGTACTTAAAGAGGGGTTGTTTACAGTAGTAATTTTATCGTTAATGTTTATACTTCTGTCTAAGGTAGTATAAGTAATAGTAAAAACTGTTATTACCAAAAAAATCAGAACACCAAAACCAGTGCCTATTCTTTTTCCTATGGTAAATTTAAATTTCATTAATAGTATAAACTCTTTCGAATTTTATTTTTGTAACGATTCTAATTCCTGTTTGTAATAATTAGATTTTTCGGCATCGTTTAGCCCATAATAAATGTTTTTCAAACCTTCTAGGGTGTCTTCTTTTCTGTAATTAGATTCGTAAGCTTTAAGCATAAATGGTAAAGCTTCTTTGAATAAATCTGCAATTTTTTCTTGAGTTGCCATTAAGTTTTCAAACTCCATGTCATAATCCATGTTATTTACAATATCAACTCCTTCATTATAATATAAAAGTGATAAGTTGTAGTTAGCAGAAGGATTGTTTTGATCGATAGCTAAAATTTCTTTGTAAATAGCTGCCAATTGATGTCTTTGTGTAGAGTCAACTTTGTCTTGTCCTTTACTAATAGCTGTTGCTATAGCAAATTTAAACTGGATTTCATGCTCGTTTAATGTATTTTTATCAGTATTAATTAGCGTTTGTAGTTGTTTGTACTGATTAAAGTTTTGGTTAGCAAGCTCATAATTTTCATTATTTATTGCTCTTGCAGCATCGTTATAATAAGTTGAAGAAATGTATTTAACTAAAGGTTCTGCTTGAGATAAGTAAGTACTAGCAGTATCTATTTTATATAATTTATGAATTGATGTAGCACATTCATTTCTAAGTTCGGAATTCAATTCTTGTTTTTCTTTAGTTTTATATTGCTCTTTATAAATAAAGCTGCGGTAAAACCAAACTTTAGCTAGTGTTGTAAATTCTTCTTGAGTTGCAGCAATATCAATGTATTTCTGTGCACTGTCAAATTCAGCTTTCTGAATATAAAATTCAGCTTTAGACATGCTGTTATTTTGCACGAACTGAGCATTAACTGTTGTTGTAACAGCAACCAAAAGGAATAATATGTAAATTAATCTTTTCATTTAACGGCAACAGCTAGTGCTTCTAAGTTTGAACTTACTTTTAGTTTTTGTGTTTCTATGCTTTTGGTATTCATTTCAAACTTTTGTTTGTTATCTCTAACAACAAAGTTTATTCCGGCTCCTTTATCTACTAAGCCTTCTTGTTCGGTAACTATTAATGTACTTCCTGATTTGACTTTTTTAATTACATTACTTAATTCGCTGCTTTTGCCTTTAGTAACATAAAGTAAATGACATTTGTCTAGTTCGGCAGCAGAACTAAATTTCTTTACTAAAATAGGCTGATTACCAATTTTTTTGGTTTGAGCCATTTTAGTTAATTCATCATAAAGAGGGGTGTCACCCACTATGCCAAAAACAAAATAACCTGTTTGATAGGCTTTTGGCCATTCTATATACTTAGTGAAATTGTACATAAAAACAGCTTTTAATTTGGCGTTAGTATCTACCTCTTTCTTTGTAATAAAAGAAGAACCGATAATAAATACCAATAATAATATGAAGCTTGTTTTTTTCACTAATAAGTTCACTTGCAGTCAAATTCTAAGCCAAAATAGATTTAGAATAAATGCAAATATAATTTTTTTAAGCTAAAATAAAAGATGTTTTCTACTTTTTAAAACAATAAGCTTTTAAGCTCTTAGCTTTATAGGAGTTTTGATTAATAAAGAAGTAGAGATGAAGATATGTTTTAAGATTTGCAGGATATGATTTAGAACTTATAATTAGTTCTTTTTACGACCTTTTCCTGATTTTCTTCCACCACTAGCTTCGCCTTTTTTATCTTGTTTATTGGTTTTAACATTTACTGTTTTACCATATCTGGCTTTTGAAGAAGAGAATGGAGAACCTCTTTTCCCTTTAATTTTTTTTCTACTAGTAGAATGAAGATAGTTTTTACTTTTTGATTTGCCATTACCGGAACCATTATCAACCTGAATATTTGGTCCTTTTTTAGAGCTGCTTGTGAAAAGCGAATCACCTCCCGATTTACAAGAAATAACTGCCAAAGCAATGAAAAGTAGATATATAATATGTTTAAATTTATTCACTAGATTGTTTTATGACAAATGGCTGTAATTATTTTCCTGATTTTCTTCCCGAACGAGATTTTCCACTTGTAGGATCTCCTTTTTGTTTTTTACTACTTGATTTATATCTTCTTTTTTTAGACGAAAACTCGGCTTGTTTTTTCATGTCTTTTCTTTTTACATTTTTTCTTGAAATAGAATGCTTGTAGCTTTTGGCTTTATTTCTTGAGCCTCCACCGTCAACATCAATATTCGGACCTTTTTTAGATTTGCCTGAAAAAGCATCTCTTTTTGCAACGACTTCAGTTGAAGAAGCTTTGCTGGAAGCAGTCCCTTTATTCTTCTTTTGTCCAAATACAGAAATAGAAATAAAGAAAATGAATATAAAAAGTAAATATAATTTATGCATTTTGATGGTTAATAAACGTCTAAAAAATTTTGGGAGTAAATGTAATAAGTACAAAGCAGTTTGACGAATTTCTGTCGAGCCATTTATTAACAAAACATTTTTACCTATGTTAACAACTTTATTTTACCGGAGCGTTAGAAGCTTGTACAGTTAATGTTTCAATATCTCTATCAAATAAATACAATCCACCTTTGTCTTCTCCAATCAAATGAAGTTTATCCATGATGGTTCTTGCTAATGCTTCTTCTTCAATTTGTTCAGCAACATACCATTGCATAAAATTGTGAGTAGTGTAGTCTTTTTCTGTTAAACAAATTTCAACTACGTCATTAATATCGTTAGAAACACTTACTTCATGATCTAACAATGTTTGAAATAACTGATTTAGTGATTTATACTGAGATTCTGGTTTTGCTAAAGCAGGAATAATGGCTTTTCCGCCTCTTTCGTTTACATACTGAACTATTTTTAGCATGTGCATTCTTTCTTCTTCGGCATGTTGGTATAAAAACTGAGCTGTCCCACCTAATCCTTTAGTCTCTGCCCATGAAGCCATAGCTAAATAAGCTTGAGAAGATTCTGCTTCAATTTTAATTTGGTTGTTAAGTGCTTTTTCAATAGTTGGTTTTAACATGTCTTTTTCTTTTTTGAGTTTTGCTCAAAGTTAATAAGTTAACGGCAATAATAAAAGTGAAGAGCTAGGTTTTTTTAGTCAAAGTTTACTTATGCACTACAAATCTAAATCCTTTTCCATGTACATTGATAATTTCTATGTTTTCATCCTTGTTAAGGTGTTTTCTTAGTTTAGCAATATAAACATCCATGCTTCGGGCATTAAAATAATTGTCGTCTTCCCAAATGGCTTTTAGTGCATGGGTTCTATCTAATACTTTGTTTTCATTCAAACATAATAACCTTAATAAATCACTTTCTTTAGAGGTGAGTTTGGTAGTTTCTCCTTTAAAGGTTAAGTGTCTTTTTTGATAGTCGAAAGTATAATTGCCAATAGTGAAAAAAGTTTCATTTTGGGCTTCATTATCTTCTTGGCTTCTTCTTAAAACAGCATTTATTCTGGCTAATAACTCTTCCATGCTAAACGGTTTGGAAATATAATCATCAGCACCTACTTCAAAACCTTTAAGGGTATCTTCTTTCATAGATTTTGCCGTAAGGAAAATAATAGGCACTTTTTGGTTTATTTTTCTGATTTCTTTAGCAGTTGTAAAACCATCTTTTATGGGCATCATTACATCTAACAAGCACAATTGGTAGCTGCCTTTTATAAAGTTAGAAAAAGCTTCTTCTCCATTATTGGTAAGCGTTACTTCATAACCTTTGGCTTTTAAAAAATCGGATAATAAGTTGCCTAGATTTACATCATCTTCGGCTAGTAATAATTTAATTTTTTCTGACATATCATTTAATTATTTTGGTTCATATCAAAAGGAAGGTAAATTTGAAATTTAGTGCCTTTCCCGTATTCGCTTGTTGCTTTTATTTCTCCTTGGTGCTTATCTACAATGGCTTTCACATAGTTTAGTCCTAATCCAAAACCTTTCACATTATGTACATCACCTGTAGGAACTCTGTAAAATTTTTCAAAAATCTTACTCAGGTTTTCTTTTTTAATTCCGCTTCCTTTATCACTTACACAAAGTAAAATTCCTTCTCTCAAATTTTTAGTTTCTATTGTAATTTCCGGGGTTTTAGGCGAATATTTATTGGCGTTATCCAATAAGTTGTATATAAGGTTGGTAATATGTACTTTGTCTGCTTTTAATATAGGGTTTTCTGCATTTAGTTTTTGGTAAATAACACCATTTTTAGATGTAATTTGAATGTTAATATTGTCAGCAACATTTTTAATTACATCGTGCAGGTTAAAGCTTTCTCTGTTCAGTTTTAAATCGGTTTTATCCCAAGTGGCACTTTTTAAAACTCTTTCTACCAACAAACCTAGTCGTTGATTTTCTTGATTAATAATGTTTACATAATTAGATTTTATTTTACCATCACTGCAAATATCGACATCATTAAGAGCTTCGCAAGCTAATGATATAGTAGAAATAGGAGTCTTCAATTCATGCGTCATGTTATTGATAAAATCATTTTTTACTTCGGAGAGTTTCTTTTGTTTAAAAATGGTTTGAATGGTAAAAGTAAATGCCCAAATAATAATTAATAATAATATGATAGAGCTGAGTAGTAACATCCACATAGATTTTAGGATAAAACCTGTTTTGTTGGGAAAATAAATGCTTAAAAAGTGAGGAGTACTAAAGATATCATTAGGAAAAAGTTGGGTCCAATAGCCGGACATCCTAATATCTTCAGTATAAATTAAAGAATCGTGATTAATTACATCGTTGCCATTATAATCAAAAATTCCGTATTTAAACTTGGTACTAATTCCTCTATTTTCCAGTTCGTTTTTTATAAGCGAATCTAAATCAATTCCGGCAACTCTTTCCTTTATGTTTCTGTGTCTGTTTAATTCATAAAGGTTTTCAAGAATATCATCTATCAACATCGATTTTTCATATTCTTTGTAGTTAAAAATAGAGTCGTTAAATTTTGGAAAATCATCTTTAATACCTTCGGTCTCTTGTGGAACATTGCTACTACCAAAACTAAATTGAAAACCAAATTTTCCTTTATCGGAAAAAGATTCAATAGATTTTTGATAAAGTAATTTGTCAGATTCTTGTCTTTGTCGTTCGCTAATTTTATACTTTATACCATTTTCTTCAAAGGTGGTAGAAGTATCGTAATTTAAATTCTGATTAGCATTAAAAGATTTTCTTATGTTTTTAGCTCTTAACTTAAGTAATTCCTGACTTTTTTTATGAGATTTTAATCTGTTGAACGTTTCAATTTTTTCGGTTTTATGAGCAACAGTAATTAAGGCATTAGTAACATCGTTTCTAAAACCTTCTTCTCTTAGCGTAATGGCATTGTTTATCCAATAAATTTGGATAGCAACAAGTCCTACCAAGGCAAAAGTAATTAGTCCGATTAATGTATAAATGTACTTTCTCTTCATATACAACAAAGGTACTTCTTAAACTCTCTATTTAATTGATGTTTAACACTTTTTAACTTTTGTTAACTCGAAATTAACACCCTTTTTTTAGGGGTAAGAATACTTTTGTGTTACTGAATAAGAAAACAGTAAATCCCACCTAGTAATAAACTTCTTGTTTAGTTAGTGCAAAAAAAAATCTCCTAAGTTCTTAGGAGATTTTTCTATTTATGAGGGTTTCTGTTTAAATTACTCTGCCAATACAATAATTTTATTGTTGCTAACTTCAACAACTCCACCATTAATCGCAAATAAATTCGATTTTTTATTTTCGTCAATCACACTAATATCGCCTTTTTTTAAGGTAGAGATAATAGGACTGTGATTAGGAAGCACACCAAAAGAACCTTCAGTTCCAGGGAAAATAGCAGAGTCTATTTCTCCTTTAAAGATACTTTTTTCTGGTGTAATGATTTCTAAATGCATAGTTTATTAAGTTTAAAGTTAATTATACTTCAGCTAACATTTTCTTACCTTTTTCAACGGCTTCTTCAATAGAACCAACAAGGTTGAAAGCTGCTTCAGGATATTCATCTACTTCTCCATCCATAATCATGTTAAATCCTTTAATAGTATCTTCTAAAGAAACTAATACTCCTTTTAAACCTGTAAATTGCTCAGCAACATGGAAAGGTTGAGATAAGAAACGTTGAACTCTTCTTGCTCTGTGTACAATTAATTTATCTTCTTCAGAAAGTTCGTCCATACCAAGGATGGCGATAATATCTTGAAGTTCTTTATATCTCTGTAATGTTTCTTTTACTCTTTGAGCACAATCATAGTGAGCTTTTCCAACGATATCCGGAGTTAAAATTCTAGAAGTAGAATCCAATGGATCTACCGCAGGATAAATTCCTAGCTCAGCAATTTTTCTTGAAAGTACTGTAGTAGCATCTAAGTGAGAGAAGGTAGTTGCAGGAGCAGGGTCAGTTAAATCATCCGCAGGAACATAAACCGCTTGTACAGATGTAATAGAACCTGATTTTGTAGAAGTAATACGTTCTTGCATCGCACCCATTTCAGAAGCTAATGTTGGCTGGTAACCTACCGCAGAAGGCATACGACCTAAAAGTGCAGATACTTCAGAACCTGCTTGTGTAAATCTAAAGATGTTATCGATAAAGAATAAGATATCTTTTCCTTTTCCATCGCCTTCCCCATCTCTAAAATACTCAGCTAATGTTAATCCTGAAAGTGCAACTCTTGCTCTTGCTCCCGGTGGCTCATTCATTTGTCCAAAAACTAATGTCGCCATAGATTCAGCTAAACCTTCTTTGTTTACTTTGCTTAAATCCCATCCACCTTCTTCCATAGAGTGTTTAAATTCGTCACCATATTTGATAACACCAGATTCAATCATCTCTCTTAAAAGGTCGTTTCCTTCTCTTGTTCTTTCACCAACACCTGCAAATACAGAAAGCCCTGAGTGACCTTTAGCAATGTTATTAATCAATTCCATAATAAGAACTGTTTTACCAACACCGGCACCACCGAATAAACCAATTTTACCACCTTTAGAGTAAGGCTCAATTAAGTCAATTACTTTAATACCTGTCAATAATACTTCGGTTGATGTAGATAATTCCTCAAATTTAGGTGGTTTTCTGTGAATTGGATTTCCATCTGCTTTAGGAACATCACCAATACCATCAATAGCATCACCAACAACATTAAATAATCTTCCTCTAATTTGTTCGCCTTTAGGCATTAAAATAGGAGAGTTTAATGAAGTTACTTCCATTCCTCTGCTTAGTCCGTCAGTTGCATCCATAGAGATTGCTCTAATAGCATCTTCTCCGATATGTTGTTGACACTCTAAGATTACTTTTTGTCCGTTACTTTTTGTGATTACTAAAGCATCCATAATGTTAGGAAGCTTTTCTGCATCAGCAAAACTAACATCAATTACCGGACCCACAATTTGTGAAATTTTACCTACGATTGTTGACATGTTTTATGTTTTATTTATGAAAAAATTAGTCTTAAAATTTGTGGCTGCAAAACTAATTATAAATTATTGATAATGGCAATAATTATTCTCCTTTTTTTGTCGAAAAAATTGTGATTTTTAGTGATATTTGCCAACCTAATTATATTCATCATTATAGGACGATTTTTATAAGTGAAAGTTTACACTAATATTCAGGAATTTAAGTCAACAAAAAACGTTGTAGTTACCATTGGTACTTTTGATGGAGTTCATCTGGGGCACAAAGTAATTATCAATCAACTAAAAAAAGCTGCAGAAGAACTTGAAGGAGAAAGTGTGTTGCTTACTTTTTTCCCTCACCCAAGAATGATTGTTTTTCCTGATGATAATGAATTGAAACTGTTAAATACTATTGAAGAACGTAAAGAGTTACTTGAAAAAGCAGGTATTGACCATTTAATTATTCATCCTTTTTCTAAAACATTTTCTAGACTAACGGCTTTAGAATTTGTTAGAGATATTTTAGTAAATCGTTTAAATGTAAAAAAAATGGTAATTGGTTACGATCACCATTTTGGTAGAAATCGAGAAGGTTCCTTTGAAGATTTGGTTGAATTTGGAGAGGTGTATGGTTTTTCTGTTGAAGAAATTCCTGCTCAAGATATTCAACAAATAAATGTAAGTTCTACAAAAATTAGAACTTCTTTACTTGCCGGAGAAATTCATGCTGCAACAAAATTTTTAGGGTATCCTTATTTTGTTAGTGGAACTGTAGTAAAAGGTGATAAAATTGGCAGAGAAATAGGTTTTCCTACGGCCAACATAAAACCTGATGAAACGTATAAACTTATTCCGAAAAATGGGGTGTATGCGGTAAAGGTAATTGTAAATGAAAAAGAATATGAAGGGATGCTTAATATTGGCATTAGGCCAACACTGAAAGGAATTAATGAAACCATAGAGGTAAATATTTTTGATTTTGATGAGGAAATTTACGGGCAAAAAATTCAGGTAAAATTTTACGAAAGAATTCGTGATGAACAACCTTTTGAAAATCTTAACGAACTTAAAAACCAATTGAATATTGACAAAACCAAAACCATACAAATTTTTAGTTAAGCTATTTTTTATAATGAGCTTTATTGTAGTTTTTCACAATTCCTATGCTCAGCTGCTAGACGAGAAAGCACTTAAAAAATCCACTAAATTTTCTTGGGAAAAAGCACAGGAAACAACTCCCGAAAAGGTGCTAAAACTAAAATTAAAAGAAGAAGAAGTAGCACTTTTTTTAGAAAAAATAGAGACTTATATTTATTTGCAATCGTTAGATTTAAATAATTGTAATTTGAGCGAGTTGCCAAAAGCAATTTTTAAGTTAACTAATTTGCAGGAATTAATCATTTCTAATAACCCAATAACAGTTATTCCATCAGAAATAGGAGAATTGAAAAATTTGAAATGGTTATATGCTACTTTTATAAAAGCAACTACACTTCCATCGAGCATCAAAGAATTAAAAAAATTACATACGCTTTTTTTGTGGGGAAGTGAGATTACTTATTTCCCTCCTGAGTTTTTAGAATTGAAGTCAACTTTAAAGGTGCTCAATATTCGTTCGGTAAAAATAAGTAAAAAAGCGGCTAAAGAATTAAAAAACCAACTATCAAATACACGAGTTCGTTATTCGTACAGGTGTGATTGTAGTTTTTAAACAATTTATAAAAATAGAAGTGAAGTAACCAATTATAGTTACTTTTGTCTTTATATAAATATAATATATAAAAAAAATTTAGAATAAGATTTGAACAATTTAAAAGTTATAACCGTTTTTCTTTTGCTATTATTTATGGCAATTTCAGCATCTGCTCAAGATGAGTTATTGTTTTTAAATGGTAAACAACTGGAAGGAAAGATTTTAGAGTACAATAAATATCAACTTACTTTTCAAACTAAAAAAGACAAAGAGTTGACCATAGAAAATTATCGTTTATTTTCTTTTTCGAAAGATAGTAAAGACACTATATTATATAAGTATGATACGTTAGAAGGGAATTTTTTAAGTGAAAAAGACATGAAACTCTTTGTTTATGGAGAGCGAGATGCACATTTAACTTATTCTTCAAAATTTTCTAACGTGTTGGGTTTTGCTGTTGGAGGTGGAGCCGGTTATTTTATGCATTACGATCAAAGTTTTGTTTTTGTAGCAACTCCTTTAGTATATACATTAGGGACATTAATTTTCCCAACACGAGTAAAACAGAGAAAAATTAAAGATTTGCAATACATTAAAGAAGATGAGTATTTAAGAGGGCATGAACGTGTTGCTCGGGCAAAAAGAACTCAAAGTGCTCTTGTTTCCACTTTAATAGGGTTGGGCGTAGGGTTTACTGTCAGTTTAATTGCCAATTAGAGTAAGTCTAGTAAAAAAAAGACTATATTTATTTCCAAACTCCCTATGGAAAATGCCATTTATACGCCTAATAGTATTCAGTAATTTTTTTGTTTCACTTTGTGTTGCAGCACTCACCTACAGAACGTTTTTATATTTTAATATAACCCCATCCAACGCTATGTTGGTGTTGGTTTTTTGTGCTACTTATTTTATTTATAATTTTCAGCGTTTGGTAAGAATGAACCAAAAAGAGATTGATGAAGCCAATATTGGCTTTAGAATGAGGTGGGTTTATAAAAACAAACAACCTATTATTTTTACTATTGTTATTGCAGCCATAATCCTTGTTGTTTCTTTGTTTTATATAGATATAAAAACCATAATAGTGTTGGCAATTATGGGACTTTTTTCTGTAGTTTATGTGGTAAGATTCATTCCTTATAATAATAAGTGGCTAGCCTTAAGAGATATTCCTTTTCTTAAAATTTTTGTAATAGCATTTGTTTGGGCGTTAGTGACAGGATTGTTGCCTTTAATAAGTAGTAAAGATTTGATTCAAATAAATTTACAACACATATTGTTTCTTACTAAACAATTTTTATTTGTTGTTGCTATTACTATTCCTTTTGATATTAGAGATATGAAATATGATGTGGAAAAAGGCATAAAAACATTTCCTTTAGTTGTTGGCGTAAAGAAAATTATTATATTAGGAATATTACTGTTATTGGGCTTTATTGTTACAGCAAGTTATGAGTTTTTGGTGTTTCAAAACATAACGATGAGTTTATGGATAACCGAAATCATTACCATATTGTTAGTAATGGTGTTACTGCTTCTTTCTAAGAAACAACAACCCGAACTTTTTTATTCCTTTATTATTGAGGGAACTTCTTTGTTACTAACAATTACTGTTTTGTTGAACTAATTTCTTCTTAACTTCCATTTAGAAACAACATTTTTATTGGCACCAACGCTGAGTTTTTGTTCGTTCTCTTCATATACTTTTACAGCAAACAAAGCAGCAACTTCTTCTAACTCTGGAAAAGAGTTTAATAGTTTTTCGGGGGTAAAGTGAGTTCCTACAAAGTGTGTATCAAAGTTTCCGCTTCTAAAAGCATCGTGTTGTAAGGCAAATTTACAGAAAGGTAAAGTAGTTTCTACCCCACTAATAATATAGTCGTCAATAGCTCGTATCATTCTGTTTATCGCTTCTTCTCTGTCTTTTCCGTGTGTAATTAATTTAGAAATCATTGGGTCGTAATAAATTGGAATTTGCATGCCTTCTTCAAAACCATCATCTACTCTAATGCCCATTCCTTCCGGACGTTGATAGGTATTTAGCCTTCCTATATCAGGCAAAAAGTTGTTCATAGGATCTTCGGCATAAACCCTAACTTCAATAGAATGCCCATTAATGGTTAGTTCCTCTTGCGTAAAACTTAACTTTTCGCCTCTTGCTACATTTATTTGTTCTTTTACCAAGTCTTTTCCGGTAATCATTTCCGTTACAGGATGTTCTACTTGTAAACGGGTATTCATTTCCAAAAAGTAAAAATCTTTGTTGTTTTCCAATAGAAACTCTACCGTTCCGGCACCAACATAGTTACAAGCTCTTGCCACATCTACCGCACTTTCGCCCATGGCTTTTCTAATTTCAGGAGTAAGTACAGATGAAGGAGCTTCTTCAATTACTTTTTGGTGTCTTCGTTGTATAGAACATTCTCTTTCAAATAAATAAACAATGTTTCCATGACTATCAGCCATAACTTGTATTTCTATATGACGAGGAGAGCCTACATATTTTTCAATAAAAACAGCTCCATCTCCAAAAGAAGAAACCGCTTCACTAACTGCACGATTCATTTGTTCTTCAAATTCTTTCGCATTTTCGACCACACGCATTCCTTTACCACCACCACCGGCAGAAGCTTTTATTAAGATAGGGAAACCTATTTCTAGTGCTATTTTTTTTGCTTCGTTAATGTTGTCAATGGCTTCGTCTGTTCCCGGAACCATAGGAATGTTGTATTTTTTTACAGCAGCTTTTGCTGCTAGTTTACTTCCCATTAATTCCATTGCTTCGGGTGAAGGGCCGATAAACGTAATGCCTGCTTCAGTAATTTTTCTGGTAGCTTCGGCATTTTCAGATAAAAATCCATAGCCTGGATGTAGTCCGTCAACATTTAATTCCTTACAGATTTCAATGATTTTATCTACCTTTAAATAAGATTGATTAGAAGGAGGAGGTCCAACACAAACTGCTTCATCAGCATATTTTACAAATGGAGCATCTCTATCAGCTTCAGAAAAAATAGCAACAGTTTTAATGTTCATTTCTCTGCAAGTACGCATTATTCTTAATGCAATTTCTCCTCTATTGGCTACTAATATTTTGTTCATAAGGCTATCTTTTTATGGGGCATAAAAATAAGCATATCACAGTAAATTAAAAGTAGAATTTTAGATATTTTATTAATTAACTTTGCATTATTATTTTAAGTTAACTCATGGCTAGACTAATATTAATATTATTGCTTTTAGGCTTCTTTCTTTCAGGATGGGCTTTTTCTGAAGTAAACAGAACCCATTTTAATAACCCTAAAGCTAAACGAAATTGGTTGTGGGTAATAATATTGTTGCCCATTATTGGAGCTATCTTGTTTTTTACTCAGAAAAATAAGAAGAATTAATACAAATCTCCGGTTTGTATTCTCAGGTATTTGCGCACTGCCAAGTTGGTAGAAATCCATGAAATTAAAATTCCTAATATTATCATAATTAAGAAAAGTGCTCCATAAAGCTCAAAATTTCTGAAATCGATTAACTCGGGGTATTGTTGTTGGAAATAATATAATACTACAATAATTAAACTTATAGCGATAAATGCACTGACAATACCGTTGCCAATTCCTTGCAATACAAATGGTCGCCTAATAAAAGAATGGCGAGCGCCTACCAGTTGCATGGTTTTTATTAAAAATCGTTTGGAGTAAATAGATAATCTGATGGTGTTGTTAATTAAAGCAGTAGCTATAAAAAGTAGTAATCCGCTAAAAGCCAACATGTAAAAACTAATTTTCTTTACGTTTTGGTTGACTAAACTCACCAAATCTTTTTGGTAAATTACTTCTTTAATATTAGGATTGTTTAATAAGTCGGCTTCAATAATGCTTAAGCTATCAGTATTGGCGTAATCGGCATTTAGTTTTACATCTATAGAAGGCAACAGCGGATTATAACCTAAAAAGCTGATAAAATCCTCGCCTAAGTCTCTTTTTAGGTCAGCAGCAGCAGAATCAGGATGGATAAAGTGTGTTGCTTTTACATAGGTTTCAGCATCTAAGGTTTTCTTAATTTGGTTAATGTCTACATCTTTAATTTCACCTTTAAGGATAATAGAAAAACCAATATTTTCTTTTACATGATTAGAAATTTGTTGTGTGTTTAACAAGATTAATCCTAATATTCCCAACATAAAAAGCACTAACGAAATACTGATGATAGTGGTAAAGTAGGAAGAAATTAATCTTCTTTTGGTATGAGATTGATGATTAGCTGACATGATTAATTGTCCATTTTAATAATTAGTAAAATACAAAGGTAAACGTTTCTCCAACACTTACTTTTCCAAATTCACCAACAAAAATACAGCTATTATTTGTTAATTTCGCACCTCATTTAAAGACTTATTAACGATGCAATATCAATTTAACGAGATTGAAAAGAAATGGCAAAAGTATTGGGAAGAAAACAAAACTTATGCGGCAAAAGATAACAGTGTAAAACCAAAATACTATGTGTTAGACATGTTTCCTTACCCTTCGGGAGCAGGGTTGCATGTTGGTCATCCACTGGGTTACATTGCTTCTGATATTTTTGCTCGTTATAAACGTTTGCAAGGTTATAATGTATTGCACCCAATGGGGTACGATTCTTTTGGATTACCCGCTGAACAATATGCTATACAAACCGGTCAGCATCCTGCTGTTACTACTAAAGTAAATATTGAAGGTGGTGTGGACAAACAAGGAAATGTTATTCCAGGCTACAGAAATCAATTAGATAAAATAGGCTTTTCGTTTGATTGGGACAGAGAAGTTAGAACTTCGGATCCGAATTATTATAAATGGACACAATGGATTTTTAAGCAATTATTTAATTCGTGGTACAATAACATTACCGACAAAGCAGAAAAAATAGATACGTTAATTGAAAAATTTGCTGCTGAAGGCAATACAAACGTTAATGCTGTTTGTGCTGATGTAGCTAATTTTTCGGCAGATGAATGGAAGAGTTGGGGAGAAGAAGAACAACAAAAAATGCTAATGAATTACCGTATTACTTTTTTATCGGATACTTGGGTAAACTGGTGTCCCGCTTTGGGAACCGTATTAGCCAATGATGAAATTAAAGATGGTGTTTCTGAGCGTGGCGGTCATCCGGTAGAGCAAAAGTTAATGCGTCAGTGGAGTATGCGAATTACTGCGTATGCCGAGCGTTTACTTTCAGGATTAGAAGGCTTGGATTGGTCAGAATCGATTAAAGATGTACAAAGAAATTGGATTGGAAAAAGTGTGGGAGCGTCAGTTGAGTTCCAAGTTCAAAATTCAACAGCTAAAATTGAGGTTTTTACGACAAGACCAGATACTATTTTTGGCGTGTCGTTTATGGTATTAGCACCGGAACATCCGTTGGTAAATAAAATTACTACTGTTGAGCAAAAAGCTGAGGTGGAAGCCTACCAAAAAGCAGCGTCATTAAAATCGGAAAGAGACCGACAATCAGATATTAAAAATATTACGGGTGCATTTACGGGAGCTTTTGCTATTCATCCTTTTACTGGAGATAAGGTGCAAATTTGGATAGGCGATTACGTATTGGCAAGCTATGGAACCGGAGCAGTTATGGCTGTACCTTGTGGCGATCAACGTGATTGGGATTTTGCTACTCATTTTGGTATTGAAATTAAAAATATTTTTAAAGATAAAGATATCTCAGAAGGGGCTTATGCAGAGAAAGATGCAGTTATTGCCCATTCTGATTTTTTAAATGATTTACCTGCTAAAGAAGCGATAAAAAAAGCCATTGCCGAAATTGAAAAAAGAGGTTTAGGTAAAGGCAAAACTCAATACAGATTAAGAGATGCAGTATTTTCTCGTCAGCGTTATTGGGGAGAACCATTTCCTGTGTATTATAAAAATGAAGTGCCTTATTTAATTGATGATAAGGATTTGCCAGTTGTATTGCCGGAGGTAGATAAGTATTTGCCTACCGAAGATGGGCAACCACCGTTGGCTCGTGCAAAAAAAGAAGATTGGAATGTAACTTGCCCGGGAGAGCGAATGGAGTATAACACCATGCCGGGCTGGGCAGGAAGTAGTTGGTACTTTTTACGTTATATGGATCCAACCAACGATAATGAGTTTGTTGCTAAAGAAAAAGTAGATTACTGGCAAAATGTAGATTTATACATTGGTGGAGCAGAACATGCTACCGGACATTTATTGTATGCTCGTTTTTGGACGAAGTTTTTACATGATTTAGGTTACGTCCCTTTTGATGAACCTTTTCAAAAAATGATTAACCAAGGAATGATTCAGGGGAATAGTGCTTTGGTTTATAAAGTAATTCCAGATACTACAAATAGACGACAAGAAGATTATATAATATATGTTTCTGCTAATTTTTCAAGTGAACTGAAAGAGATTGATAAAAAGTTTAAGGTTAATGAACTAACTCCTAGAGCAAAAGAAATTTATGAGTTTATTAGAAACAAAGAGGAAGAGGGAGTAGTAGATTATTTTACAAAATTTGGGGAAGAAGAATTCCAACTTAATTATTCTTCATCACTTATTAATGTAGATATTAACTATTTAGACGGAGATAAATTAGATTTAGATAAATTTAGAAATTGGAGAGCAGAGTTTAAAAATGCTGAATTCATAAAAGAAGAAAACGGAGATTTTATTGTTGGTAGAGAAATAGACAAAATGTCCAAATCCAAATACAACGTACAGACACCTGATGAGTTAGTAGAAAAGTTTGGAGCAGATACCTTGCGTTGTTACGAAATGTTTTTAGGACCATTGGAGCAACACAAACCTTGGGATACGCAAGGCATTACGGGAGTGCATGGTTTCTTAAAAAAACTATGGCGTTTGTATCATGATGATAATGGGTTTAATGTTTCGGACGAAATTCCAAGCAATGAGGAATTGAAGAGTTTACATAAAACCATTAAAAAAGTAAAAGAAGACATTGAACGTTTTTCGTTTAATACGCCAGTTTCTGCTTTTATGATATGTGTAAACGAACTGACTGCTTTAAAATGTAACAAACGTGAGATTTTAGAACCACTATTGATTATTTTAGCACCTTATGCTCCGCACATTGCAGAAGAATTGTGGGCAAAATTGGGTAATACCGAAAGCATTACCTATGCTGTTTTTCCTAAGCATAATGATGCTTATTTGGTAGAAAGCAATCATAAATACCCGGTTTCTTTTAATGGAAAAATGCGTTTTATGTTAGAACTTCCTGCCGATATGAGTAAAGAAGACATTGAGAAAGAAGTATTGGCAAACGAACAATCTCAAAAATACTTGGAAGGTAAAGCTCCTAAAAAAGTAATTGTAGTGCCGAAGAAAATTGTAAATGTGGTAATTTAACTTAACCTTAATTATTACTTAGCAATTTTAATTTGATTAGATGAAATTTTATGATTAACTATGCAAAAACTTAAAAATGATAATACTATGAAAAAACTAATACTTTCTTTATTTTGTGTAGGTATGTTTATAAGTACCCAAGCACAACTACAACAAGATAATAGAACAATTTCTTTTGGAACAATTAGTAAACAAAACAATGTAATTAATAAAGGGCTTACTACATGTAGTAATGACACGCTTGACTATACAATTGCAAAAGCAACAGGCTTACAGTCTATAAGTATTAACAATGCTACTTCTGCTCAAGCATTATCTCAGTATTACAATGCTCCCCAAGCTATTACTGTTCATGGAGCGACATTTTATGCTTATAAATTAGATGCTAATGGTGGTACAACATTAAATGCTACTGTTCAATTATATCTAGCAGGAACTGATTCAATGCCTACCGGAATGGCATTGGCAAGTGGAACAATTACAGTTGATACTACTTTTGGAGGTGGAGCATTATCGGTGCTAGAAAAAAACATTTCGTTTTCAACTCCAGTTACAGTGAATCAACCTTATGTTATTGTGGTTGGTAATTACTCAGCAAATGGAATGGGAATGGTTTGTAACTCATGGACTGCTGCTGATGGGGGGCAAGAGTGGCTAGCAGGCGTGGATTTAGCCGGAACATGGATTCGTTCATACAATATAAACGTTGGAGGTGTTCCTTTTGATGCAGATCCCTTAATATTACCTCATGTTTCTTATGATTTAACTTCAGATTTTTCAGCTACCCCATTATATTTCAATACAGCTCCTACAAATGTAACATTTACTGATAACTCATCTCCGATATTACAAGATAGAATGTACAATC
Organism: Flavobacteriales bacterium BRH_c54; assembly: GCA_000961845.1. Lineage (GTDB taxonomy): Bacteria > Bacteroidota > Bacteroidia > Flavobacteriales_E > Vicingaceae > BRH-c54. The sequence goes on from LADZ01000039.1 coordinate 36,023, forward strand.
AGGCTGCATTTATTGCTTCTACTCAATTATCTTATACTTATGATTTTGGTGATGGAAGTCCGGAAGTTAATGCTATTAACACTAACAATAATTACACTCTTGTACAGCCTTATACAGTTACATTAAAAGATACGCTTTTTGGTTGGAGAGTTAACTGCAGTAGTTCTGACACATTGATGCTTAATACGCCTGCTGATTTAGTAATTACAGAAATTATGTATAATCCACCTGAATCAGGAACTGATACAAGTGAGTTTATTGAAATATATAACAATGGAGCTAATGCGGTTAACTTACTTAATTTTACTTGTACGGGTGGAATTTACACATTTCCAAATGTAAGTTTAGCTGCAGGTGCATATTATGTGATAACGGTTGATAGCAGTGGGTTTTATAATACTTATGGATTTAGTGCAGACGGTGTTTTTACAAGTGGACTTAGTAATGGTGGTGAAAGTATAGTGATTAAAAATCCTGCAGGGACAGTTATTGATTCAGTTTTTTATGATGATGTTGCCCCATGGCCATCAGGTTTTGCAGCCGGTCAACCAGATGGAGGAGGAGCTTCTTTAATTTTATGTGATGTAAATACTGATAACAACATAGGATCAAATTGGTCTGCATGTACTACTAGTGCTAATATTACTATTAATGGGTTTCCTGTTTTAGCTAGTCCTGGGGTTGCTAATGTATGCGCACCACCATGTAATAACCCGGATGTTCCGACTGTAACTAGTAGTCCAACTACTGTTTGTGATGGATTAACTACAACATTAACGATTACGGGTAATTTAAATGATGCTAGTAAATGGTATATCTATACTGGTTCTTGTGGAGGAACTATTGTAGATTCAACAGCAAATAGTACTTATGTGGTAACACCTGCCGGACCAAATACTACTTATTATGTTAGAGGAGAAGGAAATTGTGTAGTTCCTGGAAGTTGTGGAAATGTAACCATAAATGTGTTGCCTGCTTCAACTGGTTCTGTTACCAATACTATTTGTAATAATGACAGTATTGTAGTTAATGGTACAGTTTATAATGCTAACAACCCATCAGGAACAGAAGTATTTGTAAATGGTGGAGCAAATGGATGTGATTCAACAGTAACGATTAACTTAACTGTTTTACCGGCAATAGATATTACTACAACAGTGAGTGGTAATACTATTACAGCTAATGAAACAGGAGCTACTTACCAATGGTTAGATTGTGATAATGGAAATGCAGTAATTAATGGAGAAACCTCTCAAAGTTTTACAGCAACAGTTACCGGAAACTATGCAGTAGAAATCACTGTTGGAAACTGTGTTGATACATCAGCCTGTGAGAATATTACTGTTGTTGGAATTGATGAGTTAAGTAAAGCAAGTGTTACTATTTATCCAAACCCAAATGATGGAGTGTTTAATGTAGTTACTTCTGAACAAGTAAATATTACTATTTATAACATGTTAGGGGAGATTGTTTTGACAAATGTATTAAATGGAGGAACTCATGTTTTATCATTAAATAGTCATCCTAAAGGAGTTTATTTTGTTAATATTCAACAAAACGAAAGTGTTACAACCTATAAGATGATAGTGAAATAACAAAACATCACAATTCAACATTAAAAAAAGTCATTCTTTTATTCAAAAGAATGACTTTTTTTTGTTTTAAATCAAAATTATTTTATTTTCGGGGCGTAATAATTTAAATCAAATCAAATGAAAAACAAAATGGTAAAAACGGGAATATTGTTAGGTGTTTCAATATTCTCGGTTGTTTTCTTTCATGGAAAAACAATAGCGAGTAACACAATAAGAACAACAATGAGTATGAATTTAAGTGAGGTTTGGGAAGAAGTGAAAGAAGAAAATGGCGTGAAAGTTTATTATTCATTAATTGAAGAAAATGGAAGGACGTTTCTTAAAGTAAAGTTTGAAAATACAACAAATACTGTCATTAATTTTAATTGGACATTAACAAACGATACTGAAATTGTTGTTGCAGAAAAATCAAATAAAATTGAAGCGGGGCAATCAATAGAAATATATGATGCTACTATGTTAATTCCATTTCAAAATGGAGATTCTTTTCAAAATTATTCAATATTAATTTCAAAATTTTAAGAACAGATGAAAAAAACTATACTAAAATCAATGCTCATAGTATCAACATTACTTATGGGGATTAACGTTAAAGCTCAATGTCCAACGATAACTTGTCCAAGCGATATGGTTGTAAATAATGATTCGGGACTTTGTTCTGCTGTTGTAAATTATGCAGCACCAATTGGTAATGATTTTTGTGCTACTGTTAGAGATACATTGTTTTATACTGGAGCTATTGTAAACTGGACGGTTCCTGCGGGAATAACTAACCTAAATATAGAAGTAAGGGGAGCAGAAGGTGGATATACTACTTCTTCTTCTATTGTTCCTGGATTAGGTGCAATTATGATTGGAGATTTTGCTGTAAATCCTGGTGATGTATTTAAAGTATTAGTTGGAGAAAACAATAATGCCGGAAATGGAGGTGGCGGAGGGTCATTCGTTACTGATTTATCAAATAACCCATTTATTATTGCTGGAGGTGGCGGTGGAGCTTCAGGAGGTATAGATTCTCCAGATAAGCATGGGCAAGTTGGAACTACCGGAGGAATAGGAGCCGGTGGAGGAGGTGTTGGTGGTACAGCTGGAAATGGTGGAAATATAGGAGCTTCTTTTGCTGCTGGAGCAGGAGGAGGATTGCTTACTAATGGTGCTGATGGATGGACTACTGGTTCTGGAGGTCAGGCTTTTATTAATGGTGGTGCTGGTGCAAATGTTGGTTTTGGTATAGGTGGTTTTGGTGGCGGAGGAAATGGTTCAGGAAACCAAGTTGGTGGTGGAGGAGGAGGCTACTCCGGTGGAGGAGGAGGCTCTAACAGTGCAGGAGCTGGTGTTGGTGGCGGGGGTGCTTCATTTAATTCAGGTACAAATCAGAATAATACTAGTGGTGCAAATACAGGTCATGGAATGGTAGTATTTACTTATACTAACCCGTCTACATTAACTGTTACTCAATTGTCCGGATTAAGTAGTGGTTCTACTTTTCCGGTAGGTGTTACAACAAATACTTTTGAAGTATCTAATGGAACACAAATGGATACATGCTCATTTACAGTTACTGTAAATGATACTGAAATTCCTACAATTTCATGTCCAAGTAATGTAACTTCTTGTGTGCCTGTTGTTAATAATATTGCACCTGTTGCTGCTGATAATTGTAGCGGAGAAACGGTAGCTTATACTTTAACTGGTGCCACTATAGGAAGTGGTGCTAATGATGCTTCTGGATCTACCTTTAATCAAGGTATTACTACAGTTAAGTATATTATAACTGATGCTTCAGGAAATAAAGACAGTTGTTCTTTTAATGTTGAAGTATTAGCTCCATTAACAGGTAGTATTACTAGTACTATATGTAATAATGATAGTGTTGTTGTAAATGGAACAACATATAATGCTTCTAACCCTTCTGGTACGGAAGTGTTTACTAATGTTGGTCCAAATGGATGTGATTCAACAGTAACGATTAACTTAACTGTGAGTCCAGCAATAGATAATACTACCACGGTGAGTGGTAATACTGTTACAGCTAATGAAACAGGAGCTACTTATCAATGGTTAGATTGTGATAATGGAAATGCAGTAATTAATGGAGAAACCTCTCAAAGTTTTACAGCAACAGTTACCGGAAACTATGCAGTAGAAATCACTGTAGGAAACTGTGTTGACACATCAGCTTGTGAGAATGTTACTGTGGTTGGAATTGATGAGTTAAGTAAAACAGATGTTACTGTTTATCCAAATCCAACTAATGGAATTATAACTGTTGATTTCTCATCTACTGTTTCATCAATAGATTATACCTTAATGAGTATTGATGGAAAAACCGTTGCTCAAGGTAAATTTTCAGGAACAAAGTTGATGTTGAATTTAGAGAATGAATCTAAAGGGATTTACTTTTTAAAGGTAGAAAATGCAACTATTAATTATGTTCAAAAAGTATTTAAGCACTAATTGTTCTTAAATATAGGTATAAAAAAACATCGCTGATTCAGCGATGTTTTTTTATTACGTAAAAAGTTTAAAAATTCCTTCCCCTTTATTTAACAGTTACTTCTTGATAAACAGGAAGACTAATGTCGTTAATTTTGTAGTAATACTTTTCTAGTTCTTCAACCATTTTAGCTTTGTAGATGTCAGATTCTTCTTTCATATCATCTATTATTTCTTTGTAGTATTCAATACCGGAAATAAGGTTATCTTTAAATTCTTCAAAGTATTTTTGTTTCTTTTCGTTGATGGCATCTATGGATTCATTGATTTCTCTTTTCAAATAATCAACATACATGCTCAATTCTTTTACAAAAAGATTTGGACGATAAGTATCGTTTAATAAGTTAATTCTACCATAAATATGGCTTACCATTTCTGCTATAGTAGATTTTTTAGAGAAATACGCCATATTTGGTCCCGGACAAACGGAAATGCCTTTTCCATCAGAAGATTTAAGCATATCGTGTTCAATATAAGGAGTCATAACTAACCCTGCACAAATACAAGATTTAACAGTTATTTTTTCAAACTCTTTTTGATGTTGATCATTAGGTAGGTTTTTTTTGTTTAGCTCTTCAATTTTAAGTTTTTGATATTGTCTTGAAGCAACACAAATGGGCCTGTCTGTAAATTCGGTGTTGTATAATTTTAAATATTGACTAGGGCATGTACTACCAGGCTTTCCTGCAGCAATTTTTTCGTCTTTTTCAACATCTTTAGTATTTCCTCTTAACGAATTAAAAGGTACTCCTATAGGCGAAATGTTACTTAAATAAAGATCATCTTCTGTTGCAGTTGATAATTTCTCGAAAGTATCTTTATCAACATTAACAGCTTCAGGAACTAATAAAAATGGGGTTCCCCAACCAATGCTGTCTAAGTTGTATTTTGTAAGTAAGAAGTTATGTTCTTTAGCTGTTCCAACACCGCCCTGAGCAGTAACTAATAGCTTAAGAGGCTGTTTTGCTATTGGCCGTTTTTGTTGTGTTAGACTATCGTTCAATATTGTATGAACTTCTTTAATTAACGCGTCTCTATTGTTCTTAAATTCATCTAAAATAGGTCCCATTAAAAACCCATTAGTAGCAAAAGCGTGTCCACCACAATTTAAGCCTGATTCTACTCTGTATTCAGAAACCCATAATCCTTTTTTGGCTAAAAACTTACCTTGAATTAAAGAAGAACGGTAATCACTTACTTTAAGAATAATTTTTTTATCTAAGTTGCCATTTTCATCAGGAAAAAAGCAATCGAATTTTGATAAGTAGGAGTACAGTCTAGGACTTAATCCTGCGGAAAGTACCAATCCGGAATTTAATGTACTATGAGCAAAACCTCTAACGGCAGCATGAGCATCATTATATTCGATAGGCATTTTTTCGCCTTTTTTGGTGTAATTATCTTTATCCAACTTGGTCATAATGTTCACATCAATTGAACCTGCTTCCATGTTGTTTTTTAGTTCTTTTTGTAACGTTGCTTTTTTTGAACCGTCAGTTTCTTTAAGCATTTCTAAGTAATCTTTTCTCAGAGGAGAAGATTCAGGAAGCATCTCAAAGTATTTGGTAAGGTTGCTTTCAGGTGTAAAAGATTCTTTCTTAAGGGCATTAAAATTCTGTTGAACAATTTGGTCTATTAAATTCAAATAAGCGGTAATTCTTTTGGCTCGGTAATCTTCTGTGTCATTGTCTATTTCTGTGTAAGGAAGATTAAGTTGTTTGCAATAAAAAGCTCTCATTCTTTCAATAAGCCCATCATCTCCTAAAGAAATAACAGATGAAATGCCAAAATGTGCTACTTTTACAGGAGTGTCTATCGTGTAGCCAATTCCCATAACAGGGATATGAAAGTGATGTGTTTTTAACATAAAATTAAAATGTGTGTTCGAACACAAAGGTACTTAACTTTTTCTTTAATGGTAGTTGATTTTAGATTAATTTGTTGAATGGATACATTAATAGATATGTTTTGACGATTTATCTATTTAATTTCAAATATGTTTTAGCTATTTTGTATATTTGAAGCCTCAAAAAAATTATTATGAAACCAACAAGATTATTATACATAGCTTTAGCGTCATTCATTCTGTTTTCGTGCGGAGATGACAACAAAACTAAAAAAGACGATAAAGAGGTAAAAGACAAATCAGAGAGTAATACTGCAAATATAGTTGACTTTGCTGTTTCAGAAGCTTATCAAACATTAGATCCCATAGAGATTATAGATGTAAATTCGTTTCAGGTACAAAGTCAAATTTTTGAAGGATTGCTTCGTTTTGATGAAAATGATTTGTCATTAAAACCAGTTTTAGCAAAATTTTGGGAGGTTGATAATGCCGGATTGGTTTATACTTTCCACTTAAATAAAGGAATTTATTTTCATGATAATGCTTGTTTTGATGGAGGAAAAGGTAAGGAAATGACTGCCAAAGATGTGGTTTTTACTTTTAAAAGAATATGTACAGAACAAGAAAATAATTATGCTTTTAGTTTATTTAATGAAGTAATTGCAGGAGTAAAAGAATTAAATTCAGGAAGTGCTACTGAATTTAGTGGTGTTAAAGCAATTGACGATTATACTGTACAATTTACCCTATCCAAAACGTCTTCAAGTTTTTTACAAATGTTGGCAACTCCCTTTAGTGCAATTGTTTGTGAAGAAGCTATTAGTGTAAATGCTGTAGTTGGTACAGGACCTTTTGTTTATGATAAATCGTTAGATACAGAAAATAGCATTACATTAAATAGAAACAATAATTATCATTTAAAAGATAATGGAAATCAGTTGCCTTATGTTGCAGGAGTTAAATATAACTATATTATAGAGGGAAGAGAAAGATTAGCGGCATTTAAAGAAGGAAAAATTGATATTTTAGAAAATATTCCTGTTGAAGAAATAAATAATTTAGTTCAGGAAAATATAAGTGCCTTTCAGAACAAACCTGCTCAGTATGTGCTGGCAAGAAATAAAGAATTAGCCATTACTTATTTGAATTTTAATACAGCAGTTGCTCCGTTTGATAATGTGAAATTGAGAAGAGCTTTTGCTTTAGCCATAGATAAAAATAAAATAGTTGATAGAGTTTTAAAAGGCGAGGCTTATGGTCCGGCTGTAAATGGAATTGTGCCTCCTGCAGTAAAAGATTATGATTATTCATCCATTATAGGAATTGAGTTTGATGTTGATAAAGCTAAAAAAGCATTGGCAGAAGCAGGGTATGGTTCTAATAAAGCATTTCCTAAGTTAGAAATTGTTTCTAGTAAAGAAAGTGTTTCTGTTCGTGTTGCTCTTGAAATTCAAAAACAACTTAAAAATAATTTAAATATTAATGCTGAGGTAACTTCTATGTCATTATCAGAAATGCTTAAATATAAAAGTTCTAATAATGCTAGTATTGTAGTTTCTTCTTGGTTAGCTGAGTTTCCAGACCCACTTAATTTTCTATCTATATTGTATGGAGGTTATGTTAGTGAATCTTTAGATAAATCCTCTTATCCAAATGACTCTAGATATAAAAATGCGGCTTTTGATAAAGCTTATAAAGAAGCGATGGAAACAACTGATGAAATAAGAAAAATGGAATTGTGTTTAGAAGCAGATCAAATTGCAGCTAATGAAGTGCCTATTATTCCACTTTGGTATTACGAAAGATATCAGTTAATTCAAAGTGAAGTGAAGAATTATACGCCCAACGCTATGAGAATTCACTATTTGCCTTATGTTAAGTTAGAAAAACCACAGGCAACAACAAAAATAGAAACTCACTAATTCAAATTGATATAGTTGTTAAATAATCTTTAAAACCCCATTTGGTTATCTAATAATCGTGATATTTGCTGAAAATGGTATCCGGGGAATAATATATGTGGTTTAATTTTTCAAGAATAATATTACGAAATAGATTATTGTTTCTTATCCTAATTGGATTGGCAACAGTGTTCATGGCTTATCAAGCCCAGTTCGCCCGAATGAGCTACGAAATGGCTCAAATTCTCCCTAAATCGGACCCTACTTATAAAGAATACGATAAGTTTAAAGAAATTTTTGGTAAAGATGGTAGTATGGTTGTCGTAGGAATAGACAACTCTAACATTTACCAACTCAACAATTTTAATGCTTGGTTTGATTTAACTCAAGGTATCAAAAAAATAGAGGTAGATTTTAAAAAAGATGGGGAATTAATAAAAGTAAACGGTGTTACAGAAGCTCTTTCGGTAGCCAATGCTTACACACTTAAGAAAAACTACGAAAGCAAAAAATTTGATTTTAATCAAATTGTCCAAAAAAAGCCTAACACTCAGGAAGAAGTTGATGAGATTAAAAAAGCTATTCATCAACAGCCATTTTATAACGGGTTTTTATACAATGATACTACTCATGCAACGCTTATCCTAATTACCTTAGATAGAGAGGTACTGGATTCTAAATACAGAAATGCACTTTTTGAAAGAATTGATGAAGAAGTAGCAGAATTTGAGCAACAAACTGGAATTAAGACCTATAAATCTGGTCTTCCTTATATTAGAGCGAATTCAACCACTAAAGTAGCTGATGAAGTAGAGTTGTTTTTATTACTTTCTGTATTAATAACTTCACTTATTTTATATTTGTTTTTCCGCTCCTTTAAGGTAATGATGTATTCTATGTTGGTTGTGAGTATTGGGGTGGTTTGGTCATTAGGTGTTTTATCACTTTTCGATTTTGAAATTACGCTTTTAACAGGTCTAATTCCACCACTTATTATAGTTATAGGTATTCCTAATTGTATTTTCCTATTAAACAAATATCATAGAGAATACAAAAAACACAATAACCAGATAAAAGCACTAAGTAGGGTAATTGAGAAAACAGGAAATGCCATTTTCCTTACTAATACAACCACAGCATTGGGTTTTGCAACTTTTATTTCTACCAAAAGTGCTATGTTGGTAGAATTTGGTATCGTTGCGGCTCTAGATATTTTCTTGGTATTTATATTGTCAATTTTTCTTATTCCAATTATTTTCAGTTTCTTAAAGCCACCTAAGAAACGTCATACCAAGCACCTTGAAAATAAAATTATGGGTAAGGTGGTTGATTTTGTTGAGATAATTGTACTCAACCACAGAAAAAAAGTATATGCTGTTTCTATTTTGATTTTTATATTTAGCTTATTTGGTATTAGTAAAATGACTACTACAGGTAATCTTATAGATGATTTACCTAAAAACGATCCGATTGTTGAGGATTTAAAATTTTTTGAAAAAGGATTTAATGGAGTGATGCCTTTTGAGGTAATGATAGATACCAAAGAGAAGAATGGTGTTTTTTCTGATAATGCTAAAACCTTATACAAAATCCAGAAGTTTCAAAAGGAAATGGCAAAATATAAAGAGTTTTCTAAGCCATTATCTATTGTTGAAGCCATAAAATTTGCCTATCAATCGTATAAAAATGGAAAACCAAAATTTTATATTTTACCTCCGGCATCTGAGTTAAATAAATTAAAAACCTTTTTAGGTAATGATAATGAAAAAGGAAATTTCGCTTCATTTATAGATTCAACTAATCAATATACCAGAGTTAGTTTCCAAATGGCAGATGTTGGTACTAAAGAAATGGATGAAATATTAAATGAAATTCAACCCATTATTGATGATATCTTTCCTAAAGAAGATTATGATGTTTATACCACAGGGACTAGTGTGACTTTCTTAAAAGGAACAGGATATCTTATTGAAAATTTATTTACCAGTTTATCGTTAGCTATTTTTTTGATAGCTATATTAATGTCAATATTGTTTTCTTCAGTGAGAATGGTATTAGTTTCTTTAATCCCTAACTTCTTACCTTTATTAACTACAGCGGCTATTATGGGTTATTTGGGTGTTGCCATTAAGCCTTCTACTATTTTAATTTTTAGTATTGCTTTTGGTATTTCTGTAGATGATACCATTCATTTTTTATCGAAATACCGACAAGAACTTAAAATTCACAGATTAGGAATTAAAAAGGCAGCGATTTTGGCACTTAGAGAAACAGGCTTTAGCATGATTTACACGTCAACTATTTTGTTTTTTGGGTTTGGAGTATTTACTGTTTCCAGTTTCGGAGGTACAGTTGCTCTTGGAACTTTGGTGTCATTAACCATTTTATTTGCTGTTTTTGCAGACTTAGTATTGTTGCCTTCATTTTTATTATCGTTAGATAAAGCATTAACTACTAAAGCGTTTAGAAAAGAACCTTTAATAAGTGTGTTAGATGAAGAGGAAGATATCGATATTTCTAAATTGAAAGTAAAGAAAAATAAAAAATTGCCAAAAGAAGAAACCCCTTAAACCTTAATACACATGAAAGGAATAGTATTAGCCGGAGGTTCCGGAACTCGTCTCCATCCATTAACATTAGCCGTTAGTAAACAGTTAATGCCAATTTACGATAAGCCAATGATCTATTACCCTATTTCAACACTGATGAGTGCCGGAATTAAGGAGATTCTTATCATTACAACACCTCATGATAATTTAAGCTTTAAAACCTTGTTAGGAGATGGTTCTCAGTTTGGGTGTAAGTTTGAATATGAAGTACAAGAAGTACCAAATGGGTTAGCACAAGCGTTTGTTATAGGCGAAAAATTTATTGGAAACGATAGTGTTGCCTTAATTTTGGGAGATAATATTTTTTATGGAACAGGTTTAGAACAGTTATTAGTTGAGCTGAAAGAACCAAAAGGTGGAGTTGTTTTCGCTTATCATGTTTCTGACCCACAACGTTATGGAGTAGTGGAGTTCGATAAAAACAACAAAGCCATTTCTATTGAAGAGAAACCACTCAAACCTAAATCGCATTTTGCTGTTCCCGGTTTATATTTTTATGATAATCAAGTAGTAGAAATAGCTAAAACATTAGAACCAAGTGCTAGAGGTGAGTATGAAATTACAGATATCAATAGAATATACTTAGAAAAAAACCAGTTAGAGGTTGGTATTTTAGATAGAGGAACAGCTTGGTTAGATACCGGAACACATCAGTCTTTAATGCAAGCATCGCAGTTTGTTCAGGTTATTGAAGAACGTCAGGGATTGAAAATTGGCTGTTTAGAAGAAATTGCCTACCGAAAAGGTTTTATTACTAAAGAACAATTACTTAAATTAGCAGAACCATTGATTAAAAGTGGTTATGGTACTTACTTGATGGATATTGTAAATGAGTAATAATAAAACCATATTAGTTACCGGTGGAGCTGGTTTTGTAGGAAGTTCTTTAGTTGAAGGATTGATTAAAGATGTCAATAATTTTGTGGTGGTAGTTGATAATTTAAAAACGGGAGATAAAAATAAATTGCCCAATGCTCCAAAAGATAACCTTAAATTTATTCAGTGTGATGTGAATAATTTAGATGAAATACGTAGCGTCTTTCATACTTTTTCATTCGATTACGTTTTTCATTATGCGGCTTTGGTTGGTGTACAGCGAACGTTGCAAAACCCCATACAAGTTTTAAAAGACATTAATGGAATTGAAAATATTTTAAAACTTTCAAAAAATACAGGAGTTAAAAAAGTAATTTACTCTTCTTCTTCGGAAGTATATGGAGAACCTGTAGAATATCCACAAAATGAAGAAACTACACCACTAAATTCACGCTTGCCTTACGCTATTGTAAAAAATGTTGGAGAAGCTTTTCTAAAATCATACAAACAAGAATTTGATTTAGATTTTGTAATTTATAGGTTTTTTAACACTTACGGTCCAAAACAAAGTAAAGATTTTGTTATTTCTAAATTTATTAATGCGGCACTTAATAATAATGATATTACGATTTATGGAGATGGTTCTCAAACCAGAACTTTTTGTTACGTGCAAAATAATGTTGAAGCAACTATAAAGGCTGCTTTTAGCGATGAGCATGTTAATCAAACCATTAATATTGGTAATGATGTAGAAACTTCTATTTTAGAGTTAGCTAAACTGATTATCAGGTTAACAGGGTCGTCTTCAAAAATAGTTCATTTACCACCTTTAGAAGAAGGAGATATGACAAGAAGAAGGCCTGACATTACTAAAATGAAACAACTCTTGGGAAATAATAACATTTACACCTTGGAGGAAGGATTAGTCCAAGTACTTAAAAATACTTCATTTATTTTATAAGATAAAAGTAATGGATAAACTGACTAACTTTATACAGATAGTTGAAGAAGCAATAGAGAAAAATGCTTATAAAAAACAACCTCAATCGCTTTATGCTCCCATAAATTATACACTTGCACTTGGCGGAAAAAGAATTCGTCCGGCATTACTTTTATTGGCTAATGATTTATTTAACGGTAAACCCGAAAAAGCTATAAATGCTGCATTGGCAATAGAAGTATTTCATAATTTTACTTTGGTTCACGATGATATTATGGACAATGCTCCAATACGAAGAGGGAAACCAACCGTTTTTAAAAAGTGGGATGTAAACACTGCTATTTTATCCGGAGATGTAATGTTGGTGGAAGCTTATCAGTTATTAGCTGCTTGTGAAGCTTCTGTATTACCAGAACTTCTAAAACTTTTTAATAAAACAGCAGTAGAGGTTTGCGAAGGACAACAATACGATATGCTTTTTGAGAAAGCTGCTGATGTTACCATTGATAATTATTTAAAAATGATTGAGTTAAAGACAGCAGTTTTGTTGGGAACTAGTTTGAAAATGGGAGCAATAATAGCAGGAGCATCAAAAAGTGATGCCAAGCATTTTTATGAATTTGGTAAAAACATAGGTGTTGCTTTTCAGTTAATGGATGATATTTTAGATGTTTACGGAAATCCTGAAAAATTTGGTAAGCAAGTAGGTGGAGATATTTTGGCGAATAAAAAAACATACTTGTTACTAAAAACCATGGAATTAGCTAACGGAGCGTTAAGAAAAGAGCTGGAATTTTGTTTAAACTCTAAAACTTTATCTCCCGAAAATAAAATTACCAGAGTAAAATCCATCTACAATCAATTAAAGATTAAAGAAAAATCAATTGATGAGATGAACCACTTTTACAATACAGCTATTGCTCACTTAGATAGCATTGAAACTCCAAAAGAGAAAAAAGCTATTTTTGAAAATTTTGCTAAAAAATTGATGAATAGGGAAAGTTAAAAAATTAATCCACTAACCTCTCTAATTCTTCTTGAGCTTTTTCCCAATCATTTTCGGCAGTTTCTAACTCTTTTTTAAGTGCAGTAAATTCATCAACTAATTCTTGAGAATAAGTTGACGGATTTAATAGCTGCTCATTTATTTTTTTAATTTTCTCTTCCAATTTAGTAATTAAATCTTCTGATTTTTTAACTGCATTTTCAGCTTTTCTAAGTTCTCTATCTTTATTTTTTCTTTCCTCGTAGCTGAGTTTATTCTCAGAGTTAGCACTTTTTTGTTCGGCTACTTGCTTTTCTTTTCTTTCAAACTCTTTAATAGAATCTACTTTTTTAGATTTAAGGAATTCATAAACATCGCCTAAGAATTGTTTTACATTTCCATTAGTAAATTCATACATTTCGGTAACCAATCCATCTAGAAAATCTCTATCGTGAGAAATAACAATTAATGTTCCATCATAGCGTTTTAAGGCGGCTTTAAGAATTTCTTTAGATTTAATGTCTAAGTGGTTAGTTGGTTCATCGAGCACCAATAAGTTTACTGGCTCTAGCATTAGTTTACACAACGCTACCCTAGCTCTCTCTCCACCAGAAAGTACTTTAATTTTTTTATCAGCATCTTCGCCACCAAACATAAAAGCTCCCAACAGGTTTCTTACTTGTTTTCTAATTTCTCCGTGAGCTACTTTGTCTATGGTTTCAAAAACAGTTAATTCTTTATCTAGTTCTTCAGCTTGGTTCTGAGCAAAATAAGCCAACTTAACCTGATGTCCTAGTTTTAACTCTCCTTGGTGTTCTAATTCACCAACAATAATTTTACTCATGGTGGTTTTACCTTCACCATTTTTACCCACTAAAGCTACTTTTTTACCTTTTTCAATAAAAAAATTTACATCTTTAAAAACTTGTTTTTCGCCAAAGCTTTTAGCAATATTTATAGCTTCTACAACTACTTTTCCGGAATGTGGAG
>LADZ01000061.1 GCA_000961845.1 Flavobacteriales bacterium BRH_c54
ATCCAATATAAGGTAAATAAATTGGAGCAAAAACAACTCCTAAAAAATGTTCTTTAAAAGAAGTTTTTCCTAATAATTTCATCAGTTCGACAATAATTCCCATCCAAACTACAAAACCTAAAAAAGGAATATAGTAAGTAATAATCCATAACCAAGATTTCTTGATGGTTTTACAAGCAATATAAGTAGAGTAGAAGGGAACTAAAGCTTTCCAGCCTTCAATACCGATTTTTTCGAAAATTTTATACAACCCAACATGAGCTGCAATAAAGTATATTAATGATAGAACAATAAATGCTGGGATACTGATTTCCATGGAATGATGAATTTATTAAATTAAATGATTGAACAAATATAGAAGATTTATAAAGAAACCAATGGCTTTTAACAAAATTTATAACTAGTAAATAGTAATTAGTTGATGGCTCCGAAAATCATCCAGCCATAGATAGCAAAACGTACAAATCTTAAAAGACCATAAGCAAGGTAGCTTGGTAAAGGGTATTTAATAATTCCGGCAGCAACACTGGTAATGGCGAAAGGTACAGGTAATAAAGCACCGGCAATAATTAATAGGCCGCCCCATTTCCTCATGTTATTAACATGTTTTGTCATTTTCACCTCTAAAAATTCATATACAGAAGGAAAATAAGCAAAGGTTCTACCTGAGAAATAAGAGATTACTCCTCCTAAGTAGGAAGCAATAGATAATAGACCTAAATAAAACCAAGAAGAATCTGTTTTTGCTGCCCAGGCAATAAAAATTTCAGGAGGTATTAATCCCAATATAGATTCACTAATTAAGAAAACACTTAAAATTCCTGCTGTTGGGAATGAAGAAATCATCAATTCTAAAATATCGTTGATGTTCATTACAAAAAAATGGATGCCTAAAATAGCTACAATGAAGATTACAATTGGCCAAAAAGATTTTTTTAGAATAGTTTTCAAAAAACTATAAAAACCAGTATAAACATAATACTGATGTAGTAGTTGTAAACGGGATTTTTTCTTAAATTTTTGTACCTTTTCCATATCTTATCCTAACAAAGATAGGATTAACTTTAGGTTGTTCAGGTGTTTGTACAGTTAATTTTTTGTAATTTCTATTATGTTTTTGATTATTAAATATTTAATTTTTTTTTGATTAATGTGAAAATTTAACAACGAAATAATTTTTAGTGTTCTACAGCTAAAAACTCACACATTCACAAACTATAACACAAATAGATATTAACAATTTAGCAATAAGTTGGAATAACTTTTAAAGTATTTGTTTAGCTCTATGGTAATATGATTATATATTTGCACTTTTAAATTTAATAGATTAAAACTCATGCAAAGCAACGCTGTAAAAGAAACTCACTTTAATTTTAAAGGTCAAAAAAGTTTTTATAAAGGAAAAGTTAGAGATGTATATAATATTAATGATGAGTTATTGGTAATGGTAGTATCCGATAGAATTTCAGCGTTTGATGTGGTACTTCCTAAAGCTATTCCTTTTAAAGGACAGGTGTTGAATCAAATAGCCGCTAAATTTTTAAAAGCTACAGCAGATATTTTACCTAACTGGGTAGTGGCAACTCCCGATCCTAATGTTACTATAGGCAGAATTTGCGAGCCTTTTAGAGTAGAAATGGTTATAAGAGGTTATTTGTCCGGACATGCATGGCGTGAGTATAAAGCAGGTAAAAGAATTTTATGTGGAGTTGAGATGCCAGATGGAATGAAAGAAAATGATAAATTTCCACAACCCATTATAACACCATCTACAAAAGCGTATGAAGGACATGATGAAGATATTTCTCGTGAAGAAATTATTAAGCAAGGTATTGTTTCTAAAGAAGATTATATACAATTAGAAGATTATACCCGCAAAATTTTTCAACGAGGAACAGAAATGGCTGAGAAAATGGGATTGATTTTGGTTGATACCAAATATGAGTTTGGAAAAATTGGCGATGTTATCTATTTAATTGATGAAATTCATACGCCAGATTCTTCTAGGTATTTTTATAAAGAAGGTTATCAGCAAAGACAGGATAATAACGAAAAACAAAAACAACTTTCTAAGGAGTTTGTAAGAGAATGGCTTATTGCTAATGGCTTCCAAGGTAAAGACGGACAGCAAGTGCCAACAATGACTGATGAATTTGTAAATGAAGTTTCGGAACGATATATAGAGCTTTATGAGCAAATTACAGGTGACAAATTTCAGCGTGCTGATATTTCTGATATCCAAACTAGAATTGAAAATAATTGTAAAGCTTTTTTAGCTACCATTTAAGAATACTATAAAACAACAAAATGCAATCAACTATTAAGGCGGTAATTTACGATATGGATGGAGTTTTGATTAACTCAGAACCATTATGGAGAGAAGCGGAAATACTTACTTTTAATAAAGTAGGTTTAAATTTTACTGAAGAAATGTGTAGAGAAACTATGGGTATGCGTTTGTATGAAGTAGTGGATTATTGGTATAACAAAACCCCATGGGAAGGAGTGTCGCTTAAAGAAGTGGAAAAAGAATTGTTAAAAACAGTCACCTCTTTAATTGTAGAAAATGGGAAAGCTATGGAAGGTGTTGTAGAATCTTTAGAATATTTTCAGTCTAAAGGGTATAAGTTGGCTTTAGCATCATCTTCCGCTATGAAATTGATTATTACGGTATTAAATAAACTTAAAGTTGCTTCTTATTTTGAGGTGATAAATTCAGCAGAAAATCTACCTTTTGGAAAACCGCATCCTGAAATTTTTATTAAAACAGCCCAAGAATTAGACATTCATCCGATAAATTGTTTGGTTATTGAAGATTCTTTTAATGGTGTTTTGGCAGCTAAATCAGCATTAATGAAAGTAGTTGCCATTCCTGATGAAGAAAGTAGAGATGACCATCGATTTATTATTGCAGATAAAAAACTCAATAGTCTTTTAGAAATAGAAAACGTAATACTTGAGTCAACAATTTAACATATCAGAATGGTTGATCCAATTTTTTAGCATGAGCAATCTTAAAAGTTTGTTTGTGTATAATGAAGGTGAACCAATGATATTTACCGCTTTTTTCTTTTGGGGATTTTTTGCTGTAGTGCTTTTAATATATTCCCTCATCCATAAAAAAAGAGGATTAAGAAATGCTTTTTTATTTTTTGCCAGCTTATTTTTTTATTACAAAACAAGTGGGTTATTTATCAGTATATTACTTTTCTCTACTTTATCAGATTATTTTATAGGAAAAATAATTTATGCTTCTCCTAAAAAAGTAACTAAGCAAATTTTTGTGGGGTTAAGTGTGGTTATTAACCTTTTTGTGTTGTGTTATTTTAAGTATGCGTATTTCTTTACCGATGCGTATAACGATATTTTTCAGACCAATTATCAAGTGTTTAACCATTTTGCTCAATTTGCTAACGAAACCGTAGGAACGGCTTATTCTGTTAATCAAATTTTATTGCCCGTAGGGATTTCTTTTTTCACTTTCCAAACCATAAGTTATTCGGTGGATGTGTACAAAGAAAAAATTAAGCCTGTAAATAGTATTTTAGATTTTGGTTTTTATGTCTCTTTCTTTCCGCAGTTGGTTGCCGGGCCAATTGTTAGAGCTTCGGAGTTTATTCCTCAATTGTACCAACCGTACAAACTAACACAACATCAATTTGGGTTAGCTTTATTTTGGATTTTAAAAGGGTTGACAAAAAAAATAGTGATAGGCGATTACATAGCCGTAAATTTTATCGATAGGGTTTTTCATAATCCATTAATGTTTACCGGCTATGAAAACCTGATGGCCTTGTACGGTTATTCCTTACAAGTATATGCCGATTTTTCCGGTTATACCGATATCGCCATTGGTGTAGCGTTGTTAATGGGTTTTACATTGCCAACCAACTTTAACTCACCCTACAAAGCTAAAAATGTAGGTGAATTTTGGAAACGTTGGCACATGAGTTTATCCTCATGGTTGAAAGATTATTTATATATTCCCTTAGGAGGAAATAGAGGAGGCTCTTTAGGAACATGGATAGCTATTGGAGTCATAAGTGCTTTTGTTATTTTACTTTCAGGAAAAATGATAGTACTTTATTCCTTTTTGTGGGCTGCTATTTTAATTTCAGTGTTGGCTATTTGGATAAAATCTTTTAGAGCATGGCTTACCACTAATATTAATTTGCTGATAACTATGTTGCTTGGAGGTTTGTGGCACGGAGCAAGTTGGCAATTTGTAATTTGGGGCGGATTAAATGGATTAGGCTTAATGGTGTATAAGCTTTGGCGAAAAATTAGTCCTTATGAAAAATACAACAACTTTTTGGCATTGGCGGTAAAGGTATTTATTACTTTTAATTTCATCACCTTTACCAGAATTTGGTTTAGAGGGGAAAGCATGGAGTCTACTTGGCAAATTTTGAGACAAATAGGTAATAATTTTAGTGCAGAATTAATTCCATCAATTACTTCCTCTTACGCTATGGTGTTTATAGTGATGCTTATAGGCTACATTATTCATGTGTTACCTACCAAAATTAAAAATTGGTATCAAGAAGCATTTATTAAATTACCTTTATGGGTAAAAATTATTGTTAGCAGTATAACTATTTTTGGCATTTATCAGTCAATGTCAGCTGATTTACATTCTTTTATTTATTTTCAGTTTTAAGTAGTTTGTTTTTTTGTATGGTATTTGTCATCCTAAATTACCACCAATGCTATTATAAATGTTTTGGGGTTGCCAATTTCTTTTATTGCCTAATCTCATTCGTTTTTCTGTTCGGTTTTCTTTAAATTTGTTTTGTTTCATAAATTCTGTCCCAAATAAATTGTCGATAGGAAATGCAGCAAAATCTTTTGACTTTAAGCGTAACTTCATTAGTTCCTGTCCAGCTATGTATGTTGTTGCTATTATTAAGCCGTTTCCTAAGCTAGGAAAGTAAACACCTTGCACCTCATTTTCTTGTAAATATAAAAATCCTTTTGAGAGGTGTTGTTCGATAAGTAAAATTCTGTTTTCGCCTGAAACTAGTCTGTCTATGTCTAAGATTTGTTTTTTGAAGTCACGATTAATTGCAATAATATTTTCAGGACAATTAAATGTTTTGTTGGTTAATTCACACGAAAAAATGATATATTCAGTTTCTATTTCAAATCCAATTTTTTTGTACACCGGCTCCCCAAGTTCGGTTGCTAATAAATAAACTGTTTCACATCCTTTTGAATGTGCAATATCAACTAAAGTTTGGGTGATTACTTTCCCTATACCTTGATTTCTATAGTCAGAATGAACAATAATATGAGCTAACCAAGCAGTTTTATTATGGATTATTGTTGCTCCGATGCCAACAATTTTTTTATTGATACGTACTTTAATAGGAAAACAAAAATTTGAGTTGGTGTACCAATCAATGATTGGAATAACGCCTTCCCAACCAAATGGAAGTAATTCGGAAATATAACGAATATCGCTATGTTCTAAATCTTGTATCTTCATTTTAATATTTTGCTTATTAACTTCTCCAAATGTATCAAAAATAACTTAAATATATTAAAGAATATGAGGGGGAGTAGGAAGTTTTTGGTGTAATATATTTCTGACTGTTAAATAATTATCGTTTGTAAAATATATAATCAGTTATTAATGGAGTAATACCGTTTTGTCTTAAGTCGGAAATAATTTGTCCTTTATGATGGCTGAAATGATTTGCTACATGAAATAGTATTTGTTGGATAGAGTTATTAAATTCTTTACCTCTTGAGTTAGAATAAGAGATTACTTTATCCAATTTATATTCATCTAAAATTTTTAATGTTTCTTTAAAGTTATCGGTATCAATTTTTATACATTCTGGAAGCGAATGAATTTGATGTACACCTAATTTTTCTTTGTTTGTAATTCGTGCATTCCAAATTTGTTGTGCATTTATGGTATGAGAAAAAAGAGGGATTGTTCTTTCTAATAAACTGCTTTCATTTTCAATCATTTGCTTTGCCAGTTCTTGATTGAAGTAATGGTGATATTCAAAAATATCTTTAAAAAATGTATTCATGTTTTATACAACATCTGTTAGAAAATAATAATAATAATAATATTTATACTCCGATAATCGCTCCGTCTATAACATTTTCAATACGCAAAGGCTTTATTAATGAAGTAAAAATTACTTCTTTTTCAAGTTGATGAAACATGTCATAATTTAAATCTATGGAAGCAGTCTGTTTTACTCCATTATAGTCAAATTTTAGTAGGAGTCTAAGTTTAACATTTTCATAATTTATACCCCTAAACATTTTTTTATCTATTTTAACAATAATTTTGTTAGCTTTAGTATTGTTTATGTCTAATAAAAGACAATTTTTAATTGTAATATTTTGTAGCTTTTTATTAGTGCAAATAATTCTGTTATTAATATCATTTTCGTACGGATTAAAATTTTCAAAATAGCCTTCTTCACCATAAAATAATTTATGCCATTTATTATCGGTATGTCTTAATGGGAGTTCTACATTTAAACTATCTCTAATATAATTTGCTAATTTGTAAGTTGCAAGCAATGAACCATTATAAGTCATGTGTTGATTGGATTTATATGTATTTTCAAAAGCATACGGACCAAATCCATTATATCCTGGTACTTTTTGCATATTAATCCATTTGTTAGGATATTGTTTAAGAATTTCAGCAAGTTTTTTTTCCCATTTATAATATTCGGAAACGTGTTTCTCATACATAGGAAGTGTAAGAAAAACCAACTCAATTTTTTCTTTTTCACATAAATCTACAATTTTTTTTACATATTTTTCTGCATAAGAACTATAACTGTAATCAGCACCTTTTACAGGAGATCCTAATGAATCATATTTAGCTAATGTTTGATTTTCTAGTCCTTTTTGAAATCGAACAAATCGTCCTAAATAAAGCTTTTTTTTCTCTTTAGATTTGTTCTTTATTAGTTTTTTATTTAATGCAAGTTGTGTGGTGTCATTAAATATAAAACCGTGGTTTCTTAGTGTATTCGACCATGCGTAAAAGTAATTATCAGATTTAAACAAAAAAGGCATAGAAGTTAGTTTTGATAGAATATCTTTTCTTGCATAAAAACTTTTTAATTGATCGGATAAATTACCATCTTTTAGTTCATATGGATTAAAGTCATTAATTCCGTATGTTTCAATAACAACAAGCTTTGCATCAGTTCTTTTTAATGCTTCTTTTAGACCATAATAGGAATCAGCAATATTGGTTCCGGGAGAAGCAAGGATAAAAGAATTAACACCCAAAGTAATACTAAGGTTTTTAGGGTTAATTCCTGAATACAAGTGAGAGTTTCCCATTAATAGTATATCTACATTATTTTTTTTAGTGAATTCGTAAAAGGAATCCCATTTTTTTTTTGTGTGATTGTTTTTTTCGTTTGGGTTAAAATAACCTTTCGTATCAATGTATAATATAGCAAAGAAAAAAAGCAAAATCATAAATAATGATTTTATTCCTATCAGTAGAATCGGTTTATCAGAAAACAAATTTTTCTTATTTTCTTTTTCTACCTTGTTAATGTTCGTTTTTTTATTGTGATTTTTATATTTTTTACTCATAACTAATTAAAATTGGAAGTAAATAAAATTATTGTCATTTAAGCCAATACCATAACTACCAAAAAATAGAATAATTCCAATTATAGAGATATAAACAGCCCATCTAAAAATAAAATTAATAGAATTAAATTTCTCATAAATTTTCTCAAACTTTTCCTGAAATATCTCAAAAATTACATAAGCAATTAAGAGCTTAATAGTAAAAGAAAATTCCAAAGAGTTTAATCCAAAATTATATATGATGTCTTTATTTGCATCTCCTAAGTGAGAAAACATGACTATTGCATCATTAAAGGTTTGTGCTCTAAAGAAAATTAATGATAAAGCCCATAATGTTGAAATGAATAAACTTGTAAAAATTCTCTTAGCAATATTTTTATCAGTCTTTCCTAAGAAATAGTCAAATATTAATATAAAAAGTGCATTTAGGAATCCCCAGATTACGAAATTCCATGATGCCCCATGCCATAAACCACTTAACACAAATACAATTAAAATATTCTTTATGTGTTTCGTTTTTCCTTTTCTGTTGCCCCCTAACGGTATATAAACATAATCTTTAAACCAGGAACTTAAGCTTATGTGCCATCTTTTCCAGAAATCAGAAAAAGATGTTGAAAGATAAGGTCTTTTAAAGTTAGTTGATAAGTTAAAACCAAGTGTTCTAGCACTTCCTATAGCTATGTCTGAATATGCAGAAAAATCTAAATAAAGCTGAAAGGCAAAAAATATTATTGCAATAATGGTTGTGGTATTGTCTAATTTGTCAATATTGGCATAGGCATTATCAACATAAATTGCTAAACGATCAGCTATAACAATTTTTTTTAAAAAACCCCATGCCATTAGTAATAACCCACTTCTCAACAATTCATAATTAATGCGGCTTTTTTCTAAGAACTGAGGGAGAAGGTCTTTTGCTCTTTCAATAGGTCCTGCAACCAATTGTGGAAAAAATGAGACAAAAGCAAAAAAGGCAAATATATTATTATTAGGTTTTAATTTCTTATAGTAAATATCTAATGTATAACTCAAAGTCTGAAATGTATAAAAACTGATACCAACAGGAAGAATAATATTCATTCTATAGGGACTGAAATTTGTGCCAAAAAAAGTAAAGGCATCAACAAAACTATCAGCAAAGAAGTTGAAATATTTAAAGAAACCCAAAAAACCAATATTTACAACTAAACTAACAAGCAACCACTTTTTACGTTTTTTGTTATCATTGTTCTCATATATTTTTTTTCCAGCAATATAATCAACAATTGAACTAATTATAATTAATGATAGAAAACGCCAATCCCACCAACCATAAAAAAAATAACTTACTAGGATTAAAAAAATGTTACGATTACGAATGTTGTTTTTAAAAAATATCCAGTATAATACGAATACTATGAAAAAAAAAATTCCAAAATCAATCGAATTAAAAATCATAATTTTTTTATTGTTTCTATTTTTTTATTATATGTGCTCTAGCTTAATATGAGTATTATAAATACCAAAAATCTATTATAGATATATTTTTCAAATATATAAAAAATAACTTATAAATTAAGCTCTTGATGCTAAAGTGTTGTTTTAAAAAAAGAAACTTAGTTTTGTAGAATAGAATACAAACACTATTTTTTTAATGAAGAACATACACATACTAATAGCTACTACTTTTGGAGCAGGGTTTTCGCCTGTAGCTCCCGGAACCGCTGGAGCAATAGTGGGCGGTGCTTTTTTGTGGTTGTTTCATCAATTAGAGTGGTTTCCTACTTATCCTAATCCATTAGCATTTATCGTGTTAATTATTGTTGTGGCATTGCTCGGAATTTACGCTACCAATAAATTGGAGCAGGAGTGGGGTAAAGACCCTTCAAAAGTTGTGATAGATGAGTTGGTAGGTGTTTGGATAGCCATGGTCTTTGTATCTTTTTCGTGGTTAAATTTATTGTTGGCTTTTGGCTTATTTCGTTTTTTTGATATTGCTAAACCATTAGGCGTTAGAAAAATGGAGCAATTTAAAGGTGGTTTAGGTGTAATGGCAGATGATGTTTTAGCAGGAATTTATGCTAACTTAGCATTGCAATTAATTTTACTATTTATTTGAGGGTTAAATTCTTTTTCATATCATTTTTAAAGTACCAAACAGCTGCACTTATAGCTACTATGGTAGATTTTGGCGTATTTTTTTTATTGAAAGATGTGTTTCATATTTGGTATGTTTATGCAACAGCTATAGGTGCTTTAACAGGAGCTATTATCAACTTTATTTTGTGTAGAAATTGGGCTTTTTCTGCAAGAGAGAAAAAATTAGTAAACCAAATCGGTAGGTACATTATGGTGTCCTTAGGAAGTTTATTACTTAATACTGTTTTGGTTTATGTAATTACAGAGTTATTTAAAATACATGAAAATTATTCGAGAGTAATGACAGCAATTTTGGTAGCGGTTACTTATAACTTTACCTTGCAAAAATATTTTGTTTTCAAAAAATAATTTTTAATGACTAAAATCATTAGCTAAGTTAAATCAATCCATTACTTTTGTTAATCAATTCGTTAAAACATTAAAAATATACCTATGAAGAAATTAATTTTTATTTTATCAACAGTTGTATTAGTAGCTTGCCAGGAAAATAATAAAGAACAAGAAAAAGAAGTAGTAAGTGAGGAAATAGAAGTAATCGTAACCAAACACGGAATGGATATTACTGAAGAAGGAGCTATTACAGCTGCAGAATTTTTAGCTCAATTTGAAGGCAAAGATTCATTATATACTAAACTAATTGCTCCTATTAATGAAGTATGTGCTAAAAAAGGTTGCTGGATGACAATTAACTTAGGCGATGATAAAGATATGCGTGTAACATTTAAAGATTATGATTTTTTTGTACCTAAAGATGCCGCAGGAAGATTTGCAATTGTACAAGGTTTTGCAAAAATTGATACCACATCTGTAGCAACATTAAAACATTATTTAGAAGATGCAGAAGCTTCGCAAGAAGAGATTGATGCAGTTACAGAACCAGAAATTAATTATTCTTTTGAAGCCGAAGGTGTAATTATTAAAGAGGAAAAGTTAATTACGAAAGGAGAATAAAACTTAATAATATTAATAATGACTACATTCATTAAAAATAGATATATCCCGACTATTATTTTCGGGATATTTTTTTTCATTATATCATGTGCTGATATAACAACAGAACAAGTAATTAATGAAGAAGTAACTACTGAAGTAGTTGACAATCATCCGAACAAAGATAGCGAGTTGGCTTTACTAATGCGAAAAATGTATAACGATGCCGATAGTATTAAACAGCTTATTGTAAACGATGAGGGAAATATTTCTAAGGAATACATTGAAGCGTTAGAAAGAATACATACTGCAACTCCAACAGATGCAGATGTTAAGACACCTGAATTTAAAGCCTATACCGAATTGATGATTAATGAGGCGAATACTCTTTTTTCCAATCCAGAAAACAAAAAAGAAGGCTTTAATAATTTGGTAAACAAATGTGTGGAATGTCATCAATCTTTCTGTCCAGGACCAATAAAAAAGATTAATAAGCTACGAATTAATTAGCGATTAGAAATTTGATATTAAAGATTCTGCGATAATCAGCGTTATCTGTGGGAGAAACGTCATCACTTTTTCATAAAACCTTCAGATTTTGCGATAACAGAGGAAACCGTGATATCTCCGGTAACATTTACTACTGTCCGCATCATATCTAAAATTCTGTCTACAGGAAAAATAATAGCTATCCAAGCGGGATTTAAACCAACAGCATCTAACACGATCATTAACATTACTAAACCTGCACTAGGAACAGCCGCAGAACCAATTGAAGCTAAGGTAGCAGTAGCTACAATAGTAAGTTGTTGAGCCATGTCTAAATCTATTAAATGAATTTGAGCCAAATAAATTACAGCTACAGACTGGTAAAGACTTGTTCCGTCCATGTTTACTGTTGCCCCAATTGGTAAGACAAAGCTAGAAACTTCTTCAGGTACTTTTAAATTATCGTTTACGCACTCCATAGTAATAGGAAGTGTAGCGGCACTAGAACTTGATGAAAAAGCCAATAGTTGAGCAGGGCTAATTTTTTTGAACAGCGTAGTGTAACCAATTTTCAAAACTTTTGTCATAATAAGCGGATAAACAACAAAAACCAAAAATGCCAAGCCAATTACAACCACTATGCTGTACCATCCTAAATTTATAATAATTTCCTGGATAGCTTTAGGATCGTCACCTGCCATTTCGCTTAGTTTTGCAGCCATCAATGCAAAAACAAAAAATGGAGCAGCTTTCATTACAATATCCACCATTTTTAAGAATACTTCATTAAAGCCATCAATAATTCCGGCAACATTATCAGCTTTCTTTTTGTTTATTGTAAGTAAAACAACACCAAAAAAGATGGCAAAAAAGATAATTTGTAGCATTAGTTTATTGTCTGCCAACGAAACAAAAATATTTGAAGGAACCATATCAATTAAAAAAGCCAATGGACCAGCTTCTTTTGTTTTTCTGGCTTCTTGTTGGCGTTTAGCTATATTTGGATCTGTTGTGGCTATAGACTTATCAAATTCATATTGTTGAGAAGCATCATCAACTAAGTTTTTATAATCCGGATTGGTAAGGTAAGATTGATGGTCTTTAATAATGATGTTATTTTCTTGAGCCCAAAGCTCATAGGTTATTCTGTTTTTTACTCGCTGATTTTCATCTAAATACTTGCCCGGCTTAATAACGTTTACCAACACTAATCCTAAGCTTACCGCAAAAACAGTGGTTAATAAATAAATGCCAAGTGTTTTTACTCCAACTCTTCCTAAGCGTTTTATGTCAGATAATCCTGATATACCAACAATTATAGAGAATAAAACTAAAGGAATAGCAATTAATTTTAATAAATTGATGAAGATTTCACCCCACGGAGCAATCCAGTTTTTGGTAAAAGTGCTCCATCCAAAATTGGCAGAAATGTAAGCCCAAATAATACCTAATAGTAAGCCAATGATTATTTTCCAGTGTAAAGCTAGTTTCTTCTTCATATTTATTTTGAATGATTACGTAATAAATGATCTACCACCACTAAAGCAGCCATACTTTCAACTATTGGAACGGCTCTGGGTAATACACAAGGGTCGTGTCTTCCTTTGCCGTTTATTGTTGTTTTGTTATGATGGATATCAATAGTCTGTTGCGTTTGCATAATAGTAGCAACAGGTTTAAAAGCAACATTAAAATAAACATCTTCACCATTACTAATTCCACCTAACACACCTCCGGAATGATTAGTTTTTGTAATTATTTTATTGTTTTCGATATCAAACACATCATTATGTTCAGAGCCTTTCATGTTCATACAACCAAAACCTGAGCCTATTTCAAAACCTTTGGTAGCATTAATGCTTAACATGGCTTTGGCTAAATCTGCTTCCAATCTATCAAAAACTGGTTCACCTAAACCAACAGGTAAATTATTGATTACACAAGATATTTTTCCACCAATGGTATCGCCTTCTTTTCTGATTTTATCAATATAATCATATATTATATCTGCGATGGTATCATCGGGGCAACGAGTGGGATGGAGGTAGGTTTTAGAGAAGTCTAATTCTGTATATTTCTTCAGTAATTTGATGTCACCAACTTGTGCAACATATGCGTTGATAGTGATGTTATATTTTGCTAAGATTTGTTGAGCAATGGCTCCGCCAACAACTCTGCAAGCCGTTTCTCTAGCAGAACTCCTTCCACCACCACGGTAATCTCTTACTCCATATTTTTTCTGATAAGTAAAATCGGCATGAGAAGGTCTGAATTTATCTTTAATATGTTCATAATCGTTGGGTTTTTGGTTGTTGTTTTTAATGATAAAACCAATAGGACTTCCTGTAGTAATACCATTAAAAACTCCTGAAAGAATTTCTACTTTGTCTTCCTCTTTACGTTGGCTAGTAATGCGTGATTGTCCGGGTTTTCTTCTGTCTAAAGCTTGCTGAATAAGATTAATGTCTAAGGCTAGTCCCGCAGGACAACCATCAATCATTCCACCGATAGCTTCACCGTGAGACTCGCCAAAAGTAGTTAGTTTAAAGATAGTACCAAAAGTGTTTCCTGCCATTTGCGTTTGTAAATTGACTGCTAAAATACTTAAAGTTCATAAAGTAGAAAGTTCATAAAGTAGAAAGTTTGTAAAGAAAATGATATTAAATGATTTAACGTATTAACTTCTCTGCGATAAAAAAAAATAGGTGGCTTAGAAAGTCTCACAATTTTTACAAAGGTCTATTTCATGTTTTTTACGTTGGTAAAAGAGTTCTAGCCATTTTTTTCTGGTAGGGGAATTATACACGTCAAATAAAGATTGTTGTTGAATATTTCCTACAACACCTCTTGAGTTTAAATCGGTACAACAAACATTTACATCTCCATTTGGTAAAATTACAAGCTGATGCATTAATAGTCCGCAGCCGATTTTATGAGGCTTACTCATGCTGTTAGAAGAATTTCCTTCAATATCAACTTCTCCAGCCCACGAGTGTGGATGACGTAATTCATAAGTATCAACCAAGTTCAATACTTCAACAAATTGCTTGTCCATCCAATCTGTTTTTAGTGGGTTGTTGGAATCAATTACAGAAATAATGTGTGTTTTAATATTGGCTTTTTGGCGTTTATTTTCATTCAAGAAAAACACCATGTTTTTATAAAAAACATCCCATTTTGCTCTAATTCTCATGGATTCAAAACGTTCAGGAGAACCACCATCCATACTGAAACGCATAACATCAACAGCTCCACTTTCAATAATTTCTAGGGCTTTTTGTTCTGTAAGTGGAGTAGCATTGGTAAGTAAATTTACAGTTGCGAACTTTTGGTTTTTATAGTTGGCTAAGTCCTTATATTTCTTAATAACAGTCAATAACTCTCCAATTTGAGGGTGAAGCAAGGTTTCTCCTCCACTATGTAAATGGATTACTTCTACTTTTCTAAAACGGTGGTCATTTACTAGATTATTCATCAAGTTTTCAAGTATGTTGGGGGTCATCCTTACTTTTGGCTTTTCGTGGTCTAAGGAGCAAAAGGAACATCTTAAATTGCAATAGCTAACAAATTCAATATTTATTTCTCGTGTAGTGGTGGAGTTTTTAAAAATGTTCCATTGGTAATAGAATAAATAGTTTTTTACAAATAACATTCCTTGTAGAAATTCTAATGTTTTCCATAGAAAAGTACCTTTTTTAAGTTTTCTAACAAAAAAATCTCTTGTTGCAATTAACATAATTTATTGTAGCAATAATTTAGAACAATAAAATTAGTTACTAGCCTTAATTTAATAAGTGATATAAATCATGTTTGAAAAGAGATTTGAAACTTTATTTATTTTCTTTTTGAAAAAAAATAGTACTAAAAAATCGTAAAAACTTATTAGTATCGAATTGATTGCCAATGGCTAATAGAAAAAATAAAATCACAAAAATTTTATATCGTACTATAGCTCCTAAAATGGGGGTTGTTAGTCCGATTACAATTGCCAACACCAAAGCAAACAAAATTGAAAAATAAAATAGAGCAGAAAAGCTTGGGTTTTTAGTTCTAAAGAATAATAAAAACACACAAAAAAGAATGATAAGTATGTTTTCTAAGGCACTAAAAAGTGTAAATACAGAATAGCTTTCCCACAAAAAGGGTCTTAAAAATACATTAATTAGAGCTTGTGGAGTATAGGCTAATAAATCTGAAAGGTGATTAAACTTAGGTTGATAAATAGCACTTCTCACATCCATTTTTTCAACTAAATAAATAAAATCTTGTTGTTTGTTTATAATAATATCAATAGGATTGAGCGGGTGATTAATGAAATTCAAGACTAAACTTATAAAAACTATTATAAGTACTGTATACAAGTAGCTTAAATGGATGCTTTTTACTTTTTTATGAATTAGGAAGCCTAACGCTCCCGGAACTAAGGCAATAAGAATAATTAGTTTAGAGAATAAGATAATTATACAGGAAAGGATAATAATCAATAGGCTTTTAAAAGACCATTGCTCATTAATATTGAAGAAGTTCAACAAAAATAACCCTAAGGCAAAAATGATTAAGCCTTCTTTTAATAAACCGGAACCCCAAAATAAAAGAGAAGGAGTAAACATGATAATAAGGAATAACCATTTTTCTTTATTGAGATACAATTTTTTAAATACTTTGAAAATAGCTACTAAACCTATTAATGAAAGAAAGTTGATAAATACATTGTGTACATGAAAAAATCCAAAGGAGAATAACCTAACTATGGCATTAAAGCGAATCATTATATGGGTATCACTTAAAAAATTACTATTATTTACTCTGTTCCAATAGTGCATTTTGCTATAATAATGTTCATGAAAATAAGCTGAATTAATATCTAACCCTATAACCATTTGAATATAATCTAACGGATTAGTTTTTAGGGCATCAAACATAATTTTACTATCATCAAAATATTTAAAAATATCAGCGACAGCTCTATCTGAATAATAGTAGGTGTAGATAAGTGTTATTAAAATGCTAAGAATGATTTTTATTCCGAAAATGATGATTAACCAATACGTTGGGATAAGAGATAATTTAAAAAAACTGCTTTTACTGATTATAAAACAGCCAATAAGTATATAAAGTATGGTTAAACCGATTTCTATCATCCTGAGAATAAAAACCAAAGTAACGAAATAAACTAAAGAATAGGAGAAATTAAGAGGTTAAAATCTCATGCAATACCTCAACAATTCTTTTGGTAGCTTGTCCATCCCACATTGGTGGAATTTTGCCTTTTTTGTAATTACCTGTTTCTATTTCGTTAATTTTTTTAGCTACAGCATCATAATTGTATTCAACTAATTCATTAGTGCCTAAAGTAATGGTAATAGGTCTTTCCGTATTATCTCTTAAGGTTAAACAAGGTACTTGTCGGTAGGTAGTTTCTTCTTGAATTCCACCGCTATCTGTAAGTACATATTGGCAAGTTGCAATTAGTTTTTGAAAGCTTAAATAGTTTAAAGATTCCGTAATTATTACTTTAGAATTATTTTCTAACTGGCTAAATAAATCATGTTTAATTAAACTATTTTTAGTTCTGTGATGAATTGGTATTACTAAATAATTGTTTTCAGAAACTTTGTTTATTATGTCAAGTAAAATAAGCAAACGCTTTTTGGTATCAACATTAGATGGTCTGTGCATGGTCATTAAAACAAAATCTTTATTTACAATATTCAGTTTTTCTAAGATGTTATTTTTTTGAATTATGTCATCAAAAGCTACTAAAGTATCTATCATAGTATTTCCCACAAAATGAAGTTGCTCAGGATTTTTTCCGGCATTAATAAGGTTATCGTAACCACTTTGTTCGGTTACAAAAAAATGATTGGTAATTAAATCGGTGATTAATCTATTTATTTCTTCGGGCATATCATTATCAAAACTTCGTAGTCCGCTTTCTAAATGAAAAAGTAGTGTATTGGTTTTATTTCCTACAATAGCTCCTGCCAAAGTAGAATTCACATCTCCAACAACTATTAGTGCATCTGGTTGGTGAAGATTTACCTTTTGTTCTAATTCAATAATTATTTGTCCGATTTGCGAGGATGGAGTTGTAGCAGTTACGTTTAAAAAGTCAGGTTGTTTTAGGCCTAGTTCAGTAAAAAATATATCAGACATATTAATGTCATAATGCTGATTGGTATGAATTAAAATATATTCAAAAGCATCTCCATATTTTGCTAATTCTTTTTCAAATTGAGTAACTTTTATAAAATTTGGTCGAGTTCCTACTACAACCATTATTTTTTTTGCCATTCGCTTAGTTTTTACACGATAAAATTAGTGTTTTATAAGGTAAAAAAAAATTATTAAACCTATCATAAAATAAATTGGTCAAAATGTTTTTTGAATTAAAATCCTATTTACATTTGTGCTGATAATAGCTGTTATTGTTTTAAGGTTTTTTTGAGTATTTGATTTCGCAGCTATTTAGATTTTTAAGCTCAATAAGTAATTTTTTAAACCTTAAATATATGATTCATCCACTTACAGAATTAAAATTTATTAGCAACGAAATAGGCTATGGCGTTGTTGCACGAGAGTTTATCCCAAAAGGAACAATAACTTGGGTATTAGATAAACTAGATAGAGAATTTAGTCCGTTAGAAATTCAAACAATGGAACCTATTTATCAGGAAATTTTAGATTTTTATACTTTTAGAAATAATAATGGTAATTATGTGTTGTGTTGGGATAATGGAAGGTATGTAAATCATAGTTTTAATTCTAATTGTTTAACAACGGCATACGATTTTGAAATTGCTATTAGAGACATTCTTCCGGGAGAGCAACTTACGGATGATTATGGATACTTGAATATTCCCTATCCGTTTAGAGGAGTAGATGAAGGCACTCGCAGAAAAATTGTTTACCCAGATGATTTGGTAAAATATCATAAAGTTTGGGATAAGAAGATAGAAAGAGCATTTCCGTTAATTACTAAAGTAAATCAACCTTTACGTACCTTAATTTCTGATGAAAAATGGAAAGAGATTGAAGCTATAGAAAAAGGCGAAAAACAAATGCTTTCTATTTTACATAATTTCTATCCAAACGGAAATGGTGAGAAAATGAAATAAGAATTTGACTAAGAAGTAAAAAGTATATTTTTCGCTAATTTAGCAGCAACTTTAGTTGATAATCAATTGAGACAGTTGCTTTATGTATCCCGAAAAACTAAATATAAAAGCTTGGTCCTTAGAAGATAGACCTAGAGAAAAATTACTTTCTAAAGGTAGGTCGGCTCTTTCTGATGCTGAACTTATAGCAATTTTAATTGGCTCAGGAAATAGAAATGAAACGGCTGTAGAACTTTCTAAAAAAATATTTAAATCTATTGATAATGATTTGAATAAATTAGGAAAACTTTCTGTTAAAGAATTAATGCAGTTTAAAGGAATAGGAGAGGCAAAAGCCATTAGTATTGTAGCAGCCTTGGAGTTGGGTAGGAGAAGGAAAAATACAGATAATCAGCTTAAAAAAAACATTAAATCTAGCAAAGATGTTTTTGAGGAGGTTATTGGTGTAATGAGTGATTTACCTCATGAAGAATTTTGGGTGTTGTTTTTAGACAGGCGTAATGCGGTTATTAAAAAAAGTAATATAAGTAAAGGAGGTATATCAGGTACTGTTGCAGATGCTAAAATTATTTTTAAAGAAGCAATGCAATTACTTGCTTCTGCAATTATTTTGTGTCATAATCATCCATCAGGAAATTTAAAACCAAGTGATGCAGATATACAACTTACCAAAAAAATGAAAGAAATTGGTAATTTGGTTGATGTACCTGTGCTTGATCATTTAATTATTACGGACAAAAGTTATTTTAGCTTTGGTGATGAAGGGTTAATATAAGAAAAAATGATTTTAGTCTATACACATAAATTAACCAACCGAATTAGCTATACTTTTCAAACGATTTTTGAGCAAATTCTAAAAACTTCTGTTTCATTTACAGATGATGTAGATTTTTATTTATCGTGCAAAACAGCCAAATTATCTTATACCACAAAAGCAATAGATGATGGTTTGTATTTTACATCTACAAGCTTATTGTTTGAAGAAGAAATAAAATTACAAAATACCGCAGCAATTCCGCAAACAGATGGAACAGTTGGTTTATTTGAAATATCAACAAATAAACATTTTAATTTTGATGTTTTTGCTACTGTATTTTACTTAATATCAAGGTATGAGGAGTATCTACCTCATCAAAAAGATAAACATGGAAGATTTTTAGCAACAGAGAGTTTTGCGTTTAAAAATAACTGTATAGAATTGCCAATGGTAAATATATGGGCAGAAAAAATTGCTCAACTTATTACAACTCATTTTACTAATTATAAATTTTCCGAACGAAAATTTGAGTTTTTAAGCACCATTGATATAGATAATGCTTTTGCTATTAAACACAAAGGTTTTTGGAGAACTGTAGGTGGGCTAGCAAAATCTATTACGGAACCTCAAAATTTAAAGAACAGAATAGATGTTTTGCGTGATAAAGCTGAAGACCCTTATGATACTTACAATTATCAGGATGAAGTACATCAAAAATACAATATTCAACCAATTTACTTTTTTTTAGTTGGTAATTATTCTTCTTTTGATAAAAATATAGCTTTCACCAACAAAAAATTTCAACATTTAATAAAAAAGATAGCTATTACCAATACGGTAGGGCTGCATCCATCGTATCAATCTAATACTAATAATGCTTTACTTAAAGAAGAAAAGTTACGATTAGAAAGTATTATAAATAAAAACATTAATAAAAGTCGACAACATTTTTTAAAGTTAAATTTTCCATCAACATACAGAAATTTAATTGACATTGGAATTAATGAGGATTATACTATGGGATATGTTGAAAGTATTGGTTTTAGAGCAAGTATTTGTTCTCCATATTATTTTTTTGATATAGAAAAAAACAAAGTAAGTCCTTTAAAAATCATACCTTTTTGTGTGATGGAAGCAGGATTAAAATACTACCAGAATTTTACTGTAGAAGAAGGAATTATCAACATTAATAAAATAGTTGAGATTGTAAAAAAAGTAAATGGTACTTTTGTAAGTGTATGGCATAACGAATCTCTTTCTGATGTAGGAATATGGAAAGGATGGAGAAAGGTCTATGAGCAAATGCTATTGAATATAAAAAAGAAATAAATTAACGGTAAAATTTAGCTACATATGAAAATTATTAACCTAGGCTCAGAAAATACTATTTTTAATCAGTTTATTGCAGAAATAAGAAATGCTAATATACAAGTTGATAGCATGCGTTTTAGAAGGAATTGTGAACGTTTAGGAGAAATTTTTGCTTATGAAGTCAGTAAAACGTTGGTGTATAAAAAACAAGAAGTAGTTACTCCTTTAGGTGTTGCAGAAATGAGCTTACCTAAAGAGCAACCTGTTTTGGCAACTATCTTAAGAGCTGGGCTTCCTTTACATCAAGGGTTACTAAATTATTTTGATAAAGCTGACAATGCTTTTGTATCTGCCTACAGAAAACATCATAAGGATGGATCTTTTGTAATTGAAGCAGAATACATGGCTAGCCCTGATTTAACAGACCGTACAGTAATTTTATCTGATCCTATGCTTGCTTCAGGAGCATCTATGGTTGAAATTTACAAACTTTTATTAGAGAAGGGAAAACCATCTAACTTGCATATAGTTACATTAATAGCAAGTGTTGAAGGCGTAAATTATATCAAAAAACATTTGCCTGAAGATACTACTGTTTGGGTAGGTGCTGTTGATGATGAACTTACAGCCCAATCTTACATTGTTCCAGGACTTGGCGATGCGGGAGATTTGGCATTTGGTGCTAAAGAATAAACAATAAATGTTTTTGTCTTTTTATGAAATATTTTTTCTATTAGCTTTTAGTGCTACCAAGTTTATGGCATCAGCACTGTATATTCTTGCTATAAAAAGAATATCATGGATTTCTACGTTATTGATTTTATTAATAGGTGGCTGTTTAGGAATATTGGTTTTTTATTTTTTAGGAGCTTTCATTAATCAGTTAATTGATAAATTATTAGATAGATGGAGAAAAGATAAGTCGCCATCAAAAATATTTTCTAGTTCTAGTAGAAGAATTATCAATATAAAATCTAAATATGGATTAATGGGAATTTCCTTTTTAACACCACTATTGTTTTCAATTCCTTTGGGATGTTTTTTGGCAACTCGATTTTTTAAAAAGAGCAATCAAACGCTACTAATTATGTTGTTGGGAGTTGTTTTTTGGACAGCAGTATTAAGCTTTACAAAGTTTATTGTATCAATGTAAGCTCT
Source organism: Flavobacteriales bacterium BRH_c54 (assembly GCA_000961845.1). Taxonomy (GTDB): domain Bacteria; phylum Bacteroidota; class Bacteroidia; order Flavobacteriales_E; family Vicingaceae; genus BRH-c54. The sequence goes on from LADZ01000061.1 coordinate 21,496, forward strand.
TTTTAGGAAAGATTAAATAACCAAAGTGTACTAAAAAACTCCAATGATCTTCTTGTCTATCGTAATAATTTACATTTATGGCAATAGGTCCTATTGGAGTATGATATACTAATGAAGATGCGGCAATATACTCTCTTGAAGCCCATTCTAAACCATAAGCTGCTTTATTAAATTCATTTTGAAATATTCTTTGATATGGCTGAAAAATATAACCTTCCAATCGTAAATGAAAATTTTGGTTAAACATAATAATGTTTTTTATCCCTCCGGCAGCATAATTGTGTGCTCTTAATCTTTCTTGAAACAGTGTTCTGCTTTCGCTAACAGGAGCAAAGGCATTAGCCGTTAAAATACTAGCAGTATAATTTTCAAAGAAAGACTGGTTAGAATATACCCCTTCACCAAAAATTCCAAAGCGTACCTTCCCTTTTCTTATAAAATATTTGTCAAAAGTGGCTTTTAACAAAAACCATTCATGATATTCTTGAGCAATATCTTTAATTATGGAGGTTGAACCAGGAATAGTTTTTTCTTTACCTTTAATATACTTTGCGCCAACAGTAAAAAAACTTCCGGCAGTAGCATATTGTTTCCTGTTTAACGAGTTTCTTTCATATTTTAGAAATCCAATTGCATTTCTAAAGCTTGTTTTGTCAGTTGTGTCGGTAGAAATAAATTGTCTGGTTTGATAATATTCATTATCTAATTCTCCGGCTGTTGCCCCAATTACTAATTTACCTTTGTATGCAACAGGAATTCCTATTTCTGTTTTAGCATATAAATCGGAACTTCTTAAAAAAGAAGGTCTGGTATCTTCAAAAAAAGTGGAGTTACTTCTAAAATAATCCCACCTATCATTATTAAAAGTGGTAACCCAGTAGAAAGGTAGTGGTTTAGGAAAATCAATTCTAAATCCAATACTAACAGAGTTGTGAAGTTTTCCAAAATAAGTACTTGCTAAAAATGAATAAGCTTTTTTTCTTAAGACATTATACTGAAGCCCTAAGTATCCTGTATTTATTGGTCTTGATGAAAAGACTCCCCCAAATGAAACAATAAAATTTCTTTCTTTTTTTGCTTTTAGTAATAAGCTAAATTTATTTGATTCATTATTAAAAATAGCTTCTGGATAAAGTGATTTAATTTTGTCGTCAGAAGATACTTTAATGTATTCAGATTTTAAATCTTCTGCACTAAGAGTGTCTTTTTTTAGCCTGATAGAGTTTTTGATATATGTATTTTGAGAGGCTTTCAATCCTTGTACATGAATATTTTCAAAAATAAGTTCAGGAAGTTTTTCTTTATAGTTTTTTCTTTTTTCGGAAATATAAGTAGAATCATTTCTTCTGGAAACATTGTTTTTTATGTATTCAATTTTTTTTAGTGTTGCTTCATAACCAATTCTTATTAATTCTTTATTATTATCAAAATTAAAAGTAGAAAAGTCTTCTGCATTGGGTTCTATTAAAACAGATTGCTCGCAAGGTATTATGTATTCTGTATCGTTAGAAATAATTGCTTTTATTTGAGAAATGATGTCATCTTCATTAGGAGGTAAAAAGTTAGAAGATACATTACTACCAATTATAAAATCAGGGTCGAACTCATTGTACATCACATTAGATGGAAAGTTATTGTATAACCCACCATCAAATAATAATTGATTTTCATATGTTACCGGAGATAAGTAAAACGGGTAGGCCATTGTTGCTCTAATAGCTGTTGGCAAAGGTCCTTTTTTTAAAATAACTGGTTTTTTTGAAATAATATCAGAAGCTATACATCTGTAGGGAATAAATAAACTGTCGAAATTGTTTTTTGCTTTTGCAGAAGCTGGTGCTAAATATTGCATTAATGCATAATTTATGGCAGATGGAGAAACAAGGTTGGTCGGTAAGCTAATTTCAATAATTGTATCTAAATTTAATTTAAAAGTAAATAACGAAGGGTCTTCTTTTTTTTGTCTTAAGTAATAGATATATTTATCATCCAATTGACCATTGGCCCAATTTTTAAACTTGTCTGATAAAAAAATTTCTTCTATTTCCTTTGGGGAATAACCAGCAGCATAGAATCCGGCAACTAAGCCTCCCATAGATGTGCCGGCAATATAATCAATAGGAATATTATTTTCTTCTAACGCTTTTAAAACACCAACATGAGCAATACCACTAGAACCACCACCACTAAATACAAGTCCAACTTTTTGAGCATTAACAATTAATGACACACTCAAGAATAGCACTAAGAATAAGCTTTTGGACATTTTTATTAACTGAATTTTATTGATCTTCTTCTCTTTATTAAAGTTGCTAATTTCCTAATAAAAAATTGAATAACAATTGGGTAAGCAAAAATTACCTTGTTTTAAACTTATAAATACGGCAAATGTCTATAGAAAAAATTATTTTACTAACGATTGTTTTTGTTTTAAAGTATTTTCAGGATATACTTGTAAGGCATGTTTTAAACATTCAATGGCATTTAATAATGAGTTTTCGTTTAATACATAAGCAATACGAACTTCTTTTTTTCCTAATCCTTTAGTAGCATAAAATCCGGCAGCAGGTGCCAACATAACAGTTTGTTTATTATATTCAAATTCTTCTAATAACCATTGACAAAATTTTTCAGCATCTTTTACAGGCAATTCTACAACTGCATAAAAAGCCCCTCCAGGAGTTGGACATTTTACTCCTTCAATTTCGTTAAGTCCTTTGATCACTACATTTCTTCTTTTTACATATTCTTCGATTACTTCATCAAAATAACTTTGCGGGGTATTTAATGCAGCTTCTCCGGCTATTTGTCCTAATGTTGGCGGACTTAGTCTGGCTTGAGCGTATTTTAAAGCTGTAGCAATTAATTTTTTGTTTTTAGAAATAAAGGCCCCAATACGAGCTCCGCACATGCTATATCTTTTTGAAATAGAATCTATAACAATAGTATTTTCTTCAATATCTTTTAAATTAAATACAGAGTAGTGTTTTTTGCCATCGTAACAAAATTCTCTATAAACTTCATCGGCTATTAAATAAAGGTTATGTTTTTTAACAATATTTCTTAGTGTTTCTAATTCTTCTTTACTGTATAAATATCCTGTTGGATTACCCGGGTTGCAAATTAATATAGCTTTTGTTTTTGGAGTTATTAATTTTTCAAATTCTTCAATAGGAGGCAGGGCAAAACCATTTTCTATTGTAGAAGTTACAGGAACAATATTTACTCCTGCAATTTGAGAAAAACCGTTGTAGTTGGCATAAAAAGGTTCAGGAATAATAACTTCATCACCAGGATTCATGCAGCAGTTAAAAGCAAAAACTAAGGCTTCAGAACCTCCTGTTGTTACTAAAATATCATCGGCAGTAATACCAAAATCTAAGTTATTATAATACTTTGCTAATCCATTTCTGTAACCTACGCCACCGGCAGAATGACTATATTCAATAATATATCTGTCAATAATTCTTAGGGCATCAATAGCTACTTCGGGAGTTTTAATATCCGGCTGACCTATATTTAAATAATAAACGGTTGTTCCCTTAGCTTCAGCAGCTTGAGCAAACGGAACAAGCTTTCTGATTGGTGATTCTGGCATTAATGTACTTCTTTCTGATAATGATAACATAGCAAAGATTAAAAAATTGAAGTATAAAATTACTAAACAAGATTTGGTTTAGACAATTAATTTAGCTTAAAGTATAAAAAAAACCTGACGAATAATTTCCATCAGGTTTTTTTGTTGAATATTTAGTAAAGATTAGTTTGCCGGAGCACCAACAGCTTCTTTTGTAGGAGTAGTTTTAGGAGCAACAACAGTACCTTTAATTCTAATAATTTTTGTAGGCTCAGTAGCATTTGAAGTAATGGTTACTGATTTATTAATAGCACCAATTCTTTTAGTATCATATTTTACTTTAATAGCTGCTTTCTGACCTGGTTTAATAGGTTCTTTTGGCCAAGTAGGAACAGTACATCCACAGCTTCCTACTGCATTAGAGATAATTAATGGACTTTTTCCTGTGTTAGTGAATACAAATTCTCTTACACCATCAGCACCTTGTTCAATAGTTCCATAATCAACAACTTCTTGTTCAAAAGAAATAATTGCTGCATTTTCATTTTGGATAGGTGTAGCACCATCTGCCGTTTGAGCATTGATTACTGCTGCAGAAGCTAGTAATATACTTAATGATAAAATAATTTTTTTCATAGTTAAATTTATTTATAGGTTAATAATAATTGATAAATACTCCTCAAATTTAAGAAGAAAGCACTTCTATCTTATATGCATTAACACTTCTTTAACAAAATGAATTATTTATCAAGTAATTGATTGACATCAAAAGCAAAGGGAAGTAAATCGGCAATACTATTAAAAACCCAAACAGCAGAATTTCCTGATTTTAAAACTATCTTAATTGGAGTTTGTTGTTTTTTCTCATACTCTATAAGTGCTTGACGACAAGATCCACAGGGAGAAAGAGGTGTTTGATTGTTTTTTGTTGTGGTAATAATTATTTCTTTTATTTTTTCGTTAGGATATTTTGAATTAGCGTAAAAAACAGCTACCCTTTCGGCACAAGTTCCTGATGGATAAGCTGCATTTTCTTGATTTGTTCCTTTTATTATTTCATTGTTGCTAAGTTGAAGTACAGCACTTACTTCGAAATTTGAATAAGGGGCATAGGCATTTTTAAGGTTTTCATCAGCTAACTGAATTAATTGTTGGGTTTGTTCAGGCAAAAGATGTAATTCATCGTTTTGGTATTCTTTATATCTAATGGTAAATTCTTGTTCTTTCATATTATGGGTTCTTCATTAATCTCTAATTTCTAATCAAATTCAAAGATATGAGTTAAATCATTTAAAAAAAGTATTATTTTATCGAATTTTGGGTGAAGATAAATTTTTAATAGATGATAGATATAACCCATAAAAATAATACACTAAGAGTTGCAACAGCTCAAGCCATTGTAAAAGTGAGTAAACCAGAAACTATAGTTGCTATTAAAGAGAATAAAGTTCCTAAAGGAGATGTATTTGCCATGAGTAAAGCTGTAGGGTTGTTAGGCGTTAAGAAAACCGCCTTATTATTGGCAGATTGTCATCCTATGCCCATAGAAGCTACCACTATTGATTATGAAATTAAAGATTTAGCTATCTATATTTATATTACTGTAAAAACCATTTATAAAACAGGTGTAGAAGTTGAAGCCATGCATGGAGCTAGTTTAGTAGCGTTGAATATGTATGATATGCTAAAACCTATCGATAAAGGAATAGAGATTCAGCAAATAAAATTATTAGATAAAAAAGGAGGGAAGTCTGATTTTAAAGATAAATTTAGACAAGATTTAAAGGCAGTGGTAATTGTTTGTTCCGATACTATTTCGAAAGGACAAAAAGAAGATAAAGCTGGAAAAGCTATTATTGATAAATTAAAGGAATGTGATGTTTCTATAGCCGATTATATTATAATTCCTGATGAAAAAGCAATTATAGCAGAAAAAGCTGTTTTTTATGCGAATGAAAAAGTGAATTTAATTATTTATACAGGAGGGACAGGTTTGTCTTCAAGAGATGTTACTCCAGAAGCACTTCGTCCGTTGCTAGATAGAGAGATTAAAGGAATAGAAGAAGCAATTAGAGCTTACGGACAAGGTCGAACACCTTACTCTATGTTGTCTAGAAGCGTTGCGGGAGTTATAAAAGATTCGTTGGTGTTGGCATTACCTGGCTCAACTAATGGAGCAAAAGAAAGCATGGAGGCAGTCTTCCCTGCTATTCTCCATGCTTTTAGAATTTTAAAAGGAGCAAGACATGATTAACCTAAAAATGGTCTGAGCAAATTACTTCTTGATGTTTGTTTTAATCTTCGTAAAGATTTTTCTTTTATCTGACGAACTCTTTCTCTTGTTAAGTCAAGACTTCTACCTATTTCATCTAAGGTAAGAGGGTTTTTATACCCAATTCCGTAGTACATTTTTAAAACAGTAGCTTCTCTGGGAGAAAGTGTAGATAAAGAACGTTCAATTTCACTTCGTAGAGATTCATTAGTTAATTCTTTATCTGGAGAATTTAAAACATTTTCATCGCTCATTAAATCTAACATGCTTCCAGAGTCTTCATTATCAGAAAGTGGAGCATCAACAGAAATGTGTCGTCCAGAAATTTTAAGGAAATCACTCACCTCATTTGTGGTAATATCAAGTAAATCGGCAATTTCTTCTACAGAAGGTTCTCTTTCATGAAATTGCTCTAATGAAGTAAAAGCTTTATTTATTTTAGAAATATTACCAATTTTATTTAAGGGCAAACGAACAATTCTAGCTTGTTCTGCTATAGCTTGTAAAATAGATTGGCGTATCCACCAAACGGCATAAGAAATAAACTTAAAACCTCTGGTTTCATCAAACCTTTCAGCAGCTTTTATCAAACCAATATTCCCTTCATTAATTAAATCGGGAAGTGTTAGTCCTTGATTTTGGTATTGCTTAGAAACAGATATTACAAAACGTAGGTTAGCTCTAACTAATTTTTCGAGAGCATTCATATCTCCTGCTTTAATTTTTCTGGCTAACTCTACTTCTTCATCAGCGGTAATCATGTCTAATTTAGAAATATCCTGAAGGTATTTTTCCAATGAAATAGTTTCTCTATTGGTTACCTGCTGTGTAATTTTAAGTTGTCTCATGCAGTTGTTTTTTGGTTGATATTGGGCGTTTTACGAGTATTAAGTATTTATGTTACAAAAACAATTAAACAACTAAGTAAAAATACTATAAATAGAATATAGAAAAACAAATCTTATTTTTGCGGTATGATAAATACGTTAATAAATAAAAAACTGAGTGAAGAGCAACAGGAAGGACTTGTGGAAGGTAAAATATTGCCGATAATGGAAGCGTTTTATTCTGTTCAGGGAGAAGGATATAATACAGGGAAAGCTGCTTATTTTATTCGTGTTGGAGGGTGCGATGTTGGTTGTCATTGGTGTGATGTAAAAGAAAGTTGGAATCCGGATTTACATCCCTTGGTAGATGTACAACAAATTATAGAAAACATTATTAAAATTGAAGCGAAAGCTATAGTAATAACAGGAGGAGAACCTTTATTGTATAATTTAGATTACATTACTAATCAGTTAAAAGCTATAGGGGTAGAAGTTTTTTTAGAAACTTCAGGCGCTCATCAAAGTAGTGGAAGTTGGGATTGGTATTGTTTATCTCCAAAAAAAAATATACCACCGCTTGATGATGCTTACCACTATGCAGATGAACTTAAAGTAATTATTCACAATAAAAATGATTTTAAGTGGGCGGAAGAACATGCTGCAAAAGTGAAGAAACATTGTCGTTTGTACTTACAACCCGAGTGGAGTAGTCAGGAAAAAATGTTACCTCTAATTATTGAGTATGTGAAAAAATATACACAATGGTCAATTTCTTTACAAACGCATAAATACATGCATATACCTTAGTATTAATATGCACCAACTCAACTTACCGGAATACGATTACAAAGTTAAGCGAGAGCATGATAAGGAATACATTTTTGATGTTATTCGTAAAAAATACTTGGTTTTATCTCCTGAAGAATGGGTAAGACAAAATTTGGTTAGTTTTTTAATCAATCACAAGCATTTTCCTAAATCTTTTATTGTAATAGAAAAAGGTTTAGTGTTTAACGAAATGCAAAAAAGAGCAGATGTGTTGATTTACAATCAAGAATTACAACCTTTGTTTTTGGTAGAGTGTAAAGCTCCACATATAAAAATATCGGAAGCTACTTTTGAGCAAATAGCTCGATATAACATGGTTTTTAAAGTTCCTTATCTTTTAGTAACCAATGGAATGAATCATTATTGTTGTAAAATAGATTTTGAAAATGAGTCTTACATTTTTTTAGAGGATATTCCTGATTATGAATTATTGTAAAAAAACCATTAATTTGTAAAAAGCTATTTTATTATACAAAATGAAAGTTTGCATTGCCGAAAAACCCAGTGTAGCCAGAGAAATTGCCAGTGTGCTTGGTGCTAATACTAAGCGAGATGGTTATTTTGAAGGCAATGGTTATGCAGTAACTTACACTTTCGGACATTTATGTACTCTTTTTGAACCACACGATTATAAAGATTATTGGAAAAGTTGGAATTTGAACAACTTGCCTATGTTGCCTGAAAAATTTAAAACCAAAGTGGTTGACAATTCAGGAATTCAAAAGCAGTTCAACATTGTAAAAACTTTATTTGATAATGCTACTTTAGTTATCAACTGTGGTGATGCCGGACAAGAGGGAGAGCTTATTCAGCGTTGGGTATTAGAGCAAGCAGGGTATAAAGGAGAAGTGAAACGATTATGGATTTCCTCATTAACTACTGAAGCCATTAAAGAAGGTTTTGACAACTTAAAACCTTCGGAAAAATATGATAATTTATATTATGCCGGGTTTTCCAGAGCTATAGGAGATTGGTTGTTGGGAATGAATGCTACTCGCTTATATACTATTAAACATGGCGGTTACAAACAAGTATTATCTATAGGAAGAGTACAAACGCCAACATTAGCAATGGTAGTAAACAGGTTTAAAGAAATAGAAAACTTTAAGCCAACACTTTTTTGGGAGTTACAAACGCTTTACAGAGATATCTTATTTAATTGCGAAGAAGGCAGGTTCTTAAAAAAAGAAGATGGAGAAAAGTTAGCTAATAAAGTTAAAGAGAGTGATTTTGAAATTGTTTCAGTAGAAAAAAAGAAAGGGAAAGAATATGCTCCAAAGTTGTTTGATTTAACAGGTTTACAGGTTTACTGTAATAATAAATTTGGTTTTTCTGCTGACGATACCCTTAAAACCGTTCAAAAACTTTACGAGCAAAAGGTAGTAACTTACCCAAGGGTGGACACTACATTTTTACCAAATGATGTTTATCCGAAAGTAAAAGGTATTTTGGAAAAATTGACTAACTACCAGCAATTAACGCAACCTTTATTAGGAAAGAAAATTAGAAAATCATCTAAAGTATTTAATGATAAAAAAGTTACCGATCACCATGCTATTATACCAACAGGTGTTCAGAATTCATTAAGTCTGCATGAGCAAAAGGTTTATGATATAATTGTAAGACGTTTTATAGCTGTTTTTTATGAAGATTGTTCTGTAGATAATACAGCAGTTATTGGTAAAGCAGCCGATGTAACTTTTAAAACAACAGGCAAAGTAATTACCGAAAAAGGGTGGAGGGTAGTTTTTGAAATTTCCGGAGCTGAAGAAAAAGAACCTGATGTACTTCCGACTTTTAAGAAAGGCGAAAAAGGACCACATGAGCCAAGTTTTTTGGAGAAAGAAACAAAGCCACCAAAAATGTTTACCGAAGCAACTTTATTAAGAGCTATGGAAACTGCCGGTAAGCAAGTTGATGATGAAGAATTACGAGAATTGATGAAAGAAAACGGAATAGGAAGGCCATCTACTAGAGCAAACATTATAGAAACCTTATTTAAGCGTAAATATATTGTAAGAAATAAAAAACAGCTTTTACCAACAACTACAGGTATTCAACTGATAGATACTATAAAAAATAAAATTCTTACTTCAGCAGAGTTAACAGGTACTTGGGAGAAGCAACTTCAAGAAATTGAAAAAGGTAAATACAATGCAGGTACTTTTATCAAGAACATGAAAAAAATGGTAGATGACTTGGTGTATGAAGTAAGGATGGAGCAAAATAGTGCTCAGATATCTCATGTAACGCATCAAGCAGAAACGAAAATTAAAAAGAAAACATCTGGAATTGAAACCACAATATGTCCTAAATGTAAAAAAGGTAACATGCTTAAAGGAAAAACTGCTTATGGTTGCAGTGAATATTCTAATGGATGTAAATTTCTTCTGCCGTTTATTTTTCAAGAAAAGAAATTAACCGAGAAACAAATCCTTCAAATATTAAAAAAAGGAAAATCAACAGTTATAAAAGGTTTTAAACACAATGGTGAAAAAATAGATGGAGTGTTGAGTTTGAATGAGCAGTTTGAATTGGTGTTAACTCCAAGATCAGCAAAGAAAAAGAATGTTGCTAAAATCAATATTTTAATTTGTCCGAAATGTAAAAAAGGAGAGATTATAAAAGGCAAAACCGCCTATGGTTGCAGCGAATATAAAAATGGTTGCGATTTTCTTTATTCATTTGAAGATGTTAGAAAACAAGCAGCAGATAAACCATTAACCAAAGAGTTGGTGGTGGAGATTCTCTCGGGTAATAATTAACCGAGATTTCTAAAAACAAGTTAATTTTAACTCATTTATTATCTATCAAATCGCAAAGCGATTGGTAATACTTTTTTAGGTTTTGGACGGTAACTTCCGGATTATTTTTATTGGGAATGGTCATTGGCATTTCGTTCAAAAACTCTATTAACTCCGGATGGTTTTTCTGGATTTCAGCAGTTTTTTGCATGATTTTATCATTCCATTCTTTTTCTTCTGTATTCATAACATTAGGTTTTAGTAGGTTTGATAATAGTAGAATTTAATACGTTTTAATCTTGCCTAAAGTAGTATTTAACGCAGCAGTAAGTTTTTCAGAAGCAGTTATAACAGCTTGTTCTATATTTGTTGCATCGCTAGTAACAGCAATAGGTTTAAGATTCTCTACACGAGCTTCTAACATGCATCTTTTATCCTTACCTACAGATTTTTTTCCATTTTCATCAGAAAGGTGTACTTCTAAACGAGTAATTCTATCTTTAAATCGACTTAGTGAATCTGTTAAAATAGTACTAAGTTTTTCTTTTAGTTGATCTGTTCCTGAAATATTGTTATCTGTGTTGAATTGAATTTGCATAATAAATAAGATTAAGGTATGTTGAATATATATCTCCCGCAAAGGTAAGATTTTATTGGCAATAAAAGCTTAATTGCTTACCGTTAGTTTTATTCTTTTAACTCTCCTTTTGTCAGAAGCTTCAACAGTAAAAGTGAGGTTTTTGAGAGTTATTTTTTCATTTTTCTGAGGGATTTTTTCAGCTATTTCAATTACCAATCCGGCAAGTGATTCAGCATCAATTTTTTCATCACCAAAAAACTCATCATCATCAATATTAATAATTTTAAAGACATCGTTTAAGGCTGTTTTTCCATCAAAAACATAGTTGTTATCATCTAATTTAGAGTAGGTAATGTCTTCATCATCAAACTCATCACTAATTTCACCAACAATCTCTTCTAAAATATCTTCTAAAGAAACAATTCCGGATGTCCCGCCATATTCATCTACTACAATAGCAAGGTGCATTTTCTTTTCCTGAAATTCGGATAACAAATCATCCAGTTTTTTATTTTCAGGAACAAAGAAAGGAGTACGTAATAGTTTTGTCCATTCAAAATCTTCTTTCTCTTCAATATGAGCTAACAAATCTTTAATATAAATAACACCAACTATGGTATCAAAAGAATCTTCAAAAACCGGAATTCTGGAATAGCCTGAATCTAAAATAGTTTCGAGTACAGATGAATAAGGCAGATTTTTCTCTAGTGCAACAACATCAACTCTTGCAGTCATAATTTGCTTTACACTGGTTTCGCCAAATTTAATAATTCCTTTAAGAATTTTATGTTCATCATTATCTTCTTCAATATCTGATGTTAAATCTAAAGCATGAGACAAATCTTCAACAGTAACATCCAAGCCTCTTTGTTTAATATGTTTGTCAATAACACTTGAAAAAGTCATTAAAACATAGCTAAGCGGATAAAGTATGAAAGAAAGAAAGCTGAGCGGAAAGCTCATAAACTTAGATAAAAACAAGGCATTTTTGGTAGCATAAATTTTTGGAATTACTTCTCCAAAAAGTAGAATAATAAAGGTAATACCTATTACTTGAATACCAAAGCTAATATACTCGGGAAGAGAGGAAAAATTGATAAGTTGATTAATAACTAATGTAGTTAATAAAATTAACCCTACATTGATTAAGTTATTGGCAACTAATATAGTAGCTAACAATCTTTTTTGGTCGTAAAGTAATTTTTTTACTCGCGAAAGAGATGTTGAACTATTGTTTGGTTCTTCTTCTAAATCTTTTGGTAATAAAGAGAAGTAGGCTATTTCTGAACCGGAAATTAAACCTGAAAAAACCAATAAAAATAACACAACTATTAATTCAATAGAAGTTACTAAATCAATTGAATTTAGAATTGAAGTAATTACAAAATGTGTGTGTTGCAGGGCAGGTAGAGGATCGTCCAATTTTCAGTTACTAATTTTAGTTATTAAAATGGTAAATCATCTGTTTCAGATGGTTCATTATCTATTTGTGCCGAAGAAGAAGTTCCGGATGATTTGCTTTGTTGAGCAGCATCTGAAGATGAATTATCATCTTTTCTTCCTAACATTTGCATGCTGTCGCCAACAATTTCAGTAGTATATCTATCATGTCCGTCTTTATCTTGCCATTTTCGGGTTCTAAGTTTACCTTCAATATAAACCTGGTTTCCTTTTTTGAGATATTTCTCGGCAATTTCTGCTAAACCTCTCCATAAAACAACATTGTGCCATTCAGTAATGGTTTTCTTTTCTCCGGAGCTTCTGTCGGTATAGTTTTCAGAGGTTGCTAAAGGGAAGTTAGCTACAGCTGTACCTCCTTCTAAATATCTAACTTCCGGGTCTTTACCCAAGTTCCCTACCAATATTACTTTATTAATTCCAGCCATAATAAATGTTATTTTTTACAATACCAAATGTAGTAAAAAAATATGAATTGATATAAAAATTGATGCTAAAAGCTTTTAACATAATTTTCTATGAGCTTTGGCAAAGGATAATTGTTAATGGACGAGCTGTTTATTTTTGTGAAATCTGTTTCTAAATGGTTGGTTTTATTTGTAGTTATGTGCCAAAAGGTAGCATATATTTTTTGATGAGATAATATGTGTTTAGTTTCTGATGAAACTTTGTTTAATATTAAAGTAGTTGAATTTGGCAATAATTGTTGAAAAGTAGTTTGTTTACTCAGTTCAGTAAAAGAGGAGATTTTCTCTAGTGTTTCTATTAAAGGAAAATCATATAAACCTTTCCATATGTCGCTGTTTTTTCTTTCCGCAATAAATGTCTCTGAATGGTTATTTTCAATAATTAAATAATTAAAGTATCTATTAGTTTGTTTTATCTTTTTAGATTTAACAGGTAATAAGTCTACTTGTTTATTAGCAAGAGCAGCACAAGAGTTGTTAAAAACACAGTTTTCACAGTCGGGATTTTTAGGGGTGCAAACTAATGCTCCAAACTCCATGATTGCTTGGTTGTGTAGTGCTGCTTGTTTTTTATTGATTAACTGGTTAGCCAATGTATAGAAAGTTTTTTTTCCTACTAGAGTATCAATAGGAGTATCAATCCCATAGATTCTGGCAAGTACTCTAAAAACATTTCCATCAACAACAGGATAGGGGAGTTGATAAGCAAAAGAAGCAATGGCAGCAGCAGTGTATTCGCCAATTCCTTTTAAGGATAAAATACTATTATAATCATTAGGAAAAATACCTTTATATTCTTTGGTAATAACTTTAGCGGTTGCATGTAAGTTTCTGGCACGAGAATAATATCCTAAGCCTTGCCAAAGTTTTAATACATCTTGTTCGGAAGCGGTTGCTAAGTCGTTTACAGTTGGATAATGTTCTATAAACTTATAATAATAAGATAAGCCTTGATTTACTCTGGTTTGTTGTAATATTATTTCCGACAACCATATTTTGTATGGATTGGTAGTGTTTCGCCAAGGTAAGTCGCGCTTGTTTTGCTTGTACCAAGAAATTAAATTATCAGAAAAATGCATTAAATAAAATTAGTTAAGAAGACAAAATTACGAAAGAATAATGGTCTATTTTGTTGAGATTATCAATCAAACAGTTAGGCGAAAGCATTTGTTTGTCGAAAGTTTTAAATGGTTAAGCTAAAATATGTTAATGTTTTTTAACGTATTAGGGTTAAATGTACTTTAACTCTTATATTTGCACTCGAATTTACACATGTAAATTTATTGATAAGTAAAAATTAAATTAATATAAACTTAAAAAGTATTAAAAAATGACAAAAGCGGATATCGTTTCTAAAATTTCAGAGAAAACAGGAATTGAGAAATTAACAGTACAAACTACTGTAGAAGAATTTATGAAAACAGTTAGAAAATCTTTAGAAGAAGGTAATAACGTGTATTTAAGAGGGTTCGGTAGTTTTGTTGTTAAAAGAAGAGCTGAAAAAACTGGTAGAAACATTTCAAAAAATACAACTATTATTATACCTGCTCACAACATACCAGCTTTCAAACCTGCAAAATCTTTTGTAGAGAAAGTGAAAAAAAATGTGAAATAATAAAATTTTAGTTTACATTTGCGACTTCAAAAATTGAAGTAATAAAGTATTAAACATATAAAATAAAGACATTATGCCAAGCGGTAAAAAAAGAAAAAGACATAAGATGGCTACGCACAAGCGTAAAAAAAGACTTAGAAAAAACAGACACAAGAAAAAATAATTATTCTTTTTAGGGTCTGAAATTATTTTTCAGTTCTTTATTTTAAGCAAATGATTTTTAAGAAACTAGTATCCTGTTTTGGGATACTAGTTTTTCTTATTTATCAGCCTTTTGTTTATTTAGTTGCGTTATTTATACATCACGTTAGCAACTAAGATAATTGTTTTCAACAAAGATGTTTTTCAAAAGTCTATTAGAATGAGTGTAGAGTTAGTAATAAGTTCTTCACCTAATGAGGTTGTTATAGCCATTCTTCAAGATGGAAAATTAGTAGAATTACACAAGGAGAAAACCAATAATAATTTTTCAGTAGGTGATATTTATCTCGGTAAGGTAAGAAAGATTATGCCGGGATTAAATGCAACTTTCGTAAATGTTGGCTACGAAAAGGATGCTTTTTTGCACTATTTAGATTTAGGAGCAAAATTTAATTCTTTTGCAAAATTTACCAAAGGTGTTGCCGGTGGGAGAATTAATTCGTCATCATTAGATGTTGAATTTGAACCTGAAATTGAAAAAACGGGTAAAATTGAAAAAACATTAAAATCTTCAGATCAAATTTTAGTACAAATTGCCAAGGAACCGATATCTACAAAAGGTCCTAGGTTAAGTTCGGAAATTTCTATTGCCGGACGATATTTGGTGTTGGTACCTTTCTCTAATAAAGTTTCTGTTTCTCAAAAAATTAAAGATGCCGAAGAGAGAGAAAGATTGATAAGACTTATTAAAAGTATTAAACCTAAAGGTTTTGGAGTAATTATTAGAACGGTTGCCAAAAACAAAAAAGTTGCCGATTTGCATGCTGATATGAATGATTTGACGCTGCGTTGGGAAACTGTTTTTAACAACCTTAAAAATGCTCATGCTCCTAAAAAAATTCTTGGAGAAATAGACAGAACTTCTTCTTTATTAAGAGATTTATTAAATAAAGATTTCAGTAGTATTCATATTGACGATGAAGCTCTTTTTAATGAAGTTAAAACCTTTCTAAGCTCAATAGCTCCCGATAGAGAAAAAATACTAAAACAGTATACAGGTAAATCTCCTATTTTTGAACAATATGGTATTGAAAGACAAATAAAATCTTTGTTTGGAAAGAATGTAACTCTAAAAACAGGTGTTTATCTTATTATAGAACATACAGAAGCATTACATGTTATTGATGTAAATAGCGGACAAAGAGGGAAGAAGAAGGATAAAACTCAAGAAGAAAATGCACTTGAAGTAAATTTAGAAGCTGCTGAAGAAATTGCTCGTCAACTTAGGTTGAGAGATATGGGTGGAATTGTTGTTGTTGATTTCATCGATATGAAAGAAGCAGAAAACAGGAAGAAGCTTTATGAAAAAATGCAAGAGTTTATGCAGTTCGATAGAGCAAAGCATAATATTCTTCCTCCAAGTAAATTCGGACTGGTACAAATTACTCGTCAGCGAGTTCGTCCGGAAATGGAAATTAAAACTTCTGAAAAATGTCCTTGTTGTGGTGGTAAAGGAGAAGTTCAGTCAACAGTTTTATTAGTAGATGAGATTGAAAATAACCTGCGTTATATAACTCAGCAACTAAATATTAATAAAATTAGTATTACGGTTCATCCTTTCTTAGAAGCGTATATCAATAAAAGAAAAGGGTTGCTCTCATCCTTAAGAAAAGAATGGCAATCTAAATTTAAAGCATCTGTAGAGGTTATCCCATCAACAGCACAAAATTTTCTTGAATATCATTTTTATGATGCTAAAGGAGATGAAATTCACAAGTGATTTTTTAAACTCTCATTGAGTTAGAATGATAATACTCATAATCTTTTATAATGGTATTAAGAAACTCAATACTTTTCATTGGGGTAGTTATGTTTAGCGTATTTTGGGTTTTTTCAGCCAGTTGATTGACAATGTCTAATCGGTTTTTGCTTCTTGCATGATTAAAAACTTCTCGGATAATAGAAATATCTTTCTCATTAAGTTGCTCCACTTCTCTAAAAACGATAGCATAATCATCATCAGAAATATTCA
>LADZ01000029.1 GCA_000961845.1 Flavobacteriales bacterium BRH_c54
AGCAGGAACCTATCAAGTACAATTAACAGCAACCAATGCATTTGGAAATGATGTAGAAACCAAAGTAGGGTATATTACGGTAAATGCTTGTGGGGTAACTAAGTTAATAAATTCTGATTGTGGAAAAATTATGACAACTTATTTAGATTATGTTACTTGTGATTATGTTGCCGGAGCTACTGAATATGAATATGAGATATCAAACGTAGGGTTAAGTTATAATCAAACTGTGATAAGAAATTATAAGTGGAGGTTTATTTATTTATATGAAATACCTGGAATACAGAATAATACAACTTATAATATTAGGGTTAGAGCTAAAGTAGGAGGTATTTATTCTTCATATGGTACAGTTTGCCAATTAACAACGCCTATTTCTTCAGTAACAACTAATTTAATACAAAATGATTGTGGAATTAATATGACTAGTTATAATAACTACATTACTTGTGAATATGTATCTTCAGCAACAGAATATGAATATGAGTTTGTTAATACTGGGCTTAGTTATACTCAAACTATTGTTAGATCAAATCCAAAATATAGATTTGTGTATGTTCATGAGGTTCCAGGTATCCAACTAAATACGACATATGATGTGAGAGTTAGAGCAAAAATTAATGCTGTATATACATCATATGGAAGTGTTTGTCAAATAACAACTCCATCAAATCCAATTACAACACAACTTAGGTCTAGTGATTGTGGAATAATTATGTCTAGTTATTCAAATTATATTACCTGTGACTATGTTGCTAATGCGACAGAATATGAATATGAGTTTGTTAATACTGGGCTTAGCTATACTCAAACTTATTTAAGAACAAATCCAAACTATAGGTTTGTTTATGTTAATAATGTCCCAGGTATTCAATTAAGTACAACATATGATGTAAGGGTTAGAGCTAAGGTTAATGGAGTGTTTACTCAGTATGGAACGATTTGCCAAATAACAACACCTCCTTCAGCTAGGTATGGAATTATTGAAAATGAAGAAGTTGTTATTTATAACGATGAATTAGCAAATGACATTCGCCTTACCATTTATCCTAATCCAAGTCAAGGGGAGTTTGTTTATATGGAACTTAAAAGTTCAGAGGATATTTCAGAATTGATAGTTACAGATATAACAGGGAAAATTGTGCATCAACAAAATTTACAAACGGATGATTATTACTCAACAGTAAGGTTTAATGAAAAATTGAACCCTGGTTTTTATTTTGTTACGGTTGTTTCGGGTAGTCAAAAACAAACTAAAAAGTTAGTGGTAAAATAATTTCTTTGGAAAATTAATTAAGGTCCCACATCTATTTTTTTAGTGTGGGACTTTTGTTTTTAATCCACCTAATAAAATAAATATCCATCCAACAATAATTAAACCTCCACCAATTGGAGTAAGTGGAGCTACATATTTTAAAGCTTCAATACCCAACATATTTTTTAGTGTAAGTAAATAAATCGATCCCGAAAATAGTATTACTCCCCAAAATATAAATTGAGTCGCTCTATTAAAAAAAATATGATTTATTTTTAAGGTAATAATAAATAAAAACATTAAAACTAATGCATGATACATTTGATATCGCACTCCGGTTTCAAATGAAATAAGCTGTTCGGGTGTTAATACTTCTTTTAAAGCGTGGGCTCCAAATGCTCCAAGAATTATGGCTAATCCGCCTAAGATAGAGCCTTTTATTAGCATAGATTTTTTCATTATATATGTTAAAGTTTATTGTTAGTAAAATTCCCCATTTTTATGGAGATAAATTTTAAATTTTTAGCGAATTTCGAGCTTAATTGTTATAAATAATTATCATGCGAAAAATTCTTATCATAGGAGCCGGCAGATCAACGTCTTCATTAATTCAATACTTATTGTTTAATGCAGAAAGTGAAAATTGGTTTGTAACCATTGCCGACCAATCTGAAGAATTGGCTATGAAAGCAGCAAATAATCACGAAAAAGCTAGAGCCATTGCTTTTGATGTGAATAATGATGAGGAAAGAAATAGGCTTGTTGATGAAAATGATCTTATTATTTCAATGCTTCCGGCACACATGCATATTGCTGTTGCTAAAGATTGCATTAGATTAAAAAGACACATGGTTACAGCTTCTTATGTTTCTAAAGAAATGAAAGCGTTAAAACAAGAGGCTATTAATGCAGGAGTAATTATCATGAATGAAATAGGTGTTGACCCTGGAATAGATCATCTTTCTGCGATGCGTTTAATAGATGAAATTAGAGAAAATGGTGGCACATTAGAAGCTTTTGAAACCTTTACAGGAGGTTTGGTAGCCCCCGAGAGCGATAATAACCCTTGGAATTATAAATTTACTTGGAATCCAAGAAATGTAGTGTTGGCAGGACAAGGAACTGTAAAATTTATTCAGAACCATAAATACAAATACATTCCTTATCATAAATTGTTTAGAAGAACCGAAATTATTGATATTGATGGACATGGAAAATTTGAAGGTTATGCTAACAGAGATTCACTTCAGTATAGAGAAATTTATGGATTAAAAGATATTCCTACCATGTATAGAGGAACACTTAGAAAACCAGGGTTCTGTCGTGCTTGGGATGTTTTTGTTCAATTAGGAGCAACTGACGATTCATATGTAATGGAAGGTTCTGAAAATATGACTAACAGAGAGTTTATTAATTCATTTCTAGCTTATAATGAGACAGACTCTGTTGAACTAAAATTTAAACATTATTTAAATATCCGTCAGGATGATGTAGATTTATTTGATAAATTTGTATGGTTAGGTATTTTTGAAAATACCAAAATAGATCTGAAAGATGCTACTCCGGCACAAATTCTTCAGCATATTTTAGAGCAAAAATTATCACTTTCTCCAAACGACAAAGATATGATAGTGATGTGGCACAGATTTTTGTTTAAACAAGATGGGAATTTTAAAGAAATTCATTCATCTATGGTGGTAAAAGGCGATGATCAAATATATACTGCTATGGCAAAAACAGTAGGTTTGCCTGTGGCAATTGCTACAAAAATGATTTTAAATGATGTGATAAAAACCCCGGGAGTTCATGTGCCTATATCGAAAGAGATTTATGAACCCATTTTAAATGAATTAGAAAATTATGGAGTTCACTTTCAGGAAAAAGAAGTAACACCTCGTTTTTATTAAACCTCTAATCCCCCGAAACGGGGACTTTAAATTTAAATTAAAAAAATGAATATTTTACTTGTATCAGCTACTTATTTAGAAATAGAACCTTTACTTACACATTTTAAATTTATAAAACAGTCCAACCAAAAATTAAGACATTATGAGTTTGGAAATCACTATATAGATGTATTAATTCCAGGAGTAGGAATGACTTTTACTGCTTACTGGTTGGGAAAAACCTTAACATCTAAAATGTATGACATTGCTATAAATGTTGGTTTGGCAGGAACTTTTGATGATGTTGTAAAAATAGGAGAGGTGGTAAATGTTATTTCTGATAGAATTTCGGAATTAGGTGCCGAAGATGGTGAGAAATTTCTTTCTTTAATAGATATGGACTTGTTGGAAGATGAAGATTTTGAACTTCAAAATGGAGAAATGACAAACACTATCCCAATTGAGAATAAATATTCTGAAACGTTGAAGAAAGTTAAAGGAATCACTGTAAATACAACTCATGGAGATGAAACTTCTATAGAAAAAGTAAAAAACTTATTTCATCCACAAGTAGAATCTATGGAAGGTGCAGCATTTTTATATGCCTGTTTGTTAGAAGGAATTTCTTGTCTGCAAATTAGAGCTATTTCTAATAAAATAGAAAAAAGAAATAAAGATAATTGGGATATAAAATTGGCAGTTAAAAACCTTACAGAAAAGTCTTTAGAAATATTAAAAACTTTATAAATCTTTTCCTTTTTCTTTTAAAAGAGGCACAAACCTAAACGCTCCTAAATCTGTAGTTTTAAAATTATCTTCATCAATTTTCACTATTTTTTTCATGATTTGATGATCTTCATTATCAACAGGAATAACCATAATTCCGCCAACAGCAAGTTGTTTGAGTAGTTCTTCTGGTACATAAGGAGCCCCTGCAGTTACAATTATTTTATTAAATGGAGCATAAGTTGGTAAGCCCAGATAGCCATCACCATAAAAAAGTTTGGCATTATAGCCCAACTTAGGAAGAAATTCTTTTGTTCTATCGAACAAAGCTTTTTGTCGTTCAATAGAAAATACCTTAGCTCCTAACTCTAACAAAACAGCAGTTTGATAACCAGAACCTGTTCCTATCTCTAATACTTTGTCTCTTGGTTGAATTTCTAAAGTTTGAGATTGAAAAGCAACCGTATAAGGTTGAGAGATGGTTTGACCTGATCCTATAGGGAAAGGTTTATCTTCATAAGCAAACTGATGAAGAGCTGTGTCAGCAATAAATAAATGCCTTGGAATTTTAGCTATAGCATCTAATACTTTTGTATCCGTAATTCCTTTTTTTGCTAAAATTTCTGCTAATTTATTTCTTAAACCTTTGTGCCTGTAACTATCCATATCTATTTTTATTAACGACTACAAAGTAAGTATTCTTTAACTTAAAAATGATAAAAAAATGAAGCTATATTATTAAAATTTGAGTGTTAATAAGAATTTATTTTATCAAACACAAGCTAGTAAGTATGGACTATTTTTGTTTTAAAATTATTTTAGATGTTAAAGATAGGTCTAGTAGGTTCAGCGTATTTGATAGAAAAGCATATTGATTCTGTTATTAATTCAATTGATTTTCAATTAGTTGGTTATTACAGTGTAAATACAAACAGTGGTAGTAAGCTACCTACATCTATTGTTAATCAATATGAGTTTTATGATTTAAGCGAACTGTTACATCAAACACAACTCATTTACTTGTTTAGTCTTTCAGACGATGTTAGAATGCCTATAACCATTCAGGTAATAAAATCTGCCAATCATCTTTTAATAGATAAATCTAATATAAAATCAACTATAGAAGCAAAACAATTACTCGATTTAGCAGAAGAAGCCGGAGTAATTACTCAAATGAGTAATATTTCTACACTATCTCCTTTGTATAAAGCATCTAAAGAAGATCTTATGCAACCAATATTAATAGAATCGGTTACCAATATTCATTATAAAAATAAATCGGCTTATTTGCTTAATGATTTATTATGTGATGAGTTAAGTATGATAATTAATACGGTAAATGCTAACTTAAAAAAAGTAACAACAATTGGTGTAGATGTTTCTAATAGGTTTCCGGAAGTAATTAATGCATTGTTAGAGTTTGATAATGGATGTAATGTGTCTATAACTATTAATACTGTTGCTGATGATGATAAAAAAACTATCATTTTTTATACTGCCGGAGCAACCACCACAGTAGATTTTTTAGATAACAAAATTAAAAAGGTTTATGCTTTAGATAATCAAAAGGATTTTTCTGAAAAAGAGGTTAAAATAATGGATAATAGTCAGTTAAATATTGAGTTAACATCCATTTCAGAAAGTATAAAACAACAAAAAAGTCTGTCAACAGATTTACATGATATGCTTAAAATTCATGAGATTCTCAATAAAATTTCAGAAAAGTTAAAAATTAACCTCTCTTTAGTTCAAGATTGATATTTTTGTACAATAATTAATGTTGATCAAACGTTAAGGGTTTAATTTGTTCAGATTTGCACTACATCAAAAAAAATAACTTAGTCAATAAGGTTAAAACAGTTTTTTATATTGCTGTTTTAATGTTAATTAGCAGTTGCTCCAAAGATAGTTTTGAAGCAAAAGTTCCAGCCTACATTTTAATAGATAAATTTACGGTAACTTCAAATTACGCGCTTCATGGCTCAAACTCT
>LADZ01000025.1 GCA_000961845.1 Flavobacteriales bacterium BRH_c54
TTGAGAGGATCTGACTCTAGTACGAGAGGACCGAGTTGGACGAACCTCTGGTGTATCTGTTGTGGCGCCAGCTGCATTGCAGAGTAGCTACGTTTGGATTGGATAAGCACTGAAAGCATATAAGTGCGAAGCCGACCTCAAGATGAGATTTCCCTTAAGGGTCGTTGAAGATGACAACGTTGATAGGTTGCAGATGTAAAGGCAGTAATGTCAAAGTCGAGCAATACTAATTACCCTAGCGCTTTTAAACTCGTTTAGTTTTTGTTTTTCTGTAATTTCTTTCTTTGATTGTCATATACAGACAGTTGAAAGTTTATAACGTTGAAAGTTTATAACGTTGTAACATTAGCTGTTGTATATAAAAATATTGATGATTTATGGTGACTATTGCATTGGGGTCCACCTCTTCCCATTCCGAACAGAGAAGTTAAGCCCAATAGCGCAGATGGTACTGGGGTAACACCTGGAAGAGTATGTCGTTGCCATTCTTTTAAAACCCTTATCTTAACCGATAAGGGTTTTTTTGCTTTATATGGGTTTATATTAACTTTTTCAAAGAAAATAGTTACTTATTTTTCATCATAATATTAATAGAATCAGACATTAATAAGTATTTATCAAATAAAATTTTATTAACTCAATAAAAAACCTATTAATATCAAAAACAAGTCTATTTTTGCAGCCTTAAAAAAAATATATGCAATCAATCAGAAACATCGCTATTATAGCACACGTTGACCACGGAAAAACCACACTAGTTGACAAAATTATTGACCAATGTAAAGTATTTGACGATAGAGTAGAACGTACAGAATTATTATTAGATAATAATGACTTAGAAAGAGAAAGAGGTATTACTATTTTATCTAAAAATGTTAGTGTTACTTATAACGGTGTAAAAATTAATGTGATTGATACTCCTGGTCACGCTGATTTTGGTGGTGAAGTAGAGCGTGTTTTAAAAATGGCTGATGGGGTATTGCTTTTAGTTGATGCTTTTGAAGGAGCTATGCCTCAAACAAGATTTGTATTGGGGAAAGCATTAGAATTAGGTTTAAAACCAATTGTTGTTGTTAATAAAGTAGATAAAGATAACTGTACGCCTGATTTAGTTCAAGAATCTATTTTTGATTTAATGTTTAGTTTAGATGCTACTGAAGATCAATTGAATTTTCCAACCATTTATGGATCAGCTAAAAATGGCTGGATGAGTACCGACCATAAAAAACCTACAGAAAATATTATTCCTTTGTTGGATGCTATTATAGAAACTATCCCTGAAGCTCCATACCAAGAAGGGACACCTCAAATGCAAATAACCTCTTTAGATTTCTCTAAATTCGTAGGTAGAATTGCTATTGGTAGAATTTTTAGAGGTGATTTAGAGGAAAATAAAGATTACACCATTTGCAAACAAGGGGCAGTTAAGAAGAAAATCCGTATTAAAGAATTATACGTTTTTGAAGGAATGGGGAAAGTTAGAGTGCAAAAAGCTAGAAGTGGTGATATTTGTGCTATTGTTGGTATTGAAGATTTTGAAATTGGAGATACTATTGCAGATTTAACTAATCCTGAAGAACTTACTAGGATTGCAATAGATGAACCTACGATGAGTATGTTGTTCACTATTAATACATCTCCATTTTTTGGTAAAGAAGGAAAATTTGTTACGTCTCGTCATTTAAGAGATAGACTTTATTTGGAGCTTGAGAAAAACTTAGCCATGCGTGTTGAGGAAACAAGTTCTGAAGATAAATTTATTGTTTTTGGTAGAGGAGTACTTCATTTGTCTGTTTTAATTGAAACAATGAGAAGGGAAGGTTATGAATTGCAAGTAGGAAAACCACAAGTACTTTATAAAGAAATTGATGGTAAAAAACATGAACCTTACGAAACGTTGGTAGTAGATGTTCCTGAAGAATATGCTAGTAAAGCTATCGATTTAGTTACACAGCGTAAAGGAGATATGTTAGTAATGGAACCAAAAGGCGATTTACAACATTTAGAGTTTGATATTCCATCAAGAGGTTTAATCGGATTAAGAAACAATATGCTTACTGCAACAGCTGGAAATGCTGTGATGACCCATAGATTTAGAGAGTTCGGACCTTACAAAGGTGATATTCCGGAAAGAAATAAAGGTTCTTTAATTTCTATGGAAGCAGGTCCTTCAACAGCATTTGCTATTAACAGATTGCAAGATAGAGGTAGATTTTTTATTGAGCCTGGAGATGTAATTTATAAGGGACAAGTAGTGGGTGAGCATACTAGAGATAACGATTTAGAAGTGAATCTGGTTAAAGGAAAACAGTTGACAAACATGCGTAAATCCGGTTCTGATGAGGCAGTAAAAATAGCTCCTAAAGTCAAATTCTCATTAGAAGAAGCTATGGAGTTTATTCAAGCAGATGAATATTTGGAGGTAACACCGCTTAGTTTAAGAATGAGAAAAATTAAATAACCTTATTTCCCGCAAATTGACATTATTCATGTTTTAGACGTAAATTTTTTAATAAATTTGCATCACTATATTATTATAGCATTTACTTTAACAAATTAACAAGTCCTTTTTTGTATTTTGTTAGTATTATTACAGAAGAAACAGAAGAATGAATAAGATAATAGGAGTAGAGTTAAGCCATAGATTTGCCCCCATAGCTGTTAGAGAAAGATTAGCACTAAATACGGAACAAACTAAAGAAGCATTAAGAGGTTTAAAAAATGAGTTGGAGGAGGTATTTATCATTTCTACCTGCAACCGTTTGTCTATCTATGCTTTTGGCGAAAGCTACGAACCTATTTTAAATTATTTCGATCAGTTTGGTAACTATCGCCAATACTTATCTATTTTACCTGATAGTGAAATTTCCATAAGAAACTTATTTTCAACAGCTGCCGGTTTAGAGTCTCAGGCTGTAGGAGAACATCAAATTATAGGTCAAATTAAAAATGCTTTAACGTTAGCACGTAAAGAAAATACCATAGGAGCTGTGTTGGATGAGTTAATCAGACATTCCATCCATACAGGAAAAAAAGTAAGACAAGAAACTAATATTGGTAAGTTTTCGGCATCGTTAGCTACAGTTGGGTTTGAGTTAATAGATAAAGAAGGTTATAAGTTTGAAGATTCAACATTTTTGGTTATTGGAACCGGAAATATGGCAAACCTTATCAATACTGTGTTAGATAGAACACCAATAAAAAAATTATATGTAGCTAGTCATGATTTTGATAGAGCAAAAGAAATGGCTACAGAATGGAATGGAGAGGCTGTGCAGATGAGTAATATGCATGCTGCATTATCTGAAGCTAATATTGTAATTGGCGGAACTCAAGGAGAAATTAATTTACTTCATGAGGAAACTATGGCAGAAAGTAAATGTCCTAGAGCTAATTTTGCACTTCAAACGGGAGATTGTAAATTGTTTTTAGATTTTGGTGTTCCCAGAAATTTTAATCCTAGTTTAAAAAATCATGATAATATTAAGTTATTTGATTTAGATGATATAAAGAAAATTACTTATGACGGTTTATTAAAACGTTACGATGAAATTCCATTAGCCAGAACCATTGTAAACAAAGAAGTAGAATGGTTTTCTATTTGGTTAAAGAATAGAAAAGTAGCTCCGGTTATAGAAGCCTATTGGAATAATTTGGATGAAATTAGAAATGAAGAATTGAAATGGTTATTACCAAAGTTGGGGAATATAGATGAACATACAGAAATTATTCTTAAAAGATTTACACATCGTTTACTTAGAAAAATTTCGAACCCATCTATTGAGGCCATAAAAGAAATGGCTCAAAATCTTCATGAAAAAGATAATCCTATTAATACAGCTAAAAATGTGTTGGCGGTTAATGATGTTTCTATTTTTGTTCCTAAAAAGAAAATTATTGTAGGGACAAGAGGAAGTAAATTGGCGTTGACGCAAACCAATTGGGTAGTAGAGCAACTTAAAAAAATAGAACCAAGCTATGAGTTTGAAACAAAAATTGTTAGAACAAGTGGAGATGATGGTGATATAAGTGTTGTTGGAGCTTTTACATCAGCCTTGCAACGCTCTATGTTAGCAGGAGAAATTGATATTGCTGTGCATAGTTTTAAGGATGTGCCTACTGAAGATGTTTTTGGATTGAGAGTAGTTCCTATTACCGAAAGAAGAGATGTAAGAGATGTGTTAATTTCTAAAACTGGAAAAAAACTAATGGATTTGCCGACAGGCTCAATCATAGGAACAGGAAGCTTACGAAGAAGTGTTCAGTTACAACAATTACGTCCAGATTTAGAATACAAGTTTATTCAAGGAAATGTGGATAGTAGAATTAACCAAATGCTCAAAGGAAACTATGATGCTATTATTTTAGCGGCTACTGGCTTACAAAAAATGAACATGATAGATATTGCTACAGAAATTTTTGAAGTACAAGATATGCTTCCTGCTGTTGGGCAGGGAATTTTGTCTATAGAGTTAATTGATGCTGAAGGATATATTTACGATTTGGTAAAACAATTAAAACACCAACCTACAAAAGATGCGGCAGATGCTGAAAGAGCATTTTTAATTGCTTTAGGAGGAGGATGTAATTTACCTATGGCAGCTTATGCTCAAGCAAATGAAAATAGCATTACTATAGATGGTATTTTTGCTGATAAAGATGGAAAATATTTTGCCAGAGATATTATTACCGGAGATATTAATCATAAGAAAGAGTTGGCAAGAGAACTAGCAGCTAAATTAAAAGCAAAAGTAGAAGCACTTCAGAATTCTAAGCTTGATGCCGTACAAAAATAAAACAGTATTAATTACAAGATCAAAAGAACAATCAGCTGATTTTATTGAATTGTTACAAAACAATTCTTTTGAAATAGTTTTACTTCCATTAATTGAATTCCAACAAACTAACATAACTAAACTAAAGTCATTATTTAGTATTGGTGTTTCTTTTGATTGGATAATTTTTACTAGTCATAATGCGGTGAATTATTTCTTTAAAACCGTTTCTCCAAAAAATATTAAAGGAATTAAAATCGCTGCTGTTGGAAAAAAAACTGCTGAATTGCTGAGTAATTTTGTTATGAAAACAGACTTTTTTCCAAGTGATTTTACTGCTGAAACTTTAGGAAATGAAATTCCTGTATTGTCCAATGAAAAAGTATTTATTCCTCAATCTGCTTTATCTAATAATAACTTGGTGGAACAACTTAAAAATAAAAATGCGTTGGTTGAAACGTTAGCAATTTATGATAACCAAGCAGTAAAGTATAGTAAAGAAGAATTGGACAAAATATTAAATAAACCTATAGATTTTATTACATTTACGAGTGGATCGTGTGTTAAAGCATATATCAACAATAACATACACTTACCAAATGCAAAAATAATTTGCATTGGACCATCTACTGCCAAAGTAGCAGCAGAAAATAACTTAGAAGTTGCTGCCATCCCTAATGAGTTTACCATTGAAGGAATGGTAGATGAAATAAAGAAATTAAGTTAAATTGTTAAACAGATGAAAATAACATTAGGTTTTTCTCCGTGTCCTAACGATACTTTTATTTTTGATGCCTTAGTGCATCATAAAATAGATACAGAAGGATTAGAGTTTGAAGTTGTTTTAGGAGATGTGGAAGAACTCAACCTAAAAGCATTTAAGAAAGAGTTGGATGTAACTAAACTTAGTTATCATGCTTATGGGTATTTAACGGATGATTATGTTTTGTTGGATTCAGGAAGTGCGTTAGGTAAAGGTTGTGGACCACTCTTAGTTCAAAGTTCAACGTTTCAAGTTCAAAATTTAGAGGATTGTAGCATTGCTATTCCGGGAAAATACACTACTGCTAATTTTTTGTTAAGCATAGCCTACCCTGAGGCAACTAATAAAACTGAAATGCTTTTTTCTGATATTGAAAATGCTGTGCTTACAGGACAAGTAGAAGCAGGTCTGTTAATTCATGAAAACAGGTTTACCTATGAAGAAAAAGGCTTAAAAAAAATTATCGATTTAGGTGAATATTGGGAAAAAACCATTGGTGCTTTAATTCCTTTAGGTGGAATAGTAATGAAGCGTTCTTTTGATGAAGTGACTATAAAAAAAGTGAATAGACTTATTAGAAAAAGCATTGAATATGCTTATGAAAATGAAGGGGCTGCATTAGCTTATATGCAACAACACGCTCAGGAAATGGATGAACAAATAATGATGCAACATGTTGCTTTGTATGTAAATAAATATTCTATTAATTTAGGAGAAGAGGGCAGAGCAGCTGTAACAAAAATGTTTAATTTAGCACAACAAAAAGGAGTAATTCCTGAGATTGTAAATCCGTTATTTATAAGTTGATGACTTTAAAAACAATAGTTAAAAATAAACTTATTTGGATAATAGTACTTTCAGTTATTGGACTTGGTTTGAGTTATAATTTATATCACTATACAAAATTAAAACTAAACGCTGGATATACTATTGGAAAAGTTACTGAATCAAGGATGTCTGGAAAAGGTGGGAGATCATGGAAAACAGTTTATACCTATGAGGTTAAAGAAAAAAAATATACAGGAAAACAAAGAAAAGAATCATTAAAAGTTAATGATTTGTGTGTAGTTGTTTACAATAAAAAATCACCAGAAATAAGTATAATAGCAGATTATTATTTAGATTTAAATGATTCATTAGGGGAGGGTATAAAAATAGATACTAATTATGTTGATTATAGTATATGGGATTTCACACCTGGTTGGGGATTTTAAATTTTATGCATTATTCCTAGTTTGATTTAAACTAATTATAAATAATAAATTCAAAATAGTATTTTTGGAATTGATAGATAGAATAATTAATAAATTAACCTCAAACTTCAAACCTTTAACTTTTAACTCATTAGCATGATAGTAGTAACAGGAGCCGCAGGATTTATCGCTAGTTGTTTGGTAAGTAAACTCAATCAAGAGGGTTTTAAAGATATTATATTAGTAGATGATTTTTCTAAGGCTGAAAAAAATAAAAATTTTGAAGGAAAAACCTATACCGATAAAATAGAACGTAAGGTTTTTTCTGAATGGTTAGACACCAATCATCAATTAGTTCAATTTGTATTTCATTTGGGAGCAAGAACGGATACTACAGAATTTAACAAAGCTGTTTTTGACGAATTGAACTTAGCTTATTCTAAAGAAATTTGGAATAAGTGTGTGGAATATGGTTTGCCTTTGGTTTATGCTTCATCAGCTGCAACTTATGGAATGGGAGAGTTGGGATATAAAGATGATCACAGCATTGTTGAACGCTTAAAACCACTCAATCCTTACGGAGAATCTAAAAATGATTTTGATAAATGGGTGCTGAAACAAGAAAAACAGCCTTTCTTTTGGGTTGGATTAAAGTTCTTTAATGTTTACGGTCCAAATGAATATCACAAAGGAAGAATGGCTTCAGTAATTTTTCATGCATATAATCAAATTAGCAAAACCGGAGAAATGAAGTTATTTGCTTCACATCATCCAGATTATAGAGATGGTGAACAATTAAGAGATTTTGTTTATGTGAAAGATGTTGCTAATGTATGTTTATTTTTATTGAAACACAGAAAAGATTCAGGGATTTACAATTTGGGTTCAGGAAAAGCACGTACTTTTTTAGATTTAGTTAACAATACTTTTAAAGCAATGAATTTAACTCCAAAAATAAGTTTTATTTCAACTCCTGAAGATATTAGAGATAAGTATCAATATTTTACAGAAGCAGATATGACTAAATTAAAAGCTATAGGTTACGACAAGCCCTTTACTTCGTTGGAAGAAGGAGTAGAGGATTATGTGAAAAATTATTTAACAACGGCAACTTATTACTAAAAACTAACGTCATAGCAGCGTAATTGAAATTTTATATCATGATAAGATTTCGATTATTTTATTTATATTTACATCATTAAAACTAAAAACAACACAACTATGAAAAAAATTGGAATAATATTTATCGGTTTATTAATGGCTTCTCCATTGTTCAGCCAAAGCGATGTAAAACTTTCTGTATGCGGAAAAACTACCGTAGAAATTAGCAGTTTAGATAAATGCAGATCTGTTGAAGTTGATCAAGATGGATTTAAAGTTTATGGATTTACTGTTTCTTTTGAAACTGCTGATAAAAAAGTGATAAGATTTTCTCTAGAAAATAATGAAATTTTGGGAGATGCTTTAGAAGCAATAAAAAAACATCAACCTACATCAATAAAATTGAGTAACATTAACTTAATTAATGCTGGAGGAGAATCTGTTGAAATTTCAGATGTAACTATTGGATTGAAATAATAAATTATTAATAATTTATTCATAAAAAAACCTAACAGACATATCTGTTAGGTTTTTTTATGCTTTTAATATTACATATTACATGTGAATTACTTCATCGTAAGCGGCAGCTGCAGCTTCCATAACGGCTTCACTCATGGTTGGGTGAGGGTGAACGGTTTTAATTAATTCATGTCCTGTAGTTTCTAATTTTCTTACAGCTACTAATTCAGCAACCATTTCAGTTACGTTGTAACCTATCATGTGTCCGCCTAACAATTCACCATATTTAGCATCAAAGATTAGTTTTACAAAACCATCTTTGTGTCCGGCAGCACTAGCTTTACCGGATGCTGAGAATGGAAATTTACCCACTTTAACTTCGTATCCAGCTTCTTTAGCAGCTTTTTCTGTCATACCAACAGAAGCAACTTCCGGTGAGCAGTAAGTACATCCAGGAATGTTTCCATAATCTAATGGTTCAACGTGCATTCCTTTAATTTTTTCTACACAAATAATTCCTTCAGCAGAAGCTACGTGAGCTAAAGCAGGTCCCGGAACAACATCTCCAATAGCAAAATAGCCTGGAATGTTAGTTTGATAGTAGTCGTTCACAATAATTTTATCTTTATCAGTAACAATGCCCACTTCTTCTAAACCAATATTTTCGATGTTAGATTTAATTCCAACAGCAGAAAGTACGATATCACAATCTATAATTTCTTCTCCTTTTTTAGTCTTCACAGTTACTTTACAACCTGTTCCTTTAGTGTCAACACTTTCTACTGATGAATTGGTCATTACTTTTAATCCTGCTTTTTTGAAGGAACGTTCTAATTGTTTAGAAACATCTTCATCCTCTAATGGTACTATGTTAGGTAAGAATTCAACAATAGTTACATCAACACCCATTGCATTGTAGAAGTAAGCAAACTCAGAACCGATAGCTCCTGAACCAACAACTACCATTTTTTTAGGTAATTTAGGTAAAGACATTGCTTCTCTATATCCTATAATTTTCTTACCATCTTGAGGTAAGTTTGGCAATTCTCTCGAACGAGCTCCTGTAGCAATAATGATATTTGTTGCAGTGTATTCAGTAACTTTTTTGTCGTCACTAGTAACATCTACTTTTTTGCCTGACTTAAGCTTAGCAGTTCCTTTAATAACGTCAATTTTATTTTTCTTCATTAAGAACTGAATACCATTGCTCATTCCGTTGGCAACCTCACGACTTCGTTTAATAATAGCAGGAAAATCAGCATCAGCACCTTTAATGTTAATACCAAAATCTGAAGCATGGTTGATGTATTCAAAAACACTAGCACTTTTAAGAAGAGCTTTAGTAGGGATGCACCCCCAATTTAAACAAATTCCTCCTAATTCTGCTTTTTCAATAATGGCAGTTTTCATTCCCAATTGAGAAGCTCTGATAGCAGCAACATAGCCACCTGGGCCACTTCCTACTACAATTAAATCGTAACTCATATTTTTATTTTTTAGTTTAACTTAAATAGATTGCGAATTTAGGAAAAAGTTGATTGAAACTAAAAATAATATCCTAAATAATAAGCATGCTATTTTTAGGAATATGCTTTACTCTTGAGTGCTTGTGTATTGGTCGAGTTGTTTTTTTAGTTCTTCTTTAGAAATCATTCCATTATGTTTCCATTTTTGTTCTCCGTTTACAAAAAGAATAAAAACAGGTACACCACTAATATCGTAAGCTTTTGCAACTTCTTTACTTTTATCAACATCTATTCTATTAACTACAGCTTTGTTGGCATATTCTGTTTCAATTTCATCAATAACAGGAGCCATTTTTTTACATGGAGCACACCAAACGGTATGAAAATCTACTAAAACAGGTTTGTCAGTAGTTATCATGGTTTTAAAATCAGCTAGACTAATGGTTTGAATTTTTTTGTCTGTAGTATTGCTTGGAGCAGTTAAAGGGTAGTTGTTTTTTTCCCAAGCCATTGTACCTCCATCTAGGTTATAAACTTTGTTAAATCCATTTTTTTGAAGTAATTGAGCTGCTTGGGAACTTCTACCACCGGATTTGCAATACACATAAATGGTTTTGTCTTTTTGCATCATGTTAATTTTGGCTTCAAAATCTTCATCATAAATATTGATGGTACTGGCATTAGGGATATGTCCATTAGCAACTTCTTCGGGAGTTCTCACATCTAAAACAATTCCATCTTCTTTTTCTATTAATTCTTTAAAAGTAGCAGCATCCACGTTTTTTATAAACTTCTCTGCTTGTGGAACAGCTTGTTCAATAGGTGTTTCTTGTTTTGAGGTGTCTGTCTGACTATTTCCGCAACCGCTAAAAAGTACAGCTGAAATGATGATTAAACTTAGTTGTTTCATTTGAATATTTAGATTATAAATTATCCCACGAAATTAAAAAATATCGTTAGCATTATTTTAGATAGTTTAAAATTAAATGGTAAATTATCTTAATAAAGTCAGTGTACCTTTAAATGTTTCTGTTTTATCTGTGGTTATTTTAATGATGTAAAAATAAGTACCCTCTGGGCAAATAGCTCCAGAACTTGTTCTACCATTCCACGTAGCATTAACATCAGAGGTTTCAAACATTAACATTCCCCAACGGTTATAAATTTGCATATCTAAATTTGTAACACCTGTACTTTCAATAAAGAAAACATCATTATTTCCATCATTATTCGGGCTAAACACATTAGGAATAGTGAAAGATACAGGTATTTCTAAACAAGAGTCTATAACAATATAGTTATTCATCATAATCGTATCAGCTCCAAAAGCATTACTTACAAAAAGTGTCACATCATAAATCCCTGTTGAGTCATAACAAATTCCTTGTGGATGTTGTAGGGTAGAAGTAGCAGGTGAAGCTCCTTCAAATAACCACAGCCACGAAGTTGGAGTGTTGGTACTTAAGTCAGTAAAATCTACACAATCGTTTATACAAACAGTTGTATTAGTTGTATTTAAGTTTGCTGTAGGTATGCCACAACTAACGACAGAAATCGTTACACTATCTTGATTTTGACAGCCATTTATGTCAATTCCTGTTACAATATATGTTGTTGTAGATGTTGGTGTAACCGTTTGAGATGGTCCCATTACAATAGTATTACTCCATGAATACATATTAGCCCCCGAAGCAGAAATAGTAGCAGAACTGCCATTACAAATAGTAGTGTCATTACTAGCAACAACCGTAGGAAGAGGATTGACAGTAATAAAATTACTCATAAAAATAGAGTCAGAACCAGCTGAATTAGTAGCTACAAGAGCCACATCAAAAGTTCCAGCAGTTGGGTAACAAATATTAGTTGGATTTTGTTGTGATGAAGTAGGAGTAGAAGAACCAAAGAAGTACCACGACCAACTGGTTGGAATACTTGAACTTAAATCAGTAAAGCTAATACATTCATTCATACAAATAGTAGAATCTGAAGCACTAAAACTAGCTGTAGGAGCTGTTCCACAATTGGTAACAGTAATAATTACGTTATCCGTATTCTGACAACCATTAGCATCTGTACCAGTAACCACATAAGTGGT
>LADZ01000033.1 GCA_000961845.1 Flavobacteriales bacterium BRH_c54
GACCTCTTCCTTACCAAGGAAGTGCTCTACCACTGAGCTACATCGGCTAGTAAAATACCGATATAGAAAAAAACAAAAAAAGAGCGGGAAACGGGATTCGAACCCGCGACCCTCAGCTTGGAAGGCTGATGCTCTAGCCAGCTGAGCTACTCCCGCTAATTTTTTATTCGTGGGGAAAGCAGGATTCGAACCTACGAAGGCGTAGCCAACAGATTTACAGTCTGTCCTCGTTGACCGCTTGAGTATTTCCCCAACGTTTTTTTCATCGTTTTTAAAGAACTGAGCCAGTAGAGGGACTCGAACCTCCGACCGGCTGATTACAAATCAGCTGCTCTACCAACTGAGCTATACTGGCTTTTACCGTTTTTACAAAAAAAACAGACCTCTCCGTAAAAAGGTCTGCAAATGTATAAAAGATTTTATTTTAAACAAACAATAATTTAATTTTTTTTTATCACACTTTTTTTAGCTTCTCTTTATGCTTCTTTAATTGCCTTCTAAGTGCCTCAACAGCAGCGTCAGTAGCCTCTTCAAAAGACTTACATTGTTTCTTTGCAAAAGCATCACTTCCGGGTATTAAAAGCTTAATTTCTGCTACTTTGTTTTCTGCTTCGGGGGTATTTTCTAACTTTAATATCACTTCACTGTCTATTATCTTGTCATAAAACACACTTAATTTGTTTACTCTTTCTTGTATGAATTCAATTAACTTTTTATCTGCATCAAAATGTACTGATGTAATTTTAACATTTACTTTCATTTTTTTCCTCCTTTTTTAATTATGCTCTCGGATGAGCTTGTTTGTATATTGTTTTTAATTTTTCTATTGTATTATGTGTGTAAACTTGTGTGGCAGATAAACTAGCATGACCTAAAATTTCTTTTATCGTATTTAGCTCTGCTCCTCTGTTTAACATGTGTGTGGCAAATGTATGTCTTATAACATGTGGACTTTTTTTACCTACTGTAGTTACAAGGCTAAGGTAGTTATTTACTATCCTATAAACAAGTTTTTCATAAATTTTCTTACCCCTTTCTGTTAAAAATACATAATTAGAATTGGTAGGGATTTCGGCTCTATATATAAGGTAATTTTGAAATAATTTTATAAATTCACTTGTAATAGGAATAACTCTTTCTTTATTTCTTTTTCCTAACACTTTTATAGATAAATTATAGGTGTTAACATCACTTATTTTTAAGTTCATCAATTCACTTAAACGAATACCTGTTAAATAAAATAATTCCATTATTAGTTTATCTCTTTGTCCTTCAAATGTATCTTCAAATTCTATAGCAGAAAACAGTTGGCTGATTTCATTTTCATTAACAAATACTGGAAGCCGTTTAGATGTTTTAGGAACTACTACTTTTAATAAAGGATTAGTTATCACTAATTCATTTTTCATCAAATACTTATAGATTGACTTTAATGATGAAATTTTTCTATTAATAGTTGTTGATGTGTTTCCTTCCTCTATTAAAGAAACTATCCATGAGCGAATAATGGATGTGTTGATTTCTGACCACTCGTTTACAGCAAAAGCATGTAGGGCGTATTGTATAAATTGTTCTAAATCGTTTTTATAGGCAGTAACAGTATGGTGGGAATATCGTTTTTGATGCTGAATGTAATCGCAAAACTGCTGTGCCTGATTTATCATAATTGTAAAACTGTTTAGGACTTATTGAACGAGTTTATTTCTAAAATGTTATCTAAAACAGACTAAAATTAATGATTTTTAACTACCCCATACCTCCCATGCTTTTTCAGCTTGTAGTTTGAGCATTTGTTCTCCATTAATGGTTAATGCTCCTCTTTTTTTTCCTTCTTTCAAAAAAGCAGTTTCCGTAGGATTATAAACCAAATCGTACAGTAAATGATTGGATGTTATGGCACCATAATTTAGTGGTGGTTTTTCTTCCACATTTGGGAAAGTCCCCAATGGCGTAGTGTTTACTATTAATAAAAAAGAAGCTAATATGTTTTCGTTCAGCTCATCATAACTCAACTGATTTTCTGCGTGTAGAGTTCTGGATACAAAAGCAGTAATTATTCCTAATTCATTTAACACATATGCTACTGCTTTTGATGCTCCACCTGTTCCTAAAATTAATGCTCGTTGGTGCTTGTTTTCCAAAAATGGTTTTAACGATTGCTTAAATCCATATACATCGGTATTGTATCCTTTCTTTTTTCCAGTTTTCTTATCTATATATATAGTATTAACTGCTCCTATTTTTTGAGCTTGTTCATCTATCTCATCTAAATAAGGTATAATTTGTTCTTTATAAGGTATGGTTACATTTAGTCCGCAAAGGTTGGGGTGTGCTAAAAAAAGGTCTTCTATTTCACTAATATCATTCAGTTCAAAATTTTCATACACTGCATCGATCTTTTCTCTTTTAAACTTTTCTTCAAAATAATTTTTAGAAAATGAATGTGAAAGCGTTTTTCCTATTAGTCCGTATTGTTTCATTAAAAGTTACAGGTTTGAGGTTTGAGGTTTGAGGTTTGAGGTTTGAGGTTTGAGGTTTGAGGTTTGAGGTTTGAAATTTTCGCACATTAAAATTCACACATTTACACATCTATTAATCCACACATTAATCACTTTTCTACAACAATAAATTCTGTTCTTCTATTTTTAGCTCGTCCTTCTTCGGTATCGTTGGAAGCAATTGGTTGGGTTGAACCAAAACCTTTTGAAGACAATCTTGATGGGTCAATATCTTCTAACAGCAAATAGTCATACACAGCTTTGGCTCTTCTTTCTGATAGCTCTAAGTTATCTTGCGGATTACCGACATTATCGGTATGTCCGTTAATAGCAATTTTAACTGTTGGATTAGTTTTTAGGAAATCAATAAATTCATTCAGCACCAACATAATTTTAGGTGTAATTTCATATGAATTAGTTGCAAAATTAATATCGTTAATGGTATGAGCTGAACCAACTTCTATAGGTTTCACTTCCATTTTTTTGGTTTGAATAGGTTTTCCTACCACAATTTCATTAGAAGAAATTAGCTGCGAAGTAAACGCATATCCTTTCTTTTTAGCGGTAAGCATAATATCTTCGTCCTTATCTACCCTAACAACTCCAACATAAGAGCCTGTTTCTTTGTCAATAACAGCCTCTACTTCTTGGTTGGTTTTAGTATTTTTTAGCATTACTTGGGCTCCTTCAGGGACTTTTCCGGTATTGTCTAAAATTTCACCATTTATAAAAAGTACTTCTTCCGGTCGAGCTTCTTCATATAATTCAAAAGAAAAAATGTCAAGCTGTTTATCTTCACTCATAGAACTATAATAAGCATAGTCTCCATCTTTACTTACCACAAATCCATGTTCATCTTTTTCTGTGTTAATAGGGTAACCAATATTTTTCGGTTTATTGAATTGCCCAGTAGTAGGATCCATTTTTGAATAGAAAATATCGTAACCACCTAACCCAATATGTTCGTTAGAAGAAAAATACAAGGTATAACTATCGGAATGCATAAATGGTGATTTTTCATCTCCGGGCGTATTTATAGGATAACCTAAATTAATAGGTTCTCCCCAAGAACCATCAGGTTGACGCTCACATTTGTAAATGTCCATGTCACCACCGAAAGGATCTACCACTCTGGTAAAGTAAAGTGTTTTATTATCGGATGAAATGGATGGCTGAGCCTCCCAAGTTGTTGGAGTGTTAATGTGACTTCCAATAGATTCTAATTTTGACCATTCTCCATCTTTAAATTCTGTAAAATAAATATCCGCATTATCAAACATTTGCCCTAAACCTGCTCTGTTTTCTCCTCTATATGGAATTACCTCAACCAAGGTAATAAAAAGCAACTTATTATCTACAGCAACACTCACACCTCCCTGATATTGTCCTAAATTAAATGGTGACGGCATAGGCATTCCGCTAGTAAATTTATTTACACCCATTTTTCTACTTTGCACAAACACCTCTTTACTTCCCCCATCAAAAGAATTCTTATCTTCATGTGGCATGTTTCGAGTGTAAAACAAGAACCTATTATCTGGCGACAACATGGGTAAATATTCATTGTGTTTACTTGAAGGTCCTTCTAACTTAACCGGATCAAAAGGAACGGTATCTTTAATTAATTTAAAATAAGTTGCTATATCTTCCAACCTCTCGTAAGCATAACGCTCGTCTTTTTTATACGCATTTGGTGAAGCTATTATTTTTTGGAAATAAGGTTTGGCTTCTGCATATTTTCGTTGACCGAAATAATAATTTCCCAACTCCATAGCATGGAAAAAATTTCGATATTCCGGACAAATTTCAACAATCTTGTTCCAGTAATCTATCTTAATTTTAGTGTATTGTTGAATTCCGCTTGCATTTCCGCTATTATAAGCTCGTTCAACACTTTTATCAGCAAGGTTTGCCAACTCATCATAAGCCTCTAAATAATTGGGGTCAATTTTAATAGCTTCTATTAGTAAGGTCTTTTTATCATTAAATGAAGCTGTTCTGGCATTCTCGAAATATTTTACCGCTTTTTTCTTGGGTTCAGGGCAATTTTCTTCCTGAGCATATACACCCGAAAAACATAAAATTACAATTGCTAAAAATATATAGTTACTCACCTTTTTCTTATTTAAAAACCTAATAGAAAACCTGACAAACTGCTGAAGCCTGTCAGGTTTAAATTATTTCAATAATTAAACCAAAATGGCAAATTATTTTTCTTCCACTTTTTGCATCATGTCATCCGCTTCTTGTTTTGCTTTAGAAACTAGTGCATCTGCTCTTTTATTGCCTTCATTTTCTATTCCTACTGCTTTTTTCTCTGCTTCATCTTTAATTTTTTGAGCGGCTTTTTCTGCGGCAATTTTCTTAAGCGGATTACCTCCTGCTTTAGCTATTAAATCATTCGCTTGTTTATCGGCTTCAGCTCTTACTTTATCAGCAGCAACTTTTGCCTCATCTCTAATTTTTTGAGCATTCTTCTCTGCTTCAGCAATTAATTTATCAGCTTGTTCTCTAGCTTTTTTCTTCGCCTCTTCTTTAGCTTTATCTACCTCTTCGGTAATTTTTTCTTTTACCTGCTCTTTAATTTCATCTTTAATATTTCCTACCGCATCTTTTAAACTAACACTTACTTTAGGATTATCAAATGTTCCTTTTATCAATACATCTACACTAACTGTCTCAGCAGATTTCAAAGTCATTCCTAATCCGGCAGCCTGACTGTTTAACTTATTTAAAGCATCCCCGGCTCCTAATTCTTTAGTCGGTGTTTTTAAAGTCATTTTATAATCTATGGTTTGATCGAACCCATTAGAACCTGACATTGTTCCTGTGGTTTTACCCAATTTAACATCAAACGGTTCAATGGTTACTCTACCATCTTTAAAAGCATATTTAATGTTAGCATCATTCACTTCTAATACTCTTAAATTATCATTTTTAAGAGCATCAGCTAATTGATTCATTGCTTTTACATCTTCCACTTTTATATTTTTGGTAAGCATATCCCCATTTCCAGTAAGTGAGTTCATATCCGGCATCATTTCTTTATCCAAAACCCCTGAAACAATCATACTTGTATTAAATCTACCTTTAGCATTTTTAGCATAAGGAGCCATTGTTTCAATTGTATTAAATGTACTTACTACTGTTGCTACATCAAAATCTTGAATTGCCATATCGAAATTAAATCCTGGTGCAACAGGATTGGTAGTTTCATAAAATCCGCTCATCATCATTTTTCCTCCCAATAAATTCATTGCAACATCTTTCATGCTCACTTTTTGATCTTTTACAGTGATTAATCCTTTCATATCGGTAATTTCCATATTATCATAAATCACTTTGTTTAGGGTAGATGTTAAGCTAAAATCGATATTTTTAGGAACTTCAACAACAGATAACGGTTCTTCAGTAGCTTCTGTACCTTCTGTTGCGGCTACTTCTTCTTCGGACATAAATTCATTTAAGTCCATTACAGTAGAATTAAACATAAAATTCCCTGTTAACACATTAGTACTATCATCTAACACATAAGCAATGAAATTTTCAATTTTTCCATTGGCATGCATGTCCGATTTTCCTATTTGAGCATCAAAATTAGCTAACTCAACAAATTGTGGAGAGAAATTTAACGTCATTCTTTGCAACAACACATCATATGGAAGTGAATCGCTTTTGTATAACATATCGGTAATTCCAAAACTACCTTTAGCTTCAAACTCTTCGTATCTCTCATTATCTATAGAAGACATTTTTCCTTTTAAGGTTACATCTGCATTAATTTTACCGTTCATTTCGTCACCCGCTTCCATTGGCATCACATCTTTAACAGAAGCCAAATCTAACTTAGCCATTAAATTAGCATCAATGTTAGGATCGGAAATTGGTGTGCTTAATTTCATCTTCATTTCTACAGGATTTCCTGCCATTTCCATGTAAAAACGTTTTAAGTTAATCAAGGTATTATCTTCACTTCCACCCGGATTTGAAATAGCTAAATCTATATGAATGTTATTTACTGCTTTAGGTAAATCAGGATATTTAAACATGGCTTTTTCTACCAATAAATCTAAGCCGAAAGCAGGTAAAGCAGTTTCTGTCATTTTTCCTTTAGCAAATCCATTCAAAGCTAATTTTCCCTCTGTTTTTACGGATGCAAAATCGGTCATAAATACCGCAGGAACCAGCGATAAAATATTTTTGAAATCGGTTTTTTGAGCATTAAAAGTAATGTCCATATCTATATCGTCATTGTCTTCAAAAATGGCTACCCAACCATCAAAACCTAAAAATAATTCGTTTAATCTAAATTGATTATCGGTAAAAGTAAATTTACTATTAGCCAAATCTGCTTTAATGATGGCATCAGCTTCTACATTCGCTTTTTTGAAATACGCTACATTATCCATAGTCAGATTTAACTCTTCTATCACTGTTTTAGTAACTAAATCGGTTACATCCTGAGTCATATCTCCCGAAAGATTGAAATTTAGCCCAATAATAGATGTGGTTAAATTCATAGTAGCATCTTCATAAATTACTTTTGCATTTTTAATGGTTAAATCTTGTAAATTCAATTTGAAAGGACTCGCTTCTTCCTCCACTACTTCTTCTTCAACTTGTTCAGTTGCTTTAGCAATATCCCAATTAGCCGAAGTATCTGCCAATACAATTGCGTTAATTACCGGTTCTTCAATATAAATAGATTTAACTTTAATTTCATCACCACTAATTACACTCATTAAATCTACCCTTAATGATAGGTTTTTGATATTTGCCAACTGCGTTCCTTCAAATTTATCAACACCATCAACAGTAACATCATTAATAGAAAAATTGAAATTGGGAAAAGTGCTGATTAAGCCCATATCGAACTCACCAAAATCTACTTTTGCATTAAGGTTAGCATTGGCTTGTTCTTTTACTATAGTTATTATTTTACCTTTAAACATAAAAGGCAACGAAATAATTAAAATCAATAAAACTAATAAGGTTATTCCTGTAATTTTCAGTACTTTTTTCATAGTTGTTCTTGTTATTTGGGTGTATATTATTTTGTTAAATAATGAATTGCTAAATTAATTAAAGTTTTGTCATAATAAAACAACACAACAAAAGAGTTTTTATAGCCGACAAAAAATCACATAGATTCATATAATTTTATTCTAAAATCTAATGCGTTAATAAAAATTTAAAATTGATAGCTCAGAAATAAATAAAGATTTCTAATTTCGTAAAAAAATAAATTTACAATGGAAAATATAGAAGCAAATAAATTAATAGAGAAAATTCAGAAAGACATTAATAAATCAGGAATTGACGCAAAAAAAACAGTTGAAGCCTTAACACAACTTAGAACTTACGCTCTTGAAGAACAAGACCCTACTGCTACAAAAGTATTACGTTTAGCTTACGAACACATTCAAGAACACGGAACATTTAATATTCCTATTCCTGCTGATGAATTGGTTGCTGACAATGATGATGACGAACCGGAGTTAATTGAAAACTCTATTGAAACAGATGAAGAAAGAACCGAGAGTTTAGCTTACATGCTTTCTTTATTACTAGACAGACACAATCCAAACAACAGACAAGAATTGTTTGAATATAGAGATGCACTAAAAAATTATTAATTCAATTTATTATATTAAAAAAGAAAAGCAGCCAATTGGCTGCTTTTCTTTTTTAATAATTTTCTATAGCTAAATACTAAGAACTACTCTTAGATTTATTTCTTCTCCAATTATTTCTATTGCCGTTGTTTTTCGGTTTAGCTTTTTGTCCGTTATTGCTTTGTGGTTGTTTAGTTGGAACTAACTCCACTTTACTTTCATCTACATAAGGGTGAGTAGAAACTATAGGGATTTGTTGCTTAATTAATTTTTCAATGTCTTTTAAATAAGGTCTTTCTTCTACATCGCAAAAAGAAATGGAAATTCCACTGGCACTTGCTCTTCCTGTTCTACCAATTCGGTGTACATACGTTTCTGGTACGTTGGGCAAATCATAATTAATTACCAATGCCAATTCCGAAATATCAATACCTCGAGCGGCAATATCGGTAGCTATTAACACTTTTGTTTTTCCTTCTTTAAAATTACTTAATGCTCGTTGTCTTGCATTTTGAGATTTATTTCCATGTATGGCTTCAGCTGTAATGTTAGCTTTTGATAGTACCTTAACTACTTTATCGGCTCCGTGTTTGGTCCTTGCAAATACCAATGTTGAAACCGCATTTTCTTCTTTTAACACATGTACCAATAACTTAGTTTTGTCTGCTTTACTTACAAAATAAACGGCTTGACCTACTCTTTCGGCAGTGGCTTGCTCTGGTTTTACAGTAACGCTTTCATAATTTCCTAAAATTTTACTCGATAGCTCCACTATGGTTCTAGGCATAGTTGCAGAGAAAAACAACGACTGACGTTTTACAGGAAGCTTGGTAATTAATTTTTTAATATCGTGTACAAACCCCATGTCTAGCATTTGGTCAGCTTCATCTAATACAAAATATTCTACATTTTTAAGCGAAATAAATCCTTGGTTCATTAAATCTAATAAACGTCCCGGTGTTGCCACCAACACATCAACACCTCTTCTTAAGGCATTGGTTTGCGAACCTTGTTTTATCCCTCCAAAAATTACAGTATTGCGAATATCTGTATGTTCACCATATTCAGTAAAATTATCGGCTATTTGTATGGCTAATTCTCTTGTTGGGGTTACTATCAGTGCTTTTATCTGACGTTGATTTCTGTTTCGGGTTTTATCTAAATACAACTGTTGTAAAATAGGAATAGCAAAAGCAGCTGTTTTTCCTGTTCCTGTTTGAGCACAGCCTAATAAATCTTTACCTTTTAATAAAATAGGAATGGCTTGTTCTTGAATTGGTGTTGGATGAGTGTATCCTTTTTGTTGTAATGCCTTTAGAATAGGCTCTATTACTTCTAGTTCTTTAAATGTCATATACTGCAAAAGTAGGTTATTTAGTTGAATAATTTTTTCCCCAC
Organism: Flavobacteriales bacterium BRH_c54; assembly: GCA_000961845.1. GTDB lineage: Bacteria > Bacteroidota > Bacteroidia > Flavobacteriales_E > Vicingaceae > BRH-c54. The sequence goes on from LADZ01000033.1 coordinate 9,512, forward strand.
CCTAAACAAACAATTTTTTGTTAAAAACACGTTATACTCATAAGGAATTGGCTCAATTTTAGCCTTAATTTTATAGCACATCAATTAATTGTATTTCATGAAGCGTTTCATAAGTTTTTCTTTTTTGTTATTTCTTGCCTCAAGTGCTTTTGTTGAGCCAACTATGGAAGTTCCCAAACCTAAAAATACGCTACCTGAATTTATCATTAATGAAACTCCTTGGGCAGATTCGCTTATCCAAACGCTAACGTTAGATGAAAAAATTGGTCAGCTGTTAATGGTGGCTGCTTATTCTAACAAAGATGATAAACATATTGCAGAAATTGAAAAACTAATAACAGAAAACCACATTGGTGGATTAATCTTTATGCAGGGCGGTCCTGTCCGTGAGGTAACGCTTTACAACCATTACCAGCAAAAAAGCAAAATACCTTTATTAATTTCTATTGATGGCGAATGGGGCTTGGCAATGCGTTTAGATAGTACCATAAAGTATCCTTGGCAAATGACCTTGGGAGCTATTCAAAACAATGATTTAATTTATCAGATGGGAGTGGATATTGGCGAACAATGTAAGCGACTAAGTATTCAGGTAAATTTTGCTCCTGTGGTAGATATTAATGTAAACCCTAAAAATCCGATTATTAATGCTCGTTCCTTTGGCGAACAAAAAGAAAATGTTGCCCTAAAAGGAATTGCCTACATGCAAGGAATGCAAGCTGTAAAGGTAATGGCTAATGCCAAACATTTTCCCGGTCACGGAGATACAGACAAAGATTCTCATAAAGCCCTTCCTGTTATTAATCACTCTAAAAACAGAATGGACAGCATAGAACTTTATCCATTTAAAGAATTAATCAACAAGCAATTAGCGAGTATGATGGTGGCTCACTTAGATATTCCCGCTTACGCAGAAGAAGCAGGAACTGCCACTACCTTATCAAAAAATGTGGTAACGCATTTACTAAAAGATACCTTGGGTTTTAAAGGATTAATTTTTACTGATGCACTAAATATGAAAGGCGTTAGCAATTTATTTCCTCCGGGAGTGGTGGATGTAAAAGCCTTATTAGCAGGAAATGATGTCTTGCTTTTTTCAGGCGATGTACCAACAGCCATTACTGAAATAAAAAAAGCTATTGAAAATGGAGAGATTTCCGAAGAAGAAATTACTACTCGTTGTCTAAAAATATTAAAAGCCAAAGAATGGACTGGGGTTCATAAAAACAAGCAAATAGCTACTGAAAATCTGTATAACGACTTAAACAAAAAAACCTATGAAGTGCATAACAAAAAGCTATTTCATGCTGCTTTAACGGTACTTAAAAACGATGCTGACATTTTACCCATAAAAACCTTAGATACGCTTAATATTGCTAGTTTAAGTATTGGTAATGAAGGTGAAAATCATTTTCAGCAAACCTTAGATTTATACACCAACATTACACATTATTCTACCGAAGATATCTCTAAAGAGGATACGCTTAAACTCTTAAAAAACCTTAGCAAGCATAACTTGGTAATTATTGGGATTCATAAATCAGATAAACATCCTTGGAAAAAATATGATATTGATACTGCTACTAAATCATTTATAACTCAACTGCAAGAAAAAACAAACATTATCCTTACCGTTTTTGCTAATCCGTATAGCTTAATAGATTTCCCTGAAGCAGAAAATACTGACGGATTAATTATGGCTTATCAAAATAATCCTTACGCCCAAAGTGGAGCGGCTCAACTTATTTTTGGAGCTATTGGTGCCAACGGAAAATTGCCTGTAAGTGTTTCCGAAAACTTAATTGCAGGAACAGGAATTGACATTAACCCTATTGGCAGGTTGGCTTATGGCGAGCCTGAAGATGTTGGCTTACGTACCGAAGATTTGTATCGCATAGATTCCATTGCTTTATCGGGAATTTTAGAACAAGCCTATCCCGGTTGTCAGGTTTTTGTAGCTAAAAACAACAAAGTAATTTACCACAAAGCTTTTGGACATCACACTTATGATAATAAAATTCCTACCACCATTAATTCTATTTACGATGTGGCTTCGGTAACAAAAATTTCTGCTTCTTTGTTGGGGTTAATGCAATTGCAAGATAAAGGTAAATTAAGTTTAGACCTCAACTTATGTGATTATTTGTCGGATTTAATCCCTGATAGTTCTGAATATGGCAACCTTAATTTAAGAGAAATTTTGGCTCACCAATCGGGCCTACAAGCTTGGGTTCCATTTTATGTTAAAACCATGCGAAATGGTGTGTTAGATTCTGTAATTTACAGCAAAGATTCTACTGTTTATTATCCTTACAGAGTTGCCGAAAACCTTTATATTAACCAGGAATATCCCGATTTTATTTTTCAACGCATATTAAGAGGCCCTATAAAAACCAAGGAATATCGATACAGCGATTTAGGCTATTATTTTATGATGAAAATTATTGAAAAGCAATCGGGAAAATCCTTATCACAATATGTAGATGACGTTTATTCACAAATGGGAATGAGCACTGCGGGCTATATTCCGAGAAGAAAATTTCCATTAGACAGAATTGTACCAACGGAAAACGACAAAATTTTCAGAAAACAACTTATTCATGGTGATGTTCATGATCCGGGTTCTGCTATGCTGGGCGGAGTTGGCGGACATGCAGGTGTATTTTCTAATGCCAACGACATGGGTAAATTAATGCAAATGTATTTAAACAAAGGTTTTTATGGTGGCAAACGATACATTAGTGAGGAAACGCTAAATGAATACATTAAATGTCAGTTTTGTGATGAAAGTGACAACCGTAGAGCTGCTGGTTTCGACAAACCAATGATGGAAGGTGGCGGACCAACTTGTAATTGTGTTTCTTTTGATAGTTTTGGTCACTCAGGTTTTACGGGAACACTCGTTTGGGCTGACCCTGTAGAACAAGTAGTTTATGTATTTATGTCTAACCGAATACATCCTGATGCAGAAAACAAAAAGTTACTAAAAATGAATATTAGAACAGATATTCAACAAGTAATTTATGATGCTATAAATAAGCAGAAACAGTTAGTGGATTAAAACACTACTAAAACATAAGTAATAGAAATAATTATTACATTTGGGGTAAAGATACAGTACGGATAAAGAGTACTAGTGTTGTTTATCCACATGTTAACAAACATATAATATGAGTAAAATTATTTCAGTATTAACCCTATTACTTTTAACCATTTTTGCAAATGGGAACAATACCACTTCTTACTATATTGACTACAAACCAAAAGACTTTAATTTATTAAACAATGCATATCTAGAATTATATCATTCTAAAGAAAAAATCGATGCATATCACGATAATTACACCGTTCCTCTTACTTATTCCGAACAAAAATTAATAAAAGGAGATGATTCTAAACCTATCTCATTCAAAATGGATAGTAGTCTAAGATTTTGTTTCTTTTCAAAAGAAGGTTTAAATGAATTATTCTTTATTGGGTTTTCACCAAACTTCATTATAGGCAACCAAAACAAAAGAATTGAACCTATTCTTGAAATACCTCTTTCAGAATACAAGAGAATTCTAAAGAAAGAAGATTATCTAAACTTATTAAAAGAATTAAAATCTATTTTCCCTAATGTGCTATCCGATAGTATAATACATAATAAAGATTCACAAGACATACCTATACTCAAATATGATTTTACAGAACATTCTATTTTATTTCAATTTAATCTTTTTGGTTATTATTCTGGGTCTTGTGATTATAGATTAATGCAGGAAAAAGGAGTGAAATTCTATGAAAATCCGAATCTTAAAGATTCTCTTACTAGTTTTATAAAAATAAGCGATTTTTTTATAAAAAAAATAAAATGGGAAGACCAAATAATTGTGGATGAAAGCAACAAAATAAAAAGTATTTACTTCACTAATAATATTGAATTTATCGAAAAAGTAGACTCAATTTATTATAACTTAATTTCTGAAATAACTATTAGAATTTCATCTGATTTTATTGGAATTAGAATTGACAAGATAGATGCTTTGAATGATAAAAAAAATACTATTTGGTTATATTTTCCTGACTTTTTAAATTCAATTGAAGACTTCGAAGTAAGAAATGGACTTAATTTTACAAGATATTCAATGCTAAGAAATCAATTTAAAAAATAACGATTTGCTGACACTCTGTATATTGCATTTTGCTTGTGAGTAGTTTAGCTATTTGAAACTTTTGTAAGTAGATGTTTTCCGCCCCCTCAATTTTAGCGAAGCATAACTCGCGAATTATAAGATTAAGTAATTTCTCGATAAGCGGATTTCTATTTCCTGATTAACAAGATATCTCTGTATCATTTTACTAAGCTTCGTTCCTCAGCTTGTAAAATTTCAATCGATATGACAATACGATTGGCTTTGTACGGTAGAAAAGTTCTTCATCTAGGAATTTAGGGCTTTTACCCTCCTTCAAAATCACCATTAAAATCTCTCTGGTAATTTTCTTGTCTTTTCTTTTGCTGATTAATTCTATAGGAGAAACTTAAACGAGCCCAACGTGTTCTCCATTGTCTTTCATTTACAGAGATGAAATTATCTCCTTCTGCAGTGCCTCTCCATTTACGGGTATTAAAAATATCGTTCACATTAAACGTAATGGTTCCCTTGCCTTTTAGCAAATCGAACGAAAAACCAGCGTCTAAAGAATACATTGCTTTATCACTCCCTTGTACCTCCTGACGAGGAGCTCTATAAAAAGCTGATGCCTGTAAATTCACTTTCTTTTTTATTGTCCATTTTGAGTTTAACCTCGTTGACCAAGTATAAGTATCTGCATCATAACGTTGGTTATTCAATTCACCTTCCTGAATTTCTCTAAAAAAATTAAAACTACCTCTTACACTCCACACTTTAAAAGGATCGTAAGAACCAGAAAACTCAACACCATAAGCATCTCTTGTTCCTAAGTTATAAGGCAATCTTATGGTATTTCCTTCATCATCTGGAACAATAATTCTGGTAATTACATCAGTGGTATATCGGTAATAAACACTAGAAAGCAAAGAACCTTTTTTCCACATTTTTAAATAACCTGCTTCATAAGAATCTGAAAATTCAGGATTTAAATTGGGGTTCCCAGTAAAAACATTTCTAGCATCGCTAAAACTAAAAAATGGCAATAGATACCAATGTCTCGGTCGTTGAATTCTCTTACTATAACTCAATTGAACAGAAGTTTCTTTTTTTAATTCATACGAAAAATGTACACTCGGAAACAAGTTGAAATATTGTCTGTTATTTTCTTCATCCGTTAATTTTAACAACGTAGTTACATCGGAATATTCAGCCCTTACACCCAACTGATAAGAAAATTTCTTTTTTACTTTATTACCAAACATCATGTAGGCAGCATAAATATTCTCATTATATTCCATATCGTTATAAAAACCTGGTAAGGCTTCAAATTGTTGAGAAGCATCATTAAAAGTCCCTACTCCATAAGGATTAGTAAGCGTTCTTAAGGTAGATTTTAAACCTGTTTCAAATTTTCCTTCCTTATACGGATGAACATAGTCTGCTTGAAACAACCAATCGTCAGATTTTTCATTATTAAATACACTTTGAACAGAGTTTTGAGAGGCATCAGTAGATTTTTGGTAAATAAAAGAATCTTCAAAATCCATTGCTCCCGATTTTTGAGCGTCTATGGTAAACAATCTATTTTTTTGCTTAAAAGTCTTTCTGTAATTAAAAGAAACATCATAAGAAGATAAGTCTTTATCTTCCACCTCATCTCTATTTACCACTTGTACAGGAATATCTAAACTATTATAATCAGAATATTGAAGTTCTACACTATTATCGGCATCTCCAGCATTAAAACTACCTGAAAGCGTTACAGAATTATGCTCATTAATATCATAACTTGTTCCAGCTCTAAAATTATGGTTAATGGTATTTCGCTCATTTTTCGATACACTTTCATAACTAAAAGATGTATCGGGATAGAAAAAACGTTGAGTAGAAATACTTGTTCCTGGAGATTCTCTATAATTTACACCGTAACCGAAAAAATAGTTTATCTTTTCTTTTTTGATGTTTAAGTTAAACCCTCCACCATAATTACTTGGGTAGCCAACATCGACATTTACAGAACCATTTATACCTTCTCTTTTATCTTTTTTAAGAATAATATTGATAATTCCCACTTCACCTTCAGCATCGTATCTTGATGAAGGATTGGTAATTACCTCAATTTTTTCAATCTGATTTCCTTGCAATTGTTTTAATGCCTGAGAAGTACTCATACCAGTCATACCAGAAGGTTTACCATTTATTAAAATCCTTACATTTCCGCTTCCTCTTAAACTCACATTTCCATCAATATCAACATCTACAGAAGGAACACTATTTAATACCTCAGTAGCATCTGCCCCTTGATTGGTAATGTCTTTATCTACATTAAAAACACGCTTATCCAAATCCATCTCCATCAGCTTTTTTTCTTCTACCACCTCAAATTCATCTAAAGCTAATGAAGATGATTTCATCACAATTTTCTTCATTTCTACTGCTTTATTAGCAATTTCTATGTTAGGAATGATTTTACTCTCAAAACTTAAAAAAGATAACTTAGCGTAGTAATTTCCGTTAGGAAGTGGAATTTTAAATTTCCCATCCATATCGGTTGCAACACCTTTTACATAAGTAGAGTCAGCAGTTTTATAAATAGCCACCGCTACATAAGGCAGCACCTCTCCCTTAGCATCAGTAACTTTTCCTGAAAAATCGTATGTTTTTCCTCCACCTTGAGCCAACAAAGTAGTAGTAAAAACAAAAGCAATAAGTAGCTGAAGAAATATAATTTTTGCAAATTTCATAAGCCAACAAAACTAAGAATAAGCATTTTTAGATTAATATTTTTAGGAGATTTTAACATTAAAATAATCTGTTTAACTTAAGGGAAGTAAAGAATATCAAGGATTTTGCGTTCCTTTGTACTCCTATCTAAAAAAACATGTATTTTAAATTCATCATAACTGCCTCTTTTTTTGTTTTAGCGATAGATTGGTATTACTTCCGTTCAATTAAAAAGCTAACAGAACCATTAGCAAAAACTTGGCGAAAATCCATTATTATTGCTTACTGGGTGTTTACACTTATGGTTTTAGGCACACTTGCCTATACCTCTTCATTTTTTATTGAAAAAGCAGCTATTCCCAAAATTTTAAGAACTTATTTAATGGGATTTATTTTCGTTGTTTACGTCTCTAAAATTGTAGGTATTTTGTTTGTAATGATATATGATTTACAATCCATTACCTTGTTTATTAAGAAAAATATTATTAAAAAATTTCGTCCAGAAAAAATACAACAAGACCTTGGTAGAAGAACTTTTTTGAAGAAAACAGCTATTGTAGCTTCTGCTATTCCCTTTGGTACATTGTTGTTTGGAATGATAAATTCTGCTTTTGATTATACGGTTAGAAAACAACAACTAAAAATCCCAAACTTGCCAAAAGCTTTTAAAGGACTTAAAATCATACAAATTTCTGATATCCATACAGGTAGTTTTATGTCTAACACTCCTTTAGAAGAAGCTGTGCAACTAATAAACAAACAACAAGCTGATATTATTTTCTTTACAGGCGATTTAGTAAACGACATAAGTGAAGAAGCTCTGCCTTTTATTGACACACTCAAGAAAATACAAGCTCCTCTAGGTGTTTATTCCGTATTGGGAAACCACGATTATGGCGATTATTTTTACCAACCGGAAGATATTGAAGGCAAACAACATAACCTGAAATTGATGAAAGAAATTCATACAAAAATGGGGTGGAAATTACTTAACAACGAGCATCATATTCTTGAAAAAGACAACGAACGTTTAGCAATTATTGGTGTAGAAAATTGGGGACACGGAATGCGATTTCCGAAATATGGAGATATTGAAAAAGCAAAAAGTGGCTGTTTAAAAGAAGATGTAAAATTGCTTTTAAGTCACGACCCATCGCATTGGGAAGCCCAAATATTAAAAGAACACCAAGATATTGCTGTTACCTTTTCGGGACATACCCACGGTATGCAATTTGGTATTGAAATTCCGGGCTTTAAATGGAGTCCTTCGGAATATATTTACCCTCAATGGGCAGGTTTATACCAACATAATAAACAACAAATTTATGTTAACAGAGGGTTAGGCTTTTTGGGTTACCCCGGAAGGGTAGGAATATTGCCTGAAATTACTGTTTTTGAACTAGGATAAGTTTTTCTGTAGAATATTTTGTCAATTTTTCTTTTTTTCATCCGAAAAAAAATTATGTAGTTTTGGACTTTAATCATCCAAATGAAATCTAAACTTATTTTAATAGTTATGTTATTGAGTACAATAAGTACTTATTCTCAAGAATACATTGACTTAATTAAGTTTCATTACTCTCCTACTCCAAAAAATAGTTTTGTAGATACCACAGGAAAAGCTCCATTATCGGAAATGGGGTTAGATTTAACGCTTCCTTTAAAAATTAATGATTCGCTGGCTATTATTACCGGTGTTTTTTGGGAGAATATTACTACTCAATTAGCTCCTAAAACGGAAAACATAACTATTTCTACATTTAACCTTAGAGTAGGAATTAACAAAAAACATAGTGAAAAATGGTCGGGAACATATTTGTTATTACCTAAAATCAGTTCCGACCTTAAAGACGTTAATAAGAATCATTTTCAGCTGGGCTTGCTAGGTTTGCTTAAACGTAGCTATTCTGCTAAAAAGAGTTATAGCCTCGGGTTGTATTACAACCAAGAATTGTTTGGTCCTTTTTTCGTTCCATTATTAGGGATTTATCGCAAAACTGAAAAATGGGAAATTAACTTTACCTTACCCATTTGGGCAGATGTTAATTATAGCATCAATAACAAAATGAGTGCTGGAGCAACTTTTAGTGCTTTTGTAAGAAGCTATTATTTGGGAGAGTACGATAGTTACGTGGTAAAGAAAAACAACGAACTTTTTGGTTATGTGCAATATAAACTAACTAAAAATATTTTGTTACAAGCAAAAGTGGGACATTCTATTGGTAGAAGTTTTAGGGCTTATCCCGAAGATGAAAAAGTTGACGTTGGCGTTTCTGCTTTCCGATTTGGTGATGACAGAGAGCAACTCAACCCAGATTTTAAAGATGGCTTAGTTTTTAATTTCAGAATGATTTATCGTTTTGATTTAAGTGGAAGATAAAGAATGTCGTGAAAATCAAAAACTAAAATTCTTTATTTTGCCCCCTAGGATTTTTATTGTCTAATTCTTCTTAAATATCCTAAATAAAAAGAAACCTTTCTTCTCTCCTCTTGCTTTAGCAGCTTTTTTAGCTGTTTTTTTCATTCTTTTTTTGGTTGCCTTAGTCTGAATATTCATGTGTCTCTTCTTGCCTTCTTCTATGGATTTCTCTTGAGCTTTCTCTTTCTCCTCTTTTTGTTTTTCCAACATTTTCTCACGTTGCTTTACTTGTTTAGAAGCTTTTCCCTTTTGAGCACAAGCATCAACAGAAACAACCATAAAAATTGCAAACAGTAGATATGTCCATTTTTTCAACCTCATCTTTTCCCTTAGTTTTTAATGAGCTTCAATACCTGTCGTCCATTATTATTAGTTACATTTAAAAAGTAAATACCTTGTTTTAACTCACTAATATCAATATTCATTTTAGATTGTACTATTTGTTGAGACTTTAGTTGCTTTCCCAACATATCTATCAATTGATAAGCAGCATTATTCAGGTTATTTTCACCTATTTCTAAAGTTACTAAACCATTAGTAGGGTTAGGATAAACTTTCACATTTGTGAGCATATTGTTTTCCTGAATAGTAACCGGCTCTACCCCTTGATACACCCATATATTATCCAAAAACAAATTGTTTCCTTGTCTATTAACACTTTCAAACTTAACTAAAATATCACTTCCTCCATAAGCAGCAATGTCTATGTAGTCAGTTCTCCAATGAGAAGCATATTGAGGTACAAAATTGTTGGTTAAGGTATCTTTTGTTTGTAAGTCTGTTCCTCCTTTTTTGTACACCTGAGTATATGTTGCTCCACAATCATCAGAAACATAGACCACCAAAGTGTCGGCAATAACAGATAACCTCATTTGATAAGCAACATCAAATTTAATGAATAATGAATCTCTATTAGGTAATTTAATTTTAGGCGTAATTATCGCATCTTTCTGACTCTGACGAGGAGCATAATCATACAAATTAATATATGCTGAATAATTACTATTCGTCAGCCCCATAGTTGCTAGTGTATCCCATGTAGTTTTTACATCAGGGTTTTCTATAAACCAATTAGAACTATCTAACTGTGTATTTTCAAAATTTTCGTAGAAAGGCAAAATGGATACTGTTTCTCTAATATTAAACCTCACCGCTCTTTGGTTATTTATAAAATCAATCTCATTAATACTACTGTCCAAAGACGCTTTTATAAGTAATTCATAATTTCCTAAAGCTTGTGCGGTAATAGTTGGCAAACTAACATGCGCTGTATCTCCAGGTACTAAAGTTCGTGTAAGCGTATCATAATGAAGTGCTTCATTATTTAAATGATACGAAAAATAAACCTCAGAAATAGTACTATCACCTGTATTTTTAACTACTACAATTGGATTAAAATCTTGCTGACATTGAATGTTGTTCGTTGGACTTAGAATTTCAGTAATCATTAAATCATAAGGAATACTATTAGGAGGAGTTGGTGTATATGTTTGAGCCAAATAATTATAAGCTCCCAAAACATCTATCATTCCCATTCCGTAAGTATTATCTTCTCCTATATCTCCCAAATCAATTGCAGAATAATATAAGGCTAACAAAATATCTTCTCCACTAACATTAGGGAAGGCTTCTTTAAGTAATAAAACAGCACCTGTGGCATGTGGTCCTGCCATTGATGTTCCATTATAATTTGCATAATTATTTTGATCTATACAAGATCGTACATTCATTCCCGGAGCTACAACTTCAGGTTTTATTAAAAGTGAACCCGATAAGTTCGGACATGGAGATGGTCCTCTACTAGAAAAATTAGCTATAGGAAATGAAGCATTTGCTCCGTTTACAGCTCCAACTGTAAATGTGTTTACCAAACCTGTAGTTACATATTGCGGTTGACCAATGGTAGTAGCTCCCGGTCCTTCATTTCCCGCTGAGAATACATTAGCAATTCCTGCTGCCTCAATGGCATCAAACATTTGGGTTACATAACCTGCACATATTGTAGTATCATCATGCGTATCAATTCCCCAAGAATTGTTTATGGCATCAGGCATATCATGTGTAGTAGATGTATCTCCATCCGGATTAAAAGCAAACTCAAAAACATCAATATAATCTGGAAGTGGTTTGATTAATGCAATATTATCTACAATAGGATCTGCTGCCATAAAATAAGCATTAAAAGCAACACCAATAGTATCATTTGTTGCTTGCTCTAATCCCAGAACTGTTCCTGTTGTATGCGTTCCGTGGCTACTAGATTTATCCACCGGTGTTGGTGCATCTACAGCATACCACGCCTGATTAATAGGTTGATAATTTCCAAGCCAAGCATCGCTAATAGAAGGATGATTTGGCCAAACTCCTGTATCTATGCTATAAAACTTTCTTGCCTTACCTGTGTAACCCATTGCCCATAATGCAGGTGCATTAATAGCTGATAACCCAGGCTCATTACCATTAATAGATTTTTGTGTTTCCGTACCTTTTTCTACTTCTATTGGTTTAGAATGAAAATAATCGTACTCTTCCACATATTCAATTAATGAATGATTTAAAAGTTGCATTAGCAAGGATTTCTCCAATTCAACAGTCATCATATTAATTAACCAAAACTGCTTAATAGATTTTACTTTACTTGCATTTTGATTTAAAAGATTTACTATTTGACTTTGTTCATTTTCTGCCAACTGCATAGCGGTTTTCATTACTTTTTTAGACCTAACATCCAAAGGAATATTGTTTTCCTTAAACTGTTGATTTATCTGCTGAAAATCTACTTGATTTTTAAAAATTAAATTAACTTTTAAAACACTATTATTATCCACAACCGCTAATTTCTCAGATAAAGTATTGGTAATATGTACCGATTGTGCTTTTAGTATTAAACTTAAAGCAGCAAAGGATATTAGGATTATTTTTTTCATCATCTTTTATATTTGTTAACTGTTTTTTAATTTTCTATTACTTTATCCCCTTCTTCTTCCATTCCAGGTAATTTTTTACCCATTTTTGATAAAACAACTACTGCCAAAAAGCCCACTATACAAATTAATGAAAATATAAAAGTGATATAGCTTCCTGTATAATGTGTTTTAGGGTAAAACTTGAATTCAACTTTGTGCGTTCCTTCAGGAATTAACAACCCTCTCAATAAATAATTTACACGAATAAATTCAACTTCTTTTCCGTCAATATAAGCTTTCCAATCTTCATTACCTTTGTACCAAATTTCTGAGAAAACAGCCAAATTAGTAGTATTTGCAGTAGCTTCATACACCATATTATCCGGATGAAAAGAAGTTAGTTTTACTGTATTTTGAGCTGAATTATTAGGTGTGAAATCTTTTAAGTAATCTTTAAAACGTTCATCAACAACTACTGTAGCTTTTGGTAAAAAATCAATTAAAGCCGCCATCTCTTCATCTGCATTTTTTACCCATTTAATATTGTCTATAAACCAAGCTGGTCCGCATGCATCAGGATTGGTTCTCGCCATTTCTTGTCCGGGCTGACCAACAATAAAATACTTTGTATTTAGCATATTAAATACATTCATATTGTTTTTAGCCAACTGGTTTTCAATTATATCTTGATAACGGATAAGTTTTACCGCACTATACCCTCCAACACTATTGTGAAAGTAAGAAGTTTTAACATCATTAAAAGAACTCACAGTTGTATTAAAAACTCTAAAGTATGCAGGGTCGTTTTGTATTTGCAAGTCTGCTTGCGTTGGTCTAATCGATTTTTCAAATGAAGTTGCTTTGGTAAAGTCGCTATCATTCAAATATCTTTTTCCAACCATCCACATATCTCCAACAATAATTACTGCTAAAATTCCAAAAACCACTTTTGAATCTTTTAGCTTTTCGGTAACAAACATCCATAATAAACCAAAAGTTAAGGCAATAATTACAAGAGTTCTTAACGCATCAGACTTAAGTAAAGCAATTCTATCTTCAATGAGTACATTTATATCAATACCAGATTCTGCAATTTGTCCGTCATAGGCTCCTTCAAAATCTGAAAAAGAACCTCCAAACAACCAAGTAAATAAAGATACCCCTCCTAAAACAGCTCCAGAATACATTAAACCTTTTTTAATTTTTTTAGTGCTTGCTTTTTTGTTTATTATAATATTTAAAGCAGTTATTGCTCCCAACACAACCGCTATGATTGCTATAGAAAGCCACATAGATGGCGTTCTAAATTTATTGTATAATGGAAAATTATTGAAGAAAAACTCATTTACAATCAAGAAGTTTTTTCCCCAAGAAAATACAATAGCCATTACAACAACCACTAAATACACCCACCTCAACCTATCTGAAGAAATGAAAAACAACAATAAAAATAAAAAGATAATTGCAGCTCCCATATAAGAAGGACCTGTGGTAAATGGTTGGTCGCCATAGTACAGTGGCAGTCCTTTAACATAATCTAACGCTTGTTTTTTCGGTACACCTTTTTCCACCAACATTTCGTAAGTAGCCGAATTTTCATCTAAGGAAGCTCCTCCTGCAAAAGCTCCAGGTATTAGTAAATTAATGGTTTCTACTTTACCATAACTCCATTGCATGGCATAATCTAAATCTAAGCCTGTTCCTTGTTTTGCGTCCTCTTTGGTTAATTCAGACTTTCCACCCCTAATGGTTTCTTTACTATAATCAAAAGTTGTCCATAAAGCTGCGGTATTGGCTAACACTCCGATTATTCCAAAAGCTAATAAAATAAATGAACGTTTAAAAAATACAGGCAACGTTTTCTTTTTTATTGCCTGAACAAACATTACGATAACTATAGCCATTATCATAAAAAAGGCATAATACACAATTTGAGGGTGATTTGCCATAATTGCTAAGCCTGTAAATAAACCAGCCAATGCTCCACCAATAAGCCATCTACCTCTGTATGTTATTAATATTGATGCTATTAATGGTGGTACAAATGCAAGTGTTGTCATTTTACTGGAGTGACCTGCTTCTATAGATAAAAACAACCAAGTGAATAACCCAAAAGCTACAGCCCCCAGCACACTCATTTTAGTATCATATCCAAGTATGGAAAGAGCAGTATAAAACCCTAACAGTAAATAAAACCATAACCACATACTTTTAGGCATAAAGTTTCTTGGAAAAAGTGCTGTATTTAATAAATTAGAATCTGTTTGATATGCTACCTGAAATAACGGCATTCCAGAAAATATTCGTGATGTCCATAAAATCGTTTCTCCTTTTTCTTTATACTCATTACGTTGAGCTCCTGATGCTGCCGCACTCACTTGATCATGACTTAAAATTTTCTTTCCTTGTAATTCCGGATAAAAATAAGCTGCTGCTACCACAAATAAAATTAATACTGCTAAAAGATGTCTTAAAATAGGGTTACTTTTCTCCATGAAATGATTTTTAAATATTGGCTAAAATTAATCACTTTGAACAAAAGACAAAATAAATCACAAAAAAAATCCTGAAAGGTTATTAACCAATCAGGATTTTTTAAATGCTAAACATTAATGAACTTACTTATCTTTTCCTTCTATTTTGTTTCTAAATACAAACTTACCATCAAATTCATCAAGCACTATTTCTGATGCCGGAGTTACTTTCCCTGCTAAAATTTCTTTAGAAAGTTCATTCAATACATTTTTCTGTATCACTCTTTTTACAGGTCGTGCTCCAAATTGAGGATCATACCCCAATAGTGCTATTTTATGTATTGCTTCATCTGTAGCTGTAAGTTTTATGTCATTTTTAGCGACCATTTTAGCCAATATATCCAACTGCAATTTTACCACTTGATAAATATCTGCTTCACTTAGCGGAGTAAACATGATGGTTTCATCAATTCTGTTTAACAACTCTGGTCTGATAGTTTTTCTAAGTAAACCCATTACTTCTAACTTGGTTTTTTCTATCACGCTTTCTCGATCTATTTTTCCCATGTTTTCAAAACTTTCTTGTATAATGTGCGAACCTAAATTAGAAGTCATGATGATAATGGTATTTTTAAAATTCACCACTCTACCTTTGTTATCGGTCAATCTTCCATCATCCAACACCTGTAATAAAATGTTATACACATCTGGATGAGCTTTTTCAATCTCGTCTAACAAAATTACAGAGTAAGGTTTTCTTCTAACCGCTTCTGTAAGCTGACCACCTTCATCATAACCCACATATCCCGGAGGAGCACCAATCAATCTCGAAACGGAATGTTTCTCTTGGTATTCACTCATATCTATTCGGGTCATGGCATTTTCATCGTTGAATAAAAATTCGCTCAATGCTTTTGCCAACTCTGTTTTTCCAACCCCTGTTGTTCCTAAGAAAATGAAAGAACCTATAGGTCGTTTTTCATCTTGCAAGCCTGCTCTACTTCTTCTTACGGCATCAGCAACAGCTGTAATTGCTTCTTCCTGACCAACCACTCTTTTATGTAGTTCATCTTCCAAACGAAGTAATTTTTCTCTTTCCGTTTCTAGCATTTTAGTTACCGGAATACCAGTCCATTTAGAAACTACCTCTGCAATTTCTTCAATCGTTACTTCTTCTTTAATCATTTTTGAGCCCGATTGCATCTTAGCTAAATCTGCTTTAAAAGCTTCCAACCTTTCTTCCGCTTCTTTGGTTTTTCCGTAACGTATTTCGGCTACTTTTCCGTAATCTCCACTTCTTTCTGCTTGTTCGGCTTCGTATTTTAAATTTTCTAATTCTTCTTTGGCTTTTTGAATGCCTTCCACCACTTCTTTTTCAGCTATCCATTTCGCATTTAAACTATTTTTTTCTTCATTTAAATTCGCTAATTCCTCTTGGATTTTAGCCAATTTCTTGTCATCTTTTTCTCTTTTAATAGCTTCACGCTCAATTTCTAACTGCATAATTTTACGTTCAATCTCATCCAATACTTCCGGCTTAGAATTAATTTCCATACGCAATTTTGAAGCCGCTTCATCAATTAAATCAATGGCTTTGTCGGGCAAAAATCTATCAGTAATATAACGTTGAGAAAGCTCTACAGCCGAAATAATGGCTGCATCTTTAATCTGCACTTTATGGTGATTTTCGTATTTTTCTTTAATCCCTCTCAAAATAGAAATAGCATCCTCTGTAGTTGGTTCGTCTATCATCACTTTTTGAAAACGTCTTTCCAAGGCTTTGTCTTTCTCAAAATATTTTTGATATTCATTTAAAGTGGTTGCTCCAATCGCTTTTAATTCACCTCTTGCCAAAGCAGGTTTTAAAATATTGGCAGCATCCATTGCTCCTTCTCCTCCTCCGGCTCCCACCAACGTATGAATTTCATCAATAAATAATACGATATCACCTTCTGCACCAATTACTTCTTTTACTACTGCTTTTAAACGTTCTTCAAATTCTCCTTTATATTTTGCTCCAGCTATTAATGCTCCCATATCTAAAGCAAAAATTTGCTTGTTTTTCAGATTTTCAGGAACATCTCCCGAAATTATTCTGTGTGCCAATCCTTCTGCAATAGCAGTTTTACCAACTCCTGGCTCTCCAACTAAAATAGGATTGTTTTTAGTTCTTCTGGACAAAATTTGAAGTACTCTTCTGATCTCTTCATCTCGACCAATAACCGGGTCTAACTTGTTTTCTTTAGCTAATTCATTTAAGTTTTTAGCATATTTTTTCAATGAATTATATTGCTCTTCCTGACTTTGAGAAGTGACCTTTTCGCCTTTTCTCAACTCCTGAATAGCTGCTTTCATTTCTTTTTCTTTAATGCCGTTGTCCTTCATAAACTGAGCAACAGTATCTCCAGCATCCAGCAACGCCAATAATAAGTGTTCTATGGTTACATATTCATCTTTAAATTCTTTTAAATAGGAGGTAGCTTTTTGTAATGCTTTATTTGCATTTTGCGATAAATATTGATTTCCTCCGGAAACTTTTGGGTAAGATTCTACAATTTTATCTAAAGTCTGTTTGAATGCATTGGTATTAATGCCCAATTTACTCAGAATAAAAGGAGCAACATTCTCGTCCACCTCTAAAATTCCTTTTAGAATATGTCCTGTTTCTATAGCCTGTTGCCCTAAACCTGTAGCAATTTGCTGAGCTTGTTGAATGGCTTCTTGCGATTTGATAGTAAAATTATTAAAGTTCATAGTACTTGTATTAATAAGGTTTTTAAATTTACAATTGGGGCATCAAAATCAACTCCAACTACAAAAATGCATAAAAAACCTGAAATTTTGACTGTACAACAAGCTATCAACCTGAAATAATGTCGCTTTCAGCAGTTTTTACTGACAAAAGAATTACTCTACTTTCTATCAGTCGCTGTGTTTAAATTGGAATTTGTGAAAAAACTTAGCGTCTTTGTAATAAAACCAAGAACAAAGTACTATCAACCAATATTCTTACAAAATAATAGTAAGTTTGCATAAATTATAAATTAAACAAAAAAACATGAGTGAATATCAACAAATGGATATGCCCGAATTTCCGGCAAATGGTAAAAAAATAATTTTAAGCGTAGTAATAGGAATTATTGTAAT
Source organism: Flavobacteriales bacterium BRH_c54 (assembly GCA_000961845.1). Taxonomy (GTDB): domain Bacteria; phylum Bacteroidota; class Bacteroidia; order Flavobacteriales_E; family Vicingaceae; genus BRH-c54. The sequence goes on from LADZ01000033.1 coordinate 27,297, forward strand.
TGTAGCTTTATGGAAAAGCTCTGTAACAATTGGAGCAGGTGAAGCTGGTGTGCTTTTCAAAACTTTTGGAGAAGGAGTTGAAAAAGACAGAACATATACTGAAGGTTTCCATCTAATAGCTCCTTGGAACAAAATGATAACCATGGAAGTTCGTCAGCAACAAGTAATGGAAAAAATGGCTGTATTATCTTCTAACGGGTTAGAAATCTCTGTAGATGTTTCTGTGTGGCATCAACCTGATTTTGTTAAACTGCCTTTATTATACCAAGAAAAAGGAATTGACTATGTAGAAAGAGTAGTTCGTCCTGCTATACGTTCTGCAACAAGAAGTGTAATTGGTAGATATACGCCTGAAGAAATTTATTCTTCTAAAAGAGATATTATTCAGGAAGAAATCAACATCGAAACTAAAAAAGTATTGGATAAACAACATATTCAATTAAATGAAGTATTAGTTAGAGACATTATGTTACCTCCAACTATTAAAGCTGCTATTGAAAACAAATTGAAGCAAGAGCAAGAATCGTTGGAATATGAGTTTAAATTAGAGAAAGCAAAAAAAGAAGCCGAACGTCAAAGAATTGATGCTGAAGGTAAGGCAAAAGCTAACGAAATTTTAAGTGCTTCATTAACAGATAAAATTCTTACAGAAAAAGGTATTGAAGCTACCTTAGAATTAGCAAAATCTCCTAATGCAAAAGTTGTAGTTGTAGGAAGCGGTAAAGACGGTTTGCCAATAATTTTAGGGAATAACTAGTTTCGAGTTTAAACATCACGAGCCTTGAACTACTTCTACTGTCCTGATATTGATGAGCAGCAAGTTTCTTTTACCTTAGATGAAACTGAATCAAAGCATATTTCGCGTGTATTACGATTAGCTGTTGGCAACGAAATAATACTACTTAATGGTAAAGGCTTGGTTTTTCAATGTGAGCTTACTTCCGTTGGCAAACAATGTACTGTTAATGTTATTCATTATACAAAAGAAGAAAAGGAACAACCCAATATTCATATTGCAATTGCTCCCACCAAAAACAACGACAGACTAGAATGGTTCATTGAAAAGACCACAGAAATTGGCATTAATGAAATCACGCCAATTATCTGCTCTAATTCCGAGCGGAAAGTAGTAAAACAAGAACGTTTGCTAAAAACCGCAATTGCAGCCATGAAACAGTCGAGAAGAGCTTTTTTACCTCAAATTAATGAGGCAGTTAAACTAAAATATTTTCTGAATCAATGTAATGCTGAGCAAAAATTTGTAGCTCATTGTTATGAAGAAAATCAACAACACCTAAAGGAACTTTATACCTTGAGTAAAGATGTTGTCGTTTTAATTGGTCCGGAAGGAGATTTTAGTTTAGAAGAAGTAGAAATTGCCATAAAAAAACATAATTTTATCCCTATAAGTTTGGGTAAAAACAGACTCCGAACAGAAACTGCCGGAGTTTATGCTTGTACCACAATAAAACTATTGAATGAATAAAATGCGTTTTTATATCTTATTTGTATTGGCAGCTATTTTTTCTTTTTCTGGAAAAGCCCAACCTTACTCCTACCAAATTGCATTGGCAAAATACAATGGTGGTGGCGATTGGTACGCTAATTTAGAAACCTCACTACCGAACTTGGTAAAATTTTGCAACAAAAACTTAAAAACCAACATCAATCCTGAACAAGCCATTGTTGAAGTGGGCAGTAAAGAAATTTTCAATTATCCTTTTGTACACCTTACCGGACATGGAAATATTATTTTTTCTAATGATGAAGCCCAAAACATTAGAAACTATCTTATTGGTGGTGGATTTTTACATATTTCAGATAATTATGGCTTAGATCAATTTATCCGACCTCAATTAAAAAAGGTTTTTCCTGAATTGGAATTAGTAGAATTACCTTATAACCACCCTATTTACCATCAAAAATATAATTTTAACGGATTGCCAAAAATTCACGAACACGACAACAAACCAGCAAAAGGTTTTGGGTTAATTTACGAAGGTAAATTAGTTTGCTTTTATGATGTTGAATGCGATTTGGGTGATGGTTGGGAAGATGCTGTAATTCATAACAATTCAGAAGAAAACAGATTAAAAGCACTGCAAATGGGTGCCAATATTATTCAATATGCACTAACTCAATAAATTTATTATCGATGAAATAAACCATGAGCAAAATGCTCACCGACAACGATGAATATTCAACATGGCAATTCCCTATAACCAATTTAATAAAAATACACATATGAAAAAAAAACTACCTTTTTTATTATTGTTAGCATTAATAACTTCAGGAGCTTACGCTCAAAAAGTCTATTTTAAATTAAATCCATCTTACAATTTCGGAATGAAAGACCAGGTATTAAGTTATGATTATTCTCTTCGATATTCTGCAGCTGCAAATACTATTGTGGAAGAATATTCTAATGTAAGAACCTCTTTGGGAAAAGGATATATGGGAAGTTTTGCCATTGGTTTTAAACACAATGAAAATGTAAGTTCAGAATATACTTTTTCTTATTTGAAAGGAAAACCATCCTCATTTAGTGATATTATTCACTACTATAATGGAGACGAAAAATATACAACAACTTTAGAAGCTAATGTAATGTCTTTTACACCAACATTGGTTTTTTCTGCAACAGAAAAAGATTGGACACCATACTTAGCAGCAGGACTTTCCATAAATTTTATTACTGTAAAAGAAAATACTGAATTTTCTAGCTTTTTTATAAACGGAAATACAGTTATTGATGCTGAATACAAAGGCTCCCCTACTATTGGCTTCACTACCAAAATTGGTGTCATTAATAAAATTAGTGATGTATTTTCTGTATTTGGTGAGTTCACTTATGCTCACTTAAATTTTTCTCCAAATACCAAAGAAGTTACAGGCTATACCATTAATAAACAAGATTCTCTCTCTACATTAAAAGAATATGATATCCACACAGAGTACGAAAATGAAATTTCTATAATGTATGAAGACAATGGAAATGGTTTTGAGGAAAAACGCAACATGAACAAGCCAAGAGAGGCAAGGAAGTTTAGTATGCCATTATCTTATTTCTCTTTTTCAATTGGTGTTAGAATAAACATTGTTCGTAGAGAAAAACCTAATAATGATGTTATTAAAATAGAAAATTAAGTCCATGGAATTATCGAACAACATATCAATGAAAACTACCTCTAAAATGTATGAGAAGCTTTCTGAAATTGGTTTTTCTAAAATTTTTAAGGAAGGGGAAGTTATTATAAACGACCATAGTTATATAAAGTCTATTCCCATTGTAATTACTGGAAGTATAAAAGTAATGCGAACAGATGATGATGGTAGAGAAATTTTGTTGTATTACATTAAATCTGGAGAAAGTTGTATCATGTCATTTTTAGGCGGTTTACACCAAGATACTAGCAAAATTAAGGCTATTGCAGAAGAAAATACCGAGATACTTTTTATTCCAACTGAAAAGTTGAGCGAATTAATGAGGGAATATCCGGAATGGTTAGATTACATGTTTAGACTTTATCACAAACGATTTGAAGAACTGTTGGATGTGGTAAATGAAATTGCATTTAAAAAAATGGACGAACGCTTGTTGAACTACCTCGAAAATAAAGCTGCCTTATCAAAAAGCAATATTATTTCTATTACTCACGAACAGATGGCAAACGAATTAGGTACAGCTCGAGTTGTAATTTCTAGGTTACTAAAACAACTAGAAACTGAAGGTGTGGTTGAGTTAGGAAGAAATAAGATTACTTTGTTGTAATACTAAACAGTTTTTAAAAACTCTTAAAGAAACACAACCCATGCTAATAGAAACAAGTAGACTCATCATCAAACCAATTTCTATTGAAGATAAAAATGCAGTTTTTGAATACCGTTCTGATACTAAAACAAATAAATATCAGGGGTGGATACCAAAAACTATTGATGACGTAATAACTTTTATTAATAAAACAGCAAAAAAAAATAACCTGCCAGAAACTTGGTTTCAACTGGTTATTCAAGAAAAAGAAACTCAAAAAATAATTGGTGATATCGGCATTCATTTCTTCGGAAAAGAAAATAAACAAGTCGAAATTGGATGCACCTTACATAAAAAATTTCAACATAAAGGCTATGCAACCGAATCTCTAAAAAGAGTGATTGAATATTTGTTTAATGAATTAGACAAACACCGAATTATCACATCTATTGATCCCGAAAATATAAGCTCTATAGAACTCGTTAAAAGAATTGGTTTTAGAAAAGAAGCCCACTTTGTAGAAAGTTTATATATTAATGGCAAATGGGTTGATGATGTGATTTTTGCATTATTAAAAAAAGATTATTTTAACACCAACAAACCTTCCTAATCTGAACTAACCAAACATTTGTTATTTTCCCATTTTCCAATTAAAGTTTCTTTTGGAATAATTTCTCCCTCACAAGTTAAGAAAGTGCCTTGTTTGTTCATTTTTATAACCTTACATTCCCCATTTAAAACAGCATTTATCACAGCCTCTTTAGTTACTTCTACCGAGGAGTTTTTACCAATTTCTATTCCTACTTCATTATTAAAAAAATCCATATCAGAACTAATTTTATCCGGTACATCACCGTCTTCCTCCTTACCTTTTTTAAAAGCTTTATAATTACCTTTTTCGTGAGCAGTTCCTAATCTTTTAGCTCTTTTGTGTCCTATTTCTTGTGTTAAACGTGCCATCCAATAGGCATGTCTAAAAGCATCAATTTGACCTCCATTCCCATTGCCTCTCAAAATAGTGTCTTTTTTTAATTGATTTACTATTTTTTTAGTTTCTATAGTTACTTTTTTTGCTTTTTTTAATGCAAAAGGATGTTTAACTGCCCACCACTTTTCAGGACAACTCACTTCCTTAGTACTTATTTTATCATTTTGAGCAACTGAAAATGAAGTAAATAAATAAATTATTGAAAAAATTAAAATTTTCATACTACTAAAACTAACAAATTGTGTAAAAGTTTAGAGCCAAAATACTTAAAATTTAGCTTAAAAAAATAGAAATTTTACGCTACATTTGTGCTTCATTAAATTTAAACAGTTAATAAAAATGGCTCAAGTTGAATTGATTATGCCTAAAATGGGCGAAAGTGTTGCAGAAGCAACCATTACAAATTGGTTAAAAGAAGAAGGTGACACCATAGAATTGGATGAAGCAGTTGTTGAAATTGCAACAGACAAAGTAGATTCAGAAGTTCCTTCAACCACTGAAGGTGTATTGATAAAAAAACTTTTTAATGAAGGCGATGTAGTTCAGGTTGGTCAGGCAATAGCCATTATTGGCAGCGAAGGAGAAGCTGCTGCTCCGACTCCTGCGGCAGCACCCGAAACAAAAACAGCTGAACCAGCAGTTGCAGCTCCGGTAGCTTCTGCACCTGTAAATTCTACATCAGAAAAAATTGGAAAAACTTCTGATTCAGGAAGATTTTACTCTCCATTAGTTAGAAGCATTGCCGAAACCGAAGGAATTGCTCTTAATGAATTAGAACAAATTGAAGGAACAGGCAATGGCGGTAGAGTTACTAAAACCGATATTTTAAATTATATTCCTAACAGAGGACAACAAACAGCAGCAGCTGTTAAAGCTGAACCTGCAAAAGCAACAAACGGTACTGAAAGACCAAAACAAACTCCTCCTACAACATCTACTCCTGCACCTGCTAAAAAACCAGTAATGCTTATGGAAGGTGATGAGATTGTAGAAATGGACAGAATGAGAAAGATTATTGCTCACCATATGGTTGAGTCTAAACATACTTCACCTCACGTTACTTCTTATGTAGAAGCAGACGTTACCAATATTGTAATGTGGAGAAATAAAGTAAAGAATGAATTTGAGAAAAAAGAGAATGAAAAAATTACCTTCACTCCTATTTTTATCGAAGCCATTGTAAAAGCTATAAAAGACTTTCCAGATATTAATATCAGTGTTGATGGTGAAAACATCATTAAAAGAAAACACATTAATATTGGAATGGCAGCAGCACTTCCTTCAGGTAACTTAATTGTTCCTGTTATTAAAGATGCCGATAGATATAACTTAGTAGGGTTAACAAAAGCTGTAAATGATTTAGCTAACAGAGCTAGAAACAATCAACTTAAACCAGATGAAATTTCGGGAGGAACATACACATTAACCAATGTTGGTTCTTTTGGAAATGTAATGGGAACGCCTATTATTAGTCAACCACAAGTAGCTATTATGGCTGTTGGAGCAATACAAAAGAAACCAGCTGTTATTGAAACTCCTAATGGAGATGCAATTGCGATAAGACACAAAATGTTTTTATCTCATGCATACGACCATAGAGTAGTTGATGGTGCTTTAGGTGGTAGATTTGTAAGACGTGTTGCCGATTATTTAGAACAATTTGACGTTAACAGAAGTTTATATTAATTCTGTTACTATCAATAATTTAAACGATTATATATTTTGTATGTTAAAACAAATGAAATATATTTGCATCTTATCAAATGCTACTTTTTTGATTTAAAGTAATAAAGTTTAAAAAAAAATCAGACAAAAACTTAGCATTTATAAATGTAAAATTTGTCAAAAATATACATAAAACGTTTTTATAAAGATATACTATACATATGAAAAAAATAGCTTTATTATCTGTCTTAATTAGTATTGCCACTTTAAGTTTTTCTCAAGATAATTTCAGACAAAAATTTTTAGAAGCCAATACGCTTATGGAAGAAAACTCTTACAATGTTGCCCTTCCTATTTGGTTAAAATTAAGTATTGAAGAGCCTGATAACTTCAATATCAATTATAAGATTGGTATTTGTTATATGAATTCTGCAAACGAAAAAGCAAAAGCATTAGACTATTTAATTAAAGCCTCACAAAATACCACATCTAATTACGATCCTTTTTCTCACTCAGAAAAAAGTGCTCCATTAGAAGCTTTATTCTACGTTGCTAGAGCTTATCATTTAAATTATGAGTTTGATGCGGCAATAATGAACTACAATACCTTTAAAGATAAAATCACTAAAAAACATTATTTATTCAACGAGATAGATCGTTATTTAACTCAAGCTCAATTTGCCAAACAAGCTGTTGCTAATCCGGTAAATATTCTTCTTAAAAATATTGGTTCCGAAATCAATTCTGAATATGCAGATTACAGTCCTGTAATTTCTATTGATGAATCAAGCATCTATTTTACTTCTAGAAGGTTAAGACCTGACAGCTCTAACTATTACATCACTGATGATTTTGATGGTAAACATTTTGAAGACATTTATGTTTCTCATAGTTATGATGGTGTTTGGACAGCTCCTGAATTGCTAACGATTAATACTGATGGACATTTAGCTACTGTAAATATTTCTGCCGATGGGCAAACACTTTTTGTTTATCGTGATGATAATGGTGATGGAAACATCTATACCACAACTAAAAACCAAGATGACCAATGGGGAGAATTAGTAAAATTAGGTTCCGATATTAATACAGAATACAAAGAATCTCATGCTCATGTTACTCCTGATGGAAATGTATTGTACTTTATCAGCGATAGAAAAAAAGGCGGACTAGGCGGTCAAGATATTTATTTCTGTAAAAAATTACCTACTGGTGATTGGGGTTTAGCTCAAAATGCAGGAAATATATTAAACACTCCTTATGACGAAGATGGTATTTTCTTGCACCCTGACGGAAAAACAATTTATTTTTCCTCTAAAGGACACAGCAGTATGGGTGGTTTTGATATTTTTTATTCAGAATTAGATGAAACAGGAAACTGGGGAGCTCCAATAAATATGGGATATCCGGTAAACTCTACCGATGATGATGTGTTCTTTGTTACTTCTACAGATGGAAAAAGAGCGTATTATTCTTCTTTTAAACAAGATGGTTTTGGGGAGAAAGACATTTATGTAATTACGCTTGTTGATGCTCAAGAAAAACCACTTACCTTATTAACAGGTTTCTTAAAAGTAGCAGGTTTTGATGAAACTCCCGAAAGTGCTATTATTACTGTTACAGATAACGAAACAGGAAATTTAATTGGAAGGTATGTGCCTAGAAAAAAAGATGGTAAATTCAGTATTATCCTAAACCCGGGAGGCGATTACCACATTGAATATGCTGCCGAAAGCTACACTATGGAAGAAGATATTTATATTCCACCGGTTTCTGCTTATAATGAAATTAACAGAGGTATTGATTTAAAAGATGTGATTTTTGGTGATGTACAAAATACAGATACTAAAACCGATACTAAAACAGACACTAAAACTGATACAAAAGTAGACAACAAAGAGGATGTTGTTGCCTTAAAAAATGAAATCAAAAACTTAAAGAAACAAATTAAAGACTTAGAAAATGAACTGGCTAAAAAACCTGCTACAACTAACACTACAGGTAATGACAGTGAAAAAGTTAAAAACCTTCAAAATGAAGTGAATGCTTTAAAAAATCAAATTGCTGAGTTGAAAAAACAAGGTAATAACAACGATTTTACTCCTACTCCAACGGAAGTTAAAGATGCTGTTGCTCATTATCAAGAATTTTTCAACTACAATGTTTCTAAAGTAAATACTTCTAATGCAAAATACGTAGAGATGATTAACAAAGCTGTAGCCCACGCAAAATCTAATGGAAAAGTAACTATTGATGTTGAATCAAGTGCTTCTAAAGTACCTACAAAAACTCATGGCTCCAATGCAAAATTAGCATACAAAAGAGCTATAGCTGCTCAGGAGGTTGTTGTTAATTCATTGGTAAGCAAAGGTATTGCAAGAGAGAATATTCTTATCAATAATGTAACCACAGGTGTACAAGGTCCTAATTATAATGGAGATTTTGCTAATAAAAAAATGTATGAGCAATATCAATTTGTAATTATAAAAATTAAATAATCATTAATTTATAATGAAAAATAATAGACCTATTTCCCCTCATATCACTTTTGTTTTTACTTTATTATTTTTTATTGGTATAAATAGTTTTGCTCAATCTGAGAAAAGAACTTTAAAACAAGCTAGAAAGTACCTAGATGACGAAAAATTTGAATTAGCTCAAGCAAAGTATGAAAAACTACTTGCTATAAATCCAACTAACGATGTCTATAATTTTGAAGCCGGAATTGCTTACTTTTTTCCTTTTCAGCAAAGAACCAAATCTATTCCTTACTTTGAAAATGCTTTAAAAAATAGTACCAAAGATACTATTCCTGAATTGTATTATTATTTGGCAAGAGCTTACCATTATAATAATGAATATGAAAAGTCGTATAAAGCTTTTCAAAATTTCAAACCTTTTGTCAATGAAAAATCTACTGCCGGAAGAAACCTCATAAAAGAAACCGATTATTTTATTGAAAGAAATCAAAATGGCGAATTTTTCTTAACCAATATTAATGAAGGCGTTGAGATTACGAACCTCGGAAATGTTATTAATTCAGAATATGGTGAATACGCTCCTGTTTTCAAACCTAATGAAAATGTATTAATTTTTACTTCAAGAAGAAAAACCGATGACAATAAAATTGCTCCTGATACAAAGCCTTACGAAAATATTTATGCTGCCAAGCTAAACAACAATAATTGGGAAATAATTACCGATAAAAATGAACTTCTAAAGCATTTACCTGAGAATTATAACTCTAAGAAACACAATGCGGGCATTATCTATTCTTCTGACGGAAAACGTTTATACCTCTATAAAGAAGATAAAATTTGGCAATCTAACCTAAAAGATAATAATTGGACAGAACTTAAAAAGCTAGAAAAATCTATTAACTCAAGTATTTATAATATACCAAGTATTAGTATTTCTGCCGACAATAAACAATTATTCTTTGTAGCATTAAGAAGTGATGGTTTTGGAGGTAAGGATATTTATAAAGCCACCCTTAATGATCAAGGTGAATGGAGCAATGTAGTTAATTTGGGAGATAAAATAAACACTAAATATGACGAAGATTCTCCTTACCTATCTGAAGATGGAAAAACCCTTTATTTCTCTTCTCGCGGACATAAAGGTATGGGAGGTTTTGATATTTTTAAATGTGAGTTAGTTAATGGAGAATGGTCTGAACCAAAAAACTTAGGTATTCCCTATAACTCTCCCGCTGATGATATTTTCTTTATACCACAAAGTGAAACAGAAGGCTTTTTTGCTTCCTCTCGTAAACATGGTTTTGGCGAAATGGACATTTACGGTTATGCTCCTAAAAAAAACGAGCAAGAGTTTATTGTTGAAGGTAACTTAACCGATAACAACAACTCTCCTATTAATAAAGGTACTTTATCATTAACCAACTCAGGTGAAACTAT
>LADZ01000062.1 GCA_000961845.1 Flavobacteriales bacterium BRH_c54
TTGATGGGTTTAACACTTGTGCTCCATTCGTAGAAACAATATACATCACATTTGGATCTGAAGGAGCAATTGCCCCAGAAATTCTAGAACCTCCTGTAACATTTGTTATTGAAAACGAATTAGGAGAACCATCAGGGGAAGTATAAATTTTACCACTATAACAAACTAACATAGAACCATCAGAAGCAATGTCTATATCATTTACTAAGCTTGTTTCCGGAATATTAGGTCCCGGAATAACTACAGGATTTGTCCACCCTGACAAAGTTGATGGATAGTTTCCAGATCCATCAGGATCTGCATAAACTAATCCTGTACCGCTTGTCATCCCTAAATAAAGTCTGTTTCCTCGTGCTCCTATTGCATTAACTATTGATAAACTAACACTAGGTAATGCAGGAACATTTCCATTCACCATAATTGGCACCACTTGTCCTGTTGAAGGAACATATTCATATAATCCATTACCTGGAAATCCTGGAGAACCTAAACCAGTTCCTGTAGGTGATTCAAATGCACTACCTGTACCAAAAAATATTCTTCCATTATCAGTTTGAGTAATACAAGAAACAGATAAATTATCTCCTAAAGGATGTACATTAGTCCATGTATTACCATTATTATAAGAAACGTGTAAACCTCCGGCAACACTACCTGCATAAATGATATTAGAATTAAATCTGTCAACCCAAATAGCTCTACCTCTACCACCAACATTGTCTGGACCCATTTGTTCCCAAACCATTCCTAAAGATTTGTTTTGTTTCATGGCAGCTAATTTCATCACCTGATTTCTTGCTGCTTGATAATCACTGTACTCCACTTTACCTGTTTGAGGATTAGCTCTTAACATATTAAGATACTCATTTATTTTTTCAGGACCAGAAGAAGTTTCTGATTTACCGTACTCTAGAGGGTTATACGAACTTTTAACCTCTTTATTAGAGTTAATATAAGTTAATCCAGCTGTAAGACCTACAACAGCCAATGATCCAACAATAATAGTTTTAATATTCATCTGTAATCTATTTAGTTTAATTTTATTCTATCTGTATTATTCTATATTATATCTCAAAACGGCTCACAAGATACGAATTTATTTTAAATTTTCACAAGTCTATTTAGTATAAAATCATTGAAATTCTTTATTTCCTAAAACATGTGTTTTTCGGCATGATAAGAAGATCTAACCAAAGGACCGCTTTCTACATATCTAAACCCTAATTTCAACCCTATCTCTTTATATTCAGCAAATTGAGCTGGAGTAACAAACTCTTTAACAGGCAAATGTTTTGGCGTTGGCTGTAAATATTGTCCTAAAGTTAATATATCGCAACCTACATTTACTAAATCTTGCATTGTTTCTATCACCTCTTCTTTGGTCTCTCCTAAGCCTAACATTACTCCAGATTTTGTTCTCATTCCACCTTCCTTTAATCTCTTAATTACTTCTAAACTTCTATCATACTTTGCTTGGATTCTTACTTCTCTTGTTAACCTTCTTACTGTTTCTAAATTATGTGAAACTATTTCTGGTGCTACATCTATTATTCTTTGTAAATTATCCCATTTCCCTTGAAAATCTGGTATTAAGGTTTCCATTGTTGTTTGTGGACTAAATTCTCTAACCTTATTTACTGTCTCCACCCAAATAATAGAACCACCATCTTTCAAATCATCTCTATCTACAGATGTAATAACGCAATGCTTTACGTTCATTAGTTTTACCGAATTGGCTACTCTTTCAGGCTCTTCAAAATCTGCAGGTAATGGTCGCCCAGTTTTTACAGCACAAAAACCACAAGATCTAGTACATATGTTTCCTAAAATCATAAAAGTTGCCGTTCCTGCTCCCCAACACTCACCCATATTAGGGCAATTTCCACTTTCACAAATAGTGTGTAATTTATGTTCCGAAACAATTTGCCTTACTTTTGTATATTCTTGACCTGTAGGTAATTTAACTTTTAACCAGCTTGGTTTTTTTATTTTACTGTGTGTCACTGCTTTTTCTTCTTCTTTAATCATCTCTCCATTTAATATTTTCAATTCTTACTAACTAATTTGTGCTTTTAGAGCCAAACGAAAACGTTACATATAAATTTATAAGCCAATTTCTATTTAATTCATTTGCCATCATTGGCAACTCTTGTAAAAACAAATCTGCTTTTGCTCCAACTTCTAGAGCATTTAAATTTTCTGCTTCCCTAGCAGATTCAAAATTTAATCCTGCTTTTAAAAATACACCCGGAATAATTTTTCCTCCAAACAATCCTTTCATCGCAGGACCTTTACCTACTATATCATTCTGCGTGTGTTTCTCAGGATTATATCTTTCAAATCTTGTGTCTATCGTTTCCAATTCTTCATTATAAAATAATACTTCTAAGTAAATTGGTTTGGCATAAGCCAAAGTTATTCCTGTATTATAAATCATAGCTATTGCTATACCCCTAACACTTTGTTTACTAATAAAAGTTTTATGATTCCCTACACTTCCTCTAAACAAAAACATAGTATTTAACTTACCATATACATAGCCATTAGAGTTATCGAATAATGAAGTAAATGTTTTTATTTCTTTAGGATGTTTTAACCCAACTATTTCTCCTTCAAAAGTTCTTCTTGTAAAACCTGAAGTGTACATTCCATATCTGTAATTAAATCCCCAACCTGTTGTATGAATAATTAAACCATAGGCTTGTTCACTTTTATATACCGTTCTTGCTTCTTCAAAAATTGTTTCTTGAGCAGCTACTTTTGAAATATTACAAAAAAACAAAGTAAGAATAATTATGTATACTACTTTTTTCATACGCAATAGCAAAAATAATAATAAATAATTTGTCAACTTTACAAGATGTAGTTATTTTGCAAACACATTAATTCATTATGCCAACATCTAAAGTTATATATAAAGGAGAATTAAGAACCGAGGCCGTTCATTTATACTCTAATACCAAAATTATTACTGACGCTCCTTTAGACAACCAAGGGAAAGCTGAAGCTTTTTCTCCTACAGACTTAGTTGCAACTGCTCTTGTTAGTTGTATGTTTACCATTATAGGAATTAAAGCTAGAGATAGCGGTTTTTCTATTGAAAATGCCTCAGCAACTGCAACAAAAATAATGGCTGATAAACCTAGAAAAATAAAAGAAGTTATTATCGAGTTTGATTTCACCAATCATCATTACTCTGACAAAGAAAAGAAATTGATTGAAAACTCAGCAAAAACTTGTCCTGTAGCGTTAAGTTTAGCCAAAGACATAAAACAAACCTTAGTCTTTAATTTCTAACACTTCTTTAACTTTACTTACAGAAATTAATCCGTGAGAAGCATGGTAAACACACTTATTGTTTTTTATAACAAGCAATTGAGGAGATTCGTGTTGCACATCAAAATCTACTGCAATTTGATTAGAAATTTCTCTGTATTTAATTAAGTCTAAATAATAAAGCGGTAGTTTATTTTCATCAATATCCCATGTTGTTGACATTTTAAGTTTTGCCATCATACTCACAGGGCATCTGGTACTATGTTTAAACACAGCAACAGCAAAATAGCCTTCTTCGTTAGAAGAGGCTACCATATTGTTATAATCAGAAAATGTTTCGAGTTTGAACCAGTTCATAGTTGGAACTAAACAAATATTAAGCAGCTACTTTTGTAGTCTTAACGTCTGTTTTTCCATAAGCAGGACAAGTACCATGACTTTTGCAAGAAGAATAAAGTAATGCTAATAGAAATAAAGAAGTTAGAGTTAATGCGATCTTTTTCATGCGAGTTTTCTTAATTTTGAGTTACAAACATAATAAAAATATTTTTACTTAGTTTTCTTTTTTATTAACAATTTTCCAATTTGAAAATGTTCAAAACCTCTATAAACCAGAAAAATCAATGATAAACATCCTATTAAGTGACTCGTGGAAAAAATTATTATCAAGTGAAATTAACGCTCCATATTTTACTGATTTACTGCAATTTTTAGCTGCTGAAAAGAAAAATCATCGTATTTTTCCTCCTGAAAAAGAAATATTTAACGCTTTTAACCTTACACCTCTAGAAAAAATAAAAGTAGTAATCATTGGTCAAGATCCATATCATGGTATTGGTCAGGCTCACGGACTTTGTTTTTCAGTGAATGATGGTATAAAATTCCCTCCATCATTAAAAAATATTTTTAAAGAACTGCAAAATGATTTAGACATTCCTATACCCATTTCAGGTAATTTAACTCATTGGGCAGAACAAGGTGTTTTTTTACTTAACAACACCCTTACTGTTAGAGAAAAAACACCTACTTCTCATCAAAAAAAAGGTTGGGAAGAATTTACTGATGCCGTTATAAAACTAATTTCCGAACAAAAATCAGGAGTAGTTTTTTTACTTTGGGGAAGTTTTGCTCAATCGAAAGAAAATTTAATTGATACCACTAAACACCATATTTTAAAAGCAGCTCATCCTTCTCCTTTTTCTGCCCATAGAGGTTTTTTAGGATGCAAACATTTCTCTACAACCAACAAAATTTTAATAGAACAAGGTAAAACCCCTATTAACTTTTAAATTTACACCTTCCTACAAAAACAACAAATGCAACACAATCATTCTAATAACAATGATTTCACTTTTACCCCCTCTGCCAAAAGATTGGTGGTTGTTTTTTGGGGTTGTTTATTACTTTTTACTTATTCAACTTCTTTTGCCCAAAATAAAAAAGTTAAAGTAATTTTTAATGATACTATCCTCTCATCAAAACAGCAAAAAGAACTTTTATCAACAAGTACAAATAGTAGCTTTATCAATATAAACAATACTGTAAAAAATATAAACCAACAGCTTTATAAAAATGCTTATTTAACTGCTCATATTGATAGTATAATATCCGATTCCACAACATACTTTCTTCACTACCATTTAGGAAAACAAATAAAATGGGTCAACCTTACTACCAAAACTATTGATGAAGGAATTTTAAGCAAAATTGGTTTTAGGGATAAAATCTACAACAACAGACCTTTTAATCAAAATCAATTAAAACGTTTTTTTGACAAAGTAATTTCTTTTTATGAAAATCATGGATATCCATTTGCTTCTATCCAGTTGGATAGTGTACAAATAACTGACTATAATCTTTCTGCCAATTTATCCATCAACAAAAACCAACTGTATAAAATAGACAGTGTTGCCATAAAAGGAAATGCAACTGTTTCTGATGATTATATTAAAAACTACATTCGTATTAATGATGAAGACATTTACAACGAAGAGTTAATAAAAAAAATTAACACCCGAATTAAAGAAATCCCTTTTGTGGAAGAGCAAAATCCCTCTAAAGTTATTTTTAATGAAGAAAGTGCCTACGTGTTGTTAGTACTAAAAAAAAAACAAGCCAACAGGTTTAATGGAATTTTGGGTATCGTACCTGACGAAACCGGAAAAGTTAGATTAAATGGAGATGTAAAACTAAACTTAATGAATTCATTTAAGCGTGGAGAAGAAATTTCATTCAATTGGAGAGCCATGCAAAACAATTCACAAGATTTAAAACTCAGTACAGCTTACCCTTTTTTATTTAACAGTCCTTTTGGAGCCGAATACCAACTTAATCTATATAAAAGAGATAGCACTTATATTGACGTTTTCAATAAAATTGGGATAAGATATATTCTGAAAGGAAATAATTATTTTAATATATTCTATCATAATAAAAGTTCTAGCCTACTATCTCAAAAAGGTTTTGAAACCCTTACTGTTTTACCCGATTTTGCTGATGTTTCTACTCAACTTTACGGAATTGGAATTGTTTATGACCAATTAGATTACATACATAACCCAAGAAGAGGTTTTAGTATCACTGCAAATGGTTCGCTGGGAAATAAAAAAATCACAAAAAACCCTCAACTCAACGAACAACTTTATAAAGATGTAAACTTAAAAACCAACCTATATACCGCTCAAGCAAATTTAGCACTATACATTCCAATAAAAAAGAGAAGTGTTATTAAATTAGGTACTCAAAACGGATATACTTACAATGAAAATTTATTCGATAATGAAATGCTAAGAATTGGAGGACTACATACCTTAAGAGGTGTTGATGAAGAATCTATATTCGCATCTTTTTATAGTATACAAACAATAGAATATCGATTTATTTTAGAACAAAATTCATTTTTATATTTGTTTACAGATGGTGCATTTTGGGAGAAAAGAACTGCCAATACTTATACCCTAGACAGACCTTATAGTTTTGGTGTAGGGATGAATTTTGAAACCAATGCCGGAATATTTTCTATAAGTTATGCTGTAGGCAAACAATTCGACAACCCTATTCAATTTAGATCAGCAAAAATTCACTTTGGTTTTATCAACTTTTTTTAATGATTAAATTGTTAATTTTGTTGTCCTAACTATTATAACTGTTATGCAAAACATCATCAATCCAATCTATTTATCACAAGAAAAAATAGAACAATTAAAACAAGATTTTAATACTGCTAAACCTTGTAAATATATTGTTTTGCCTAATTTCTTAACGGAAGAATTAGCTACCACATTATATGAGAATTTTCCTAAAATTGATACCTTAAATGTAAAAAGAAAAAGTATAAACGAAAACAAATCGGAAGATTATCATTTTGATCGTTTCCACCCTGCTTTTAGCGATTTAAAAAAAGTAGTTGGTTCTCCTGAAATGTATCAATTTATGGAAACCATTACAGGGATTGAAGGACTTAGAACTACCGATGATTCGTTGGGTTCAGGTGTTCATCAAGGACAAAATGGAAGTTATGTAGATGTGCATATTGATGTGAATTATAATCCTGCAAAACATTTGTGGAGAAGAATTAATTTGTTGATTTACTTAAACAAAAATTGGAAACCGGAATATGGTGGAGATTTAGAATTGTGGAATAAAAAAATGACACAATGCGAAGCAAAAGTTCCATGCGATTTTAACAGAGCAGTTATTTTCTTAACCGATGAAAATTCACCTCATGGTTACTCAAAAATAACTATTCCTGAAGGAGAAACAAGAAAATCCTTTTACACGTATTATTTCACCGAAGTAGGCGAAGGGTTTAATTATAGTGACTCTCGTTTCGTATCTCGCCCGGATGATTCCACAATGAAGAAATTGGCTACTTCCATAAAAGAGCCTTTAAAAATTACTGCTAAAAAAATATTAAATGCTATTGGCGTAAAATCATTAGATTTTCAAGATAAGAATAAGAAAAAATAAGCATGATTGCAACAACTCCCCAACCACCTTATTACGCTGTTATTTTTACTTCTACGAAAACAACTACAGACGAAGGATATAATGAAATGGCAGACAAAATGATTGCTCTAGCTGCTAAACAAGAAGGTTTTTTAGGGGTAGAAGCAGCAAGAAATGAACTGGGAATTACGGTTTCTTACTGGAAAGATGTAGCATCAATAAAAAAATGGAAAGAAGTCTCCGAACATAAAATAGCACAAGAAAAGGGCAAGTCCACTTGGTACAAATCCTTCAAAACCAGAATTGCTAAAGTAGAAAGAGATTACGAGTTTCATAAACATAAGTAAAAGACTAAAAAGAAATTTAACCTAATGGCAAAGAAAAAACGATTTTCAAAAGAATCTATCAAAAAAGCGATGCGTGTTTTTCGCTTTATAAAACCTTTTAAAATACCTTTTATAATTGGTCTTTTGGTGCTTTTTATTTCAAGTATTACTACAATGGTTTTTCCAAAAGTGTTGGGCGATTTAATCGATTCTGTAAATGCTGATGATGCAACTACTGTGAATACTTTCACACTATTATTGGTTGGTATTTTCTTAGTTACTGCAATTCTATCTTTCCTAAGAGTATATTTATTTGGGTTAGTTACCTACAAAGCCCTTGCATTGCTAAGAATGACCACCTACAAACACTTAATTTCCTCACCAATGAGTTATTTCTCTAAAAGACGTGTGGGAGAATTAAGTAGTAGAATTACTTCGGACATTGCTTTATTGCAAGATACATTTACAACCACCATTGCTGAATTTTTACGTCAGTTTATTACTATTCCTGTTGGAATGTTTTTTCTGTTGTTTATTTCCTTTCGACTAACTGTTTTTATGATAGCAATTATTCCTGTAGTAGCAATTATTGGAATATTTTTCGGAAAATACATTAAAAAACTATCTAAAGAAGCTCAAGATGATATTGCAGATGCTAACACCGTTGTAGATGAAACTTTGCACGGAATAGCTAGTGTTAAAGCTTATGCCAACGAATTTTTTGAGATTCTTCGTTATAAAAAAAGTATAGATAGCTCAGTAAACACTTCTATAAAAAGAGCTTTGTGGAGAGGGGTTTTTATTGGCTTAATCATGTTTGCTGCGGGTGCTGCTATTGTTTCTATTATTTGGTACGGCTTACACATGGTTCAAAATGAAGTCATCACTTTAGGAGAATTACTTTCTTTTGCCATCTATTCTGCTTTATTAGGATTCTCTTTTGCCGGAGCAGCCGATTTGTTTTCTCAATTGCAAAAAGCCATTGGAGCAACAGAAAACTTAATGGATATTTTAGACGAAACAACTGAAAATGTTACGCTTGAAAAAACTCCTGAAATTAAAATTGAAGGAAATTTGGTGTTCAATAATGTTTGTTTTTCTTACCCTTCTCGTAGAGATATTCAAGTATTAAAAGGCATTACATTTAATGTGGAGCAAGGAAAACAAATTGCTATTGTTGGCCCTTCTGGTTCAGGAAAATCTACCATTGCTGGATTAATTTTTAGATTTTATGACCCTGAATCGGGTGAAATTTTTATAGATGGAAAAAACATTAATGATTATGAGTTATCTCAAATTAGGAATCAAATGGCAATTGTACCACAAGAAGTAATGCTTTTTGGAGGAACCATTAAAGAAAATATAGAATATGGAAAGCCTGGTGCAACAGAAGAAGAAATTTTTGAAGCTGCTAAAAAAGCCAATGCCTTAGAGTTTATTGAAAGCTTCCCTGAAAAATTTGAAACCTTAGTTGGCGACAGAGGAATTCAATTATCCGGAGGACAAAAACAACGTATTGCCATTGCTAGAGCTATCCTTAAAGATCCTTCTATTTTAGTATTAGATGAAGCTACAAGTGCTTTAGATTCTGAAAGTGAAAGATTGGTACAAGAAGCATTAGAACGATTAATGGATGGAAGAACTTCTATTGTTATTGCTCACCGACTATCCACCATAAAAAAAGCGGATACCATTATTGTGCTAGACAATGGAAAAATAAAAGAAAAAGGCACCCACGAAGAATTAGTGAAAAAAGAAAATGGAATTTATAAAAATTTAAGTACTTTGCAACTAACAGCAGTTTAAAAAAAGTGATAAATGTTGGGTTTTAAATAATCTTTAAACTGAAAACTAACTTTATACTTTATAAACTATACAAACTTTTAACTGTATTATGAAATTAAAATCACTTACTCCCAACCTAATGGTAAACGATGTAGAAGAAACCATTGAATACTATACAGATATATTAGGATTCACTTTGTTGAAAACTGTTCCTGAAAAAGGCGAGTTAGATTGGGCAATGGTTAAACGTGGCGATATTGTGTTAATGTTTCAATCTAAAAAAAGTTTAGCCAGTGAGTTACCAAGATTAAAAAGTGAAAAGCCGGGGGGTGGATTAACACTATACATACAAGTAGATAGTATTACCGAACTACACGAAGAATTATACCACAACGAAGTTGAGATAATCTCCGATTTAGAAAGCACTTTTTACGATACCATAGAATTTACCATAGTAGATGTGAATGGCTATATTTTGACTTTTTCTGAGGAGAAATAATTGAATTGAAAATTAGAAATTAAACTACTAATAAAAAATGAACGCAACAGAACAAGGAAACGTAACATTTGAAATTAACGAAAAAGGTATTGCCACCATAGAGTTTTTTCACCCTATGAGTAATTCTTTACCCGGAAAAGTATTAAATAAGTTAGCCAATACCATTACCGAATTAGGAAATAACAACCAAGTAAAAGTGATTATTCTCAAATCGAAAGGAGATAGAGCTTTTTGTGCAGGGGCTAGCTTTGACGAATTAATTTCCATTGATGATATAGAAACCGGAAAAGTATTTTTCTCGGGTTTTGCCAATGTGATAAATGCTGCTAGAAAATGTCCTAAATTTATTATTGGAAGAGTGCAAGGAAAAGCTGTTGGCGGTGGCGTAGGTATGGCAAGTGCTGTTGATTATTGTTATGCTACTAAATTTGCTGCTGTTAAGTTAAGTGAACTAGCGGTTGGTATCGGTCCTTTTGTGGTTGGTCCTGCTGTTGAAAGAAAAATAGGTACTTCGGCAATGAGTATGTTAGCCATTAATGCTACCGAGTGGTATTCTGCCGAATGGGCTAAAGAAAAATCGCTTTATACCGAAATTTTTGATTCTATTGAAGAAATGGATGAAGCCATTGAAGTATTAGCAAATAAGTTAGCTCAATCTAATCCTGAAGCAATGAGTATGCTGAAAAAAGTATTTTGGGAAGGAACAGAACATTGGGACACCTTACTTAGTGAACGTGCAGCCATGAGTGGTAAATTAGTGCTTTCTGATTTTACCAGAAATGCGATTAATGCTTTTAAGAAGAAATAAAATACTCCTTAATAGTTCGTTATTGACTAACAACATTTACCAACTGCTTGTGCCAGCTATTTTTCAATGGCAGTTCCCAAGTAGTATCAAATTCTTTTTTTGTAGTAATGGTATTGTTGAACACGATGGTTTCATCGTTAATTTTATTATCGTTATAAAGTGTTTCAAAGTCGTTTAACTTAACTAGAACAGCTTTCTCATCTTCTTTGTAAGACTGATTCATTCTGTCTAACAAGCTCAATTCTAATTCTTGTTCTAATTCCTTCATTAGTTTTACAGACGCATCTTGAGCTCTACCACACATAGTATCACCTTGTTCATCTACAAACAACACAACAAAAGCATCATATAAAATAGTAAACGTTCCTTTTACCATGTTTCCATGTGATTCCCAAGTATCAATAAAATCATCTATACGAATTTGAATGTGCTTTTTTTCGTCTTCATTAAAATGGCGGTCGCTTTGGTAAATCCAAACTTTAGCATTATCAGGATATTGAATATAATCGTTGTTCATTATTTTAAGATTTTGAACTACAAAATTAAGCTAATTCTTAATATATAGCCACTAATACACGAATAAAAACCCTTTGGAAAAAGTATAGAAATGTAAGAAGTATTAGTGCACTCGTAATAATTGAACTTACAAATCTTTAGCTTGAGCGATTAACTCTGCTAAATCGAAAACTTGTACTTCACTACTTTTTTCTTTGAGTTTTACTCCATCTGTCATCATGGTCATGCAAAACGGACAACCTGTGGCAATAATGTTGGGTTGTATTTCTAATGCTTCTTCAGTACGTTCAATGTTAACTTCCTTGTTTCCTTTTTCAGCTTCTTTAAACATTTGAGCTCCTCCTGCTCCACAACATAATCCGTTAGATTTACATCTTTTCATTTCCACCAACTCTGCATCTAATTTCTCAATTAAATTTCGTGGTGCTTCATAAACATCATTGGCTCTTCCCAAATAACATGGGTCGTGAAAAGTAATTTTTTTTCCTTTAAAAACGCCTCCCTCAACAGTTAATTTTCCTTGGTTTATTAATTCTTGCAAAAATTGAGAATGATGTTTCACCTCATAATTTCCACCTAATTCAGGATATTCATTTTTTAAGGTATTAAAACAATGCGGACAGGTAGTAACAATACTTTTAACTTCATAAGCATTTAACACCTGAATATTTCCCATAGCCTGCATTTGAAACAAAAATTCATTTCCGGCACGCTTAGCAGGATCTCCTGTACAACTTTCTTCCGTTCCCAACACAGCAAAATTTACCCCAACATTGTTTAATATTTTTACAAAAGCACGTGTTATTTTTTTAGCTCTATCATCAAAACTTCCGGCACATCCCACCCAAAACAACACATCTGGTTGCTGACCAAAAGCCATCATTTCTGCCATTGTTGGTACTTTTAATTCGCTCATAAACTATAAGTTTGAGGTTTGAGGTTTGAGGTTCAATGTTTAGTAACTTCCAACATCGAACTTGAAACATCAAACCTATTTTTAATTTTCGTTTTTCCAATTTAAACGGTCGGCTTGGGCAAACTGCCACGGAGCTCCGTTATTTTCTATATTGGTAAAGATACCCGTCCATTCAGCTGGTGCTTTCGATTCTTCCATAATCAAAAACCTTCTCAAATCTACAATAATAGAAAGTTGATCAATATTTACCGGACAAGCTTGTACACAAGCATTACAACTTGTACAAGCCAATAATTCTTCCTCTGAAATATAATCTCTTAATAAGGATTTATTATCATTAAAATCTTTACCGTTTTTATCAATTCCTTTGCCTACTTCCTCTAACCTATCTCTGGTATCCATCATTATTTTTCGTGGAGAAAGTACTTTGCCTGTAATATTTGCCGGGCAAACATCTGTGCAACGTCCACATTCCGTACAAGTGTAAGCATCCATCAATTGTTTCCACGTTAAATCGGTTACATCTTTAGCTCCAAATCGTTGTGGTTCTCCTTCTGGTTCAGCAGGTGCAGCGTAAGGATCGGCACTTGGATCGAACATCATTTCTACTTCTTTTTTAACCGAAGCTAAATTATCTAACTGACCTTTTGGAGTTAATTTAGCGTAAAACACATTTGGGAAAGCCAATAAAATATGGAAGTGCTTAGAGTAAGGCAAGTAATTTAAGAAAGCAAAAATTCCAATAATATGAAACCACCAAGTTCCTCTTTCCAACATAATTAATGAAGACTCACTCATTCCTGCAAAAGCACCCATAAGTTGTCTACTTATTGGAAATGACCCTACATTGGTGTAATGCTCACTACCTAACACTTGAAGTTGAGCATCGACTGCATTCATTATTAAGAAAGCACTCATCAACAATATTTCGGTAATCAAAATTAGGTTAGCATCTGTTTTTGGCCAAGTGGTCATTTCTTTTCCGAAAAAACGTTTAATTCTCAATACATTTCTTCTAACTAAAAAGATAACACAAGCTACTAAAACCAATAATGCCAAGCCTTCAAAAGCAGCAATAAGGAAATGGTAAAAACTTCCCATAAATGCAAATAGACGGTGTGTTCCCAACATTCCATCAAGAACAATTTCTAACACTTCTATATTAATAATGATAAAACCAACATAAACAATAATATGTAGAAATCCTGCAAACGGACGAACTACCATTTTAGATTGCCCCAACGCTACACGAGCCATTAAGCTGAAACGTTCTTTTTTTCTATCGTTTCTATCTAGGTCTTTCCCTAACTTAATGTTTCTAATAATTGTGTTAAGGTTTTTAGCAAATAAGCCTCCTGCCACAATCAACAGTATTATAAAAATGATACTTGATATTTCCATATATTGGTTAATCGTTACTTATTGTTAATTGTTTAATTTCTAATTTCTAATCCAATCAATCCCGTTTATCTTTTCTTCCAAAAATTGAGAAATGAACATATCTTTTTGGATTAGCTTCCATGTCTATCAACAACTTATCTAAATCTCGTGTTACACTTTCTAAGTTTTTGTATAAGGAATCGTTGGTCATTAATTGTCCCATAGTGCCTTCTCCATTGTTCATTTTCTGCATTACCGCAGTAATTTCTTCAAAGGTTTTATTAGCTTTTTCCAAGGTAGTTTTAATATCAACTTGTTTTAATGAATCTGCTAAATCACCATATTTTTTCACGGTAGGTTTCAAGGTATTCATGGTAGCGTTAGCATTATCTGCAAAAGTTTGAAATTTTTCCAGTGTTGTTTTAAGTGAAATCAAAGATAACTTTAAATTTCGTTGATTTTGTTCATCAAAAAGTTTGTTTAAGTTTTCTAAAGTAGTTTTTGAAACTATAATTGTGGAATCTAAAGAAATCATCAATTTTTCTGCTTTTTGTTTCATAGGTAACAGTTGCTCAGAAACATCATCCAACATTGATTTCTCAAAATGAGACTTGATAGTATCTCCATCAACTAATTCTACATTAGAATCTCCCAACGTTAACCCAATACCTTTAGAACTTAGTAAATCTAAGCTTATAAGGTTGGCCACAGAGTTACTTGGAATTTTTAGATCTCTGTCTGTAATTACCAACTCCACCATTAAGTTTCCGGATTGATCTTCTTTAAAGTAAACATCACTTACCAAACCTACTTGGAAACCATTTACAATAACCGGAGATGATTTTGCCAATCCTCCAATAAATGGATACTCTGTGTAAACTGTTTTATTAGAATTGAATAGATTAGTGCCTTTCAAATAATTATAGCCCCAAACTAATATAGCTATTGCTACTATTGACACAAATCCAACCTTAACTTCTTTTGAAATTTTCATCTGTTTTTTCTTGTTTTTTCAATAGGTCAGATGTAACTCGCCAATAATCATTTTTTTTTGTATTAAAGGCATAACCATGACTCGTTTCATTTTAGTTATTATGTGCAAATATCGTGAAAGTGATTTTATATACCAAACATTATTAGTGGTATAAATCATATTATTTATTTCATGTTCAACGCCTCGCTAAGAGAGATTCTTTTTCCGTTATTGAACGCTACTATGAATGCATCTGTAAATCCTTTTTCTTTAAGCTTTAATTGCAAAATATTTGCTGCTTCAATACTTTTTTCATTTCCAACTGTATAACGATAAATTCCACCTGCTTCATAATAACTAACAGCTTCAATACCATTAAAATTTTCCGGAATTAATTCTTTTTTTTGAGATGAAGTGGCTATTTGCACTTTAAAAATCAAGCCTGTTTCTTCTTTATTTTTTTTATCTTTTTTAGTTGATGAAACTTCTTTTTCAGGATTTTTTTCTTCTACAATTTGTTCTTTTTCCGGTTTTGGCTGTTCGGGTTTAACTTCTTTTTCATCAAACTCTTGCTTGTATTCTTTAAAAGCTCTGTAAATAGCAGATGCCATATAATCCTGATTAACAGCTGAATTTAAAAACTTCTCTTCTTCTTTGTTGGTTAAGAAACCTGTTTCTATTAAAACACTTGGCATATTGGTTTGGTGCAATACTAAAAATCCGGCTTGCTTCACACCTCTATCAATTCTACCGACTCTATCTTTAAACTGAGATTGAACCTTGGCAGCAAAATTTAAACTTTGATCAAGAAAAGCACTTTGTCTTAAATTTAAAACAATGTAAGATTCAGGTAAGTTAGGGTCAAAATTTTCATATCGAGTTTCATAATCATCTTCTAAAAGAATTGAAGAGTTTTCTCTTTTAGCAACATTAAGGTTCGATTCTGTTTTGTGTAAACCCATTACGTAAGTTTCTGTTCCCATAGCAGTTGATGGCCCTGAATTTACATGAATGCAAATAAACAAATCTGCATGAGCTTTATTGGCTATTTTAGCTCTTTCATCTAATTTCACAAAAACATCTGTGGTTCGAGTGTAGATTACTTTTACATCTTTAAAATTTTCTTCTATATATTTTCCTAATTTTAGTGAAATTGCTAATGCAACATCTTTTTCGTTTGAGAAAGAACCTTGACAACCACCATCATGACCTCCATGCCCGGCATCTATAACCACTGTTTTTATGCCGTAGAAAGAATCTTCATCAAAATTTATAGAAAATGATGTTGTTATAAAAAAAACAACAATTGCAAAAAACCAGAAAATCTTATTACTCACTATATCACGCATTTATAAAAATGTTAAAAACCTAGGTTTTATTAATGTCAAATTTATTTTTTTTAGCTTTGAAGCCTCATTAAAAAAGTTTTGTTTTATCACAACCTAAATGTTAATAATTATCAAGAATTAATTCACTAAAAAACACCTCTTTAAGAAATCTATTTTTTTGTGCAAGCAACCAAGTTTCATACCAACAAAAAATTGACTGTTGTATTGTTTTTAATAACAATAGCATTGTCTGGCGCAACCCCTTGTTTAGTAGCACAAGAAACAACAACGGATTCTACTACACATTTAGTACCCGACAGCTCTATTTCTAAAGATGCCTTATCATCAAAACTCCATTACAAATCAACTGATTCCATTAGGTTTGATATGAAAAATAAGATGGTCTATTTATATGGAAACGTTGAAGTTTATTACGATGATATCGAATTAAAAGCCGAAGAAATTGAAATAAACATAGATTCTAATATTGTGATTGCCAGAGGAAAACAAGATTCTTTAGGGAAATTTTATGGCGAACCTGTAATGAAAGAAGCTGGAAAAGTTTTTAATGCACATGAAATAAAATACAATTTTAAAACCAAAAAAGGCATTATTACCGAAGTGATGACACATGAAGGAGAAAGCTATATCCACGGCAAAAAAGTGTATAAAACCCCTGATAATATAATGTATATTAGACACGGAAAATATACCACTTGCAACGAAAAACATCCTCATTATTATTTTAGTGCTGCTAAATTAAAAATTATCCCAAAAGACAAAATTGTGACCGGACCCGCTAATTTGGTTATTGAAGGTGTTCCAACACCAATTGGTATTCCTTTTGGTTTTTTCCCAAATACCGACAAACAACAATCAGGTATTTTAATTCCTACTCCGGGAGAAAGCGGTCAGTACGGATTTTTCTTGCTAAATGGTGGTTATTATTGGGGAGTTAGTGATAAACTTAACCTACAACTTACCGGAGATATTTATTCTAAAGGAAGTTGGGCAGGAAATTTCATTTCTAATTACAAAAACAGATATCGCTACAGTGGTAATTTAGATGTTAGGTTTTCTACCTTTAAAAATGGCATCGAAGGCTTATCCAATTATTCTGAAAAACAAGATTTCTTTTTTAGATGGAATCATGCCCAAGATCCAAAAGCCAGACCGACAAGTAATTTCTCTGCGAATGTAAATATTGGAACAAGTCAAAATTTTACCAATAACTTTAATAGTAGTGGGCAAGATTTCTTAAGTGCCTCTTTTAATTCTACTGTTTCATATAAAAAATCTTGGGATGGAAAACCTTTCAACTTAGCCTTAAATGGATTTCATAGTCAAAACGTACAAACCAAATCGGTAACTGTTCGTTTGCCCGATGTAGCGTTTAATGTTAGCCGACTTCAACCACTAAAATCCAACAAACCAGGAAAAAGAAACGACCTCTTAGATAACTTCGGAGTTAGCTACTCCATGAACATGAAAAATGAAGTTACCGCAGGCGATTCACTTTTTACTTTTGACAACTTGGATGCATTAAGCAAACAATTTCGTACAGGAATGAGACACAGTATTCCTATTAGTACTTCTATGAAAATGTTTAAACACTTTACCGTAAACCCCGCTGCCAACTTTAGCGAAACATGGTACATAGAATCCTTAGAAAAAAGATGGGATAATAACACTAACGAGCTAGTTGTTGATACCGTAAATGGTTTTGTAAGAACAGGTGCTTACGATTTGAATGTAAATGTTACCACTAAATTGTATGGAATGTATCAATACAAAAGTAAAGTGATTAAAGCTATCCGACATGTGGCAACGCCATCGGTTGGTTTTTCCTATATTCCTGAGAATACCCAAGGCATAGCAACCTATAGAGATTCTTTAAACAACGAATTTGAATATTCCATTTTTCAAAATGGTATTTATGGCAATAATAACCGACAAGAAGCTGGAAATATAAACTTAGGCTTGCTTAATAATTTTGAGATGAAAGTGAGAAACCGTAAAGACAGTTTGGGCGAAGATAAAAAAATAAAATTATTGGAAAACCTTGGCTTCCGAAGTAGTTACAACATGATTGCTGACTCTTTAAATTGGAGCAACATTAACATTGATGCCCGTACCAATATTTTTAGAGTAATTACTTTAAATTATAATGCTCAACTCGACCCTTATCAGTTGGATAGTATGGGTAGAAAAATCAATTTGTTTGAGTATAACAGAAGCGGAAAAGTGGGTAGATTAATCAGCTCCAATTTAGCTGTTGGATTCTCGCTGAGAAGTAAAACCAATACCGCCAACAAAGAAGAAAAAACCAGCAGTTACGGAACTGAAGAGGAATTGGCTTATATCAGATCAAATCCACAAGCATACATAGATTTTAATGTACCTTGGACAATTAATGTAAACTACAACATCCGTTATTCAAAACCACAATTTGAAGCTACTACCGTGCAAACTCTTAATTTTTCAGGAGATTTTAGCTTAACTCAAAAATGGAAAGTTGGTTTTACCTCTGGTTATGATTTTGAAACCAAAGAATTAACCTATACTACGGTAGATATTTACAGAGATTTACATTGTTGGGAAATGAGTTTTAACTGGATTCCTTTTGGCGTAAGACAAAGCTATTTGTTTACTATAAAAATTAAATCTGCCATTTTACAAGATTTAAAAATGACCCGAAGAAGTGTTCCTAATATTTTTTAGTCCCCTAAACCCCCTACTTCGGCTACGCTCAGCATAAACTCCGAGGGACTTTGCCAACACACAAAATGCCACAAATACACGAATAAAATCTGTGAAAATCAGCGTAATCTGTGGCATAAAAACTAAGCACATTCTCTTTTGCCACTGATTACACAAATTAACACTGATTGATTCGCTGAAACTTTTCTTGTTTAACAAACTATTTTTTATACATTTGGAGGAAATAAGCATGGTAAAGTTAAATTGTCTAGTATTTGGACAAAAAAATTAACAAGCGATTATGACAATCTTTGAAAATTTAGTTTATAACGAAAATACTTTTACAGAGCTTTTTAAAAACATCATGAAATTCAAGGTGTTTAGAAGAGAATTTCTAAGTTTGATAGATTATGATTTTTCAGTTGAAGATATTGAATTTGAAAATTTCTCAACTCAAAAGACTACTGATAATGGGCGACCTGATTTAATAATTTCAACACAGACTATAGAAATTTATATCGAAATTAAAGTTTGGAACACAATACTAACCAGTAATCAACCAAGTGGATATCTTAAAGAACTTGAAGGAATACCTAAGAGTAAAAAGATGTTAATATTATTAACTCCTAAGAATTACAAATATTTAGATATTTATGACAAAAGAAAATCACAAGATAATTCCAACATTAAAACTCAAACGATATTTTGGTCAGAAATTATTTATAGAATTGAACAAGAAGAAATATTTGAAGGCAATCCATTACTAAACGAATATCTTGAACTATTAAAAGAATGGTTCGAACCAAAACATGTAGAAATTGATAATAAATTTTTAGAAATTATGTATAATATTGATACTCCAAGTTCTCTTGAAAAATTAACAGATTTAATTAATCAAGTAAAAACCGAACTTCAAAAAAGTGGGGTTGAAATTACCTCAAACAAAACAAACATTCTAAATGAGTATGGGTTTTATTGTGATTCAATCGATTCGTATAGTTTATATATTGGTGAGTGGTTTGATTACTGGAAAGAAACAGGAAATCCTTTTTGCATTGCCATTCATACAAATAATGAGCAAATATTAAATCAATTTAATATAGAATGTAAACAACAAGGATTTACAAAACCTGAACTTTTCGAAAATACTAATTGGTGGGTATGTAATATAAGTTTGAAAATTAATGAAAGTACAATCGAGATTATTACTGATAAAACAAAAAAAATAATAGATAAATTAAAAAACACAACCTTACAACACATGTTATAAAATTGGGTATACGCCCCAAGTAAGTCCTAAGGCTATAAGCGTACGAGCTAAGTTTTGTGTTGGCAAAGAGGGTAGCTACTTAGGTCGATAAAATACAAACACAAAAAAAAGACCTGACAAACATGTCAAGTCTTTTTGGGTAAATTAGAATAATAAAAAAAATACTCGAAAAAAATTAATATTAAGCTTTCATAACAACTACAAATCTGGCTTTGTGCGATGGAAACCCCTCTCCTTTGGGGAGGTTGGGTGGGGCATTTTTATTTCAAATAAGCATTTAGCATCCAAAGTGTTTTTTCAGTTTGAGTAATGTAATCGCTCATTAGGCTCACTGTACCTTCATCATTTGCATCAGCTGCTAAGCTTAAAATTTCTCTTTCCTTAAGAATTAATACCCCAAAGTTTTTAATGATAATCTCCACTCCTTTTACTCCATCCGTAACACTTTTTTCTTCTTTAATTTCAGAAGCTTTTAAGTATGCCGAATACGTATGCAATGGCTCTCCTTCTAATGTTAAAATTCTCTCAGCAATTTCATCAATTTTTATAATGGCATCGTTGTAAAACTCTTCAAACTTTACATGAAGTTCAAAAAATTCCTTCCCTTTAATGTTCCAGTGTAAACCTCTTAAATTCTGGTAAAACAACTGGTAGTCTGCTAATAAACCATTTAGTTTATCTCTTAAAACTAATGTTTTTTCTTTGTCTAATCCTATTAAATTTTTCATGTGTTATAATTTGGTTTTAAGGTGAATAATAATGTTTAATTTGTTATGCAAACATAATAAATTTCAATCAGACATTCTTAATATCAAAGCATTCAAATCATAAAAAATATTAAAGGCTACCAATCATCCAACAATAAATTTTATCGACATAAAATCTTTAATTTTACCATGTTTAAAATGAGAATTATACATCACATGCCATTACAAACCCATACGACACGCATAAATACGATTATTTGGCTTGTGCGTTAGAAACTCCTTCCCTTCGGGGAGGCTGGGAGGGGCATATAAAAAACATAAAAAAATGAAACATCTATTTATATTACTTATAGCCGAATTATGTTTGTTAAACGTATTCGCTCAACAAAAAATAACTTATCCCGAAACAAGAACTGGTGAAGTGGAAGAAGATTATTTTGGCACTATGGTAAAAGATCCTTACAGATGGTTAGAAGATGATAATAGTGAAGAAACTATGAACTGGGTAACCATTCAAAATAAAACTACTGAACTCTATTTAAATGAAGTTCCTTACAGAAAGTACATTCACAAACAACTAACAAACTTATGGGATTATGAAACTAAAGGCATTCCTAGTCATTACAACAACTTTACTATTTCAACCAAAAACAATGGTAAACAAAATCATAGTGTGTATTATATTACTGGAAATGAATCTGATGAAGAGGAAGTTTTACTCGACCCTAACACCCTATCAGAAGACGGCTCTATAGCGGTCAAATTTACAAGTGTTTCCAAAGACGAAAAATATTTAGCCTATGGTATTTCTAAATCGGGCTCCGATTGGACAGCAATAAAAGTAATGGAAATTGCCACGAAAAAATTGCTTAGCGACCATATTCAATGGGTGAAATTTTCGGGAGTTTCTTGGTATAAAAACGGTTTTTATTATAGCGGTTATGCACCACCAAAAACGGGGAAAGAATTGGCTGCCAAAAATGAATTTCATAAAGTATATTATCATGAATTAGGCACAGACCAAAAAAAGGATAAAATTATTTTTGAAAGTAAGGAACATCCTACCCGAAACGTTGGAGCTAGGGTTTCCGAAGATGAAAAGTATTTAATTGTTAGTGCTTCCGAAGGTACAAGTGGCAATATTATTTATGTTAAACATCTTGAAGAACCAACAAGTGAATTTGTTCAGTTTGTTGAGAATTTTGATAACGAAACAAGTTTTATTGGCAATGAGGAAGAAAAACTATTTTTTATTACCAATTACAATGCTCCCAACAAAAAAATTGTATTTGCCACTTTAGAACAATCCTCACCAGAGCAATGGGAAGAACTTATTCCCGAAAAAGAATATGTTATTGAAAATGTAAGTATTGCTGGCGATAAACTATTTGTAAACTACCTTAAAGATGTTCAATCGAAAGTAGAAGCTTATTCTTTTGATGGTGAACTATTAAAAGAATTAGATTTACCTGGTATTGGTATTGCCGGAAGAGTGAGTGGGAAAAGAACTCAACCTATCGCCTACTTTACTTTTAGCAGCTACATTTCGCCTACAAAAATCTATCAAGTAAATTTAGAAGAAGTACAAACAGACCTCTATTTTGAACCTAAAGTTGATTTTAAAACAGCCGAATATGTTACCAAACAAGTTTTTTACGAAAGTAAAGACGGTACAAAAATCCCTATGTTTATTTCGCATAAAAAAGACATTGAATTAAATGGCAACAACCCTTGTATGATTTATGCTTATGGTGGATTTAACATTAGTGTAAAACCAACTTTTGATGTGAGCAAAGCAGTATTTATGCAAAACGGAGGCATTTATGCTGTTGCCAACATTAGAGGTGGTAGCGAGTATGGTGAAGAATGGCACAAAGCAGGTATGCTAGAAAACAAACAGAATGTTTTTGATGATTTTATTGCTGCCGCTAATTTTTTAAAGAATAAAGAATATACTTCGACAGAAAAACTAGCCATACACGGACGTTCCAATGGCGGATTGCTTATTGGTGCTGTAATGACTCAACAACCTGACATTGCAAAAGTAGCTATTCCAATGGTTGGTGTGTTGGATATGCTTCGCTATCATCAATTTACTATCGGTTGGGCTTGGGCGGTAGAATATGGAAGCAGCGAAAATGAAGAACAATTTAACTATTTGTACCAATACTCGCCATTGCACAATTTAAAAAAGGCAGCATATCCTGCTACTATGATTATTACTGGCGACCATGATGACAGGGTGGTTCCTGCTCATTCTTTTAAGTTTGGTGCTACTCTTCAGCAAGCAAATGCTGGAAAAAATCCAACACTTATTAGAATTGATACCCAAGGCGGACATGGAGCAGGAAAATCTAAAGCTAAATTGATACAAGAATGGACAGATATCTGGTCTTTTGTTTTTTATAATTTAGATATGAAGCCTGTTAATTTTAAGTAGTTCGAGAAGCATTCAATTAGCAGCACATTCCCTCTAATGCCATTTAGAACAATATTTTTCGGTTGCTATAGCAAACAGAAAAATGCAGTCGAGAAATCTTCTTACTTTGAATCCAATATACACAATTAAGAATTCAAATTCTACGAAAATAGATTTAGCTTCACTGAACTTACGCTAATCTAGCTTTATTTCAAGCAATGTCGATCGCTACATTCATTCCACATCACAGCTTAAAACTTTTCAGAACTATTAACAAATTGAACACCTAAACCACCTCAACTATTTATCTAACTATTGCTTACTTTTGCAGAAATTTTTAACCCAATTTACCATGGCAAGATATTTTGTTGAACTCGCTTACAAAGGCACCAACTATCATGGTTGGCAAATTCAGCAAAATGCCCACAGTGTACAAGAGGAAATAAACAAAGCACTAAGCACCCTACTACAAGAAGAAATTATGATTACCGGAGCAGGAAGAACAGATACAGGCGTACATGCAGAACAGCTTTTTGCTCATTTTGATAGCATCCAACCTATTGATGCTGCACAACTGCTTTTTAAACTGAATAGCTTTTTGCCAACAGACATTGCTTGTAAGCAAATTTTTGAGGTAAAAGAAGATGATCATGCTCGATTTAGTGCCACCTACCGAACTTACGAATACCGAATTTCAACCACTAAAAACCCTTTTACAACCGAGTTGGCTCATTATTTTCCGTATAAGTTGGACGTTGCAAAAATGAATGAGGCAGCCGAATTGCTTATTCAGGAAACCGATTTTTCTTGTTTCAGCAAAAGTAAAACCGATACCTTTACCAATATGTGCCACATTACTGAAGCGTATTGGAAAAACCATAACGAACAACTTATATTTACCATAACTGCCAATAGATTTTTAAGAAATATGGTACGAGCAATTGTAGGAACACTGTTGGATGTTGGTCAGCAAAAAATTAAGGTGGAAGAACTAACCGAAATCATTGCTTCAAAAAACAGAAGTAATGCCGGAAAATCAGTTCCCGCCCATGGCTTATTTTTAACTAAAATTGGATATCCGTTTTTGAAAGAAGTTAAAGGTTAATCGTTAATTGTT
The DNA here is from genome assembly GCA_000961845.1 of Flavobacteriales bacterium BRH_c54. Classification (GTDB taxonomy): domain Bacteria; phylum Bacteroidota; class Bacteroidia; order Flavobacteriales_E; family Vicingaceae; genus BRH-c54. The sequence goes on from LADZ01000062.1 coordinate 23,969, forward strand.
AATCGGATAACAAGGAACTATTAACCAATAACAAATAACTATTAACTAATAAAACCATGAAAAGCGTATCTGGAAAGGCATTTGACTACAAACTTTTTAATCGAGTAATGCGATATGTTGCTCCTTATAAGGGTATGTTTTACCTTACTGCTTTTTTAAGTATTGTGTTGGCTGTAGTTTCTGTTGCTCGTCCGTTATTAATACAGGTTGCTGTAAATAAAAATATTGAAACCAAAGATGAATTAGGCCTATTCCATATTACCATGTGGTTAATTGGTATCTTAATTTTAGAAACCATTTTGCAATATGTGTTTACTTATTACGGCAATTTGGTTGGTCAGAATATTATTAAAGATATTAGAAATGAAGTTTTTAAACATGTTGTTGATTTTAAATCGAAATATTTCGACCAAACCCCAATAGGCAGATTAGTTACTCGTACTGTTTCTGATATTGAAACCGTTGCGGAAATGTTCTCTGCGGGAATTTTAGTAATTCTTGGCGATTTACTTAAAATCATCTCTGCGGTTATTTGTATGTTCTATATCAATTGGGATTTAGCACTCATTACGCTTATCCCCATCCCTATTTTATTGATTGGAACGAACATGTTTAAACGTGCCATTAAAGATGCATTTCAGGAAGTAAGAAACCAAGTTTCTATACTAAACACCTTTGTGCAGGAGCATATTACAGGAATGTCTATTGTGCAAATTTTTAACAGAGAAAAAATTGAAAGTGAAATTTTTGCCGACATTAATAAAAAACACCGAAATGCACACATTAAAAGTGTTTGGGCATATTCTATTTTCTTTCCTTTGGTTGAGATTTTATCTGCTCTTTCTGTTGCGTTATTGGTGTGGTATGGTTTTAAAGAGGTTTCTTTAGAAGTTGCCGAGCCGGGAGAAATTTTTGCCTTCACTTTTTTTATTTACATGTTGTACCGCCCTATTCGTCAGTTAGCAGATAGGTTTAATTCTTTGCAAATGGGAATGGTAAGCTCCGAAAGAGTCTTTAAAGTGTTAGATACGGAAGACGCTATAAGTAACAAAGGAACACAAACCTTTAGCGAGCTAAAAGGCAACATCCGTTTTGAGAATGTGTGGTTTGCCTACAACAATGAAGAATGGGTACTGAAAGACATTTCATTTACCATCAACAAAGGACAATCACTGGCGTTGGTTGGAGCAACAGGAGCAGGAAAATCGTCTATTATTAATTTATTGGGCAGGTATTACGAAATTAACAAAGGCAACATTTACATTGATGATATTAATATTAACGATATAGAACTCAACCACCTCAGAAAATCTATGGCTGTGGTGTTGCAAGATGTTTTCCTATTTTCAGATTCTATTTTAAACAACATTACGCTTTACAGTGATGATATTAGCGAGGAGCGAGTAATTGATGCTGCCAAAAAAATTGGAGCACACGATTTTATTTCCAGACTTCCCGGTGGTTATCATTACAATGTAAAAGAGCGTGGTGCTTTACTTTCTTCCGGGCAACGACAATTAATTTCGTTTATCCGGGCGTATGTACACGAGCCGCAAATATTAATTTTAGATGAAGCTACCTCTTCTATAGATAGTGAATCTGAAGCATTGATAAAACATGCTACCGAAGTGCTTACGCAAAACACCACCTCTATTATTGTAGCTCACCGTTTATCTACCATACAAAATGCCAACAAAATTTTAGTAATAGATAAAGGCACCGTAGTAGAAGAAGGTACTCACCACGAGCTGTTGCAAAAAGATGGCTACTACAAAAAACTCTACAGCTACCAGTTTGAAGAGGTGGTTTGATTTGGGATTTTTTTTGTATGTTTGGAGGGAGTAATTAATACAAAATAGTGTATTTTTGTATGAAATGGCAGCTGCTGATCAAATAAAATCGTTAATTAAATCCTTTGGACAAAGTGATGATGCTAGATTTTTTTCTACTGCGTTACAAATTGCTGCTACTGAAGCCCAACAAGGACACACTACTTTTGCTCAAGAATTAAAAAAACTAATTGATGAGGCTAAAAATGGAAGAAGCTTAAATCAGATTGAGAAAAAAGCAATTCAAATCAATTTACCCAAAAGAGAACTTCAAGAATTAATAGAAGTTTTTCAGCCAAAAATTTCATTAAAAGATATGGTGTTAGATAATAGCATCAAATTAAAATTAAATAGTGTCATAAAAGAACAAGAAAAATGGCAACTCTTAAAAGCACATAATTTAGAACCTAAACGAAAATTATTATTAACGGGTGCACCTGGCACGGGAAAAACGATGACGGCTCAAGCAATTGCTGGTGAGTTAGGTATAGCAGTTTATATTATTAGATTGGATGGATTAATGTCTAAATTTTTAGGAGAGTCAATTGCTAAATTGAGATTAATTTTTGATGCGATGAATGACCATAGAGCAGTTTATCTCTTTGATGAATTCGATTCTATTGGCTCACACCGAAATCAACATCAAGATATTGGAGAAATAAAAAGAGTATTAAATTCATTTTTAATCAATATTGAAAAAGATAAAAGTAATAGTATCATTATTGCTGCTACAAATTTGCCAGAATCATTAGACAAAGCATTATTTAGAAGATTTGATGAAATCTTAGAATATCCTTTGCCTGATAAAGAACATATTATTGAAATAATTAAGAAGAATACTAAAGCGTTTTCGTTTTCAACTAAAGTCAATTACAAAGAACTGTCTGAAATTGCTAATGGACTTAACTATTCTGAAATTGTAAGAATTTGTGAAGAAACCATTAAAGAAATGATTTTAAATGGTGCCGATAAATTAGAAATTAAGACTTTAAAATCTCTTTTAAAATCTCGGAATATTGTAAATGGATAGTAAGAAGCATTTAAAAATTGAAGGTTATTCTACTTCTAACTCATACAAATCTCCACAAAGTGGTGGTGGTGATGATAAATTTATAAAACAAGAAAGAGATAGAGCAATTCATGGTAATTTTTTACTTCAAAAAATAAATGCGATTAAGGATGAATTTGAAATTGAAGAAATTGATAATTCTTCCTTAATTAAGGATGATGCGATTTATTTAGAGTTTGAATCAGAATGGGGTTATCCATTAATGTTTGATTCTTTTGATAAAAGTGGTTTTCAAATTTTAAATATTAAAGAAGAAGAAAGAAAGGTCAATGATAATATTGAATTTAAGTATTCCTTAGTTGTTGTTGTTAGAGAAGGTGATATTTCAAAGTTCATTAAAAAAATCGAAGATTATCTCTCTGGAAACTTTGTCAAAACGGATAGACTTACGAAAGAAAAAATAGATACTGGAAATCCGTTAAATCAAAAATTAATAGGGAATATTAATGATATCAAAAGAGCTACTTTAAAAGCTTTTTGGGTTGATGGTCAGTTCTATGATTTTCCAAATGAACATGAGAATGTGTGGTGGGAAGTTTGGTTTAGAAAAAACGATAATTATAAAGATAAATTAGTTGATGTCCAAAATAACCTTGAACTTATCAACTGTCAATTGGGTCAATCGGAAATTATATTGGCTGACCATGTTGTAAAACTAGTAAAAGGAACAGCAAATCAACTTTCAAAATCATTACTTTTATTAGACAATCTTGCAGAACTTAGAAAGCCTCAAGAAATAGCTAATTTTATTTTACATAAAGATGTTTCTATTGAATCTAAAAATGAGTATTTGGCTGATCTACAAAGTCGAATAGAATCAAAATTTGATGAAAATAGTGTGTTGATTTGTTTATTGGATACTGGCGTTAATAATCAACACCCTTTATTAAAACCATTCTTGCTCGATTCTCATTTATATGCTTATAATTATGCTTGGGGAACAAATGACAGTAATTCAAATGGAGGACACGGTACTGGAGTTGCTGGATTAGCACTGTACGGGGATTTGACTGATTCTTTAAGTTCAATTGAAAAAATTCAAATATACCATGGCTTAGAGTCTTTTAAAATATTTAATAATATTCAAGAAGATGAAAAATTTGATGCTCCAAAGTTTGAAGATGCAATAAGTACTCCAATGATTTATAATCCAAATAATTTAAGGGTTTATTGTTTAACAATTTTAAGAAATAATGTATTTAAAGGAAGACCATCAGTAGGTTCTGCTACAATAGACAAAATTTGTTTTGGAAAAATATCAGACCAACAAATCTTTATAGTAAGTGGAGGTAATGTAAAAATCAATAAACACGATGATTATCCAACTTTAAACGAATTACAATGTATTAGTGATCCTGCTCAAGCTTATAATGCACTAACAGTTGGGACATTTACTAGAAAAGATAAAATTGATATTACTACAGGCTATAAATCATTAGCAGAGTATGGCGCAATGGCTCCAAGTAATTCAACATCATTGTTATTTGATAAAAATTGGGCAAACAAACCTGATGTTGTATTTGAGGGAGGTAATTTAGCTTACAATGATATAGAAGCACGAGGACATGAAAATTTAGATGTATTATCGCTTCATAAAGATTTTCGAAATAACATTTTCACTTATTTTGGAGACACGAGTGGTGCTGCAGGATTAGCCTCTAAAATGGCTGCTGAATTAAGAACACTTTATCCCAAATTTTGGCCTGAAACTATAAGAGGTTTGATGATTCATTCTGCTGAATGGACAACAAAGATGCTAGGAGGTAGAGAAATCAACAAACTTAAAGAGCAAGAAAAAACAACTTTACTTCGAACAGTTGGATATGGCGTTCCAAATATTTCAAAAGCAAAATATTGTGCAAATAATAGTTTGACATTGATTGCTGAAAAAGAAATTCAACCATATAAATTAGAAAAATCAAAAGGTCAATATAACCAATATCATTTATTTGAATTGCCATGGCCAAAAGAAGCTTTGGAGCAATTGGAAGATAAGAATGCAAAACTTATTGTTACGTTATCATATTACATTGAACCAAATCCGGGTACAAGAAGATTAGCAACCCATTATGCATACCATTCGCACCAATTAGATTTTGAAATTATTAATAGACTTGAAACATTGCCTGAATTCAAAGTTCGAATTTCTAAACCTAAAGATGAAACTAAAGAAAATAGGACTAAAAGAACTGGTGTAAAATGGGCTATTGGAAAAGATTCAAATCTGAAAGGTTCAATAAGAAAAGATTTTATAACTGGAACTGGTAGAGAATTATCTGAGAGAAATGTTTTAGCAATAATACCTAAAAATGGATGGTATAAAAATCTAAAGAGACAAAATAAATTTAATGAAAAAGTTCGTTATAGTTTAATTGTGAGCATTGAAACTGAGGAAACAGAAGTTGATTTATATACACCTGTATTCAATGTTTTAAACCCATTAAATCCATTAAATTCATTAACAGCTTAAAAGAAGTATAGGGCTTTCTTGCTTTGCTTCAGACTCATATCTTTAAAAATTATTAATTTTAATTGTTAAAACTGTCCCCCCGCTCCCGCCAGAGTCTTGCTGGTGGTTTATATATAAACTATAAATGAATAAAAGAAAAGCAAACGAAGGTTATAGTAACAGCACATTACTGAAAGGAATTGGAATAGCTATACTGCCTTTTTTTCTTAAATAATTTAGTTTATTTTAATGAAAGCGACCAATCTCTTCTGAATCTAAAAAACGCTAAATTGTAAAATCTGTAACTCGTTCCATAATTTACATTACTTTAAAACGAGATTCCTGCCTTCGCAGGAATGACGGTAAGGGTAAGGGTAAAGGAATGACGCACAGAATATAGTTCATCACTTAATAAATCCAATTGCATCAAACAATCTTCAATGCCATTCCTGAAATTTTTGAGGCACGAAAAAATTATCAGGAATCTTAACAACTCTTAACAACTTTATAATAGAATGGCTTGAAATTTCATCAAAATCAATCTAAATTTGTAATCATTACAAAAATATATTTATAGCAAATGAATATTGCTCATCACCTTAGCGAACACGATATTAAACCTTCTTACCAAAGGATAAAAATTTATGAGTACCTATACAAGGAAATGAATCATCCTACGGTAGATACCATTTATAAAAAGTTGGTGGGAGAAATTCCTACTTTATCGAAAACAACAGTTTATAATACCTTAAAATTGTTTATTGATAAAGGTATTACATCAACAGTAACCATTGAAGATAATGAAGTAAGGTATGATGCTATTGTTGATGCTCATGGACATTTTAAATGTATCTCATGCGGAGCAATATATGACATTAAGTATGATTTTAAAGATGTAGCCATGAACGAATTAAAAGGTTTTGAAGTAAAAGAAACCCAAGTTCATGTAAAAGGAAAATGTAATCAATGTTTAACCAAATAAAAATAAAAAAAATGGGCGTATTAGTCGGAAAAAAAGCTCCGGGGTTCTCAGCACAAGCTGTAATTAACGGAGGAGAAATTGTAGAAAATTTCACATTAGAACAATTTAAAGGAAAATATGTAGTGTTATTCTTTTATCCAAAAGATTTCACCTTTGTTTGTCCAACAGAATTATTCGCTTTCCAAGAAAAATTAGATGAATTTAAAAGTAGAAACGTAGAAGTAGTTGCTGTATCAACAGATACAGAACAATCTCACTGGGGATGGTTACAAATGCCAAAGAATGCAGGAGGAATTCAAGGTGTAAAATACCCATTGGTAGCAGATACCAACAAAACTATTTCTATGAATTACGATGTATTAGCAGGCGATTTTGACTGGAATGAAGAAGGCGAAATGATTGCTACCGGTGAATTAATTGCTTACAGAGGCTTGTTCTTAATTGACAAAGAAGGTATTGTAAGACATCAATTAGTAAACGATTTGCCTTTGGGTAGAAATGTAGATGAAGCTATCAGAATGGTAGATGCACTACAGTTTAACGAAGAGCACGGAGAAGCTTGTCCGGCAAACTGGAACAAAGAAAAGCAAGGGTTAAAAGCAACTCACGAAGGAATTGCTGAATATTTATCTGCAAATTAAAAAAATGGTAACAGGTTACAGGTTTGAAGTTTGAGGTTGACTTAACTTCAAACCTCAAACCTCAAACCTTAAACTTGAAACTTTATTATTATTAACACTTAAAAACAATTTATTATGGCTTTTGAATTACCACAATTACCTTATGCACACGATGCATTAGAACCGCATATTGATGCGAGAACAATGGAAATCCACCATGGAAAACACCATGCTGGTTATACTAACAATTTAAACGCTGCTATTGAGGGTACTGATTTAGCAGGGAAATCTATTGAAGATATCCTAAAAAACTTAGACATGAATAATGCTGCTGTTAGAAACAATGGTGGCGGGTACTACAACCACGATTTATTCTGGAAAGTAATGTCGCCAAACGGTGGCGGACAACCAACAGGTGCTTTAGCTGAGGCTATTAACGCTGCTTTTGGTTCTTTCGAAGGATTTAAAGATGCTTTTGCTAAAGCTGCTGCAACCAGATTTGGTTCAGGTTGGGCTTGGCTATGTAAAAAATCAGATGGAAAATTAGAAGTATGTTCTTCACCAAACCAAGATAATCCATTAATGCCGGGTGTTGGCTGTGAAGGAACCCCTATTTTAGCATTAGATGTTTGGGAACACGCTTATTACTTAAACTACCAAAACAGAAGACCAGATTACATTAATGCATTTTTTAATGTGATTAATTGGGAGGAGGTAGCAAAAAGATTTGCATAATTAAAGTCTGCCTTTCTATTTACATCAATAGAAAGATTAAAAAAACCTGACAGGTTTCAGAAACCTGTCAGTTTTTTTTTGTTTTAGTGTGAAACAAAAAAAGCAGCTATTTAGCTGCTTTTTTTATAGATTAAGATAATCAATTATTTTTCTTTGTGTTGTTTAATCATGGCGTCAACTCCTTCTTGAAATTTTGCAGGTCCACCAGCAACATAACCTGTTTTACCAATAGCATCAATATTAAACTGACCTGAATCTGATTTGCTTAGGTTAAATACCCAAATGGTTGGGTAACCTGTTACAGCAAAAGCTTTTTGCATGCCATAGTTTTGTTGTTTTATTTCTTCAGGAATTTGTTTTTTTCTTGGAAAATCTAACTCTAATAGAATTACATTTTTCTTCGCCCAAGCTTTAAACTCCGGCTTAACAAAAACTTCATTCTTTAGTTTAATACACCACCCACACCAATCGCTACCGGTAAAATTTGCCATAATGGGTTTTCCTGATTTTTTAGATAACTCATAAGCTACATTTACATCCACTTCCCAACCTTCCATGGTGGCTTTATATTCTGTTTCAGCTTGGGTATTATCCTGTTTATTATTCTTGTCGGTATTATTAACAAACGACATAACTACTAAACCACCAACAATTACTGAAGACACTATAATTGTTTTATTAAATATTTTTTTCATGTTACAGTTTTTTATAATTCTAGAAAACTCATTACAAAAGTGATACCACTTTATTTAACTCAAAGTTAAACATAATTATTTTATTCCATGCATCATCTTTGTTAGCTTACTATTGAATAATAAAAGTATTAATGCAATGAAAATAGGCAATGCAGCTATTATTAAGAAGAAAATTGACATGGAATAAGTTTGTGAAATTTTATCAATATACGAACCGGTATATCCTGCCAATAAATTAGCAATAAACGAAGCGGTAAACCATAATCCGAAAATTAAGCCTACAAATTTTGCCGGTGATAATTTTGAAACATAAGACAAACCTACCGGAGATAAACAAAGTTCTCCTGTTGTATGAAAAAAGTAAGCTAAAATTAACCAAACCATACTTACAGCAGCCGTTTCTGCTCCTTGCGGAATTTCACTTGCTCCATAAGCTAATGCTATAAATCCAACACCTACCAATATTAATCCCATAGCAAATTTAACAGGTCCTGATGGATTCCATATTTTCTCCCATAATTTAGAGAATGATGATGCTAATGTGATGATAAAAAAGGAGTTTAATATTTGAAACCAAGAAACCGTAACTTCTGTTGCTTCGATAGAAAACTCTCTATTCACTTTCCAAATACATAATATCCAAATAATCACAAAAGAAAGCGAGGTAAATAATATAGTAATGGGATATCTTTTGTAAATCTTTACTGCTAATGAATACAGTACCCATGTAACAATGGCAACAGGGAAAATAGTTAAAATAGCATCAATCCATTTAAAAATCAATCCTGAATTTCCATCTAACACACGTTGAGTATAATTTTTCGCAAAAATGGTCATTGAACCACCAGCTTGTTCAAACGCAAAAAAGAAGAAAATACTTGAAACTATTAACACAGAAACAACAACAAGCCTATCTCTAACAACATTAGCAGGTAATTCTTCTTCTATTTCTTCATCTTTTTTGTTTCCCTCTTTTGCCTCTGCATTATAGTTAATAAGGTTTTTTGGAGACAATCCAATTTTACCAAATATTTTTTGTCCGAAATAAAACTGAAGCATACCGAAAAGCATAAATACTCCTGCTAATCCGAAACCATAATGCCAATTATATTTTTCTCCAATATAACCACACAACAACATACCTAAAAATGCTCCTGCATTAATTCCCATATAAAAGATAGTATAACCGGCATCTTTTTTATTACTGTTGTTTGGATATAACTGTCCTACAATTGAGGAAATATTTGGTTTAAACATACCATTACCCATAATCATTAAACCCAATCCTGCAAAAAAGAAAGCATCACTTATTCCTTCCAATGCCATAGAAGCGTGTCCCATAGTCATTATTACTGCTCCAATAGTAACTGCTTTTCTGTAACCTGTTAATTTATCAGCTATTAATCCACCAATTAATGGCGTTAAATAAACCAACCCTGTGTACCAAGCATAAAGTTGCATAGCATCTTCATTAGACCATCCCCAACCGCCTTTAGCAATTTCAGAAATTAAGAAAACGGTAAGTAAGGCACGCATGCCATAGTAACTAAAACGTTCCCACATTTCTGTGAAAAACAATACAAACAATCCTGCCGGATGTCCCATTACCATACTGCTGTCTATACCTTTATTAGTAAGATGCTTTGCTAATTGATTATCTTGTTGTTGATTCATAAGTTTAATGTGTTATATTAATTTTTATAAATTTTCTAAAATAAAATTGGTCATTAATGTGTATAAATGCAATCTTGTATTACCACCAAAAATACCATGATTTTTGTTAGGATAAGCCATTTGTGTAAATTGTTTGTTGGCATTTACCAAAGAAATAGTCATTTCAGTAGTGTTTTGGTAGTGTACGTTATCATCTGCTATTCCATGAACCAACAGATAGTTACCTTTTAATTTCTCTACATGGTTAATAGGAGAGTTATCATCATAACCATCTTCATTTTCCTGTGGCGTTTGCATATATCTTTCAGTATAAATACTATCGTAAAAACGCCAATTCGTAACAGGTGCAACTGCTATAGCTGTTTTAAAAATATCTGCTCCTTTGGTAATACACAATGACGACATATAACCTCCATAACTCCATCCAAAAATTCCTATTCTGCTTCCATCAACATACGGTAATGTAGCTAAATATTTTGCAGCTGCTAGTTGATCTTCTAATTCATATTTCCCTAGTTGTTTATAGGTAACTTTTTTAAAGTCTGCTCCTCTAGCTCCTGTCCCTCTGTTATCTACGGAAACCACAACATATCCTTTGTTGGCTAACATTTGAAACCAAAAATAGTTGGAACTCCCCCAATTATCTTCTACTGTTTGAGAACCTGGCCCTCCATACACAAACATCAACACAGGATATTTTATGGTTTCATCAAAATCGGTTGGTTTAATTGACCACGCATTTAATTTTTGATCATTTACGGCTACCGTAAAAAATTCTTTTTTAGCCAATTTGGTGGACTTCATTCTTTCTTTTAAATCGGCATTATCCTGAAGAACAGTTTTTACTTTTCCATTTCTATCGTTAACCGTAATATAATAAGGTGAGTTAGCATCCGAATGCTTGTTAATGAAATAATCAAATGTTGCACTAAAATCAGCTTCATTCTCACCACTTTTTTCGGTTAATTGCTTTTTGCCACTTCCATTTAGTTTAACACCATAAATATGTCTTTCTAATGGAGATTTTTCTGCCGACTGATAATATACCAATCCTTTTTTCTCATCAACACCATAATAAGCTGTAACATCCCAATTTCCTTTGGTAAGTTGAGTAATTAAACTTCCATTAATATCATATAAATACAAATGGTTAAAACCATCTTTTTCACTGGTAATGATAAATTGATTCTTGGTAGTTAAAAATTCTGTTGTTGGAACTTCTACATATTTTTCATCTTTTTCATTAAAAATTACTTTTCCTTTGCCAGAAAAAACATCGGTAAGTTGAATATTCAAATCATTTTGATGTCTGTTAAAAGTTTGAATTGCCAGTTGTTTAGAATCGTTTGTCCAATTAATTCTTGAAATATACTCATACGCATTTTCAATACTCATATCTACAATACTATTGTCTTCTAAATGATAAACCTGAATGCTTACGTCTGAATTTTCTTCTCCGGCTTTTGGATATTTAAAACGCACTTCTTCCGGATACAAATCATTATACATTTTCATATTCCACTCTTTCACATTGCTTTCATCAAAACGGAAAAAAGCAATTTTATTACCATCGGGAGACCATTCAAAAGCTCTTACTAACTCCAATTCTTCTTCATAAACCCAATCGGAAGCTCCATTAATAATTTCATTTTTCTTTCCATCAAATGTAATCTGAATTTCTTGTCCGTTAGATAAGTCTGTATAGTACAAATTATTATTTTTAACGTAAGCTACCTTACTTGCTTGAGGAGAAAAGGTAGCGTGCATTACTTTTTCTTTAGTGTTTAAAGGGGTAAGTTTTTTAGTAGCCACATCATATATATAGTTATATGCTTTTGATGAATACCTATAAATAGCTTCTACTTCGGTTGCTATTAAAATCTTTTTTTCATCTGCACTAAATTCATAGTCTTCTAGTACAATTTTATTTCCATCAAAAACCAAATCGGCTGCATTAACCAGTATAGAAGTGTTATCTACATCTACATACGATTGTTTTACTAAATTTACTCCCTCATCACCTCTTTCTTGAGTTGTAAAATTTACGCCATTATTCATAGAACGAATACCATAAACCGACTGAGCATAAAATTTATAGTTTTTCCAAATATCTTCTAAGGTAATATCTTGTTTTGTTTGTGCACCAACAGTAGTAACAACTAATAGCAACAACACTAATTTAAATAATTTCATTTTATTCAATTAAATTTTAAGCCCACGAATTTAAAGAAATTGTTGGACAAAAATTGTCTTGAGCAGAATTATGTTGTTTTTACATCCCATAGAATTACTATTTTGAATAAATAAATTATTTGAACACGTAAGAAATAAAAAACATTAGCTTTTAAAACCTGTATTTGATTAGCAACTTTGAGTCATTATTCACCAAAACTTATGAATTATGAAAACAATCGCTACTATTAAAAAAATCAGCAAACAAATAGCACTAATAATGCTTTTTAGTTTTGCTTCATTAACAACGTATGCACAATGTACTGCCGCGTTTACCATAACCGATAACGGCAATGGAAATTATACATTTACCAACACATCTACAGGAACAGGTATAATGACACATTATAACTGGAGTATAATTAGTAATCAGTATATTTATTTAGGTAACTCTTCAAGTTCTGTATCACATACATTTACCAATGGTAACCATACTATCAGATTAATGATTTTAGATTCGAGTTCTAATTGCACCGACTCTATATCTCAAACCATAAACGTTACTTCAGGTCAAAATTGCAATATAAATGCTGGTTTTACCTATACGCACGGAACCACAATAAATGGTTCTGTAAACTTTCAATCTACAACTACAGGAAATGTTTTCTCAGAATTTTGGGATTACGGAGATCTTTCATCAGGCTATAATCCTTACCATAATTACTGGAATAATGGCACATATACAGTAACTTTAATTGCCAGTGATTCTAATCAAACTTGTTTTGACACCACACAACAAACAATAACTATTTCAAACATTTCAAGTACATGTAATCCAAATTTAAATTTTTCTTATGTAGATAACGGAAATGGAAATTTTTCTTTTACAAATACTTCTTCTGGATATAATCCCGTAACAATTTTTGAATGGAACTTTGGTGATGGAAACACATCTTGGAACACTAACCCATCACACACTTATACTACAAACGGAACCTACACTGTTAATTTAATATCTATTGACTCTCTAATGCCTTGTTATGATACGTTAACCCAGCAAATTACAGTAACAGGAATTACTCCTCCGTGTACTGCTATAGCTGACTTCACTTATACTGATAATGGAAACGGAAACTTTTCTTTCACATCTACTTCAACCGGTGGGTTAAATCATTACTGGCAATTTGGAGATGGGAATAACGCTATATATGTGAACAATCCAAACCATACTTTCGCTGCTAATGGAACATATAATGTGGTTTTACATATTTTCGATTCATTATATACTTGTTATAAATGGAAAAGTTATTCAGTAATCGTTAATGGCGTTAATGGAACTTCTATATGTAATGCCGGTTATACCATGTATTTAGACTCCATAACTAACAACATTATTGTTACCAATAGCTCAACAGGTGCTAATTTATCTTATTTCTGGGATTTTGGTGATGGAAATACTTCAACACAAGCCTATCCATCATACACCTACTCTACTCCTGGTCCTTTTTTATTATGTTTAACTGTATCTGATAGTATTAACAGTTGTACAAGTACTTATTGTGATTCAATAGGATCTAATGGAGTGGTATTAAGACAAACAGGGTTCACTATAAATGTTCAACCTGCAAATATAGTAGGTATAGAAGAGCACAAAGATGAAGTTAATGAGTTAACGGTTTATCCAAATCCGTTTAAAGAAACTATGTTTATAGATATTAATATAAATGACGAAACCAACGTAGAAATTTTTGTTACTGATTTAGTTGGAAATACTGTTGACATTATTAGCAACAAGTTTATGAATGCCGGTTCTCACAAAATTCAATGGAATCCGGAAAATTTATCTAATGGAATTTACTTATTAAATGTAAAAACAAATAATGCTTTAAACGTTAAAAAGCTAGTCCTTAACAAATAGTTCATTAATGAGTTTTTCTTAATAGGAAAGAGGGGTGATATTTATTTCACTCCTCTTTTTTGTTTACTCATCAACCAATGGTTATAATTAATTATATCTGCATCATCCTCACTATTTTTATATTTCTCAATAAAAAATATAATAGCCTCTTTTAATTCTTTACCACTAAACAATTGCATTTTTTCAAGTAGATTAACAAAATCTATATCTCTATCAATATCAACCTGCTTCAAGGTAAAAAAATCTTTCTTCAAGTTTTTAAGCTGATAGTCAAATAAATCAATGTCGTTTAATTCATGGATGATCATTAACTCCACTATACAAATTTTAAACTGTAGGACAATATCCAAATTCTTAAAATTGTCTTGTTGTTTTAATTTAACAAGGCTTGATTTTGCTTGATTGAATTTTCCTAAATCAAAATACAAAACAGCCAAGTTTAGGTAAATAAACAAGCTATATATTGGTAGAACTTGTATTTCTTTTTTCGATTTTGCTTCATTTAAAATATCAATTGCCTTTTGTTTATCTGTTACCTGGTAATTAATTACCAAAGAGTTATAATAATAGAACAAATATTTTTCATATAAGTATTTATCAAACTCTAGCATTGCATCGTGAAGCTTTTCAGTATATAACAGCGATTCTTCAATTTTATCATTCTTAAACAGAGAATTTACAATATAAGTCAACATTTGAAGCTTAGTTTCGTGGTTTGATTTAGTAAACAACTTATTTTTAGAAAACTGAAGATAGGTTTTCTTTAAGTAAGCTTCTAAAGTAATAAAATCGTGCTCTTGTAATAAAATTCTGCTAATTGAATGGTAAACTTTAAACTGTAACTGCTTACTCTGCTTTATTTTTTTATCCTCAATAAGTGAATAAAAATCCTCTTGAAGCAGTTTATTTGATTCTCCTCTATTATAGTTTTGTGTTGTTTTTATTTTATAAGTTAAAGACGCTAAAATATTATCTACTTCTTGTATTACATTAAGTAACGCTCTATTTTCTTTACGTTTATCAATAAATGGAGACGGGTTAAACCTTACTGTATCAATAGAAAGAATTATTAAATCATTATAGATTAAATCTAGCAAGTCAAAAAATTCATTTTTTATGGCTTTTTTCTCCGCTTGAAGCAGATAGTCAAAAGTAAGCTGAAAGTTTGATTTCTCATTAAACAGCTTTGAAAGCATGATATAATTAAGTGTAGCAAAATAATCATTAGAATTATAATGTAAAAACAACAAACTCTTATTAATATCTTGCAACAACCTGTTTTTTAGTCGATAAAATGCATTTCTATCATTCGGGTAAAACTTTTTAAGAAAAATATCTTCATCAACTGAACTACCTGAATATTTTCTGGCATAATCAAACAATGCCACATCTTTTCTCTCAGCTGAATCATTGGTTCTTTTCAATAGAATTTTAAAATTTCTACATTCTTCTTTTGATAACGTTGCTATAAGTTTATATACTTGATTCATTTTTTTTTTAAACGAGTAAGATTTTAGTAAAATTAATTATAAAAATCTATTTAACTTAGTTAACTTAGCACAAATAAAAAATATGATGAAAAAATTTCTTCTAATATTATTTGTAACACTTCTACTCCCATTATTAGGGAAGTCTCAATTAACTATTGATTCATTAACTACAGGAGCAAACATAATACAGGACACTGTAAATGTGGGGGATGCTATAAGTTTTGATGTCGTAATCTCCTACACTAGCAGCACACCTTATTCAGGAAATATATATTTAGTAGGCGGAGTAGATAGCTCTGCCGGA
>LADZ01000021.1 GCA_000961845.1 Flavobacteriales bacterium BRH_c54
AAATAAAATCATTATATTTAATTACTTCAGCTCTAATAAAACCTTTCTCAAAATCGGTATGAATAACACCTGCTGCCTGTGGTGCTGTCATTCCATGCTTAATTGTCCAAGCTCTAACTTCTTTTACACCTGCAGTAAAATAGGTTTCTAAATTTAATAATTTATAAGCCATTTTAATCAACTTGCTTACACCTGCATCACTTAACCCTAAATCTTGCAAAAACTCCTGACGTTCATCAAAAGTTTCTAACTCAGCAATATCAGCTTCTATTTGAGCACCAATTACCAATACTTCTGCATTTTCGTCTTTTACTGCTGCTTTTACTTTTTCTACATATTCATTTCCTGTAGCTACAGACCCTTCATCAACATTACAAACATATAGAACCGGCTTATTAGTAAGCAAATGTAAATCCTTTACAAAAACAGCTTCTTCTTTAGTTACTTCAACTGTTCTGGCAGATTTACCCTGATTTAAGGCATCAGCATATCTCTGTAATACTTCATTTTCTTTAACGGCTGATTTATCACCTGTCTGCACTTTTCTTTTTACACCGTCTAATTTTTTCTGAACAGTTTCTAAATCTTTCAATTGTAATTCAGTATCAATAATTTCTTTATCTCTAACCGGATCTACAGAACCATCTACATGCACCACATTGCCATCATCAAAACATCTCAACACATGAATAATAGCATCCGTTTCTCTAATATTTGCTAAGAATTTATTACCTAAACCCTCCCCTTTGCTAGCTCCTTTAACCAATCCAGCAATATCAACAATTTCTATAGTAGTTGGTTGCACTTTCTCAGGCTTCACCAATTTTTCTAATTCATTTAGCCTTTCGTCTGGAACAGTAATCACCCCAACATTTGGTTCAATAGTACAAAAAGGAAAATTTGCCGATTGAGCCTTAGCATTTGATAAACAATTAAACAAAGTTGATTTCCCTACATTTGGTAAACCAACAATTCCGCATTTTAACGCCATATTCTTCTTATAAAATTTTTGAACTGCAAATGTAACAGATTAATCTATTTTATTGAATGAATTTAAAAGATTGTTGAGTAATAGTTCGTAAAAATGAAATTTAAATATCTTTAATGAAAAATTCACCTAATAGCTATTTATATCCAATAAGCATTGTACCTTTGCAATACACAAAAACAATTAAAATTATGAGTGATTTTTCATACGAAATAAAAGCAGGCAAAGGTATTAGTAACATTACTTTTGGAAGCAAAAGAGACCAATTAAAACAAATTTTAGGAGAACCTACAGAAAAAGAATTATACAACGCTACTGAAGATGAAGATTACCAAACAGAAGATTGGCATTATGATGAGTTAGAAACTTCTTTTTCTTTTGATGAAGAAGATGGATGGCGTTTAACCACTGTTGCTACAAGTTCTCCTGAGGCTACAATTAAAGGCAAAAAATTAATCGGTTTATCTGTTGATGAAACTTTAGCTGAAACAGAAAATATGGATTTAGGTGAAAACTATTTAGAAGATTTCTCTGAAGAAGGCGAAAATCAAAAACTAATTAGTTTTTTAAATGCAGGTATTAATCTTTGGTTTGAAGATGATGTGCTTTCTGAAATTCAATGGAGTGTTTTGTGGTCTGATGAGGATACCCCTGAATGGCCATAAACCTTAAAAGTTTTAAAAGAAGAATAACAAAAAAACTGTCATTTCTACATCAAGAAATTGGCAGTTTTTTTTATCTTAGTTCTCGATACTTCAATTTTCCACTATCGTTTCAAATTGCAACTCGAACTGACAAAAAAACTTTCTACTTTATACTTTCAGCTTGCTTATAACTTACCATGTTGGCAAACAATCGGAAAGCACCGCTTACTCCGGCAGGTAACTCTCTAAAAAATGAAACACCTGTATAAATAAAGCTTCCTTTTCCATAATGAGCTACTAAAACGCTTCCTTTTTTACTCGTTTCCCCTTTATCATTCATCATTAAAATTGGCTGAAATTCTTCGTCCCACTCATCGGCAAAATATAAGCCTCTTTCTTGCACCCATCCTTCAAAATCATCTTCGGTAAGCTTATTAGGATAATTCAACATAGAATGTTTACCATCTACAAAAGTAACATCAGCATTTTCCTCAGTTACTCTATCTTTACTGATGTTAAAGTTATATGGACCAATTTTATCGGTTACCAACCCTCTATTTACGTTGTACTGAACAATATAATTTCCTCCATTTTTAATATAATCCATAATTGAAGTGTAAACATTACTCATGTATTTATTGGTGTTATAAGCTCTGATACCACAAATAATAGCATCATACTGAGATAGATTTCCATTTTTCAATTTATCTTCATCCAACAATACTACCTGATAACCTAATTGTTCCAAAGCATTTGGCACTTCATCTCCCGCTCCCATAATGTAACCAATTTTTTGTCCATTGGTTTTTACATCTAGACGAACCATTTTGGCTCTTGCTTCTTTTAAAACGGTTTGTATTTTAATATGGTCATATTCAATAAAAATAACTTCTTTTGCCGGTACATTATTTATTAATACTTTCATTTCTACTTCAGATGCCGTTGCAGAAGGAGTAACCATAAAAACTACTTGCTGCTCTTGATTTTTTTCATCAATAGAAAAATCAGCTAATT
Source organism: Flavobacteriales bacterium BRH_c54 (assembly GCA_000961845.1). GTDB lineage: Bacteria > Bacteroidota > Bacteroidia > Flavobacteriales_E > Vicingaceae > BRH-c54. Next base: position 2,647 of record LADZ01000021.1, read on the forward strand.
CGGGAGTAGCTTTCCAACCTTTTGGCAAAGCTAAGCTTACATTTCCATTCCTATTCTTTTCATGCGACTTTATCGTTACCACTACTTTTTTAGGTGTATTATCAGAAAAAACATACACATTTTCAGCAACAGCAGCAGTAATTTTAGGCAAAACTACAAATGGTCTGTAAATCTCACCCTTTACCCTATCTGTCCATTTATATTGCAAAGGTTGGGTAATATAAAAAAATGTTCCCTGCACTTCTAACATGATGGCTGCATAAAGTTTATTTAGGTTTTGAGGAAGTCCAATCATATCTTGCTGAGCAACATCAAATATTCCTTCATAAGGTTTGTTCAGCCAATAAGGGTTGGTGTTTGCTTCATTTTCACAAACAAAGGGTAGATTAATGTTTTGCATTTCATTTTTTGGTAGCTCTAAGTTAATAGTACTGTCTTTTTCCATAATACCAATATTGGTAAGTTTTACCTTTAAATTACTTCGGTTAACGATATTTATTACACCATTAACCGAAGTTCCTGGTGTTGCACTAAAATCATCGGCAATAAATTCAGCATGTAGTCCCATGCAAGAGCTTATCAATCTAGAAACTTCTGCCAACTTAACATATTTCCAAGAACTATAAGGCAGGGCATTAATTTTTGTAAATACTTTCAGTAAAATAGGAACAATTTTTTCGGGATGTTCAGCATCAAAACTGGTAGTTGCCTCTTGAATTAATGCACTAATTTCTTTCCCTCCTTCTATTCTATTCCAGGAATAATTAATACCGTCAAAAACATCATCTTCAAATTTTTCACCTTTTTGCAACACCAAATACTCCTCTTGCACCCCTCTTACTTTTGCAGCACCAAACCCTTGACTTTTATGCATGGTTCTGCTTTCCGCAGCTATTTCGCTGTAAGCTTTACCCAATAAAGGATTATAAGTTCCTACATCAACCGTAATGTAAGCTGGATTGCCTTTAGCTTTTTCAGGCAAGTCTTTATCCCACCAAGTACTGGCATTTAAAAACAACCGTTTGGGCTGCCAAACATCTACATATATCAGTTGCTCAGGAAATGCAGTAGAATCCGCTGCCAAATCAAATGCTTCTTCAGCCAATATTGCCGAAGCAGTATGGTGACCATGACCTGCATAAGCGGTTTTTGGAAAACGAGTAATAATTACATCTGGTCTAAATTTTCTGATGATATATACTACATCTGCCAAAACTTTTTGCTTGTCCCACTTAGCAAAAGTTTCTTCAGGAGTTTTAGAATACCCAAAGTCAACAGCTCTGGTAAAAAATTGTTCGCCACCATCAATTTTTCTAGCTTCCAATAATTCTTGTGTACGCACAACACCCATTAAACCACTTTGTTCAGTACCAATTAAATTTTGCCCACCATCACCTCTGGTTAAAGAAAGGTAACCTGTACGCATTAATTTTTCATTTGCCATGTAAGCAATTAATCGGGTATTTTCATCATCAGGATGAGCAGCTAAGTAAAGTACACTACCTAAAGTATTAAGTTTATTTAATGCTAACTTTATTTCTCCTGCTGTTAATGGATCTTGAGCATTTGCTTTTGGTATAAATCCTAAAAAAGTAATGACCAAACAAAAAGTGATAATGGGATGCTTCATGTATTATTTTTTTTTGAAAGTCCCAAAATTAAGGAATTTTGTACAGAGCGATTTTCAATCGGTTTATTGCTTTGTTAATAAAACAAAATAATAGGCTTCATAAAGATTCATAGTAGTTCTCTGTAAAAAAATCTATCTTTGTAACATGTTAGAAAAACCGTTTACCATGGTAGCCAAAACTTCTTTCGGTTTGGAAGATGTTGCTGCCGAAGAATTAGCTCAATTAGGAGCTTTGCAAATTGAAAAAGGTATAAGAAGTGTTTCCTTTAAAGGGGATAAAGCCTTATTGTACAATGCCAATATGTGGCTAAGAACAGCAAATAAAATATTAGTTCCGATACATCAATTTCCTATTAAAGATAGTGATGATTTGTATAACCAAATCAAAAAAATGGAGTGGGAAAACATTTTTGATGTAGATCAAACTTTTTTTATTGATGCAGTAGTTTCTTCTACTATATTTAATCACTCACAATTCCCGGCATTAAAAGCCAAAGATGCTATTGCTGATAGATTTAGAGAAAAATTTAACCGAAGACCAAATGTAGAAAAATTTAATCCTAACATTAAAATTAACCTTTACATCAATCAAAAAAATAGTTGTGTAGTAAGCTTAGATAGCTCTGGTGATGCTCTTTTTAAAAGAGGTTATAGAGAAAGTCGTAGTGAAGCACCAATTAAGGAAGATTTAGCCGCAGGCATGATTTTATTGAGTGGATGGGATAAAAAAGTTCCTCTACTTGATTTGTTTTGTGGCTCAGGAACTATTCTCATAGAGGCTGCTATGATAGCTTTTAACATTGCTCCCAACCTTAAAAGAGCAGAATTTGGATTTTTTAATTGGAAAGATTTTGATAGCCAACTTTTTAACAAATTAAAGGAAGAAGCTATTGCCAACAAAAAATTTACCAACACTAGAATTATTGGTGTGGACAATTCTGGAAGGGTGTTGGGTATGTGCAGAGCTAACCTTAAAAGCATTGATTTATTAGATAAAGTAAGTTTAAAAATTTCTGATTTTCAGGATTATACACCAAGCACTGAACCTGGAATTATTATTTCTAACCCACCTTACGGAGAAAGAATTGGTGACGAAATTGAAGCACTTTACACCGATTTTGGTGATACGCTAAAACAAAAATTTAGTGGTTGGTCGGCATGGATAATAAGCTCTAACATGGAAGCCCTAAAAAATGTAGGACTAAGACCTTCTAAAAAATTAAAATTGTTTAATGGAAGTTTGGAATGTAAATTTGTACAGTATGAAATGTATCAAGGGACAAAAAAGATGCACAAAACAGAAAATGCTGTAAATGATTAGAAAGGATTACATTCAACGATATTTTGATGAGATGGCTAAGATGTTAGCTAAAATCCTCTTTTTAAAACAAAACAACGAACCCGAGAAAGCCGAAGAATTACTCAACGAATTTGCTACTGATTTCCTAAAAATAAATTTACAAGACTTATTAAAAACGTCTGAAAACAATTTAATTTCCACATTAATTTCCAAGCATGATTTTGATTTAATCCAATTCAAATTATTGGAAGAATTACTATTTCAAAAATTCTTATTAAGACCTACGGATATTTCTTTAAGAAATAGTACTTTAGAAGTCATAAATTACATTATTAAAAACGATAGTGATTTTTCTGTAGAACGTCATCAACGTTTGCAAGAATTATCCAACTAAAAAAATAAACCATGCAAAAAATAGGTGTTTTTACCTCAGGTGGCGATTCTCCAGGAATGAATGCAGCAGTTAGAGCTGTAGTAAGAACTTGTGCTTATCACAATATTCAGGCTTATGGAATTTACGAAGGCTACAAAGGATTAATTGAAGGAAATATTGAGCCTTTTGGTGCAAGAGATGTTAAAAACATTATTCAGCGAGGAGGTACTGTTCTAAGGAGTGCCAGATGTAAGGAATTTCACCAATATGAATGGAGAAAAAAAGCTTTTGAAAACATTCAAAAACATAATTTAGATGGCATTGTAGCCATTGGTGGTGACGGTACTTTTACAGGGGCAGCTATTTTTAATAGTGAGTTTAATATCCCATTTGTAGGTATTCCCGGAACTATAGATAATGACTTATTTGGAACAGACTACACCATTGGTTATGACACAGCACTAAATACAGTAGTTGAAGCAGTAGATAAAATTAGAGATACTGCTAACTCTCACAATCGCTTATTTATTATTGAAGTAATGGGTAGAGATGCCGGATTCATTGCTTTACGAAGCGGAATTGGCGTTGGTGCTGAAGCAATTCTAGTTCCTGAAACTCCCTCTTACATTAATGAACTGTTTAAAAAATTAGATAGCGACAGACATGGTAGAAAATCCAGCATGATAGTAATTGTTGCCGAAGGTGATGAAACTGGAGGAGCCAATGAAGTAGCCAAACATGTAAAAGAACATCATCCCAAATTTGATACTCGCGTAACTATTTTGGGACATATACAACGTGGTGGCAGTCCTTCGGCTATGGACAGAGTACTTGCCAGCCAAATGGGAAATGCTGCTGTAAATGCTTTGTTGGATGGTAAAACAAACCTTATGATAGGAGTTGTAAACAATAAAATTGCCTACACTCCTTTTGAAAAAGCCATCAAACACCATCAAAAAATTAATACCGATTTACTTTCTTTAGCAGAAATATTATCCTGCTAAAAACTTATAAATTTGAGAAACTTAGTCCTATATAACTCTTCTGCCGGATCCGGAAAAACTTATACTTTAGTAAAAGAATTTTTGCTACGTGTATTGGCTGAAAACACCGAATTTCCTGCTTATTACAAACATATTCTTGCCATAACTTTTACCAATAAAGCTGCCGCAGAAATGAAAGAAAGAGTGATTAAGGCACTAGAAGATTTTGCGTCAGACCAACCATTAGAAGGCACTTCCAATTTTTTAATGAACGATTTACTACTAAGTGAAGCTGAGGGCGGACTTGGAATTACAAAAGAAAAACTCATTAATAAAAGCGAAGTTGTTTTACGACATATTCTTCATCATTACAATGATTTAGCCATCAGCACCATTGATAAATTTACCCATAAAATCATTAGAACTTTTGCTCACGATTTGCACTTGCCCATCAATTTTGAAATTGAGCTGCAAGAAAGTGAAGTATTGACAAAAGCGGTTGACTTACTAATTGCCCAAGTTGGAAAAGATGATAAAATAACCAAATTAATGGTTGATTTTTCTGTGTACAAAGCTAATGAAGAAGCTGGCTGGAATATTGAAAAAGACTTAATAAGTTTTGCTCAAACCCTTTTACAGGAAAACGGCAGCTATTTTGCCAATCAACTTAACGAATTATCAGTTGATGATTTTTACCTCATAAAAAAAGAGTTGGAAACCATTATTACATTTTTTGAAGATGAAACTGAAAAAATAGCTAACGAAGCCTTATCCTTAATAAAATCTAAAGGCTTAGCCGATAATGATTTTAGTTCAAGTTATATCCCTAAATACTTCATCAAACAAATTAACAAAAACTATGACCCACCGACAAACTCTATTGTTAAAATGTTTAGTAGCGAACAAAATTGGTATGCCCAAAAAACTCCCGAAAACATAAAACAAACCATTGATGGAATAACTAACGAACTTACTTCTTACTACCATAAGTTAGAAAATTTAAAAGTAGAAAAATACAGCGATTACCTCATTACCACATCTATCCATAAAAATATTTTTGTACTGGCAGTTATTAATGAAATTGAAAAATCTATTGAAAACATTAAACAAGAAAACAATGTACTTAGTTTTTCCGATTTTAATAAAAAAATTGCTCATGTAATTGCTAACGAGTCTATTCCTTTTATTTACGAACGTTTAGGCGAAAAATATTACCACTATCTTATAGATGAATTTCAAGATACTTCTGTAATTCAGTGGTTCAATCTCATTCCGTTGGTAGATAATTCTTTAGCTAACAACAGGTTTAACATGGTGGTTGGAGATGCCAAACAATCTATTTACAGATGGAGAGGTGGCGAAGTAGAGCAAATTATTCAATTCCCTAAAATTGTAGAAAAAACAGGCATTATAAATAAAGAACTGCATACTATTAATGCTTCTTTTGATAGAAATATCAACAGAAAAAACCTGAACAATAATTTTCGTTCTACTGCCGAAATTGTCGATTTTAACAACCAGTTTTTTCAGTTTGTAGCCCAACAAATGCCCGAAGAATATCAAAATCTTTATAAAGACCTTAACCAAGGTTTTAATCCCGAAAATACAGGTGGAGGAATAGAAATAAGCTTTTTTGAAACCGATGATAAAGAAGCATTGTTGGAGTTGAATACACAACAAACCTTACAAATTATTCATCAGCTAACAAAAGAAGGTTACCAACTAAACGATATTGCCATTCTTACACGAGCCAATAGTGAAGCGGCAAAAATAGCTTCATTTTTACTAGATAATAATATTGATGTTATTTCTTCAGAAAGCTTGTTGCTAAACAACTCTAAAGAGGTTAACTTTTTGGTTACTTTTTTAAAGTACTTAATCTATCCTAACGAAAAAAGTATTCAATTGGCGTTACTTTCTCTAATGCCGGATTCGTTAGCCAACGATGCGGCAATTTTTGAACTCTTTATTTCTTCATCATCAAAAAAAGAAGATGTATTGGCAACTTTCTTAAAAATGAACGATTTAGAGTTAGATAAAAACATCATCAACCAGTTTTCGCTCTATGAATTAACCGAATTTTTAATTAACCATTTTTCTTTGTCTGATGAAACCAACATTTACATTCAGTTTTTCTTAGATAAAGTGTATGAATTTACCGTAAAAAAAGGCAATTCTATCAACAGTTTTGTTGAATGGTGGAATGATAAAAGTGAAAAGTTTTCCATCATCATCCCTGAAGGAATTGAAGCGGTAAACATTATGACGATTCATAAATCTAAAGGATTGGAATTTCCAATTGTAATTTATCCTTTTGCCAATAATGCAGCAAGGGGCAACAATAGAATGTTTTGGATAGAAAAAACACCGGTAGAAAAATTGCCTGTCGCCCTACTCCCAATGAATAAAGATATTTTAAACACCGAATACGCTTACATTTATCAAAATGAAGAAAATAAAGCTATATTAGACCTTGTGAATGTGCTTTATGTAGCATTTACTCGACCAAAAGACAGGTTGTATATTTTATCCAACTTTATTCCAAATAAAAGTGAGAAAGTTGCTGCCAATCAGTTTCTTTATAACTATTGTACTAACTTCACTCCTATTAAAACAGCATTGCCCACTTACCGTTTTGGGTTATTTAACAAAAAAGATACTTCCGAGAAACAAGGTGAACAAAGCAATAGCGATAAGTTTGGTAAGATTATTCACAACAATTGGAGAGAAAAAATAAAGATAAGCTTTCAAGCTCCAAAAGTATGGGAAGTTGAAAATCCGGAACAAATTGGTGAACACGGTTCTTCCATTCATGCTATTTTAGCTGATATTAAAACAGTCTCTGATATTGAAAAAACAACTGACAGATATGTGAGTAAAGGTATTATATCCATTGAAGAATCTAAAGAGTTATTGGTTCAACTACAAAATTTATTCAGTAATCCTGCTATACATTTTTTGTTTGATGATGTAGATGAAGTAAAAAATGAAACTTCTATTTTATTACCTTCTGGTGAAGTTTTCCAGCCCGACAGAGTGGTTATAAAACAACAGACTGTTTATGTAATCGACTATAAAACAGGCGAAGAAAACAATAAACATAAAAAACAAATAGCCAACTATATTGTTATCATCAGTAAAATTCCAGCTTATGCCAACTTTACTTTTAAAGGTTATATTTTGTATTTAAAAACAAATGAAGTTGTTGAAATTTAAGTACTATTCTCCATTTTATTTCAAAATAAAAATTATAGTTTTGATGTATAATTAAAAAACAAACAATTAAATATGGAAGAAACTACAAACAACAATGCTGTTCCTACACAAGACCCGGGAAAAACAGTGGCAATTGTTAGCTACATTACACTAATTGGACTAATCATCGCTTTTGTAATGCACAGTGAACAAAGAAATAAATCTGAACTAGGTGCATTCCACCTTAGACAAGCATTAGGAATTTATCTTACTAGCTTTTCTATGATGATTGCAAGTTTTATATTGGTTTTCATACCATTTATTGGATGGATGATAGCCATTTTAATTAACTTGTGCTATATCGGGATTTTTATATTTTGGATATTAGGACTTATTGGAGCTGTTAATGGCGAAAGAAAAGCCGTACCTCTTTTAGGAGCTTTTTATCAAAATATTTTAAAGGATATCAAGTAAGCGTATTGTAACTTATTGCTACAAAAAGAGCATTAACTAATATTAGTTAATGCTCTTTTTTTTTTGTAATTTATTATAAAAATTTTCGACAAATTAGTAAGTATTGTGGAAATAAAAACAAAACTTTGTAAAAAAGAAATTATTAGCCAAATGGAAAAATTTAGAGGAACAGGGGTTGCCATTATTACTCCTTTCAATCAAGACAAAAGCATAGATTATAATGCATTAGAAAGATTAGTAGAATACCTCATTACAAACGGAGTAGATTACTTAGTAGTGCAAGGCACAACTGGAGAATCGGTAACCTTAACTAACGAAGAAAAAAAGCAAGTATTGGCTTTTGTGATTAAAGTAAACAACAACAGATTACCCATAGTACTTGGTTTAGGTGGTAATAACACACAAGCTATTCTAGATGCTCTTTCAACTACCGACTTTACCGGTGTTGATGCACTACTTTCAGTTAGTCCGTATTACAACAAACCAACCCAAGAAGGAATCTACCAACATTACAAAGCTATTGCTGAAAAATCTCCGTTACCAATAATTTTATACAATGTTCCGGGAAGAACAAGTTCTAATATAGCTGCTGCAACAACTTTACGACTTGCTAATGATTTTAAAAACATCATAGCTGTAAAAGAAGCTTCAGGAAATTTAGAACAATGTATGGAGATTATTCAACAAAAACCTGAAGGATTTTTAGTGATTTCCGGAGATGATGCTCTTACCCTACCTTTTGTTGCTAGCGGTGGAGATGGTGTTATATCTGTAATTGCCAATGCTTTTCCTAAAGGATTTTCTGATATGGTAAATGAAGCGTTAAACGGCAATATAGAAAATGCCAGAAAATTGCATTACCAACATTTTGAAATTATCAACTATTTATTTTGTGATGGAAACCCTGCCGGAATTAAAGCTACGCTAAAAGTTTTAGGAATTACAGGTGATACAGTTCGTTTACCATTGGTTAATGTTACATCTGCTACTTTTGAAAAAATAAAAAGTTTAACCAATAAAATTATATAACTAATTTTGAATAAGTTAAAAACAATTATATCAACCCTTACTTTAATATTAATTTCTACAATATTTAGCTGTAATATGGAAGCAAAAAATAACGATAAACCTACAGAAAACACTAATGATACTACCACAACAGATACCATAACACTTGGTGCCGGATGTTTTTGGTGTGTCGAAGCAATATTTGATCAATTAAAAGGAGTTGAAAAAGTAATTTCGGGGTATGCTGGCGGAACTGTAAAAAACCCTTCTTACAAAGAAGTATGCACTGGAAATACGGGGCATGCAGAAGTTTGCCAGGTGATATATAATCCTAACATTATTGCCACAGAAGAATTGTTGGAAGTTTTTTGGCAAACCCACGATCCTACAACCTTAAACAAACAAGGAGGTGATGTTGGTACTCAGTACCGTTCTGCTATTTTTTATCACAACAATGCTCAAAAACAAATTGCCGAAGCATACAAGCAACAACTTGACAGTTCCAACATCTTTAGCAACCCTATCGTTACTGAAATAACAGCTTTTACCAATTTTTATCCTGCCGAAGATTATCATCAAGATTATTTTGAGTTAAATGGCGAACAACCATACTGTTCTGCTATTATCAAGCCTAAGGTAGAAAAGTTTAAAAAGAAATTTAAAGATAAATTAAAACCTTAGAATTTTTCTAAATTCAGATTTAAATTTAAATTTGTGGAATGGATAATTTACTAATTGAAGGAACAATTAATACTCCCAAGATAGATTTTAATGCAACAACCAACTTGTTAAAAATTTGGGGACGCTCTATTCCTGAACATCCTATTAACTTCTACAAACCTATAGAAAATTGGCTAGATACCTACATAACTACATCTCCGGAAGAAATTACATTAGAAATTTACCTCGATTACTTAAACACACATTCAACCGAGTGTATGTATATCTTACTTAAAAAATTAGCCAACTATCAATCAACACTATCAAAAAACGTAAAAGTAGTGTGGCTTTATGATGAAGATGATGAAGACATGGAATCTATGGGTGAAGATATTAGTGATATTGTTAAGCTTCCTATAGAGTTAAAAACGCTCTAAATACATCAACAAAATACAGTAATCTATAGCATAATTGCTATTACAACAAAAAAATATAAACACATGAAATACAATCCTCTTAATCAGCAAACATTTATAAACAACAGAAAAAAAGTAACTGAGATGATGCAACCTGCATCTATGGCCATCTTCAATTCAAACGATATTATGCCAACCAATGCTGATGGAACCATGCCCTTTCGTCAGAATAACGATTTACTTTATGTTTCCGGAATTGATCAAGAGGAATCGATAGTTGTTTTATTTCCGGAAGCTAATAATCCGGTACATAGAGAAATACTATTTGTTAAAGAAACCAGTGAACTAATTGCCATTTGGGAGGGTGCTAAATTTACTAAAGAAGAAGCTACAGCTCTTTCAGGCATTAAAACTGTTTTTTGGACCAGCCAATTTGAACAAGTTTTCCATCAGTTAACCACAGAGGCAACAACCATTTATCTTAATCAAAACGAACATCTAAGAGCTGTAAATACTGTTGAGACAAGAGATGATAGGTTTAGAAAACTTTGTCAAACCAAATACCCACTACATCAATACGAAAGGCTAGCTCCTATCATGAGAACAGTTAGAGCTATCAAATCCGCTGCTGAAATTGAAATGATTCAACACGCTTGTAATATTACTGAAAAAGGTTTTAGAAGAGTATTAGACTTTGTTAAACCTGGCGTAACAGAATATGAAATCCAAGCAGAATATATGCACGAATTTTTAAGAAACCGTTCTAGAGGGTTTGCTTACGAACCTATAATTGCCTCAGGGTACAATGCTTGTGTATTACATTACGTAGAAAATAAAGCTACCTGTAAAGAAGGAGAAGTTATTTTAATGGATGTTGGTGCTGAATACGGCAACTTTGCTTCTGATATGACCAGATGTATTCCTGTAAGCGGGAAATTTAGCAACAGACAAAAAGATGTTTATAATTCTGTACTTAAAGTGATGAAAGCTGCTACAGCCATGTTAGTTCCGGGAACTAAAATTGATGACTACCACAAAGAAGTAGGCAAAATAATGGAAAATGAACTAATTTATTTAGGATTACTTGATAAACATGATATTGCCAAACAAGATCCTAATAATCCGGCTTACAAAAAATACTTCATGCACGGAACTTCTCATCATCTAGGGTTAGACGTACACGATGTAGAAAACAGAAACAGACCGTTAGAAGCAGGAATGGTACTAACTGTAGAGCCTGGAATTTACATAAGAGAGGAAGCTTTAGGCATCCGCTTAGAAAATGATGTGGTGGTAACCAATGACGGACAACCTTTTGATTTAATGAAAAATATTCCTTTAGAAGCTGAAGAGATTGAAGATTTGATGAACTAAAAGACCTATTCCCCTTCTACGTAGTCTCTTAAATACTCGTAGGTTTCTGTTAAATCGCCATTTTCGCAAATGGTAGCATTTTTTATAATACCTAACTCATCATTTAGTAAATGTGGTAAAACATTATCTATAAATTCTCTGCCAAAATCAGCAGATGCATCTTTGGGTAATTCACAAGGAAGATTATCTACCGCCATAACAGTAATGGCATCAACACTATCAAACATTACTTCTTTTTCTTGTTGAGGATCATAACCATAAAGCGGTTCTTTTATGGTTGATGGTCTTAATGTACAGGCAACAGGTCCATTAATATCACAACTAATATCGCCAACCACTTTTATATTAAATTCAGGAGATCTTGCCTCCTCACGAGAAAAGATAAACGGTGCTTCTTCATCCCAAAAATGCCCTGAAATGTACATATCAGCAACTTTTGCAAATCGGAAAAAATTTCCCTCAAATTCGGTTGGGTGATTAAAAAAATCTGATGAATCAAATTCTTTTCCGTCTTTTCGTTTATTATAATCATGAACATTTAACTGGGTGTATACCGGCTCGTTAAATAACTGATTTAGAAACTCGTCTGGAGTTACTTTTTTAATTCCAATAACATCTAATATTTCAATAATTCCTCCTGCTACTCTACCTCCACCTGTTATCACAATTTTATAGTCAATAGGAAGTTTCACTTTTTTAAGCTCTGCTTCCATTTCTTTTCTATCATCGCACAAATAAGCTCTTTTTAAATCAAAAGCTTTTTCTCTTTTACCGTAAGCAAAAAAGCTATTATAGCAACCAACAACTCCGGCATACCTTCCAAAACCTATTAATCTTCTTCCTTCAACATCAGTGATGGTTTCATAATCTACCATTTTAATATTTTTTTTTATCATTTCTAATAACAAAGCCCTATTGTAAGGTTGTTTTTTTATGGTATGAGAAAAATAAAAATAAGTTTTATTGGCAATTAATTCTTTAATAGGTACTTCTTTCACTCCCATCAATACATCACAATCATCAACACTTTCAACAAGAGTAATACCGACATTAGCATATTCTTCATCCTTAAATCTTCTTACATTGCTTTTTTGAACAACTAGTTCTATATTAGGAAATGTTGTTTTCACTTCAGCACATTGCTTAGGAGACATAGGAACTCTTTCATCGCTAGGGATTTTTCCTTCTTTTATAATGCCAATTTTCATGTGTCAGTTGGTATAAAAAATTAATAATTGACAAATATAAGCTAAAACCCTTCTTTTAGCAATTGTTAACTTACGATATCATCAAAAAAGATTAACTTTGTGTAAGTTCTTTGTAATATATACCAACATGGGGTCGTTTTTGGCTTTGACAGCAAGATGAATGACTAGGTAAGCATGTCGAGCATTGTGAGTTGGCTCGTAAATATCGGCTCTCAAATCGCTAACTGGCGAAGATAACTATGCAATGGCTGCGTAATCACGACTAAGTCGGATAACCTTCATCCTCGCTGAAGTACAGTAGGCAGGACCATTACTCCTCAAAAATATTGTCTGTTTATTTTTGGTTAAGGAGTATCAATTTTTCAGACTAGCCTTTGTGATGTTTCTAAGCATAGGTTAAACAACAGAAACTTAAGATTAAAATTGGTTGTCTTTTACCTGTTTTATTCCTAACAATTAATAAAAGAATACACATGTAGAAAGCTTACGATTTCCTTGTTTGGACGAGGGTTCGAATCCCTCCGACTCCACAAAAAAAAACCGATAATAGAAATGTTATCGGTTTTTTTTATATCTTTATTTTTTATTATTCCATTAATAATCAAAATCTTATTATGGCAAAAATTATCTTTCTTTTAATATTAACAACGCTGAGTTTAATTTCTTCAGCACAAATTACTATTTCTAATAATGACATGCCAAGTGTTAACGATATTTATCATATTAGTATTACTGCTAACTTACAAGGAAACAACCCTGCTCTTACCGGTACTAATTTCTTATGGGATTATTCTCAACTTCAAGCAACAGTTCAACGATCTGATACTTTCGTAACTGTATCTTCAACACCATTTGCTTACCAATATTATTTTAACAATCTTCTTTTGTACCCCAATCATAAAGCTAATTATGCGATAAAAGGAAATGATATAAATTTTCAAGTAGTAAACATTACTGATGTTTACGATTTTTACAAAAACACTTCTTCTCAATATGCTAATGTTGGTTTTGGTTCCAATATAAATGGAATACCATCATCTACACGAAGAATTCCTGTTGATATTCAATATGTTTTTCCGCTCAATTATAACAACAACAATACTTCTTATTCTGAGTTTTTAGTTTCCATACCAACAGTTGGCGATTATGGTCAATTTCAAGAGCGTATTGATACTGTTGATGGTTGGGGAAGCCTGATTACGCCTTTTGGAACTTTCAATTGCTTGAGAGTAAAATCTATTTTAAACATTACAGATACGCTTTATACATCTCAGTTTGGAACAGGATTTAATTTTCCAAGGCCACAACAAATTGAATACAAATGGTTAGCTGCATTGTCAGGTGTTCCTGTATTAAAGATAACAACTACTGCCGGAGGTTCTCAAATTGAATATCAGGATAATTTAATGGTAGGTCTTAATGATAATGTTTCGCCTATATATCAATTAAAAGTACTTCCTAATCCTGCAAAAGAATCAATTATTATTGATTTTCAATCTCTAGAGAAAGAACAAGTCTTCATCAGTTTAAAAGATATTAATGGTAAAATGGTTAAAGAGATTTATAGTGGAGCTATTGAGAAAGGTAACAACCATATTTTATTATCGCTTACTGAGTTTAGTAATGGTTTCTACTTCTTAGATATGAATTTTAGTGACTATACAATAACTGAAAAATTGGTTATCTCCAAATAAACCCCATAAAAAAACAGCTAATAATTAGCTGCTTTTTATTTTTATATCACTACGGTTACTTTTCCGATATATTCGTGCCACTTTCCAAAAATATCTTTCGCTCTAATCTTATATACATAAACATCTTGCTTAATTTCTCCATTTTTATACCTTCCATCCCACTGTGAATCTAGCTGATTACCTTCAAATATTAATTCACCCCATCTATCAAAAATTAAAGTTTCTATTTCATCTATGCCATATCCTTTAGCAAAGAAATGATCATTTTTATTATCACTATCAGGAGTAAAAGCATTAGGAATCCATAGTGCAAAAGCCGGTTCTATTCTTACTTTCTTTTGTACTGTATCTTTACAGCCAAAAGTGTTTTCTATAAATAAAGAAACATAATAATCACCTGAATCTGTATAATGATGCACTGGGTGTTGATTAGTAAATGTTGTTCCTTTATCTCCTATATCCCAAAGCCATTGATTAGCTACAATAGATAAATCGGTAAATGTAATTTCGCTATCGTAAATATTAGCTTCTTCCGGAGAAGAAGCAAAATCTGCAAAAGGTTTCGGAAAAACAGTTATCATTTGACTCATAGAGTCAGTAATAGTACACCCTTTATCCGAAGTAACAGAAAGGATAACATTATAATAAGCTGTATTAGTATGGGATGGGTTATTAAAAACTACTCCACCAGGACTTTGTGCTGCCGAAGTATTTCCGTTATCAAAATCCCAATGCCAACTTGAAATATTTCCTATAGTATCAATAGTTGAGTTATCAGTAAAGTTTATGGTTAAAGGAGAGCATCCTTGAGTAATGTCTGCTATAAAATCAACATGAGGTATAGGGTTTACATTAATTTCTAATGTTTGACTATTAGCACATCCATTATTACTAACAACAGTTAGCGTTGCATAAAATTTTCCTTCAGAATTATACTGATAAATAGGGTTTTGTTGAGCACTCGTTCCTGAATTATCGCCAAAATCCCAATTCCATGAAACAATATTGTTTTGTGTAAAATTATTTGATATAGTGGTTAAATCAGTAAACTGAGTAGGTATGTTAAAACAAACTTCTGTTGGTGAGAAATTTACCACCGGAATTGGCCACACTTCAACAAAGTGCTTTATAGTATCTTTACACCCGTTGTTAGATGTTACTACTAATGTGGTAGAATAAATTCCTTCCGCATTATAATTATGTTGAGGACTTTGTTGTATAGAGGTATTTCCATCTCCAAAATACCATTGCCAATTAGCCACATTACCACTTGTTATGGTTGTACCATCTACAAAAGGTATAGATGTTCCATAACACTGATTGTTAAAAGTAAACTCTGCTTCAGGCATAGGATGAATAGTTACCGTTTTCAATACGGTATCGGCACAACCTTGTGCTGAATATACTATTAATAAAGGATTATAAACTCCTGCACTTTGATATAGGTTTTGAGTTGTTTGGTTAGTATCATCAATTACTCCATCATTTTCATAATCCCATGCCCAGCTTACTATCGAAGAATTGTTTACCGTTGAGATGTCATTTAATTGAACCACATCAGCTAAACAAGCATTATTTGCTGTAAAGTTTGCTACAGGATTATCATACACATCAATAGAACTGGTGTAGGTGTTTATACAACCACTATCCGATATAACGGTTAAGTTTACATTATATGTACCAGGCAGGTTATAGGTGTACGATGGGTTTGGAGTTGTTGACGTCCCCGAGTTATCACCAAAATCCCATTGCCAGTTTACAATTCCTCCTGTGGTAATGGAAGATGAATCTATAAAATTAGTTAATTGATTTAAACAAACTGCATCAGCAACAAAATTAGCCACAGGAATTGGATCAACTACTACAGGAATGATGATAGAATCCTTACAACCTAAAGATGTTGCTATATGCAACTGAGTATTGTAAGTACCTGCTGTTGGAAATCCGTTTGAGGAATTTTGATTATTATTATCAATTACTCCATCATTAGTAAAATCCCACGCCCAACTTACTATTGTTCCTCCATTAGATTGGGACAAATCGGTAAATGAAGTCTGTGTTCCTTCACAAACATTAGTATAAGAAAAATTAGCTGCAGGAGTTGCATCAACTGTTATATAGAAATTATTAGATGGTCCGGGACATCCATTAGCTGTAGGTGTAACAGTAACTGTAGAAGTAACCGAAGCTGTACCTGTATTATTTGCTGTAAATGGTGGAATACCGCCATTACCATTTACTTGTAATCCTATATTAGGATTAGAGTTTGTCCAATTATAAGTAGTATTGTTTACCGTTCCCGAAAAGTTAGTTTGAGGAACAACCGCTCCATGACATACAATAATGTTGGGAGGTAAAATTACTTGTGGTGTTGGGTGCACTTCAACATAAATATCGGTATTTGCACTTGTACACCCATTAACAGTAACGCTTACACTATAAAAACCGGTATCTAACATATTAGCATTAGCAATTGTTGGATTTTGTTGTGTACTTGTAAAACCATTAACTCCCGTCCAACTATACGTTCCGTTAGCCACATTTGAGGCAAACAATTGTATGTTTGTTCCTTCACATACTGGAGCATTGGTAGTTGCTATTGGTGCAAATGGTATTTGATTAATCACAACATTGGTATAAAAGGTGTCACTATAACAACCGTTTACTATTGCTAATACAGCATAAGATCCAGTAGCATTTAAAGGAACTATTGGAATTGATGGATACTGACTTGAAGAGGTAAAACCATTTGGTCCGAACCAAGCATAAGTTGCTCCGGGAACGGTATCAACTCCTAAGCTTAACGAATCACCTACACAAAGCGGTCCGTTATTAGTAGGATTTAAAGGTGGGAATGGAGGTGGGTTGATTACATAGGCTGTATCTGAAGCAGCAGGACAACCTGATAAGGTATCTGTAACACTAACAAAATAAGTCCCTGCACTTGTAACCGTAATTGAAGGTGTTGTTGCTCCTGTGTTCCACATATAGTTTATTGGTGGATGAGCATTGGTAACACTTGCCGTTAATACTGCACTTCCTGTTCCCGGGCATATAACCACATTTTGTGGGGTTACATTCACTACCAATTCAGGTAAGGTATAAACCCTAACTGTATCACAAATAAACATACCTGTACTACAAGTTGTTAAATTTCCACACACTTGAAAATCTACATAAGGCGGTGCTGTTGGTACAGGAGTTACAATAGTTGTATCACACTGTGAAGTACATGATAAATAATTATTAAAATCCCCATAATTTCCCGGAAAAATAGAATTCCAAGTTACAGTTGATTCAATTAATCCTTTAACGTTTAACTCATTACTACAACCTTCTCTTACAGTAATATCATCTGAAGCCCCATAAGTTTTAGTAGTAGTTATTACATAAGTAGCATTATCATTTCCTGACTTACAATACGTTACGCAAAAATTAACCACACCTGTATCAATACAAAGAGGTGTACCCAAAGATGTTGGAGTACCACACCCTACTTGATAAAAAGCTCCACCAGGAGGTGCAGGATTAAAAACATCAAAATTTACTTGATTGGCTCCCGGACTAACAGTAATGTTAAAACTTATACATCTATCAGGTCCTGAAGCAGAACAACAATACCCATTTCTAGTAGCTTGGATTGCATAACTTGTATCTGGATTTGCTGAAAGATTAATAGTAAATGTTGGAACTGTATTATCACAACCACATGACTGGGTTTGTGCTTGCAGGTTGTTATCAGTAAAAAGTAGCAAAAAAACACCGAAAAACAAAAGGGAGTAGATAGTTTTCATGGCGCAGAAGTTTAGAGGTTCAGTCCTTCAACGACAAAATAACTCAAAATGTTCCCTTTGTTGATAAGTGGAAACCCTTATCCAGCCTAAGTAATAATGTTAATGAATTAAAAAACAAAGGATTGACATACACAAAAAATATTTATTAACAAATTTTTTTTGATATTTTTAATATTTTAACCGATTTTATTAAAAACAGCCAGAAATTTAACAAAATAACTAAAATCAGTACTTTATTTAGGAGCAATTTTTAATAAATACAAGGCTAACAATCCGTAAAGAACATTAGGCGTCCAAACAGCTACCAAAACAGACGCTCCAGAAGTAAGGGCAAACGAAGTAAATATTTGCATAAACAATATATAAGAAGCACTTATCAATAAGCCTAACCCAATATGTAAGCCTATTCCTCCTCTAACCTTTCTGCTCGACATAGAAACCCCTATTACCGTTAAAATAAACGTTGCAAAAGGATAGGCAAATCTTGTTTGTCGCTCAACCAAATACTGAGTAATTTTTTCAGAGCCTTTAAAAACAGCTTCCTCTATAAAGTCATTTAATTCTTTATATCCCATTGTTTGAACGAAGCTTTTTCTTCTTTTAAATTCTTCAGGTTTTAGGTTAAGCGTTGTATCTTTATACGCTCCTGTATTTACAATTTCATCTAACCCATTAATATGTCTTTCGTAGTAATTTCCAATGTGCCATTTATGAGTAATGGTATCCCAAATTACATTGTCTGCAATTAGTTTGTAAGTTAATTCTCCTTCTTCATTAAAATTTTCAATAGAAAAATCTATTCCCATATCTATATCTGCATTATAGCTCGACATATAAATAAAGGTTTCTTTATCTATTTGCATGTGAATATCTCTATCTACATTTCTAAACTTATTTTTTCTATACACTTCTTCGAAAGCAATTCTTTCTTTATTGGCTTCAGGAATAACAAAATTGTTAAGGTAAAAAGAAATGATAGTAAGTAGGGTTGCCGATATTAAATAAGGTCTCAACAATCTTCTAAAACTTACGCCACCAGCAAGTATGGCAACAATTTCTGAGTTACTCGCCATTTTAGAAGTAAAGAAAATTACCGTAATAAAAATAAAAATAGGGCTTAACTGATTAATTAAAAACGGTACGAAATTGAGGTAATAATCTAAGAATATTGCTGACACAGAAGCTTTTCGCTCAATAAAAGTTTGTAGGTTTTCCGATAAATCGAATATAATGATAATAGGAATAATAAGAAGTATGGTAAAGGCGAACGTTCCTAAAAACTTTTTAATTATATATGCGTCAATAATCTTCATTTAAACTATAACCTAGTTGCCAATTGTTTTACCATTTTATTTTTCCATGTTGTAAAATCTCCTAACAAAATATGTTCCCTTGCTTCATTTACTAACCAAAGATAAAAACTTAAATTGTGTAAGGTAGCA
This sequence comes from Flavobacteriales bacterium BRH_c54, assembly GCA_000961845.1. Lineage (GTDB taxonomy): Bacteria > Bacteroidota > Bacteroidia > Flavobacteriales_E > Vicingaceae > BRH-c54. Next base: position 22,198 of record LADZ01000021.1, read on the forward strand.
ATTTGAGCTCCTAATATTTCTTTAGAAATAATTAAATGACGAAGATACGCTTTTGAATAAAAAGTATCTACATAACTTGTTCCATCAGCATCTATTGGCGAAAAATCTGCTTCCCACTTTTTGTTTTTGATGTTGATAAACCCATTTTGCGTAAATAACATTCCGTTACGAGCATTTCTGGTAGGCATCACACAATCAAACATATCTATCCCTAAAGCAATATTTTCCAATAAATTTATTGGTGTACCAACGCCCATTAAATAACGAGGTTTATCTTCGGGAAGAATATTCGTTACAATTTCGCACATTTCGTACATTTCATCATCGGGCTCTCCAACAGAAAGTCCACCAATGGCATTTCCTTCTCTTTCAAAAGAAGCAATTTTTTCGGCAGATTGTTTTCTTAAGTCTTTGTAAACACTACCCTGAACTATTGGAAAAAGTGTTTGACTATAGCCATACAAACCTTCTGTTTCATCAAACCTTTCGCAACAACGTTTAAGCCAACGGTGCGTCATGTGCATAGAGTTTTTGGCATATTTATAATCGCACGGATAAGGTGTACATTCATCAAAAGCCATAATAATATCCGCTCCAATGGTTCGTTGTATATCCATTACATTTTCGGGCGTAAACAAATGCTTGGAACCATCAATATGAGAAGAAAAGGTTGCTCCTTCTTCTTTTATTTTTCTTCGTCCTGACAATGAATATACTTGATATCCGCCACTATCGGTAAGAATTGGTTTATCCCAATTCATAAATTTATGTAAACCACCTGCCTTTCCAATAACATCTAATTTTGGTCTTAAATATAAATGATAGGTGTTTCCTAAAATTATTTGTGCATTAATGTCGTTTTCTAATTCATGTTGATGAACCCCTTTTACGGTTGCAGCTGTTCCCACAGGCATAAAAATGGGGGTTTTAATAATTCCGTGGTCGGTAGTAATCTCTCCTGCTCTCGCTTTTGATTGCGGATCTTTCTTTTCTAATTTAAATTTCATTTATAGTTGCTATTATCTTTTAATTGTTGTTCATATTTAAGAAAATTTGTGTTCAACTCACCTAGTAAACTTCTCTATTTTAAGAGCATATTCCAAGCAAATGCTTGAAATAGAAGTGTAGCTTTTATTTTTTTCTTACTCTTTTTTTTGACTCACCCCAAAGTTATCTTGCGATAACTTCTCCCCCCTCTCTTTAAAAAGAGGGGGAAAGTGCCTTCATTATTAAATATTAAACTTATTAACGATGCATGTCTAAAAACTTCGCCAAAGATAATTATTTAGTACGGACATCGCTCTTTATTTTTGACATTGAATTATATTTATAATGCAAGATTTGCTAAAAGACATTTTTTCTTTCCTTCCTCCCCACTCTATTTGGGATTGGTTAATCATAACATTTATCTTTGCTTTTTTTATTCAGGTATTTTATTACCTCTACTTTTTTGCTAAAATTGCTTTTTACAAACAGCCTACTGTCCAGCTACAAACTGCACCTGTTTCTGTAATAGTTTGTGCCAAAAACGAAAGAGAAAATTTGTTAGAGTTTTTACCAATTATTTTAGCTCAAGATTATCCCGATTTTGAAGTTATTGTTGTTAATGATAACTCTGTAGATGACACACAAGATGTATTAAAAGCATTTTCGTTACAAAACAACAACCTTAAAATTGTTACAGTTCCTGATAATGACCGTTTTTATGGTAATAAAAAGTTTGCCTTAACTTTAGGAATAAAGGCGGCAAAAAATGAAATAGTGTTGCTTACCGATGCCGATTGTAAACCTACTTCTAAACAATGGATAAATTTAATGACGGCTTACAAAAATCCTCAAAAGAAAATAATTTTAGGCGTTGGCAATTACGAACAACAACCAAGTTTGTTAAACAAATTAATACGGTTCGAAACTTTTTATACGGCAATTCAATACACTTCTTTTGCTTTACGTAAGCTGCCATATATGGGCGTTGGAAGAAATTTAAGTTATCATACCGATGTATTTTTTAATAATAAAGGATTTGCTTCTCACCATCATATTATTTCTGGTGATGATGATTTGTTTGTAAATGAAGTTGCCAACCACAACAATACGCAAGTTGTTTTGAATGCTGCTGCCCATACTATTTCTAAACCAAAAACTACTTTTGATAAGTGGATACGCCAAAAACAACGACATTTTTTAAGCGGAACGCACTATAAATTAAAACACCAATTGCTGTTGGGAACTTTTATGTTTTCCAATTTAATTTTTGTAGGCTTATTTTTTTTATTGGTCTTTAAAATCCCCCATGTTCATCTAATAGTTGGGTTATTTTTATTGAAATATATTATTCAAATGCTTATCTTTAGGTTTTCTACTAAGCAATTGGGAAATAAAGACGTTATCATTTACACACCAATTTTTGAATTGTTTTTTATGTTTTTTAATCCAATTTTAGTAATTTCAAACTTTATAAAAAAGAGAACCCAATGGAATTAGGTAAAAATTTATCTCCCAAAGCTCAAATAGATTACGAATTAGTTGTGAAAGCAAGAGATCTTCAGGATGAAAAAGCTTATGCAATTCTATTAGAAAAGTACAAGGATTCTATTTTTTATATGATGCTTAAAATGGTTAAAAACCAAGATGATGCTGACGATTTAACCATAGAAGCTTTTGGTAAAGCATTTAATCGTTTGCACCAATATACTCCCGATTATGCGTTTAGCACTTGGCTTTTTAAAATTGCTACCAACAACTGTATCGATTTTATCCGTAAAAAAAAGATGATTACTTTTTCTATTGACAAAGGTTTTGAAGATAGTGAAGGCAATAATTCTACTTTCGATATTAAGGAAAACAACTTAAACCCGGAAGAAAAATTTATGCGTAAGCAAAAGATTAGAATTATGCGTGAAATGGTAGATCATTTAAAACCACGCTACAAACAATTGATTGTTTTACGTTATTTTAGAGAATTATCTTACGATGAAATAGCCGAAGCCACCGAACTTCCTTTAGGAACAGTAAAAGCCCAATTATTCAGAGCTAGAGAAATGCTTTACAATTTACTGCTAAATAAAAAAGATAGGTTTTGAGGTGGTTTATTCTGTAATAATTTCTTCAAGTTCTTCTTGAGGCAATGGGATAACAACTTTTGAACATTTTTGATTAAATCCAATCACTGAATATGAAGGATTAGTTTTTGAATGAAACAGTTTTACACATTTTAAAACATCTTCCCATTCGTGTTTATCTAGTTCACTTTTTAAGATGAATAATTGAAAAATTGCTTCTCCTTTTTGATTATTTATTTCTTCTAAATAAGACTCAGCTATCGAGTCAAATTCTGAGTATAAATATTTTTCATTTTTATAAGAAAAGCTAGAAGTATCATTTATACAAATTGATAAAGCTCCTAAATCTCTATATACATTCTCTTGATTATTTATACTTCTTATTAGCCATGAATGAGTATTTTCAATTATTGAATCACTAATAACTATATAAGGAGAATTTTCGTTAGCTAATAAACCATTCAACTCTTGAAAATCAATTTGTTCATTACTTTTGAGTGCATTAAGTAATACAGAGGAAACACTCTTTTTTTCTTGATAACAGCTTTCAAAAAATGAGATTATAATGAATAGAAATATTATTGTTGTTAAATTTCTCACTTAGTTAGAGGAATGTACTTATAAAAGAAAACAAACAAAAACAATAAACTTAATCCTAAATTATAAACTCCATTCATTAAATCAGATGGAGAAGCAGAATATGTATATAAAAAATATTCTGCTATTAAAAACAACCCTATTAATAGTAAAAAATAAGCACCTTTTACTTTAAATATAAAAAATAAAGGAATTGAAAAAATAAGAGATAAAATCACACTAAATATTAGAATGTATAATATATAATAAAATATGTTAGACATGAAACCTTCTGTATTTACAGCATTATCAATTACTAAGGATTTAAACCTGCTACTAAAGAATGCCAGTATAGAAAAAAATACTATATATTTTATTAAAAGACATAATGTAATATTAAGATAAGTAAGTTTCATAATTTAATTTGAGTTCGTTCATAAAATGAAGGTTTAGGTCGTTTCCCTTTACTATGAGTTTTTACAAATGATGGCTGGTTATATTGAAAAATAAGTGCTCCATTCACTGACAACGTTGCTGAAGGAAATACATCTGTATATCCTTTTACAGATAATTGATTATTTTTCAAACTAAAAGTTGCTTTCTGTGCTACATTTACAATATCGTAACCCATCAGACCTAACCCAAATTCTTCTGATGGTGATACACTAGAGTGCTGCTCAAAATTAAGATTGTATGAATTTAATGTGCCATTTGTATTTTTACTTTGATTGAATGTAAACTTATTTTGGTCATCTCCTAAACCTGGAAAATAATCTCTTGGTGTACCAACAGGAGTAGTACCAACATCAACTTTTTTAAAAGCTCTAATGCCTGTTAACTCACCTTCACTATTTTCACTACCTACAAGATAAATTGATGATGTAAGTTTATCTCCAGCAGGAAGTGTTCCCAAAGGACCATCCCACAAATCTTTATCTATGTAACTATTAAAATTAAAAGTTAAAGTTTTACCTAAATAAGTATCTCCTGATTTTGTTGTTTCTTGAGAATTTGCATCTTTATCCCATCGAATATCTCCATCACTATTTTGAACCCAATCAGGAGCTAAACCTGTTGGGTCTGTCATATTTATAGGATTATTCTCCACATAATTATAAGGCGACCAACTCGGAAATTCACTTGATAAAGGGTCTGGTGATAACCAACGACTAATAACTTCAGGGCTAATATTGTATTCGTTACGAATGGTATCGTACTCTACAAATCCCATTATTTTCATGGTTACGGTATTGAATATTGCTCCTCCTATTTGTACTATGGTATCTTGGTCATAAAACTCAACGTATTTTCCTTTGCTTAAGGTGGCTATTTTAGGTTTATAACCAAATTCCTCAAAAGGGTTAACCGGCTCGTTTTGTGCCTGTATGGTTGTTATTGCTATGCAAATAGCTAAAAATGATAAAACTGTTTTTTTCATCGTTAATGCGTATTAGTGGTAAAGTTAATAATTTTTTTGTTTTGATATTTTTCTTTGTTTTCTTGTAAGGATACTAACCAGTCTATATACATTTGTTCAGGCATTTTGCGGTAGCCTAATTGGTGTATTTTAGCGTAAGTTTGTTCCATGTCATTAAATAACTCTTGTGTGGCAGAGGAATAAATAAACAGTTCGGCTATGGTTTCTGCTCCTGCGGCTTTCATGCGTTGGGTAATTATTTTTCGTTGTGTTTCTGCTTTCATCAGCATTGCATTTACATAATTGGGATAATATTTTAATGCCGTTTCACAGGCTTTTAATATAAATTGTCCGTCATTAATTCCTAATTTCTTTTCATAGCCTTGTGCCAAATCTAGCATACATAAAGCAATGGATTGTTGTTGTCCGAGCGTGTCCATAAATATACCGTTTCGGATAGCATCCATGTGAATATAACCTGATGATTTTAACCAAGCATCTATCGGAAAAATGCCGCTTGTCAGCTCGGTATTGTACCAGCCACTTTGTTTGTTTTTTAATTTGATGTAAATGTGATTGGGTGCTAATGATAAATAAGCTTCTTCTCCGAGTTCTTCTGCCAGTATTTTATACAAATAGGGTAAGGAATGGCAATTTCCTGTTTTGGTGTTGAGTAGTTTTATTACAAACATTTTGCTCCAGTCTTTTTGTCCAAAAAAATCTTCAAAATCATAGGTAAATGGTTCGTGTTTTACAACCTCATCACCAAACTGTATGGGTATCGTGTCAGTCAATGCCCAAAAGATGGCAGCATGTATTTTCACTTTTTCTTTATCTTCTTCATTATATAATAAATCTCTTGATTGAATAATGGCTTTACAAAGTTGAGTATAGGTGTTTATTTGTTTGTTAAATAATTCATAATCTAGTTCATTGTCCCAATAGGTATTTTCAACAGTAAATACAGCTTTTTTAAAACTTAAAGGTGTTGGTGATGTTGCTATTTGTACGAGTTCTTCTAGTGCAACTTCGTATCGTTGTTGAATGGCTTGTTTGTCTATTTCTGTCTGACTAAAAACAGTTAATGTAGAAAACAACAGGGCGATATGGATAAAAAGTATTTTCATCAATCTTTTTTTATCTTCATAATGTTAAAGAGTTGTTCTTTTTCTTTCAGATGTTCTTGCCGATTCTTTTCTTCTCCAATGGATTTAAGCCATGCTTCGTATTGTTCGGCTGGTATAGGCTCGTACCCTGTATTATCTATCATATCATACATAGCATTTCTTTGTAAGTAAGTTTCGTAAACAATAGGATATTTTTCTTTTAATTGTTGAGGGGTTGGTTTTTCCTTATATCTAGTTTCTATTTCATAAAGGTATTGATTGAGTAATCCTGTGTAGTAATTGGATTTGAGTGCCATGCCGTGTATGCTATTAGGGAAATACTCCATTGATTTATTGAGGGCTTCTATTACAAACCCATCGTTTCCGAACTTTATTCCGTAGCCTTGTGCTAAATCTTGTATCATGTAAGCAACGGTTTGTTGATTGCTTAGTGTGTCCATATAGATTCCACTTCTGATGGTTTCTGTTTTAATAAATCCTGATTCAAAGATTAAATCTTCGGTAATCAACATTCCATTGGTCAACTCTAAGTTATAAAATTTGTTTCCCTCTCTAAATTGAATATAGGTGTGTTTGGGCGAGAAGGAAATATAGGCTTCTGCTCCCAATCGTTGTGCCAATGCTTTGTATAGTAGAGGTAAACTATGGCATTGCCCTGAATTGGTTTTGAGTAATTTGGTTACAAACATTTTTCGCCAGTCTTTGTACCCCATGTAATCGTCAAAATCATAAGTCATAGGAAAATGATTTTTACCGTTCAATTCTAGGCTGTCGGAAAAGAAGCGAAACAACATCATGTTTTTTGCTAAATTGCTTGTAGTGTCATAACCGTTATGAATCATGTATTGTTTACAAAACGCTACTATTTGATTAAGTGTCTTATCAAATTCTTCATAGCTTCCTTTGTTTTCATCGTAAGCGTTTTCTACTAAAAATGCAGCTTTTCCTATATTAATAGGAGATTTACCGTTTGCCATGTTTAGTAATTCATCATAAGCGGAGTAGTAGTTTTTGGTTTCTGGATAGATACTAGAAAAAGAAGGTATATTAAAATGAATCCGTTTATCTCTGGCTTTCATTTGGTCAAGTTCTACCATTATTTTTTCTATTTCTGATTGTTCTTTTTTAGCTCTTAAAGGGTCTTTGTAAAAATTGGTTTTGACATCATCAGGAGTAACAGGTTTGGAATACCCCATTGCCTGTTTAGAATTATTATTTTGCTGTTGGTATATTTTACTGGCAGGGTTGTTTTTAGGTTGGTAATTAGATGGTGTTGTGGGAGTATAACTTTGTGATGGACTTTTGGGTTGAAATGTTCCCGGCATAGGTGGTTTTGGAGTATTTATTTGTCCATAACCAACTGATGCAAGTGTTAATATTAATGTCATTATTAAAAATATCATTGTCGAGGATATAGTTTTTCTCAATTTAAAAGTATTAAATCCGCATTCCCAAGAAAGGAATATTTTATCTTTCGTATTAACGATATTATTTTGTCGATGAATGGTCATTATTTCTCTGCAAATATATTTATAAACTATGACTTAAAAAATAAGTAAAAATACTTACATAAATGAAAAACAATTGTTTATTTCTTTAATAAGAATATTACTGTTAGCCTCATATTTGGATAAAAATCCAACAGCTCCATTTTTTAAAAAAGCTTCTTTGGTTGTTAAATCATCATTACACGAAAAACCAATTACTTTTATCTCAGGAAATAAGTCTTTTACTAGTTTGGTAGTTTCAATGCCGTTAAGTAATGGCATACGGTAATCCATTAAAATAACATCAGGTTTTAGATCTTGTAAAAAAGAAATGACTTCCGAACCGTCCTTACATTCTCCAATAACTTGAATTTTGGATTTTTTACTGAGAGTGGTTTTGATAGCTTTTCTAACAATCGCATTATCATCAACCAATAATACTTTAATCATAACAGGGTGATTTTAGTTAATAAATCCCCTCAAAAAAAGAGGGGTGGAACTTACTCTTACTCGAAACGGAGGTACTGGAATACCCACAAAACGAAATAAGCAAAGCCCACCCCAAGCGGTGAGCGTTCTGCTTATAATCATCGTTTTGTTCAAAATTTCCAGTTTTCCGTTTCGATAATTATAGCATTACACTATACAATATTTTAATTTAGTTTTCTTCTATATACTTAATTTTAACTTTAATGCAAATGTATTTAAAATATTTTAATTTTCATATTGCTTATAACTCATTTAAAGAAGAGTTAGCATTAAAATAATCGTACACTACTTTTGCTCTTTTTTTACTTATAACTTGCTCTAGTTCTTGTAAAGAAGCCTTTTTTATATTAGCTACCGATTTAAACTTCCACAACAATTGCTGAGCGGTTTTGTAACCAATACTTTCTATTTCCGCTAATTCCGATTTAATGGCTGCTTTAGAGCGTTTATTACGGTGGTGGGTTATTCCAAAACGGTGCGCTTCATCTCTTAAATACTGTATCAGTTTCAACGATTCTGAAGTTTTATTTAAATACAAAGGAACTGAATCATTGGGAAAATAAATTTCCTCCAATCGTTTGGCTATACCTATAATGGTGATTTTTCCTCGTAATCCCAGTTTTTCTAAACTTTTTAATGCTGCCCCCAGTTGACCTTTACCTCCATCTATCACAATTAATTGAGGTAACGATTCCTTGTTTTCAATTAACCTTTTATACCTTCTATAAACTACTTCTGTCATAGAGGCAAAATCATCCGGGCCTTCAACTGTTTTTATGTTGAAATGTCGATAATCTTTTTTGCTGGGTTTAGCATCTTTAAAAACCACACAAGCTGCCACAGGATTTGTACCTTGAATATTAGAGTTATCAAAACACTCAATATGTACAGGCTTTTCATTCATCCTTAAGTCTTTTTGCAATTTTTCTAAAATTCTATCTGCATGCTTAGTAGGATTTACATTAGCTTGTTGTTTTTTACGTTCTAATCTGTAATATTTAGCATTGCGTTCAGAAAGTTCTAATAGTTGTTTTTTATCACCTCTTTGAGGAACTAAAAACTTCATGTTTTCATCTTGCAACTCCGGTTTAAAAGGTACAATGACTTCTTTAGATTCACTGTTAAATCTGCTTCTCAACTCAATTATACCTATTTGTAACAGTTCATCATCTGTTTCTTCTAATTTCTTTTTCAACTCAATGGTATGTCCCTGAATAATAGCTCCATTAATCACTTTTAAGTAATTTACATAAGCATATTTTTCATCGGAAATAATAGAGAAAATATCTACATCATTAATGGTCGGATTAACCACAACAGATTTACTTTGATAATTTTCCAGCAACTGAATTTTTTCTTTTATCAACTGAGCTTTTTCAAAAGACAATTCATCAGCATATTGCTTCATGAGTTGTTTTAAGTACTTAATTACACCATGTATGTTTCCTTTAATAATGGCTTTTATATTCTGAATAGCTTCTGAGTAATCCTCTTCTGTTTGATTTCCCACACAAGGAGCTTTACAATTACCTATATGATATTCTAAACACACCTTAAACTTATCGTTATCAATGTTTTCTTGCGACAAATTGTAATTACATGTTCTTAATGGATATAACTTTCGGATAAGCTCCAAAATGGTATTCATCATTCTTACAGAAGCGTAAGGACCAAAATACTCAGAGCCATCTTTCACTATGTTTCTAGTAGAAAAAATCCGTGGAAAACGTTCGTTTTTAATACAAATCCATGGATAAGTTTTATCATCCTTAAGCATTACATTGTACTTAGGCTGATATTTTTTAATAAGATTATTTTCCAACAACAATGCCTCAATTTCAGTCTCAACAATTATGGTTTTGATATCTGCAATTTGCCTAACCAATACAGCTGTTTTACCATTCTCATGAATTTTATTGAAATAAGAACTAACTCTATTCTTTAAATTCTTAGCTTTACCAACATATATAATTTTTCCATTTTTATCGAAAAACTGATAAACCCCTGGTCTTTTGGAAATTGTTGATATAAGCTGTTTCATAATAATAGAATTGTAAAATTAATAAAATAAAGCCCTTTATTTATTTCGTAGAACTGTTTAACTATACTATGTACAGAACATTTTATGTTAAGTATTATTATTTTTGTCGATTAAGTGTTTTTACTTACTTTTATCTTCTAAAAAAAATTTCATGAAAGCTGTACTAGTTATATTAACACTATTTTTTTCTCTGAACACCTATTCACAAGGTGCCGGATATGCTTTAAATTTTGATGGTATAAATGATAATGTTCAAGGGCATGCCGCTGACTTAACAGCAATAACAAACAACTTTACTATTGAATTTTGGTTTAATGCTTCAGCAACTATAGCCTTAAGGGCTGAACAAAATGGTGTAAATCATATTTCCGGAACAACCGGTAATGGTCAACGATATGCTGTTTACCCACAGCACGGAGGAGGAAGTAATGGAACTTGGGGAAATGCTGGAGCAGGCGTCTCTGTCGGTTCAAATGCTATTCAGGTTTATGAACATAAAGCTTCGTATATGCCTTGTTTACTAAGTTATAGTGGGCCTCTTATTCAAGCAGGTTGGAATCATGTTGCAATTGTTTATATTAACAAAAGACCTCGTCTTTATTTAAATGGAATTAATGTAAAAGATGGTTTAACTTCTAATCAAAACAATGTTTTTCCTTCCGGATTATTAGGTGGATCTCCTTATGGTTGGTATTCGGGTGATCTTGATGAATTTAGAGTTTGGAGTACCTCACGAACACAAGGAGAAATTAGAACTAATATGTGTAGAAAATTAATTGGAAATGAAACTGGGTTAGTAAGATATTACCGATTAGATGATGGAACTGGAGGAACAACAATAGATGCTACAGGAAATGTAAATGGATCTTTAATAAGTATGACCCCTGCTACTGACTGGATAGCTTCTGGTGCTGCATTAGGTAACAGTAGTTCTGTTAGTTACAACACTGCTACAGGATTACCTTTTGCTACATCTATCAACCTTATTAACCCTAGTGGACAAGATGAATTAACTATATCAGATATTACAGGAACACCATCAGGAGTTCATATCTATGGAGAAAATAATGCTCCAAACGTTACTTGTGGTGCACTTGGTGTAGGTGGTAACGATAGATATTTCGGTGTTTTTGTTGTAAATGGCACCACATCTATTGGGACACCAACTTATAATGCAACCTATAATTATACTAATAATCCATACATTAATGCTATTAATGAACCTAACTTAGATTTTGCCAATAGAACAACAAATGCTGTGATAACATGTAATGCATGGAATAATTTATCTGCTACCCTTAATATGATTACTGATATTCTTGTTCGGAACAACCTTTCTGGCAGAAATGAATTTATCCTTACTTCAGAAACAACTCCTTTACCTATTGATTTAACTTATTTTAATGCTTTAATAATTGAAAACACTGTTCAACTAACATGGATTACAGCATCAGAAATTAATAATGATTACTTTACTATTGAGAGAAGTACTGATACTCAATATTGGGAAAAAATTCTAACCGTTAATGGAGCAGGTAATAGCAATCAAATAATTGAATATACAGAAACCGATTTTAATCCTTTAAATGGTACATCTTATTACCGATTAAAACAAACAGATTTTGATGGTAGGTTTGAATATTTTAATATTGTTCCTGTAAACTATAGTACTTCCATTGAAAAAGATGAACTAAGTATATTTCCAAACCCTATAAACTCAGGTGGAACTATCTCTATCAATCATAATTTTAACTCAACCGATGAAATCCTAGTAGTACTTAGAGATTTACAAGGAAAAGAATTCTATTCTAAAATTCATATCAATATCAATAAAGATAAATTAATAGGTATTCCGATTAACTATGAAATACCTAAAGGAATTTATTTTATTGTGGCTACTTCTGAAAATAAAACTCATAGCAAAAAATTGATTATTGAGTAATCTTTGAATTCCTATTTCAATATAGGAAGAATTTTGTATCAAACACTTTGTTTCAACTAAGTATTTTTACTTTTTTTTTAATTAAGTAATTTTACTTATTTTTGATATTTGAACTTTTTTATTGATGATGAATATCAAACACCTAACTATACTACTGCTTTTTATTCAAGTTCAAGTATTTGCAGCTTGTGTAAGTGTTGGTTCTGGAGATTGGGATGATCCTAATACATGGATTTGTAATGGTGTTCCCGGAGTACCTGGTTGTGGAGATACCATTACCATTGCTTCAGGACATACTGTTACTATTAGAAATCAACAAAATTATTCAGAACCAGGATGTAGCACACCGATTTTTATAGTAGTTAATGGTACCTTAGATTTCCCTGTAAATGGCCCTAAACTTCAACTTCCATGTAACTCTGGCTTTATTATTAATAGCGGGGGTTCTTTAACTGCATCAGCTCCTGCTGGTGGTGGAAGTGCTAATTTTCTTGAAATTTGCGGTACTGTTTATTGGAGAAAAGCTGACGGAACAATAACTGGTCCGATAAACTATGGAGCTCCTCTCCCTATTGAATTAGTTTATTTTGATGCTTTAACCATTGAAAATACTGTTCAGTTAACATGGATTACAGCATCAGAAATTAATAACGATTATTTTACTATTGAAAAAAGTGTTGATGCTAAAGTATGGGAAACGGTGCTAATAATAAATGGAGCAGGTAATAGCAATCAAATAATTGAATATACAGAAACCGATTTTAATCCTTTAAATGGTACATCTTATTACCGATTAAAACAAACTGATTTTGATGGAAGATTTGAATATTTTAATATCGTTCCTGTAAAGTATAGTAATTCTGATGATGAAGATGAGTTAAGTATTTTTCCTAACCCTGTTCATCAGGGCGAAAACATTTCTGTAAGTCATTCATTTAATTCAACTGATGAAATTCTAGTGGTATTAAGAGACTTACAAGGAAAAGAATTTTACTCTAAAGTTCATATCAACATTAATGAAGATGAATTAATTGGTATTCCTATTGATTATATAATTCCGAAAGGAATTTATTTTATTGTAGCTACTTCCGAAAATAAAATTCACAGCAAAAAATTGATTATTAAGTAATCTTTAAATTCCTATTTCAATATAAGAAGAATTTTGTGTTAAACACTTTATTTTAACTAAGTATTTTTACTTAATTCAACTCATTTTCAGCTGATTATAAAAGTTAATATTGATGTGGTTTTAGTTAATTTTTAGTTAAATATTTTTATTTTTTCATAATAAAATATAATCAATATTCTTACTATCAACAATTTATTAAAAACCTAAAAACTCATTTGACATTTATTGCTATTTCACTAAGTAATTCGCACAAATCTCACTAAGTATTTATGGTAACTTTGTCACATTATTAACAACCAACTATAAATTATACTTAACAAACTTACCATGCGCATTATTTTATTCTCTCTGCTTATTCTAAGTTCTTTAAATTCATTCTCAACAAAAATAACAAGTATTTCTTCTGGCGATTGGTCTCAAAGTTCTACTTGGGATTTAAACAGAGCTCCTTCTTGTGAAGATACCATTGTGATTGATGCTTCACATAAAGTAGATATATCTTCCGACATTAATTTAGAACATTGTAACAACAAAATTTCTATCTTAATTAAAGGGATTTTATACTTTTCTAAAAATGGTTCTAAACTTAGGTTGCCAGAAAATGCTTATGTAAATATTACTTCTACAGGTTTACTAGATTCTTACACATACAATGGAGCAACAAATTTTATTCGTTTTGGAAATAATAGTGTGTGGGAAAGTAAAGATGGACCTCAAACTGGAGTTTCTTTTGGAAATGCTCCATTACCTATTAAGTTAATTGCTTTTAACGCTACATCTAAAGGTAATTCAGTTGTTTTAACTTGGCAAACTGCTACTGAAATTAACAACGATTATTTTACTATTGAAAGAAGTGTTAACGCTGATAATTGGGAAGAAATTTTATACGTAACTGGTGCCGGAAACAGTAACAAAACCGAAACATATACTTCTACTGATTTAAATCCTTTAAATAGTACTGCTTATTACAGGTTAAAACAAACTGATTTTGATGGAAAATCTGAATATTTTAATGTTGTTGCTGTAAATTTAGAAAATGAATTGACCCATAATATTACTGTTTACCCAAATCCGGTTATAGAAAATACCAGCGTTTCTGTTAAACATAATTTTAGCGAAAATAATTCTACCATCACAATAAGTGTGAAAAATATTGAAGGAAAAGAAATGACCTCTTTTGTTAGTGGAAAATCTAAAACTACTATTAAAGGATTACCAAAAGGGTTATACTTTGTAACAGTAAGTACAGAAAGTACTCAGCAGACTGAAAAACTAATCATTCAATAATTTTATCTCAAATATACTTCTGTTGCTCCAGTGCTATATTCTCTGTAATCAGCATCAGAAAATTGAAGTTCGTAGGTATTACTCAACATATTTCTTAATTCTATTTTCAATACTCCTGTTCCTTTTCCATGGATAAATACAATGCGTGGAATATTTTCTGATAGAGCTGCTTCAACACATTTTTTGGCATGATTAATTTGTGTGTATAATTTTTGCCAATCTTCTAATCTTGTAGGAAACTCAACTAACTCTTCTAGATGCAAGTCAATTTCTAAGGTGTTTTCGTACTTGTATTTGTTGAGTTTTTTGTACTTGTCTAATAGTTTAGATTTCGATTTAAATTTTTCTTTTCTTAAATCTGTTTGATTAATATATTCAGTATTATCTACAGTATAAACAATATCTTCATTATCATCAATAACAATCACTTCATTTATTGAAACTCGCAATGTAAACCCATGATTGTCCTCTATCTCTAATTCTTTTTCAGAAATAACTTTAGTGATAATCCCCGTAGCATCATCATTTATAAATTTAACTTTATTTCCTATTTTGGCTTGCATAACTCTATTGTCTAACCCCTCTTACCTTCTCCTTAAAAAGAAATACACAAAAAACTGTTGCAGCTAATAAAAAGAAGGCTCCTACTTGGTGCACCACTCCTAGCCAAAGAGGCACAGCATAGATAAGTGTAAACACTCCTAATAAAAACTGAATAAACACTATTAACAATAATAGTTTTAATCCGTTTTGCTGAGTGATATTAACTTGGTGCCTCGCGGCTTTTACCCATAAAAAGACAATAATTCCAACTACAATTAATGCTAAATACCTATGTATAAATTGAACTCCTGCCAATCCCTCAGTAAAATTTTTCCATAATGGTTTTATAGCGAAAACAGCATCATTTATCCATTGATCGCCCATTTTTGGCCAAGTATTCATTATAAATCCGGCATTTAAACCTGCTACAAAAGCTCCATAAATTATTTGTATTATCAATAAGATAAGTAAAGCCCTTAACCACTTTTTTATACCAGTAAATTTAGTTGAAAAATCTATTTTAGGCTCAAGCAATCCTAATGCTGCCCATAAGGTATAAGCAAAAGTTAGGAAAGCAGTTATTAAATGAATAGCTAATCTAAAATGACTAACATCCGGGTCTTTAACCAATCCGCTTTTAACCATCCACCAACCTATAAAACCTTGTAAAGCCCCCATTCCTAGTAATATGGTAGTTTGAATAATTAACTTTTTAGAAAATCTCTTTTTAAGGAGAAAATAAATATAAGGAACAATAAACACCACTCCTATGAGCCTTCCTAACAGCCTATGCAACCATTCCCAAAAAAAGATGGCTTTAAACTCTTCTAAGGTAAAGTGATAATTTACAATTTGATATTCGGGAAACAATTTATAAGCTTCAAACTTTTCGTGCCATTGCTCTTCGTTTAATGGTGGAATCGCATCCATCATCAAATGCCAATCTACCATAGATAATCCGGAGCCTGTTAACCTTGTAATTCCTCCAACAATTACCATTACAAAAACTAACAAACAACCTAAAAGTAACCAATAAAATATGGATTTATCTTTTTGCTGAAGGGTAAAAAAATTACTATAATTAAACAAACTTATAAATTTTAACAACGAAAATAATAATTGTCAAAATTAGCTCTTTTAAGAAAAATTAAAGCGAAAAATAGAATTTAATATACCCTTACCAATTCTAAGTTTTGGTAATGAATTAAAAATGAAGATTGATTTTCAAAACCGCTTTCTATTCCTGTTTTTCTGAAATTAAAATTCATAGAAATTCCCTTGTGATTGTAAGAGTTGGTAATAACAGGATTAATAATAGTACCATAATTCATTAAACAAGTTCCAAAATAATACGCCATATCAAAACCCAGTAAACTAACGGTAGACGGATAAAACTCTCTTTCCACAACAAACTCGTTGATAACATTTGCTGTAGTGGAATCATCATAATTTATATAGCTATGAACAGGCAAGTATACATTTAATAAATCAAATGAGGTTAATTCTATGTTTTCATAAGTTAACCACTCTTCTAACCCAATAAGTGTTACTGTGTAGTCTTCATACTCTCTTCTATTTAAGGTAGATGTTAAATAACTAAACAAATCGGTAATGTAAGCCTGTTTTGAACTAGGTACAAAAATTACATTATTTTTTGTGGATGATAATTTGGCAACTAAATCAGCAAAATTTCTGTCAATTTTCAATTTATTAATAGGTGTAAATGCTAATGTATCATCAATGTTTAATAACATTTTATTTTTATATGCCTTAATTAATGATTCTATCAATGATTTTTCAGGAGAATTAGCATGTTCTATAGCAATGATATTAGCAGTTTTAAAACTATCTACCAAAAGTGTAGAAATACATTCCACAACATTCGCTTGCGATGGAATTGCTTTAAAAGCCATTTCATTACCTAAAAGCAGCTTGTTGGGTTGTTTTACAGGGCTAACAACCGGAATATGATTTCTTTTTCCATACTGAGCTATTACTTCATAATTAGACTGGTATAAAGGACCAACTATCAAATCTAACGGTTTACCTTCAATTTGTTTCAGTAATTTTAAAATACGTAAAGAATCATCTCCATTGGTATCGTAAACAAGTACTTCAAAAGATTTATCAGCAGTAGAAATAGAGTCTAGCGCAAATAAAAAACCATTGTAGAATTCTATGGCAAACCTAGATTTAGGATAAACATTTTTATCTTCTAAAGCACTTATGTTTTCTGTAATTTCTTTATTCTGATCTACATAGAAAGGAAGCATTAAAGCAATGGTAAAATGATTTTTTTCAGTTGAATCGAAAGCTTGTTGAAGGATTTCTTGCAAAGTAGCACTCAAGGTATCTTTATGCATCTGAAATTGCCCTATTCTATTTTGTTTTATAGGAATAAATATTTTTTCATTTTCTTTTAACCCTTCAGCTAGTCCATTATTAATAAGTTTAATCGAATCTATGCTTACTTCATATAATTTACTAAGCGAATATAATGTCTCACCTTTTTTAACCTGATGCACTTTCCAACCGGAAGGCTTAATCAGCGTATTTGTATCTTTTTTATCTTTTACTTGTTTAATCTGCTTTACGGGAATATTAATCAACTGACCTTCCTCAATCTTTTCATCCATATCTGGATTAGCAGCTATAATTTCTTTTACACTAACGTTATAAATTTTTGCAATAGAATAAAGTGTTTGTTTTGCCAATACTTTATGTTGAATAAGGTTTCCATTAGGATGACTTGGTTCTTCTTGATGTTTATTTACAGGAATAAATATCTTCTCACCTATACTTAAACCATCATTAACACCCGGGTTTTCTGATTTAATAACATCAATAGGAACTTCATACTTTTTATGAATAGCATAAAGCGACTCTCCTTTACTCACCACATGAATATAGTATTCTTTTCCTTTAATTTTATGGATTTCTAAAGAATCTGTTTGCTGTGCAACTAAGCTAGTTGTTAGCAACAAAAGTATTCCGAGTGATATAATGATGTATTTTTTCAATAGTTTAAAATAAATTATACGCTAACAGTTTTATGATGAAATTTAAATTCACACATTTACAAATTTAAACATTCTCACATTAAATATTATTCCCATTCAATTGTAGCAGGTGGTTTAGAACTAATATCATAAACCACTCTATTTACTCCTTTTACTTTATTAATAATGTCGTTTGAGACTTTTGATAAAAACTCATACGGCAAGTGACACCAATCGGCTGTCATCCCATCAGTAGATTCTACAGCACGTAAAGCAACCGCTTTTTCATAGGTTCTTTCATCGCCCATTACACCTACCGATTGTACAGGAAGCAAAATTGCTCCGGCTTGCCAAACATCATTATATAAATTCGCTTTTTTCAAACTTTCTATAAAAATAAAATCCACCTCTTGCAATAGTTGTACCTTTTCTGGAGTAATATCTCCCAAAATACGAATTGCCAATCCCGGTCCAGGAAAAGGATGTCTGCCCAACAAATCATCATTTAACCCTAATGTTTTCCCCACTCTTCTCACTTCATCTTTAAACAACAAACGCAATGGTTCTACAATTTTCAATTTCATATAATCCGGTAAGCCTCCAACATTATGGTGTGATTTAATAGTTTGAGAAGCTCCACCATTTACCGATACCGATTCAATTACATCAGGATAAATGGTACCTTGAGCCAACCAACTTACATCTGTTATAGCATGAGCTTCCTCATCAAAAACATCAATAAATACTTTACCAATGGCTTTTCTCTTTAATTCTGGGTCGGAAATATTTGCCAACGCACTATAAAATTTTTGCTTAGCATCCACTCCTTTCACATTCAATCCCAAATGTTTATATTGCTCTAATACATTGTTAAATTCATTTTTACGCAACAATCCGTTATCAACAAAAATACAATATAGATTTTTGCCAATAGCTTGATGCAATAATACTGCAGCAACCGTAGAATCTACTCCTCCTGACAAACCAAGCACTACTTTATCGTTACCAATTTTACTTTTTAAATCTGCTACTGTTGTATCTACAAAAACATCCGGTGTCCAATCTTGCGAAAACCCGCTAATAGTAACCAAAAAATTCTTTAGCAGTTTTGACCCCTCAGTGGTATGATAAACTTCAGGGTGAAACTGAATAGCAAATGTGTCTTCATCATTAAACTCAAACCCTGCATTTTCTACATCAGAAGTACTTGCTATAATAGTTGTATTTTGTGGCAATGTTTTTATCGTATCACCATGGCTCATCCAAACTTGAGAATTTGGAGAAATTCCTTTTGTTAACCGACTTTCGTTACTTGTAAAATCTAATTTTGCTCTACCATATTCCCTAGTATCAGAAGGTAATACCTCTCCGCCATTACTTTGAGCTAAATACTGAGCACCAAAACAAACTCCCAACAAAGGTTTTATCTTTCTAATGTTTGATAAATCCGGTTTTGGAGCATTTTCATCTCTCACCGAAAACGGACTTCCCGACAAGATAACAGCCTTATATTCATCCACATGAGGTAGGTTGCTAAACGGATGAATTTCACAATAAACATTTAATTCTCTAACTCTACGAGCAATTAGCTGCGTATATTGAGAGCCAAAATCTATAATCAATAATTTTTCCATAAGTGGTGCAAAGATAATTGATGAAATTGGTTGAACAATTATTTTTTTTAGATTTTAACCTTTAAATCGTATCTTCGTAAAGACAAAGTAATTTTAATTTTTTAAACAGATGAAAACACTAGCCCTATCTTTTATATGTTTAATGATAAGTTTTACTAACTGTTATTCTCAAGCTTACGAATCTATTTTTGGCGACTCAATAACTTCTTGGTCAATTTATACAATAGGAATCGACCAAGCTAATACAGACTCTCTAACAACTTTATTTGATACCACTTTTAATAATTACAATTATAAATATGTCCAAAAACATTATTATTACGGGCTAAATGGCTTTATACGAGAAGACACTAATCAAGGAAAAGCTTGGTTTATTGCCGATTATTCTGGAGCTACAGAAAAGTTAATTATGAATTTAAACTTAAGTGTTGGTGATACGTTTTATGTAAATTATTATGGTAATTTAATTGTAGATTCTGTTTATTATCTCAATAATAAAAAGCACGTTCAATTTAATTGGATAATTTCTGCTTATGATATAAATAATAATTATGGCTCTAAACCTTTTACTTTCATTGAAGGATTAGGACCTAATGCAGGAATTATTTACCAACATACATGTTGTGGCGATTATCTTTTATGTGCATCAAAAGACAATATTCAAACTTATACAGATTCAGCCTTTAATGGTAGTTGTTCTATTTATTGGGTAGGGATAAATGAGTTTGATAATGAATCTAAATGGAAACTTGCTCCCAACCCATTTAACGAATTTACTGTGCTTTCTGTGGAAAATGAAGCGACTATTTTATCAAAAATTATTATTTATGATATACATGGAAGAGTTGTAAAGTCTATCGATAATATAAATTCCCACCAAGTAAAAATCAATAAAGACCAGCTCCAAACAGGAATTTATTTTTTCCAATTATACACCGAAAATAAAATTATTGCTAACGGTAAAATGTTGGTAAACTAAATTACTTTTTCTTTTCAAAAAACTAACCGTCTACATCTTGTTTATCATAAAACGCTTTTTTTCTTTGGCGTTTTACCTTTGACAACTTAAATGGAATAATAATCAACCGCATACCTCTATCGGAGTTAAAATAATTTCTTGCCCAATTAAAGAATACTATTACTCTATTTCTAAAACCTACTAACGACATTAAGTGGACAAACATCCAAACATACCAAGCAAAAGCACCACCGAATTTCATTTTTCCTAGTTCAACAACTGCTTTATTTTTCCCTATAGTAGCCATAGCTCCCTTGTCATGATACACAAAAGGTGACATTTCTTTCTTTTGATTAATGCGTTTTAAATTTTTCCCCACCCATTTGCCTTGCTGAATTGCTACAGGAGCAACCATTGGATGTCCCATTGGATTTTTTTCGGTAATCATAGCAGCTACATCACCAATGGCAAAAATATTTTTACATCCTTTTACTCTATTAAATTCATCAACTTCAATCCTATTTCCTCTTACAATGCTTTTAGCATCAAGACCATTTATTGGAGCTCCTACTACTCCTGCCGTCCATATTAAAGTTTTGGCAACAAAATCTTCTTCTGTATTGGTTTGCACATAATCACCAAAATAGTCTAATACCCTTGTATTAAGTACCACTTTTACACCTAATTTTTCTAAGTAACGTTGAGCTTTTTCGGAAGATGATAGTGAAAGAGCCGGTAATACTCTATCTGACGATTGTATCAAATAGATTTGCATCATAGAAAAATCAAGTTCAGGATAATCTTTTGGTAAAATGTGTGATTTTAATTCTCCCAAAGCACCTGCCAGCTCAACTCCTGTTGGTCCTGCTCCGGCAATAACAAAATTCATTAATCCTTGCCTTTTTCTTTCATTGGTAATGACCAAGGCTTTCTCAAAATTTTGAAAAATAAGGCTTCTCAGGTTCAATGCTTCCGGTATTGATTTCATAGGCATTGAACTAATGGTAAGTCCCTCATTATTCATAAAATTAGTTTTAGAACCGGTAGCAATAATCAAATAATCATAAGCAATTTCATTTATGCTAGAAATAACCAAGTTTTCTTCAGGAATAACATCATTCACTTCTGCCATTCTAAAATAAAAATCTTTATACCCCTTAAAAATTTTTCTTAAAGGAAAAGCAATGGAGTCTGCTTCTAAAGCTGATGTTGCTACTTGATAAAGTAATGGCTGAAAAGCATGGTAATTATGTTTATCTAACATCACAATTTGGTAACCTGAATTTTTAAGGCTTTTAGCAAGTTCTACTCCTGCAAAACCACCTCCTATAATTACTACTCTCGGTTTATCAGATGTTGGAATACTTATCTTCATACTGAACTAACTATTTTATTATAAATACATTAAGCAGTTCAAATATACTAATTATTCTTTACCAATTCAGTCTGTGTATTTTACCAACATCAACAAGTTATCAAAATGTATTAACAACTATTGAATTAAAATCATTTTTAATCGACTTTTGTGTTTCATTATTTTAACGAGAAGAACATGCAACAATATTTAACTTTATTAGACCATATTTTAAAAAATGGTGTGCAAAAAGGCGACAGAACCGGAACAGGAACGCTAAGTTGCTTTGGCTACCAAATGCGATTTGATTTAAATGAAGGTTTTCCATGTTTAACTACTAAGAAATTACATTTAAAATCCATTATACATGAATTACTTTGGTTTATTAAAGGAGATACCAATATTACTTACCTAAAAGAAAATGGTGTAAATATTTGGAACGGTTGGGCAAATGAAAATGGTGATTTAGGTCCTGTTTATGGTTACCAATGGAGAAATTGGAATGGTGAAGGTATTGACCAACTTTCTGACTTGATTGAGCAAATTAAAACCAACCCTAACAGCAGAAGGTTAATGATTTCTGCATGGAATCCTAGTGTTTTACCTGACACATCGGTTTCTTTTGCAGAGAATGTAACTAATGGAAAAGCTGCTCTCCCTCCTTGTCATGCTTTTTTTCAATTTTATGTCGCCAACGGAAAATTATCTTGCCAGCTTTACCAAAGAAGTGCCGATACTTTTTTAGGCGTTCCTTTTAATATTGCTTCCTATGCTCTATTTACCATGATGATTGCTCAGGTTTGCGATTTAGAACCTGGTGAATTTGTGCATACTTTTGGTGATGTTCATTTGTACAACAACCATATTGAACAAGCCCAACTTCAACTGCAAAGAGCTCCCAAAAAGTTACCAACTATGAAAATCAATCCTAACATTAAAAACATTTTTGATTTTACTTATGAAGATTTTGAATTGGTAAATTACGATCCACACCCACACATTAAAGCTGAAGTTTCTTTATAAATTTAACAACTACTTACTATAAAAGTAGTGAGTTTTAATTATTTTTGGAAAATAACAGCTTGTTGCTGTATAAATTTATGACTATACCTATCATCATATCTATTTGTGCTTTAATTATTATAGCCTACTTGTTTGACCTTAGTGCACCTAAAACCAAAATACCATCTGTCATCTTATTACTTACCTTAGGTTGGGCTGCTAAACAAGCACTTTATTTTTTAGATATTTCCATTCCTGATTTAAATTCATTACTGCCTATTTTTGGTACAATTGGGCTGATTTTAATAGTTTTAGAAGGTTCATTAGAATTAGAATTTAAAAAATCTAATTTTCCTCTTATTAAAAAATCTGTTTTTGCCTCGCTTATCCAAACAGTTGGCTTGAGTTTCATTTTAGCTTATGCTTTTTATTACTTCGGAAATTATTCTTATAAAGACAGTTTATTAAATGCCATTCCGCTTTCTATAATAAGCAGTGCTATTGCTATTCCCAGTGTAAAAAACATTACCAAATCGAGTAAAGAATTTATTATTTATGAAAGTAGTTTATCTGATATTTTTGGAGTAATATTTTTCGATTTTATAGCTCTTAATGAAAGTATTAATGCTGCAGCCTTTGGAAATTTTGCCTTACAAATTCTTTTAATAATTGTTATTTCATTTGTTGCCACTCTTGGCTTAGCTTTTCTTTTAAGTAAAATAAATAACCATACTAAGTTTGTCCCTATAATTATAATTATCATAACAATATATGCTATTTCTAAAATGTTTCATCTTCCCGCACTAATATTTATTCTACTATTTGGAATATTTTTAGGGAACTTAGACAGGTTAAATAACATTAGGTGGATAAAAAAAGTTAAACCTAATAAGTTGAATGAAGAAGTAATGAAATTTAAGGAAATAGTTATGGAAGGAACTTTCCTTATTAGAACTATCTTTTTTATGCTTTTTGGCTACCTAATAGATACCGCAGAGATAATTAACCAAGAATCTTTAATATGGTCGGGAGCTATTGTTGGTGCTATTTTTATTTTTAGATTCATTCAACTTAAATTTTCTAGATTACCACTACGTCCACTACTATTAATAGCTCCAAGAGGACTTATCACCATCTTGTTATTTCTAGCCATTACTCCATCACAGACTATTGAATTGGTGAATAAATCACTTATTATACAAGTAATTATATTAACTGCTTTTATGATGATGTTGGGTTTAATGACAAACAAAAACGAGAAAAAAGAAAACAGTAATAAAAAAGAAGAATCTCAACTTCTTGCTCAAGAAAATGAATAAACATCTAATCTTAATTGGCTTATTTATTATCGGTTTAATATGTTCGGGCATACAACCTTTTGATTATTTTACCTGGGCTTTAGAGGTTTTTCCGGCTATTTTAGGGTTAGTTATTTTAATTTTTACTTTTAACCAATTTCAATTTACCTTCCTAACCTATTGTTTTATCTTACTTCATAGTTATATTTTATTTATTGGTGGGCATTACACTTATGCTGAAGTCCCTTTGTTTGATTGGATTAAAGAAGCTTTTGATTTATCTCGCAACAATTACGATAAAGTTGGGCATTTTGCTCAAGGCTTTATTCCTGCAATGATAATAAGAGAACTATTTGTTAGAAAAAATATAATAACCAACAAAAAGTGGTTACACTTTATTGTGGTATGTATTTGTTTAAGTTTTAGTGCGGTCTACGAATTTTTAGAATGGTGGATAGCGCTGTTATCTGGTGAAAATGCAGATGCTTTTTTAGGTACACAAGGTTATATTTGGGACACTCAGTCGGATATGTTTTACGCTACCATTGGAGCTATTACTATGTTGTTTCTTTTAGCTAAAAAGCAAGACAAGAACATTTCTAAATTGAACAATTAAAATCCTTTTTTCTTGAAGGCTTTATGCTTAATTTTGAATTGATAAATACAAAAACAAACTATTATGAATACAATGACTGAAAACAAGCTATCTTCAACAGTGGCAATGGAATTAGAAAACGAATATGGAGCTCACAACTACCATCCTTTACCTGTTGTATTAGCCAAAGGAGAAGGTGTTTTTGTTTGGGATGTGGAAGGAAAAAAGTATTACGATTTTTTATCAGCATATTCTGCTGTTAACCAAGGACATTGTCATCCAAAAATTATTAATGCACTTACAGAACAAGCAAAAGAACTCACATTAACTTCTAGAGCTTTTTATAATGATACTTTAGGTGTTTACGAAAAATATGTAACTGATTTTTTTGGTTTCGATAAAGTATTACCAATGAATACCGGAGCCGAAGCTGTTGAAACAGCGATTAAACTTTGTAGAAAATGGGGCTATGAAAAGAAAGGTATTGCTGAAAACAAAGGAAAAATAATTGTTTGTAGTAACAACTTCCACGGAAGAACTACTACCATTATTTCATTTTCTAATGATGAAGATGCAAGAAAAAACTTTGGTCCTTATACAGAAGGGTTTGTAAGTATAGAATACAACAACATTGAAGCTTTAATTAAAGTATTAAGAGAAGAAAAAAATGTCGCAGGTTTCTTAGTAGAACCTATTCAGGGTGAAGCCGGAGTTTATGTTCCCACAGATGGCTACTTAAAACAAGCTAAAGAAGTTTGTGAAGCAAACAATGTACTTTTTATTGCTGATGAAGTACAAACAGGTATTGCAAGAACAGGTAAAATTTTGGCATGTGATTATGAAAACGTTAAACCGGATATCTTAATCTTAGGAAAGGCACTTTCCGGAGGTGTGTATCCTGTTTCGGCAGTATTGGCTAATAACGATATTATGGAAGTTATTAAACCGGGGCAGCATGGTTCAACTTTCGGGGGCAACCCATTAGCCGCAAAAGTTGCTATAGCTGCTTTAGAAGTAATTAAAAATGAAAACTTAGCAGAAAATGCTTATCGCTTAGGAGAACTTTTTAGAACAGAAATGAATAAAGTTATTGAGCAAACAAATTTAGTAAGTGCTATTAGAGGAAAAGGGTTATTAAATGCCATTTTGATTAATGATACTGAAGATAGCTCAACTGCTTGGAATATTTGTATAAAACTAAGAGATAATGGCTTATTAGCAAAACCTACTCATGGTAACATTATCCGTTTTGCTCCACCTTTAGTAATGAATGAAGAACAATTATTGGATTGTGTAAACATTATCAAAAAAACATTACTGGAGTTTAAGAAGTAAATTTATCATTATACAAAAAAGCACCTTGTAATGGTTACAGGGTGCTTTTTTATGTATCATCATATTCTAACGCCTATAATGCAAACATCATCTACTTGTTCTAAGTCACCTTTCCAATCCTGAAAATGTTTTTTAAGAATATCTTCCTGCTCTTCCATCAACTTATCGTAAATACTTAAAAGTAACTCTTTAAAGGGTTTGTACATAAATTTTTTGCCTTTTGGTCCACCAAATTGATCGGCAAAACCATCGGTAAACAAATAAATTTTATCCTCACTATTTAATTGAACTTGATGGTTGGTAAAAGGAATCGGATTTTCTGTGTAGTTAACTGCCTGTCGGTCTGCTTTTATCTCTGTAAGTCCATTCGTATTAATTACCCACAAATTATTATTTGCTCCTGCCCACTCTAAGGTTTTGTTATTTAAATTTATTTTAGCCAACGAAATATCCATTCCATCTCTGGCAGCCACATTTTGTGAAGTCTGCCCTAATTCTTTGGTAATTTTATCTCTCAATTTATTAAGTATTTCTGCTGGAGATAAATCATCATTCTCCGCATTAATACTGTTTAAAAAACTAATTCCCAACATACTCATTAATGCTCCCGGCACTCCATGTCCGGTACAATCGGCCGCAGCTATATAAATACTATCATTTTTTTCATAACTCCAATAAAAATCACCACTTACAATATCTTTAGGATTAAAAAACACAAAATGCGTTGGAATTTTATCAGAAATATTTTTACCTGCTTGAAGTAATGCCTCTTGAATTCGTTTAGCATATCTCACACTATCTGTAATACTAATTAACGACTCTTCTAACTCATGACTTTTAATTTCAATTTCGTGTTTTTGCTGCGAAATCAACACATTAGCTTTCTTTTTATCATTTAACGATTTAAGAATACTAATTGATAAAATAACCAATGCTCCTAAACCAATTCCAAATGAGTAAGTAATCGTTCTCTGTTCTTTAATTTCAATCTCGTGCTGGTAATTTTTTTCTAATTGTGCTACTTCTGCTTGGTGAAGCTTTTTTTCAAATTCGTATTGTAAGCCAACCTGAATAATTTTCTGAACATTTTCGGTATTGGTTAACGAATCTGCCATTTTATGATGTTCTACCAACAACCTGTATGCTCTTTCAAAATTTCTAGTATTGCGATAATGATTACTTAACGAAATAGATGTGCTTTTTATTAAATCAGGCGAAGCTATGGTTTTGGCAAGGTTATACGCTTTTTCTAAATAAATTTCTGCCTGACGAACATCATTTTTAAAATCGTAAATCACTCCAATACTATTAAGCGTATTTACTAAGCCAACATTGTTATTAATTTCAGTTTGAATATCTTTTGACATGAGCAAATATGTCAATGCTTTATCATATTGTTTTTGTTCTCTATAAATTCCTGAAATATTAATTAATGATTGAGCTATTCCGGGTTTATCATTTGTCTTTTTTCTTTTCCCTAAACTTTTGAAAAAATATTCATTGGCTTCATAATACTTTTGTTGAGAAAAATATACAGAACCTATATTGTTTAAAGAAGTAGCTATACTTTTTTCATCACCCAATTCTTCTTTAACTTCCAATCCTTTTAAATAATACTCTAAAGCTTTTTCAAAATTATTCTGATCATGATATAATAATCCAATATTATTCAAACAAGCTGCCAAACTAGCTTTATCGCCCATCTTCTCAAGCAATTTTAAACTTTTAATGTAGTTTTCAATGGCTTTCTCTACCAATCCCTGACTTTGAAAGATATAAGCTATATCGTTATAAGCAATGGCTTCTCTGTTTTCTTCGCCTAAGGTTTTAAATAACTCTATACTTTTTTGATAATGCTCTAACGCCTCTCTAAAGTTACCTAAATCTGTTAATGTATAACCAATATTATTATGTGCTACAGCAATACCTAATTGGTAATCGATTTGTTCACTTAAACTTAAGGCTTCTCTAGAAAGTGAAATGCTCTTGTTGAAATCTGTTGCAAAATACTCCTCACTAAGTACTAACATGGCATCAATTTGTTGTTCGCCTTTATTTTTATCAATAAAACGAACTAAACTGTCTATCTTTTCATTGGCAAAAAGAGAAACAGTACTAAAAATTAATACCCCTAAAATTATTTTCTTCAACATTTGGGGACTAAAATAAAAAAATCTTTTCAATATTTAAATAAGTTGAAAAAAACAATTTTTAAGCTCACTGTTAAGGTTATGCTTTGGATTGTTTGACTCTTTCTTTTTTATAAAAATTAATTGCTAAAAAAATCATTATTACTAAACTTATAAAAATCAATACATAAGGTAAATATAACTTTTTATAATAAAATTGATATTCTTCTGACAGTAAAAGCATTGTGGTTGAAGTACCAACTATAAAGCTAAATATAATTAATCCTTTCGGCACAATAGCTCCTAAAGAATAGATTAAAGAATTTTTATTCGTTGGAAGTTTTAAAATAACTTATTAAAATTAGTTGGATTATTAAAGTGAAAAACGGACACAAATTGTTTTAAAGAAATATCTGATGAGAAAGAAATGGTCTTTATTTCTCTAAAGTGATAAATAAAGCTTGTATATATTAAAAAAGAAACACCAATAAATTGAAACAACAACGTACCCAACCATCCAAAATCAAAAATAGATACTAAAGGATTTAATTCTCCTTCCAAATCAGGAATGTATAAATAAGTTGTTGTTATATCATATAACCTTGATATTATTAATAGTAATGTCGTGATTATGAATTGTTTCATTTTCATATATCAAACTAGTTGTAATAACGAATAATATAAAAACTTAATCAAGCTTTTTTTACAAATTCAGATTTTAATGCCATGGAGCCAAAACCATCAATTTTACAATCAATATTATGGTCACCATCAACCAAGCGAATGCTTTTTACTTTTGTTCCTGCTTTTACAGGTTTAGGAGCACCTTTAACCGGTAAATCCTTTATAACAATTACAGCATCACCATCTTTTAAAATATTACCGTTACTATCTTTTACTATCAATTCATTTTCTGCATCCATTTCTTCCGGGCTCCATTCAAAACCGCATTCCGGACAAGCAAATAAATTATTTTCAGTTGGATATCCATAAGGCGATTTGCACTTTGGACAAGGTGTTATCTCTTCTTGCATTAGTAGTTTGTTTTTAATTTCAACGATAAAAGTAAACAAACATATTCTATTTTCTTATCTCTTTTTTACAGCTAATAACTTTCCACTTGTAAAAGTTATTTTAAAAATTTCACATTAAGCTGTAACAAAATAAGATATCAAACTGTCATAGTCTAAAAAATAAAAAACTTAACAAAATGAAAAAAATAGTATTTATTACAACAGCAGCTTTAGTTGCACTAAACATTTTTGCCAACAACCATCCATCGGTACAAAAAAAATTCGAAAAAGAATTAAGGTTTGAAGCCAATCAATTTTTAATTGAAAAAAACCAAACAGAGTTTGTTAAAATTAGCTTTAAAATTGATGAAGCCGGTAAGGTGAAAATTTTAGAAGCCAACTATTCTAATGAAAAGCTAATGAAAGAAACCTACAAACAGTTAAGTATTCTTCGTTTTGAAAATCAACAAAATAACGATGATATTTATTATTACAACTTTACATTTAAAAAACTGTAATTTAATTAATTTTGTCAATGTATTTGTAAACAAATAGTTGTTTACAATCAGCTTAGTAAGTGATTAGTTTAAGAATCTGTATGATTTTAATGCTCACTTACTAAGCTGATT
Source organism: Flavobacteriales bacterium BRH_c54 (assembly GCA_000961845.1). Classification (GTDB taxonomy): domain Bacteria; phylum Bacteroidota; class Bacteroidia; order Flavobacteriales_E; family Vicingaceae; genus BRH-c54. The sequence continues at coordinate 52,244 of LADZ01000021.1, forward strand.
TTTTTATTAACCATGATTTTAAAATTAACCAATTCATATAAAAATTCCTTTAAAGGACTATCCGTTCAGGTATGGTGGTTATCGTTAATTACACTAATTAACCGAGCCGGAACCATGGTTATTCCTTTTATGTCGTTATACCTTACTGAGCATTTAAAATTCACTTTAAACCATGTTGGTTGGGTGATGACTGCCTTTGGCTTGGGCTCTGTTTGTGGAGCTTGGTTGGGAGGTAAACTGACTAATAAATTTGGGTTTTACAAAGTAATGCTTTGGAGTTTAGTCATTTCAAGTTTTATGTTTGTTGGTTTACAGTACATTACCTCTTTTTATGGTATTTGTATAGCCATCTTTTTTCTACTGTTAGTAGCTGATTTATTCCGTCCGGCATTGTTTGTGGCAGTTGCTGCCTATGCCAAACCTGAAAATAGAACCAGAGCTGTAACCCTAATAAGATTAGCCATTAACTTAGGTTTCTCCGTAGGTCCGGCTGTAGGAGGTTTTATCATTTATACTATCAGTTATTCAGGTTTATTTTGGATAGATGGTATCAGCTGCTTAGCAGCAGGAATTTTGTTTTTTTATGTGTTAAATGAAAAGCGTGCAGGAAATAACATTAAAGAGGTAGAAGAAGGCATTAAAGGTTCTCCTTACAAAGACAAAGCTTACTTGGTATTTTTAGCCGCTTTATTGCTTATTGGTTTTGCTTTCTTGCAATATTTTTCTACTATTCCACTTTACTATCACGATGTTCATCACCTAACAGAAAAAGAAATTGGTTGGTTAATGTCGCTTAACGGCATACTTATTTTTGCCATAGAAATGCCTTTAGTAAGTTTCTTTGATAAAGAACGTTTCTCTAAATACAGCATTTTAATATATAGCACCCTCCTGTTTGCCTTAAGCTTTTTAATTTTAAACTTATTAGGTTGGGTAGGTGTTTTAGCCATAGGGATGATTTTTATGTCGTTTGCAGAAATGCTCAATTTTCCGTTTTTAAATTCTTTTGCAATGGATAGAGCTGCAAAACACAACAATCAAGGTGAGTATATGGCATTGTTTACCATGGCATTTTCTGTGTCACATATTTTTGCTCACAACTCGGGTATGCAGTTGATTAGTTTCTTTGGTTATGAAATTACTTGGTACATCATGGTTGCTTTGCTGCTACTTGCTGTATTGTTTCTAGTATGGTTAAAGCATATTATTAAAAAAGAAAACTATTAAGCATTCTATTCTTTAACGTCATTTCTTTTTATTCTTCTTTAATTCTTTTTTAGTGTAATCAAAATGACCGTACACTGTTTTAATAAAACTTAGTATTAACCCTAGTCCAATTAAAATATATACCATGTTAAAAATCTTACCAGCATCGGTTTGAGGAATGATATCTCCATAACCAATTGTTGTAAGCGTTATTACACAAAAATAAATGGCATCTAACCATCTCCATCCTTCTAAATAATGAAAAACTGTTGCACCAATTAGTATTACAACAATGGTTGTTAGTAATAGCTCTAGGTACTCCCTATCTTTTAAAAAACTCAATACAGCTCTCCAAATTAGCATAATTAATAAATTAATTTATAATGAAGTTGTTCTTTTTTCCACTACCTCCAGCATCCAAGCTTTGAGTTTTACAACTTATTTTTTTAAGTTCAATTAAAAAAACAAATGTAGCAAATAATTATATGTTGTTGGATTATATAAAATTACTCAATCGGTTAAATCAAGCAGATGTTTAGTTATCTCTTTTTTGATTTACTGTAGGAGTAGTTTGATTCTCTTCTTCAGGTTCTTTTTTCCACGATTCGCACACTACTTCCAAGTTACAGAGATTACCATCACTACTAAGGTCGTAAGCAGCTATTTTAGCTTGTTCTTCCAACCTGGTATTTTCACTACCGCAACCTTCAAAAGATGTTAATACTTGTTGGTTATATTTATCAATTACTTCACATTTTTTACACTGGTTTGGCAATACTGCTCCATTAAACATAGAAGCACAAGAGCTTAACATTAAGCCACAAGTAACAATAATGATGGTACGGTATTTCATCTGTTTATATTTTTGTTGTTATTATATGAAGCGTAGTAAATACTATGCTTAGTTGGGGTATTAATATTCAAAAGGCACAAAGAATTCATCAGTGGCCGTTATTGGAACAACTGCAACATCTGGTCTTATTGTTTTAAATCTTTGAATCACTCCATCTATATCTTTTTCTGGTATTTGGATATACACTTTTCGTAAGTATTTCATATTCTTTAGAATACTCTTATCAACATTCCTGTTAAATGTTGGGAAAGAGTAACCTATTACCACAAGAAAATTTGTATCAGCAGTTTCTTGTTTAGCTGTATTTCTTGTAATATCATTGGAATCGTTATCTTCCCATGCATAATTAATAGTCGAAGTGGTTTGTGTTCCTTCTTGTGTAAATAAATGATAACATAACATTAAAAATTCTACCACATGCTTTTTTTCGTCTTCTTTTAAATTATCTTTTATTTTAGAAGTATCAAACTCCAATCTATTTACTTCACTCTGCTTACTATCTGACGAATAACCACTAGTTGTCCCATTTAATTTAAATATAAAAAATCTGTCTCTAAAATAATTCTCATAATTTAGATTAGGAAAAGTTTGTAAAATTTTAGCTATTTCTTCTATAGTGTTTTTTCTAAAGAACATGGAACAGGCTAACTCAAATTGAAAATCATAATTCCAACTCAAAATTCTAATATTTTTAGGCAATTCAATGTCTTCTGTAGCACTCCCATTTAAAATGGTTGCTAAAAAAGTTTCGTAACGTAAATCTATACCATTAAATAATTGGGTTGCTGTCAAATAAATATCTATAACGGCTTTTAATTTTCGAAGTAAATATTCATTTTTTGTTAAATAAAGGATTCGAGCATAAGTATCTATAGAAGAATGATTTTGAATCTCATTAAATAACCATGTCAAATCGGCTAAAAAAACATCCATTGCCTCTTTTTTACTCACAGCTATTTTTGGAAAATTTTTATACGAAAAAGGCTCATCTGCTAAAGAGTATTTGATTCTCAAATTATCGTGAAAATCCTCTAATCCTCCTTTAAATCCTGCTACGGTTGGTATCGATTGAATACTAGCACCAGCTCCTATAAGATATGTAAAAATGTTCTTATCCAATTTCTTTTATACTGTTATTTTCAATATGTGTAACTGAAAAACCTTCTGATTTTATTTTTTTTACATTCTCTTTTGAAATATTATATATACGTTCACAGCCATGATTAACTATCAATCCTAATTGAACATTTAAAGATTTTGATTCCCAACCATCCACTTGAGCTTTAGTAATATTTATTTTACCTCTTGGAATCATCACAGGAATGAATTGATTAGAAGTATTATCAGCAAAGGTTAATTCACCTCCAACTGTTCTTCCATATTTTTGGTACGATTCTGTACCCTCCATAAAAGAAATTTCGACATTTCGCCCTTGATAATCTATAAATATTTTATGTGCATCAATATACATTCTAGTTATCTTTAATTTAGATACAACACTACATATTCCTCCTATACTGTCCACCAACCATAAACAAGCTGTCGGTAATTTGCCCTAAACTACAATATTTAGTGGCTTCCATTAGTACTTCAAAAATATTTTGGTTGTTAATGGCTGCTTCTTGTAAGTTGGCTAATTGTTCCGCTACTACATTTGCATTGCCTTTGTGCAGCTCATTTAACATGCCTATTTGGTATTGCTTTTCTGTTTCGGTAGCTCGTATTACTTCTTTAGGTAAAACCGTTGGAGAGCCTTTAGAACTTAAAAAAGTATTTACACCAATAATCGGGAATTCACCATTGTGCTTCAAGGTTTCGTAATACAAACTTTCTTCTTGTATTTTCCCTCTTTGGTACATGGTTTCCATCGCCCCCAACACCCCACCACGCTCAGTAATTCTATCAAATTCAGTTAATACTGCTTCTTCTACTAAATCAGTTAGTTCTTCAATAATAAACGAACCCTGTAACGGGTTTTCGTTTTTCGCTAAACCTAACTCTCTGTTAATAATCAACTGTATTGCCATGGCTCTACGCACACTTTCTTCTGTTGGTGTAGTTATCGCTTCATCGTAAGCATTGGTATGTAGCGAATTACAATTGTCATAAATCGCATACAAGGCTTGTAAGGTAGTTCTAATGTCATTAAAATCTATTTCCTGAGCATGTAAACTTCTACCACTGGTTTGAATATGGTATTTCAACATTTGAGCTCGTGGATTGGCAGCATATTTTTTAGCTAAGGCTTTTGCCCAAATTCTTCGTGCTACTCTTCCTATTACGGCATATTCAGGGTCTATACCATTACTGAAGAAGAAAGATAAGTTTGGACCAAAAGCATTGATGTCCATTCCTCTGCTTAGGTAATATTCCACGTAAGTAAAACCATTAGCCAAGGTCAACGCTAATTGCGTAATTGGGTTGGCTCCTGCTTCTGCAATGTGATATCCCGAAATAGAAACAGAATAGAAGTTTCTTACGCCTTCTTTAATAAAATATTCTTGTACATCGCCCATTAAACGTAAGGCAAATTCAGTAGAGAAAATACAGGTATTTTGAGCCTGATCTTCTTTTAAAATATCTGCTTGTACTGTTCCTCTTACTTTGGTTAAGGTTTCTGCTTTTATTTTGTTATATACATCCGCAGGAAGTACTTGGTCGCCTGTTACGCCTAACAACATCAATCCTAATCCATCATTTCCTTCCGGTAAATCACCTTGGTAAGCGGGACGTTTGGTGCCTTTTTCCTTGTAAATGGCTGCAATCTTCGCTTCAATTTCTTTTTCTAAGCCATTTTCTTTGATGTATTTTTCACAGTTTTGGTCAATTGCAGCATTCATAAAAAAGCCTAACAACATAGGCGCAGGACCATTAATGGTCATACTTACCGATGTTAACGGATGCGACAAATCAAAACCTGAATATAGTTTTTTAGCATCATCTAAACAACAAATAGAAACTCCCGAGTTACCAATTTTTCCGTAAATATCCGGACGAATAGCTGGGTCATTACCATAAAGTGTTACCGAATCGAAAGCGGTTGATAAACGTTTGGCCGGCATTCCTAAACTAACATAGTGAAAACGTCTATTGGTTCTTTCCGGTCCACCTTCTCCGGCAAACATTCTTGTTGGGTCTTCTCCCTCGCGTTTAAACGGAAATAATCCTGAAGTGTAAGGAAATTCTCCCGGAACGTTTTCTTGTAAGCTCCAACGCAACACATCTCCCCAACCTTTGTATTTTGGTAAGGCAACTTTAGGTATTTGTGTATGCGATAAGCTTTCCGTATGGGTTAAGATAGATAATTCTTTATCTCTAACTTTAAATTTATAAAAAGGAGCTTTATATTTTGCCACTTTATCGTTCCATTCTTCAATAATAATCCAGTTTTTAGGATCAAAATTGAGCTTTAAGGAATCAAATTCTGCTTGTAAAACTTTGGCAATACTTTCATCTTTTCCTTTAAGAATTTCTATGGTATTGTGGATGGCATACAATTTATCGGCAATAGCTACTTGTTCGTCCACCCAGTTATCATAAGACCTGTTGTTTTCTGCAATTTCAGACAAATAACGATTTCTACTCGGAGGAATAACAAAAATTTTCTCCGACATTTCTTTTGTAATTTCAAAAGTAGAAGTCAAATCAGTTTTGGTTTTCTCCACCAACTTATCCATCACCACTTTATACAACTGATTCATACCCGGATCGTTAAATTGAGAAGCAATGGTTCCATAAACAGGAATATCATCATCTGAAGCTTCAAAAAGCATGTGATTACGTTTGTATTGTTTTTTCACATCCCTCAATGCATCTAACGCACCACGTTTGTCAAATTTATTAAGGGCAACCACATCAGCAAAATCAAGCATGTCAATTTTTTCTAATTGCGTGGCAGCACCAAATTCAGGTGTCATTACGTATAGTGAAACATCCGAATGATCCATAATTTCAGTATCTGACTGACCAATACCTGATGTTTCTAAAATAATTAAATCGTATTGTGCAGCTTTTAATACTTGAATGGCTTCTGCAACATGCTTGCTCAATGCTAAATTACTCTGACGAGTAGCTAATGAACGCATATAAACTCTTTCGTTTTTAATAGCATTCATTCTAATTCTATCGCCAAGCAATGCTCCTCCGGTTTTTCTTTTAGAAGGATCTACAGAAACAATGGCTATGGTTTTGTCTTCAAAATCAATTAAAAAGCGTCTTACCAATTCATCTACCAACGAAGATTTTCCTGCTCCTCCTGTTCCGGTTATTCCTAAAACAGGGGCATTTCCTGTTGAAACAGAAGAGAATGCTTTCTCAAAATCTTCATGTCTGTTTTCTGCTAAAGAAATTAATCGAGCAATAGTTGGAACATCCTTCTTAACTAAAGCATCTGCTAAACTTGCAGTTTTTGGTAAATCCGGTGTGGGAGTATCACACTTTTCAATCATATCATTAATCATTCCTTGTAAGCCCATAGCTCTACCATGGTCGGGATGATAAATTCTGCAAATTCCGTATGCTTCTAATTCTTCAATTTCTGAAGGAAGAATGGTTCCTCCTCCTCCTCCAAATATTTTAATGTGTTCGCAACCTTTTTCCTTCAATAAATCATACATGTATTTAAAATACTCCACATGTCCGCCTTGGTAAGAAGTCATAGCAATAGCATTAGCATCTTCTTCAATGGCACAATTCACCACTTCATCTACACTTCTATCATGACCTAAATGAATAACCTCAACACCTGTTGCTTGAATAATTCTACGCATGATGTTGATAGCAGCATCATGTCCATCAAACAAACTAGCAGCTGTAACAATTCTAATTTTATTTTTAGGCGTGTATTTTTCTATTATTTCCATAATTTATTGCTTTACGAACTAAGTGTTGCGAAATTAGTAAAAATCTATTGTTTTTGATGCTTGAAATCACCTACTAATTACTTACTTTTTTTATCGGAATACTATCTTTTGTCAATCCGAAAAATGAGGCTATCCAATAAGTAGAATGAAAACCAATATCATCGGTATGAAAATCGTGCTTACCTCCTTGATGAATAGAATCTCCTTCGGTAATTAAAAGTTTATGCTTTACCTTTTTAGATTTTAACAAAATGATTTTTAGTTCATCATCAGCATTGTAAAAATACTGTGCATACAGCACATCAATACCCATATAATTGGTAAACAACTTATTATTAGTAGTGTCAAGTTGATGTTTTTCTACCCATTGATTTAATATTTTATCGGAATTTTTTTCCGGAACAATGATGTCATCTTCTCCCTGAACAATAGCAACAACAGGTTGTTTTTCGGGCGGTAAGGTATTCTTATCAAATAAATTGGAAGGTGCAGCTAACATTGCTCCCGATTTAAAAATGGTAGGATAAGCATTTAGCAAAGCGTTTGTCATTGCTCCTCCGGCTGACATTCCGACAATAAATACTTGATTACTATCGATGTGATAATGATTAAAAGTATAATCTATCATTTCTTTAATAGACGCCACTTCTCCTTTGTCTTTTTTAGATTCAAAACCTAAGAAAAAATTAAAACATTTCCCCGCATTGTTAATCATTCGTTGTTCCGGATAAACAACTATAAAATGTAAACTATCTGCCAATTTATTCCAACCTGTTTCACTAGCAATTTGTTCTGCCGATTGTGTACAACCGTGCAATACAAAAACCAAAGGAACTTTTGTTGATTCTGGCAAATTCTCTGGCACATAATTGTACATTTTTAAATTTCCTTTATTTTCTCCAAAGTCTTTAACTTGAACTATTTGAACCTGTGCATTTGAACAAGAAGATAAAGCTACAAACAAAAAGAGAAGCTGTAAATAAACACAGCTTCTCTCTATTATTTTACTATTACAAAACATCATTTTATTGCTCTGCATTTTGTTTTTGAGGTCTTTCTAAAAGTACTTTTCTTGATAGTTTTAGTTTACCTGTTTTTTGGTCAACTTCAATCAGTTTAACCTCTATTTCTTGTCCTTCTTTCAATACGTCTTCTACTTTTTCTACTCTATCCCAATTGATTTCAGAAATATGAAGTAATCCGTCTTTTCCCGGAATAATTTCCACAAAAGCACCAAAGTTAGTAATCGATTTTACTTTACCTTTATAAACTTCTCCAACTTCAGGAACAGCAGTAATCGCTTTAATTCTAGCTAATGCAGCTTTCATTGCTTCACCATCATTAGTCATAATATCAACAACACCTTTGTTGTCTTTTTCTTCAATGGTAATAGTTGCTCCTGTAGAAGCTTGTATTTCCTGGATAATTTTTCCGCCTGGTCCAATTACTGCTCCAATCATTTCTTTAGGAATAGTAATTTGAGTAATTCTAGGTGTATGCGGCTTGTAATCTTCATTTGGTTTAGAAATGGTTTTCATCATCTCTCCCAAAATGTGCAATCTACCTTCTCTGGCTTGGGCTAAAGCTTCTTCCAAAATTTGATAAGAAAGTCCATCTACTTTAATATCCATCTGGCAAGCAGTAATACCATCTGTAGTACCTGTTACTTTAAAATCCATATCTCCCAAATGATCTTCATCTCCTAAAATATCGGAAAGTACAGCATATTTATCATTCCCTCCATCTGTTATCAATCCCATTGCAATACCGGAAACAGGTTTTTTGATTTTAACCCCTGCATCCATTAAAGCTAATGTTCCTGCACAAACAGTTGCCATAGATGAAGAACCGTTCGATTCTAAAATTTCAGAAACTATTCTTACTGTGTATGGATTTTCAGCTCCAAAAGGAATCATAGGTTTTAAAGCTCTTAATGCTAAATTTCCGTGACCAACTTCTCTACGGCTTGTTCCTCTGTTTGGACGAGCTTCACCTGTAGAAAACGAAGGAAAATTGTAATGTAACATAAATTTCTCCGTTCCGGCAGTAGTTACTCCATCAATCATTTTTTCATCCATTTTGTTACCCAAAGTAACTGTAGTTAATGATTGGGTTTCTCCTCTTGTAAAGATAGCGGAACCATGTGAACCAGGTAAATAATCCACTTCGCTCCAAATTGGACGAATTTCATTTAATTTTCTACCATCCAATCTTCTTCTTTCATCCAACACTACTCTTCTAACAGCTTCTTTCTGAACGCTTTTAAAGTATTGACTGATTAAAAACTTATCTTCTTTTTCTTCATCAGTAAGGGTTTCAACAAAAGCATCTTTTATTGCTCCAAATTTCTGACCTCTAAGTGCTTTATCAGCAATAGATTCAGCAGCTACTTGATAACATTTGTCATAACAAGCAGTTTTTAATCTATTATATAAATCTTCATTAACTCTTTCGTGGTCATAAGATCTTTTTGGATTAGCTGTCGATACTTCAGCAGCCAAATCAAGTTGTAACTGACAATGTTTTTTAATTTCATCATGAGCTATTTTTATAGCATCTAACATTTCTTTTTCAGAAACTTCTTTCATTTCTCCTTCTACCATCATAATGTTATCCATAGTAGCAGCAACAATTAAGTCTATATCAGCTTCTTTTAACTGAGTTGGAGAAGGATTAATAACCCAGCTTCCGCCAAGTCTTGCTACTCTAACTTCAGAACATGGACCATTAAAAGGAATATCCGAAACCGCAATACAAGCTGAAGCTGCTAACCCCGCTAAAGCATCAGGTAATACATTTTCGTCAAACGATATTAATTGTACTTGTACCTGAGTGTTTGCATGATAATCATCAGGAAACAAAGGTCGAAGAGCTCTATCTATTAAACGGGCTACTAATATTTCACTATCAGAAGGGCGTGCTTCTCTTTTCAAAAAACCACCCGGTATTTTACCAGCAGCAGCAAATTGTTCTCTATAATCAACGGTTAAGGGTAAGAAGTCCATATCATCACCAGCATCTTTATCAGACACTAAGGTTGCTAATAACATAGTATTACCCATTCTTACAACAACAGAACCATGAGCTTGTTTAGCTAATTTTCCTGTTTCAATTTCGATGGACCTTCCATCGCCTAACGTATAGGATTTTTTAATTCCAATTTTTGACATAATTTATTTATTATTTATTTAATTTATGAAAACACACCTTGTGTTTTCTTTTTGATTACTTTTTTTTAACAAAAAGGGGGATACAATCTATTTGCCTCCCCCTTTTATAAATTTTAATACGAATTTGAAAAAATCATTTTCAATTATCTTCTTATTGAAAGTTTTTTAATCAACTCTCTGTACTTGACAATGTCCTTATCTTTGTAATAATCTAGTAATTTTCTTCTTTTACCAACTAAATCTAACAAAGCTTTTTGAGTTCTAAAGTCTTTTTTGTTTTTCTTTAAATGTTCTGTTAAATGACTAATTCTGTAGGTAAACAAAGCTATTTGTCCTTCTGTTGACCCTGTGTTTTTGGCGTCTCCGCTAAATTCTTTAAAGATTTCTTGTTTTTTTTCTGATGCTAAATACATGCTAAAATTGTTTTTAATGTTTATTATGTATGTTTTTAATTTAAGGCTGCAAATGTAAGTATTTATTTATTACCAAATCATTTAACCTTAGTTTTTTCTTTTACATTTTCTTTTATAGGGATTTCTATGCTTACTTGGCAACCATTATTTGGTGACGATTCCAATGTAAAATCTCCTTGAAAAAGCATGGACCTTCGTTTCATATTAGCTAAACCTATACCTTTCATTTTTTTCTCTGAATCAAATCCAACACCATCATCTTTTATATTCATCACTAAGGTATGATCTTCATCTACAAGAATTTCCAAATCTATAGTTGAAGCTTTAGCGTATTGAATAATGTTTTTGAGTTGTTCTTGTAAAATTCTATACAAATTCAACTGCAACTCTCTATTCAACCCCAATTCTTTTATTCTATTATCAAATAAAAAATTAACTTTATATTTATCTTCCGGATTAAAGGTTTTAATAAGTGTTAAACAAGCCTCTTCAAGATTTATATTTTCATAAAAAGCAGGTGCCAGTCTATGAGATATACTTCTAATTTCTTTATTTGCCATATCTATATATCCTTGAGATTGAACCAACCATTCAGCAGCTTCCCCATTAATTTCATCTTTTATCATGCCTAAACTAATTTTAGTAGCTGCTAAAATCTGGCAAACATTTTCATGTAACTCACTTCCTATATCAAACCTTTCTTCTTCTTGTGTATTTATAATGGCTTTGGTTAACTTATCTTCAAATTGTTTTTTTTCCGTAATATCATTTATCATTATAGACAAGTATTTTTTATCCTCTTCTAATTGTATCTCATTCACAATTATTTCTACATCTATAATTTTATTTTTTTTAGTTTTTTGCTTAAACTCTTTAGCATCAGAAAATTGTGGTTTAGATTTTTCTAATTTTAAATAATTATTAAATTTTTTACACTCATTTTGGTTCGCAAATAGATTACAGAAAGGCATATCAAGCAATTCATTTTCAGAATAACCATATTGTTTTATAGCTTTATCATTAGCTTGAACAATTTTGAAAGTATCTTTTTCGCATATAAATATTGGAAAAGGAGTAAATTGAAATAAATCGCTATAACGTTTTTCGGAGGTTTTAATTTTTGCCAAGCTTTTCTGACGTTCAATACCATATATTATACTTTTATGAATATTTACTGCGGTTAATTCATCTTTAAGAATATAATCTGCTATACCTAACGAAAGTGATTTTACAGCAAATTTTTCATCTGAATAACCTGTAAGAACAATTACCGGAATATCTTTGGAGCGTACAAGAATTTCTTCTATTAGGTTTTCTCCACTTTTATCGGGTAATGATAAGTCTAATAATATTGCATCAACTTTATGAGAAGTTTTCTCTAAAACATCCGCTGCTTCTGCAAAGGTTGTAGCTCTTAAAATTATAGGTGTTGGTTGATGTTCTTCTAAATAATCTTGAATAAGTACAAAATCTCCAAGATTATCTTCTATTACTAAAACTGTGTACTTTAAAGCGTTTACCTCCATATTTTATTACTTTTTTGGCAGTTTTACAATGGTTAACCAAAAATCCTCAATAGAGGTTATTGCTTCCAAAAAAGCTTCTGCCTCAACAGGTTTGGTAATGTAACAATTTGCATGGTGTTTATAAGAAAGATTAATATCTTTTTCGGAAGAAGATGTTGTAAGCATGATAACAGGTATTTGCTGAGTTGATTCCGTAGTTTTGATAATTTGTAACACTTCATGTCCATTTTTCTTGGGTAGATTTACGTCTAATAAAATTAAATCGGGTGGCGGAGCATCTTTGTAATTACCTTGTTTTAAAATAAAATCTAATGCTTCTTGACCATCTCTGGCGACACTAATTTTATTTACAATCTTTTTTTCTTCAAGAGCTTCGGTAGTTAATAAAATATCTCCTTCATTATCTTCAACTAATAAAATATGTATATTTTTCATAATAAGTAGTTTTTATAAATTATATAAAAAAGTTGTTATTTTATTCTTACTGATTTCAAATAAACTTCGTCCCCTAAATTATTAATAATTTTCTTTATTATTTTACTAATCGCATGTTTAATGATTAAAATTTTATTGTGGTAATGTAAAATAAAAAATGCTGCCTTTTCCTTCTTCAGATTCCAGCCAAATTTTTCCTCCAAAATTTTCTATTATTTTTTTTACAATTGCCAGTCCCATTCCTGTTCCTGAGTAAACATCTTTATTATGTAAACGTTGAAAAATAACAAAAATCTTATTGTTATAATCTTTGTTAATCCCTATACCATTATCTTTTACAGCAAATTGCCATTCATTATTAAGTTCTTTAGCACTAATTTCTATAACAGGATCAACATCCGCTCTTGCATATTTTAAACCATTACTTATTAAATTTTGAAACACTTGTAATATAGGAGCTTGGTAAGCCATAACAATAGGCATATCTTTATGTATAATTTTAGCGTTTTTCTCCTCAATGGTTTTCCTTAGTAGCACTTTAGCTTGTTCTATAATTTCTGCAATATCTACTTTTACTAATTCTTCTTCATCCTCATCCCTACCAATACGAGAATATTCAAGTAAGTCTAAAATAATATGACGCATACGAGTTGCTCCATCTACAGCAAAATCTATATATTGTTTAGCTTTATCATCTAACTGATTATCATATTTTTTTTCTAATTGAGAGAGAAAACTTGTTACCATACGCAATGGCTCTTGTAAATCGTGAGAAGCTACATAAGCAAATTGTTCTAGCTCTTCGTTAGATAGGGTTAGTTCTTTCGCTCTTTTTTCGAGGGTTACATTTAAATTTTTCAGTTCCTGAGTTTTATTCTTAACATCAAGTTTTAACTTCATTGGTTGAATAGATAAAACAAATACAAAGTAGGCTAGCAAGCCTGAAAACAATATTCCCAATAAAGAAAAGGGTAAGGCTTTCATTAAATACTCTGGAGATTTAACTTTTACATAAACATTCCAATTTCCTAATCTAATAAAAGTTTGCTGATAAATACCTTCTTTCATTTTTGCATTATGGTTGAAAAAGAAATTATTTTCTTCATTATCCATGGTTTTAGAAATCTGATAAATAAATTGATTATTCTCTCCTTGCATGTTTACGTCAATAACCTCAAAAAGAGTTTCCATTTGTATGATAATAGCAGAAAAGCCCCAAAACTTATTGTCTTTATAAATTGGTAATCTGCCAACTATAGCTTTTCCTCCTTGTCTTAGTTCAAAAGGACCTTCAAAATATAGTTCTTTTCTTTTAATAGCTTCTATTGCTTCTCGTTTATGGTTAGGATTTGTGAAAATATTAAAACCAATTACTGCTTCATTCCCCTTAAGCGGATAAGTTTTTATTATAGTACTACCTTCTACCAATTGCAAGGCATCTATAAATTTATTTTGTTGCATTAAATCTTTAGAAACAGAATCAAAATCATCTGAAATTAAATCTTTTTCAACTAAAAAAGCTATCATTTTAGCAGCTGTAATACTGTGACTTAATGATGTTTCTATTTGCTGTTTAATATGCGCGGCTTCTTTTTCTGCTAATTTATATTCATTAGCTTTTTCAATAGAATAAATTTTATAAGCCACAAATTGTGTAATTACAAGCACGGAAATAAAAACGATAATTACAGGTTTTAGTACTTTATTAAAATACTGCTTATATTTCATATCTCTTTTTTAATAGTAAAATAAAAAGTACTTCCCACTCCTTCCTCCGATTCTATCCATATTTTCCCTCCAAAACTTCCTATTATTTTTTTAACAATTGCCAGTCCCATACCAGTTCCTGAATATTCATCTCTATTATGTAAGCGTTGGAAAATAACAAAAACCTTTTCGTAATAATCTCTTTTAATTCCTATACCATTATCTTTTACAGCAAATTGCCATTCGTTTTTGAATTCTTTTACACTAACTTCTATAATAGGATCAACATCCGCTTTTGCATATTTTAGTCCATTACCAATTAAATTCTGAAAAATCTGAACAATTGGCGAACGATAAGCCATTATTACAGGTAATTCTTTATAAATTATAGTTGCATTTTTCTCTTCTATTACTTTTCTTAATAACACTTTAGCTTGTTCAACAATTTCGGTAATATCTATACTTTCTAATTCATCGTTATTTTTACCAACACGAGAGTATTCTAATAAATCTAAAATAATGTTACGCATACGATTTGCACCATCTACGGCAAAATTGATATACGTATGTGCTTTTTCATCCAACTGGTCACTATATTTTTTTTCTAACTGAGATAAAAAACTGGTTACCATGCGTAATGGTTCTTGTAAATCATGAGAAGCTACATAGGCAAATTGCTCCAGTTCTTCATTAGATCTTACTAATTCGTTGGTGTATTTTAATAATTGATTATTCAATTTTTTAAGGGATTCTTCATGTTCTTTTTGATAAGAAATATCTGTCATAGCTCCTACCATTCTAACTGCCCTCCCTTTCTCATCTCTTAATATTACCCCTCTATCCATCACAAAGGTATATTCTCCATTTTCTTTTTTATATTTATATTCATGTTGCCAATTTGTAGATTTTGAATCTTTAATAATATCATCTAACGATCTTAAAACAATATCTGCATCATCAGGATGTATTCTACTTGTCCATGATTCTAAATTAGGAGTATTCTTGGCTACATCATAACCAAAACGAGTAGTATAACCTTTCCCCCAATACAATTGATTATTTACAATATCCCAATCCCATATAGCATCATTGGTAGCTTCAGTAACTTTTTCGAAACGTTCATTAGACTGACGAATTTGTTCTTCGGCAATTTTTCTCTCAGTAGTGTCTTTAAAGTATACTGTCAACCCTTCTTCAGATGGATAAGCACTTATTTCGAACCAACGATTTATAGGTGCATAATAATCTTCAAAATGGACAGATTTCATTTCTTTCATAGCTAAATGATAGTTTTTATATGAAGGTAAATCTATGGCATCAGTAAAAACATCCCATAAATTTCTATTGAGAATTTTTTTCTTAGGAGTTTGCAGCAGTTTTTCTGCCATTTTATTCCAATAAGTTACTTTAAAGTTTTTATCAACAGCAAAAAATGCATCTCCAATACTTTCTAAAATAGTATTTCTTTCTTCTAATGCCAAAAGTGCTTTTTCATCAGCTAACTTTCTGTCTGTTATATCAAACCTAATAGCCAAATATTGAAATGGCTTATTCTTTTCATCTAAAAACGGAACTATAGTAGTATCCACCCAATAATAGGAACCATCTTTAGCTAAATTTTTAATTTCTCCACGCCAAACTTTTCCTTTAGTAATGGTTTTCCATAAGTCTACAAAAAATGATTTAGGATGATATTTGGAATTGATTATTTGATGTGTATTTCCCACTAACTCTTCTCTAGAGTATTGAGATATTTTACAAAAATTGTCATTAACAGAACTTATTACTCCTGTTTTATCTGTAAATGCTATAATGGCTGATTGATCTAACGAAAATTTATAATCTTCTAATGTTTTTAAACTTTTCTTAAGCGCTATCTCATTTAACTTCTGTTCGTGTATATCCTGAAAACTACCATAAATTTTAATACAAACTCCATCAACAAACTCTGCTCTTCCTATAGTTCTGATCCATTTTAAATTACCCTTTTCGGTAATAATTCTCAATTCTTCATCCCACGGTGTTCCATCTTTTTTACATTGTTCAACTCTTTTCTTAATAACATCTCTATCTCCATCCACAAAACCAGAGATACCTTTGTATAATGTTGGTTGAAAATCCGGCTCTACCTCTCTGATTTCTTTGGTAATACCCGACCAATAAACACTATTTTTTTTTACATCTATTTCCCAGCTTCCTACTTTTGCTAATCTAGATGTATTTTCTAACAGTTGTTGTAACTCATTCATTTCTGTTACATCTCTTCCGTAAGCAAAAAAGAAACCATCTTCTCCATATATATGAGATGAACTCCATGATATCCACCTGTATGTACCTGATTTAGTTCTATACCTATTAACAAATCCGCGAGTTGTTCTCTCTCCTGTTAAAGTTTCACTGTATTCTTTTATTGTTCTTTTCATATCATCCGGATGAAGAAAATATTCAAAGGGTTTTGAAATTAATTCTTCTTCGGTATAACCTAAAATTTTTGTAAAAGCCGGGTTTGTTTTTAGAAAGTGACCATTAGAAGAAGCAATAGCCAATATATCCGGTGAACTATTAAAAAATAATTTTAATTCTTCTTCTTGTTGTTTACGTTTAATTTCTGCCCCTAAAAAATTACTTAATGGATAAAACATTTCTGTTCTGTATAATTCGTTCTTTAATGAATCTCTACTAGTTAAAACCATTACTCCAACAAAACTATTGTTATGAAACAGTGGGAAACCAACACCTGATTTTAATCCTGATTTTTTTGCTGATGCATTTCTTATAAATTTTTGAATTGTATTAATATCTTCCCATACTTCTACTTGTAAATCTTTCCACACTTTTCCGGGTAATCCTTCTCCTTTTTTAAACCTTTTTATTTTTTTAGTATGTTTTAAATAAACTTGAGCTTTTTCATCTGTAGCACAGACAGACATTAGTTTTAAATATTTTTCATCATTGCTCATTAACCAAATTTCCGCTGTTTGATATTCACCATATTCAGCAATATATGTTAATGTATTTTCTAAAATTATCGGTAATTCATTTTCATCTTTAAATATAGACGCTACTTGATTTTGCACCTGTTTTTGTGTTTCGGATAATTTTAATTTAGAAACATTTCTTAATGCTCCAATCATTCTTAATGGTTTCCCATTTTTATCCCGTAACATGTGACCAATTTCTTCTACATAAAGGTAAGTTCCATCAGCTTTCTTAAACCTAAATTCATTCATCCATTTTTGACGTCTTTCATCTTTCAAAAATGCTTCCCAACTCTGCTGATGTTTCTCTCGATCTATTGGATGTGTTAACTCTCCCCAATCTCTTAACCTAAATATGCTATCTGTTTTCTCATATCCTAAAATATTATAAAATCCATCTCCCCAATAAAACTTATCTTTTTCCACATCCCAATCATAGATAGCATCATTAGTAGCTTTGTTTACTAACTCAAAGCGTTCGTTACTTTCTTTTATTTTTTCTAAATATTTAAATTTTGATATCAATACGGATAACAATCGTTGTGCTCTATCTATGGCATATTCTTCATATTGATTTGGCTTTTTTGGTGCTTTATAATAATTAGCAAACGTAGCCATTACATTTCCTTTTGCATCAAAAATAGGTTGTGACCAACAAGCAGCAAATTTGTATTTTTTAGGAAGGTGAAGGTATTTTTCCCAACATTTATCATTAAAAACATTTTCTACAATAACTTTTTCTTTAGTATAGGCTGCTGTTCCACATGATCCAACATATTTTCCAATACTTACTCCATTAAGTGTTTTTATATATTCTTTTTGCAAAGAAGGAGATGCTAAGTTATAAAGCCTTCCTTCTACAACCTTCATTACAGAAGCCTGCATAGTAGGAAATAAATATTCTAATTTTAACAAATAGGTAGAGATAACTTGTTCTAACGTTGCATTTTCTTGCATACTCAACGTCATTACTTCCCTTTCAATTGCTTCTAATTCTTCATAAAAATATTCTTGAGTAATGTCTTTTATTGCACCTAACACTCTGTTAACTTTTCCCTTATCATTACGCAGAAACACCGCTCTATCATTTACAAAAGCATATTCTCCATTAGCTTTTCTAATTCTATATTTCATAGACCATGATGTTTCTTGAGTTTTATTAAGAGTAGATTTAAAACTTTTAATAAACTTAGGAAAATCATCAGGATGTACGTGCGCATTTATTATTTCATTATTTTCTTTTAAAGATTTTATTTCTATTCCAAAATTTCTTTTAAATCCATCCCCTAAAAACAATTCATTGGTAATAGGGTTAAAATCCCAAATGCTTTCCGTACCTGCTTGCATTACCAACTTAAAACGTTGGTTGCTTTTTTGTAACTCTTCCTGAACAGTTACCAAATCCGTGATATCAACACTATTAATTACAATGCCATTAATCGTTTTATCTTCTTCCAAATTGGTACCTACACTTTGCAACCAACACCAACTTCCATCCTTTCTTTTAAATCGATATGGAGATGATTTTACTCTTCTATCTTTTGATAATTGGCTAAATTCTTTTTGTAGTAACTCAATATCTTCCGGATGAAAAAAATTAAATGCATTATTTCCTATTAAGTCTTTTTCTGTGTATCCTAAAATTTGTTTGTAATTTGGACTAATATAGTAATACTCACCTTCCGAACTAACAATAGTAACTAAATCTGAACCCTCTTGAATTAAAGCCTTAAATCGTTGTTCACTAAGCTTAAGTCGTTTTTCAACTTCCTTTCTATCTGTAATATCCGTATGAGTACCTGTCATTAAAAGTGGCTTACCATCAGGCATCCATTTAATCACTCTACCTCTATCATTTACCCATATATAATTTCCATTTTTATGTTTTAACCGAAAATCAACATCATAAAAAACTATTTTTTTATCTATGCATTCTTTTATTTTCTCATCAGATAATGCGATATCATCGGGGTGAATAAATTTGTATATAGTTTTCTCATTAACCGGCTGAAGTTCTTCTA
The DNA here is from genome assembly GCA_000961845.1 of Flavobacteriales bacterium BRH_c54. Lineage (GTDB taxonomy): Bacteria > Bacteroidota > Bacteroidia > Flavobacteriales_E > Vicingaceae > BRH-c54. The sequence goes on from LADZ01000021.1 coordinate 71,415, forward strand.
AAGTATAGCCTATTATATTTGCCCAACGTTCATTAATTTTAATTTCTCCTGTTTCAAAGTTCCATTCCCAAGTTCCTATACGAGTTGCCTCTACTATGTTTTTTAATCTTGCTGTTTCATTATCAATTAAGTTTTTACTTTCATTTATTTCATTATTTCTTTTTCTTAAAATGAGCAATTGCATTACCTGATTGGCTAAAGATTGTAATGAAAGAATCTGTTCCTGATTAAGTTTATTTGGTTTGGTATCTAAAACACATAAAGTTCCTAATGAAATACCTTCTTCTGTAGTTAAAGGTACTCCTGCATAAAAAACAATATTGGGTTTTGAAGTAACTAATGGATTGTTCTTAAATCGCTTATCTTTTCTGACATCTTCTATTATAAAAGGTTTTTTAATTACATGAACGCAAAAAGAATGTTCTATTGGAGTTTCTTTGATTTTTAACCCATGATGCGATTTAAAAAATTGACGTGTATTATCTAAAAATGAGATTAAAGCAATAGGTGTATTACATATATAAGCTGCTAAACGAGTAATATCATCGTATTCTTTTTCAGGAAGCGTGTCTAATATTTCATATTGCTTTAAAGCCTTTATCCTTTTATCTACAGCATCAGTATTGGGATTCTTCATAAGCAAACTAAATGTTAAAAATATTTGTAACCACTTCAAGATTAAAATGGTTACAAGGTACTAAAATTATTATTTTTTTAACACTTAGCAGCTTTTCTGTTATTATTTTTTAAAATAACCATGAAATTAACATGCTCAACGAAGTCTATTTTATCCTAATTTTTGATTAATCAATTCTAATGTTTGTTGTTCAATAGTAATTGTTTGTTGAAATATAGCTTCACCATCAGCCATTAATTTTTCAGCAAAAGGTCTATCTTTAATATCTTTAACATTAATCTTAACATTAAAATAAGCCCCTGCAACTGCCGCCTTAGCACACATAATTCCAACCGCTCCATCAGAAAGAGAAGTTTGTAAACCTGATTGCATCATTTCTTGCATCACCTCCATAGATTCAAAAGCAGTTTTCATTACTTTAAATGGAACTTCTGCAGCATATTTAGTAGCATTTTCTATCGCTTCATCCCTTAATTTAATTTCTTCTGCTGTTTCTTTTGGCATTCTAAAACCATCAATAATTTTATTAAATGCATTGGTATCTTCATCTACTAGGTTAAGCAATATGGTTTTGTATTGTTGTCCTTTAACTGCCCAGTTAGAAAAAAATTCCCATTTATCATCCCAACCTCTTTTATGTCCTGATAAATTGGCAACCATAGTTCCCAATGCCACACCCAACGTACCAACATAAGCAGCAATAGAACCACCTCCGGGAGCCATAGATTCTGCAGCAGTCTCATCGGCAAAATCTTTTAATGTTAGGTCAATTAATTTCTTTGGTGCATCTTTTTCTAAGATATATTCAATTATTTTTTCATCAGGGTTAAAAGGTTTTAATTCATCTAATCCTAAAGATTTTATAGCAATTTTAATTTTTTCTTTTTCAGAACAACCTAACGAACGCTCTTGTTTAATTAAAAAATAATCTGCAGCATCTAGCATGGCTTTTAATGGAATCAATCCAACTAATTCTGATCCTGTAACTCGCAAACCTCTTTCTTGAGCTGCTTTACATGTTTCATCAAAAGCCACATGCATGGAGGTAATTGAAATGTTGGTTAGGTTATAAGAAATTTGAGCAATACCATATTCATCAATAAACCAGCCTATACCTTTTACTGCTTTTAACTTTCCGGGAGTTCTTTTTTCTACTCCATTTTCTTTTACCAATCTTCCTGCTTCTCTAATATCAAAGGCAATGGCATTAGCTCTTCTGGTTGATGTTGAATTTAAATTTACGTTGTAAGCAATTAAAAAATCTCTGGCGCTAATAGCTGTTGCTCCACTTTTTTGTACTTGCTCATTAAATATTGCAGACCCAAAATCAGGCTTCCAAGCAGCGTCATTCAATTTTTCTTTTAGTCCTTCATATTCTCCGGAACGACAATTAGCTAAATTTTTTCTTTTTTCTTCTTTAGCCGCATTTTCATAACAATAAACAGGGATAGCCAATTCTTCTCCTACTCTTTTCGCTAATTTGTGAGCATATTTTACAGTTTCTTCCATAGTAATTCCTGAAATAGGAACTAAAGGACAAACATCTGTAGCTCCAAAACGAGGATGTTCACCCTGATGATTTCTCATATCAATTAATTCCGATGCTTTTTTGATTAATAAAAATGCTGCTTCAATAACAGGTTCTGGCTCTCCTACAAAAGTAATTACCGTTCTGTTAGTAGCTTTGCCAGGATCAACATCTAACAGTTTAACACCCTCAACAGTTTCTATAACGGCTGTAATAGCTTTTATCTTTACTTCATTTCTTCCTTCGCTGATGTTAGGAACACATTCTATTAATTGTTTTGACATAAGTATTATTTATAAATTAATTTAAAATTTATTTAACCACAAAACTAAGCGTTTACTGATTAACTTAAAATGGATATGTTAAAAATAAATTATATCTTCTAAAAGAATTTTTAAGCACAAAAAAACTCCTAAAGTACTTTAGGAGTTTTTTTTTATCGATTCAATTTAATTATCAAAATCATCTTCAATTTCATCTAATTTTTTATCTGCATCTTTAGCATCTTGGTCAATTATTACTTTTCCTTTTTTCAAATCTTGATTATCTTCATCATCTTCATCGCTATAAAACTTCTTCATCACCACATCTTTCTCTTTTGCTTTTTGTTTTTTCTCTTCTTGTTTTTTCTTATCAAGTACTTCTGGGTCATATTTTTTAAACACATCAACCATTTTTTTAGCTTTCGCAGCCATTTCCATATCTCCGATCTGAGTAAAGTATTCTTCTAAAATTAACATTCCTGAAGAAATTACTCCAGCGGTAGCAGTTGAAGGTTCAAATTTTTCATCTATAAGCTCCATTGCTGCTCTGGCACTTTTTTCACCTTCAACAGTATTCATAGATTTAATTTCACTTATACCTTGCCATAGCTGTAACACAGGGTCATTTGGTATTGCTTTAAAGGCATATTTATATTCCAAAGCTGCTTTTCTTGGCTTATCTACCAAAAACAAATGCTGACCTAACTTATTGGCTGTATCAGCAATATTGATAAAAAATTCCTTGTAATCTTCCATTGTTGGCTCATAATCATCAAAATACTTTTGAGCCTTAGCTTCAGCCTTAACATATTTATAAATATACTTTTCAGCATCTTTTAGTGGTTTAGGATAATCTGATTCTCTCTCACCAACACTATATTTTTCAGGCAATTTAGAAATTTCATAGAGCCCCATTGCTGCATACAAGTAAGGCATAGGATGTTTTCTATAGGTAGCATCATCCATTAGTTTTATAGATTTATCTACTAACTTATCATACTTTTCGTCAACATATAAAAAATTCAAGTCTTCAATTTTTTTATCTTGAGCAACTGCTTTTCCAAATGTTGTTAGTAATAATAATGTGATTAATTGTATTGAAAAGTTTTTCATAGTTTTTTTAGTTTTTTTTGTTAATTATACATTAAATAATTTACACCGAACTTTTACAAAGATAATGCCTCTTTATTGAATGTATAATTTTTTCGTTAAAAATTACATAAAAAGTTAAAAAAAGTAGGAAGTTTGACCTTAAAAGCAATAAAAATGGAACAAAATGGAAAATAAAATAGAATATATTGAAGAAAATAATGAGCTAACTATTTTAATTTATCCACTTTATGATAAAAGAAAACAAAATATGCTTACCACTTGGTTAGTATTATTTTCACTTTGTGGAATAGCCATTATTAGTCAATTTTTCTTTGATTACCCAACCAGTACAAAACTATTTTTTGTTGTTTACCTTATCTTTTGGTTGTTTTTTGAGTTTAAAGTTATTTATGCCATCCGTTGGAGGAAATTTGGTAAAGAAGTAATAACTATTGACAAAGAAAGTATTTATCTCACTAAAAAAATTGGAGAAAGAGGGGTAACTGAAAGATATGACTTAAGTGCTATAGATACTATTGAAGCATTAAAATACAAAGGAAAATTAGTTTATAACATGACCTCTTCGTATTGGAATTCCAATCATTATACACTTACTGTAAACATTAATAAACAGCAAATTCCTTTTGGTGTTGATTTAAATGAAAAACAAGCAAAAAAAGTAATGAAAACACTAAAAGAAACTGTTAAAAACCGTGTTGAAAACAAGCTTTAATCAACCCTACATTCCTTTTTATTATTGCTTAACATTACATTCATAAAAACATAAATACATTATGAAGCATAATCTACTTGTTCTCATCCTTTCAATATTTTCAATAACATTATTTTTATGGTCTTGTGGCTCAGATAAGAGTGATGAAGCTGCCATGAAAATTTTTAGGTACAATGAAGCTGCCGGAATTACTTCTCTAGATCCGGCTTTTTCTAGAAACCCCGAGAACATTTGGGCATGTAATCATCTTTATAATGGTTTGCTTGAAATGGATGACCAACTCAATATCAAACCTTCTATTGCTAAAAGATGGAAAATTTCTGAAGATGGTAAAACCTATACTTTTTTCCTACACAACAATATTTATTTTCATGATAACGAACAATTTGAAAATGGTAAAGGAAGAAAAGTTACTGCTCATGATTTTGTTTACAGCTTCAATAGAATTTTAGATTCAAAGGTTGCTTCACCGGGAACCTGGATTTTCAATAATGTTGCTTTTGAAGAAGAATTTAACTACCAACCTTTTGAGGCAATTGATGATACTACCTTAAAAATTCACTTAAATCAAGCTTTCCCTCCTTTTTTAGGAATTCTTACCATGCAATATTGTGCTGTAGTTCCAAAAGAAGTAGTTGAACATTATAAAAATGATTATCGAAGTAACCCTGTTGGTACAGGCCCTTTTATGTTTAAAGTTTGGGATGAAAACAATAAATTGGTTTTATTAAAAAACCCTAACTATTGGGAAAAAGATGAAAACAGTAAACAATTGCCTTATATAGATGCTATTTCTATATCCTTTGTTAAAGATAAAGAAATGGAATTTTTAAAATTTTTAAATAAAGAACTAGACTTTGTTTCGGGGAGAGATGGTGATAATAAAGAAAGTATTTTTACTGCTGACGGAAAACTAAAAAAGGAATATACCAATAGAGTTAAAATGCTTACCAACCCTTATCTAAACACCGAATATTTAGGTATTTTAGTAGATGATGAATTGGACATTGTAAACAAAAGTCCTTTGAAAAAAAAATATGTAAGACAAGCCATTAACTATGGTTTTGACAGAAAACAAATGATTTCTTACTTAAGAAAAAACATTGGAACTCCCGCTGAAGCAGGCTTTGTCCCAAAAGGCTTACCATCTTATGATGAGGAAAAAGTGAAAGGTTATAACTACAATCCTGAAAAAGCCAAAGAGTTACTTTACTTAGCAGGTTATCCAAATGGAGAAGGTATGCCGGAAATTACACTCTTTACTACTGCTAATTATGTTGATTTGTGTGAATTCATTCAACATCAATTGGGAGAAATAGGTATAAAGGTGAAAGTAGATATTGTTCAAGCTACCACGCATAGAGAGTTAGTAGCCCGTTCTAAATTAAATTTCTTTAGAAAATCATGGATAGCAGATTATCCTGATGCTGAAAATTATTTGGCTTTATTTTATAGTAAAAACTTTACGCCTCACGGACCAAATTACACCCATTTTAAAAATGTAGCATTCGATAATTTATATGAACTTTCTCAAAAAGAAACCAACGATTCTATCCGTTACGATTATTACCAACGTATGGATAACATTATAATAGAAGAAGCTCCTGTAGTAATTTTATATTATGATGAAGTAGTAAGGCTAACACAACCTAATGTAGAAAATTTAGGCATTAATCCAATTAACTTATTAAGCTTAAAGAAAGTAAAGTTATTAGATTGATCCTTTTTTCTGTTCCAAATAACTTTGTAAAATAATAGTAGCACTAATCTGATCTACTAAGGATTTATTCTGTCGTGCTTTTTTCTTTAAACCACCATCTATCATAGTCTGAAAAGCCATTTTTGAAGTAAACCTTTCATCAATTCTTTCTATTGTTATCATCGGAAATTTTTTGGTAATGTGTTTAACAAAAGGTTCTATAAACCTAGCCGATTGGGCAGGTTGATTTTTTAAATCTATTGCTAAACCAACCACAATAGTTTCTACCTCATATTTAGTAAGATAATCTTCCAAAAAGGTAATAATATCTTTTACATGAACAGTTGTTAAGCCGCTGGCAATAATCTGTAAATCATCCGTTACAGCTACTCCCACCCTTTTTTGTCCGTAATCTATTGCTAAAACCCTAGCCATTATTTAAAATTCTATGTCTATTTATAACTGTTTAACGAATTATCACCATTCAATTTTAGTAATTTTGCTGAAAATAATTCATACAACTTAATGGAAGCAAAATTAAACAAAATAGAAGAAGCGATTGAAGATATCAAAAATGGTAAAATTATTATTGTTGTTGATGATGAAGACAGAGAAAATGAAGGTGATTTTTTAGCAGCAGCAAGGGCTGTAACTCCTGAAATGATTAACTTTATGGCAACACACGGTAGAGGACTTATCTGTGCTCCATTAATTCAAGATAGATGCGATGAATTAGGATTAGAATTAATGGTACATCAAAATAATGCTGCTTACGAAACACCTTTTACCGTTTCTGTAGATTTAATTGGCGAAGGTTGTACTACGGGAATTTCTGCTTCCGATAGGTCTAAAACCATTAAAGCATTAATTAATCCTGATACTAGAAAAGAACAATTAGGTAAACCGGGACATATTTTCCCATTAAGAGCCAAAAGAGGTGGAGTTTTAAGAAGAGCCGGACATACCGAAGCGGCTATAGATTTTGCCAGATTAGCAGGTTTTGAACCCGCTGGTGTAATTGTAGAAATTATGAATGAAGATGGTACTATGGCTCGTCTTCCGGAACTTTTAAAAATTGCTGAAAAACACCAACTTAAAATAGTTAGCATTAAAGATTTAATTTCTTATCGTTTACAACACGAAACATTAATTAAAAGAGAAGTTACTATTGATTTACCTACGGAGTATGGCGATTTTAAAATGGCAGCTTACAAGCAAACAACTAATGATATGGATCATTTAGCCATCTTTAAAGGAGAATGGGAAAAAGATGAACCTGTTTTAGTTAGAGTTCACTCGTCCTGCATGACAGGCGATATATTTGGCTCTTGCCGATGCGATTGCGGTCCTCAATTACACAAAGCAATGGAAATGATTGAAAAAGAAGGTAAAGGTGTAGTAGTTTACATGAATCAAGAAGGAAGAGGCATCGGTTTAATGAATAAACTTAAAGCATACAAACTTCAGGAAGAAGGTAGAGATACTGTTGAAGCAAACATAGAACTAGGTTTTAAAGCGGATGAACGTGATTATGGTATTGGAGCTCAAATTTTACGTGATTTAGGCGTTTCCAAAATGAAACTAATGAGCAATAACCCAAAAAAGAGAACTGGTTTATTGGGTTATGGTCTTGAAATAGTGGATAATGTAGCCTTAGAAATTGAATCTAATTTACATAACGAAAGTTACCTTAAAACTAAAAAAAGTAAAATGGGGCACCAACTTAACTTGAAGCCTTAGGAGATTAAAAAAGTTATTCGTTAACTGTTATTTGTTAATCTTATAAAGTTCGACAATCAAATATTTGTGGCTGAATAAAATTTTCCTATTTTTAACTTTTAAACTTAAAAATATAAAAATATGGGATTTCCTTCTGACATTGAAATAGCACAAAATACTAAGCTAAAACACATTACAGCAATTTCTTCTTACTTAAATATAAATGAAGATGATATTGAAATGTATGGAAAATATAAGGCCAAACTTCCTTTAAACCTTATACGTCAGGAAAACATTAATAAAAGCAATTTAATTTTAGTTACAGCTCTTACTCCTACTCCTGCTGGAGAAGGAAAAACAACTACTTCTATAGGTTTAACCGAAGGACTTAATAAAATTGGAAAAAAAACTACAGTGGTTTTAAGGGAGCCCTCTTTGGGACCTGTTTTTGGAATTAAAGGTGGAGCTGCCGGTGGTGGTTATGCTCAAGTAGTTCCTATGGAAGATATTAACCTGCATTTTACAGGAGATTTTTCTGCAATAGAAAAAGCCAATAACCTTTTATCTGCTTTAATAGATAACAATATTCAAAATAAAACCAATAATTTAAATATAGACCCCAGAACCATTGTTTGGAAAAGAGTAATGGACATGAATGACAGGTCGTTAAGAGAAATTGTTATTGGCTTAGGTGGTACCGGAAACGGTATTCCCAGACAAGATGGTTTTAACATTACCCCTGCTTCAGAGGTAATGGCAATTTTATGTATGTCTGAAAACTTTGAAGATTTAAAAAATAAACTAGGAAATATTTTTATTGGATTTACTTTCGATAAAAAGCCTGTTTATGCTAGAGATTTGAAAGCTGAAAACGCAATGGCTATCTTACTTAAAGACGCTATTAAACCTAACTTAGTCCAAACCTTAGAAGGAAACCCAGCTATTATTCACGGTGGTCCGTTTGCTAATATTGCTCAAGGTACGAACACTATTTTAGCAACCAAAATGGGATTATCTTTATCGGATTATGTAGTAACAGAAGCTGGTTTTGGTGCTGATTTAGGTGCTGAAAAATTCTTAGATATTAAATGTGTTTCCGGTGGATTAAAACCCAAAGCACTAGTTTTGGTAGCCACCATAAGAGCTTTACGTCACCATGGAGGAGCTACCAAAGAACAGTATAACGATGCTAGTGTTGAAAGAGTAAGCAATGGTTTTGCTAACCTCGAAAAACACATAGAAAACTGTAAAAAATTCGGATTAAACCCAGTGGTTGCTATTAATGCTTTCCCTACTGATAGTGCTGAGGAAGTAAAACTTATTCAAGATAGATGTGCCGATTTAGGCGTAAAAGCCATTGTTGCCGAAGGTTTTGCTAAAGGTGGCGATGGCATGACCAACCTAGCACAAGCTGTAGTAACCGAAATTGAAAGTGGCAAAAATAACTTTAAACCACTTTACGATTGGAAACTTCCTATTAAAGAAAAAATTGAAATTATTGCTAAAAATATTTATGGAGCTGACGGTGTAGAATATTCTAAAAAAGCCATTACCGATTTGAAAAAATTAGATAGCTTAGGCATGAGTGAATTCCCTATTTGTATGGCTAAAACTCAAAAATCTTTTTCTGATAATGAAAGTTTAATTGGTAGACCAACAGGGTTCACCATTAACGTTAGAGAATTTGAATTTGCATCGGGGGCGGGTTTTGTCATCCCTATTTTAGGCAACATGATGCGTATGCCGGGATTACCGGTTATTCCGGCATCTGAAGGAATGTTTATTGATAATGATGGTAAAATTAGTGGATTGTCTTAATCTACTACTATCCTAGTAAAAAGATACACGGTCTTTTATTCAAATCAATAACTGTATTTTTCCACTCTGCAATGGTTTTGGTAACAATCTGCTCCGAAGCCATTGTTATATCTACCGCAATACACAACTTTGAATTAGGATTACAATTGGCTAATAAATCGGTTAATACATGTTGATTTCTGTAAGGCGTTTCGATAAAAAGTTGCGTTTGCTTTTGAGCAATAGCCATTCTTTCTAAGTCTTTCAATTTTCTTACCCTATCTTTTTTCTCTTTAGGTAAATAACCATTAAAACAAAAACTTTGTCCGTTAAATCCACTTGCCATTAGGGAAAGTAATATAGAAGAAGGACCAACCAACGGAACTACTTTTATGTTTTTTTGATGTGCTAAAGCAACAACATCTGCTCCGGGATCAGCAACACCAGGACAACCGGCATCAGAAATAACACCTATATTTTTTCCTTCATCTATTGGTTTCAGAAAAGTGGGCAACATATCTAAATTGGTTCTTTTATTTATTTCATAAAAAACCAAGTCGTCTATTACTTTATCAGGTGCCGTTTTTTTAATAAACCTTCTAGCAGTTTTAATATTTTCTACAATAAAAACATCTATTTCTTGTAAAATAGTATTGTTAAATGATGGAATAACCTTATCATAATCAGCCTCTCCCAACGTGGTAGGTATTAAATATAGTGTTCCTTTATTTTCCATTATTATTGATTTGTTTTATAAATACCTCGCAAGCATTGTCTAATAATTGATAAACTTCTTCAAAGCCAGCTTCTCCTCCATAATAAGGATCCGGTACATTTCTATTTTCATTTGGATGAGCTAAATTTAAAAATAGTGTTACTTTTTGCTTTTCCGTATCGGTTTTAGCAAGATTTAAAATATTATTGTAATTAGAACTATCCATCGCAAAAATATAATCAAACTCCTGAAAATCAACATAAGTAAATTGCCTTGCTTGTTGGTGAGAAATATCTATATCATACTCTAATGCTTTAGCTTGCATTCTTTTGTCTGGAGCTTCTCCAACATGATAATCGGATGTTCCCGCAGAATCTACCAATAAATTCACTCCATATTCTTTGGCTTTAGCTTCTAAAACACCTTGTGCCATTGCAGACCTACAAATATTTCCTAAACAAACAAATAATACTTTTTGCATCCTCTTACTTTTTAGTTTTCTTCATTCATTATCTTACTCTGAAGCTTAATGGATTCAATATGAATTTCTGTAAATAAATTTCTAATAAATCGTTCGCTCAATCCTTTTTCTTTAGCTTCTTCCAATGCTTTTAATAAAATTTCTTCCCAACGTTTGGGTTGTAAAATCTGAATATTATTTTCTTTTTTATATTGAGCTAACTCATTAATCAATTCCATTCTTTTTGAAAGCACGTCCAATAATTCGCCATCAAGTACATTTATACTTCTTCTTATTTTATCAAGTTCTGTTGTGAGTGTTGGGCTTAGTTTTGTTTTTCTAACAACCAACTGGTTAACAAACTTCTCTAATGTTTGAGGTGTTATTTGTTGCAAAGCATCGCTTAACGCATTGTCCGGATCGAGATGAGCTTCTATCATTAATCCATCAAAATCTAAATCCATTGCTTTTTGAGCAACAGCAAACAGATTATCTCGTTTTCCACAAATGTGACTTGGATCGCAAATCATAGTTAAATTCGGATAATGCTGCATTAACTCAATAGGAATTTGCCACTGAGGAGGATTTCTATAATACGAATCGCCATATTTTGAAAACCCTCTGTGGATAGCTCCAATTTTAGTAATTCCTACTTTTGAAAAACGTTCTATTGCCCCTTCCCAAAGTTGTAAATCGGGATTTATTGGATTTTTTATTAAGACTGTAGCATCTGTTCCGTGCAACGCATCTGCAATTTCTTGAACTACAAAAGGATTAACAGTAGTCCTAGCTCCTATCCACAGTACATCAACATCATATTTTAATGCTTCTTCAACATGTTGGGTATTGGCAACTTCTATAGCTGTTTTTAAGCCAGTAGTTTCTTTTGCTTTTTGTAACCACTTTAACGCTTCTAATCCAACTCCTTCAAAACTACCGGGTTTTGTTCGTGGTTTCCATATTCCTGCTCTTAACACATCAACTTTATTAAGTGCTTTTAAAGCAATAGCTGTTTGTATTAACTGCTCTTCAGATTCGGCACTACAAGGCCCACTAATAATAATGGGCTTATCTTCTTTGCTAAGTATATGATTAATTGAGTTCATTAATAAAGCAAAATTAGCTAAGTTAAATTGAAGTTGACTAAATAATTAAATGTAAAATGAAAATAGATAGCCTGTAATAAAAATACAAAGTGCAATCACGATGTAAAACAACACCTTTTGAACTTTTTTGCTCATTGGTTTATAGATTGAAGACGGTTTATCAAATCGATTAAACATAAGGAAATAAACAAAAAACAGGAATCTCTTAGTTAAGAAATTCCTGTTTAGTTAGTGCAAATTTTAAGTTTATGTTATTGTAAACTAATTTTCTTTTTCAATTCTTCGATATAACCTCTAAAACGTTTATCGGTATCCATAAGATTATTGACTGTTTTACAAGCATGTAATACTGTTGCATGGTCTTTTCCTCCGCAATGCATACCAATAGAAGCCAAGCTAGATTTTGTCATTTGTTTAGAGAAATACATGGCTATTTGGCGAGCTTGTACTACTTCTCTTTTTCTGGTTTTAGATTTTAAGGTTTCAATAGGCATATCAAAATAATCGCAAACTACTTTTTGGATGTAATCTATAGAAACTTCTCTGGCTGTATTTTTAACAAACTTATCCACCATTTGTCTAGCCAAATCAATATTTACTGCTTTTTTGTTTAGAGAAGATTGAGCTAAAATAGAAATTAAGGCACCTTCTAATTCTCTAACATTGGTAGTGATACTATAAGCAATGTATTCAACAACATCTTTAGGTAATTCTAACCCTTCGCTATACATTTTCTTTTCTAAAATAGCTATTCTAGTTTCCAAATCAGGCGATTGCAAATCAGCAGCTAACCCCCATTTAAAACGAGATAATAATCGTTGTTCCATACCAATTATTTCCACTGGAGCTTTGTCAGCAGTTAAAATAATTTGTTTTCCTGATTGGTGTAAATGGTTAAATATGTGGAAGAAAACATCTTGTGTTTTAGCTTTTCCTGCAAAAAACTGAACATCATCAATGATTAACACATCTATCATTTGATAAAAATGTATAAAATCATTTTGTTCATTATTTTTTACTGCATCAATAAATTGTTGGGTAAATTTCTCTGAAGAAACATACAATACAATTTTATTTGGGAATTTATTTTTTACTTCAATACCAATAGCGTGAGCCAAATGCGTTTTTCCTAAACCTACTCCACCATATACTAATAATGGATTAAAAGAGGTTCCTCCAGGATTGTTAGAAACTGCAAAACCGGCAGAACGTGCTAATCTGTTGCAATCTCCTTCAACAAAATTATCAAAAGAATAATTTGGATTTAATTGAGATTCTACATTTAAATGAGCAATTCCTGGAATGATAAATGGATTTCTTATAGACTTATTTTTATTTAAGTCTATGGGCATATTTACCGGATTGTTTTTAATATGCGGTTTATTGGTAGCAGGAATTTTTAATGTATATGGATTATTAGTTTTGTTATTATTTTCTATTACAATACTGTATTCCAACCTTCCTTCATTACCTAATTCTTTTTTTATGGTTTTCTTTAAGATGGATACGTAATGTTCTTCCAACCATTCGTAAAAAAACTGGCTAGGAACCTGAATGGTAAGTACTTTGTCTTTCAGTTTAACAGGAACAATGGGTTCAAACCAAGTTTTGTAACTCTGTAAGCTAACATTGTCTTTTATTACCTGAAGGCAATTTTCCCATACTGAAGTAAAGTTTTTATCCATTTTTAATAACTCCTATTTTTATGTTTTTACTAATTTCTCTCTAAATCCTTAAGAGTCAAAGCTCTTTTAAACTGTTGCGAAACGGCTGTCTAAATTAATTAAAATAAATTTAATAAGCTGTTTAAAATCAATGATTTTTAGTTTAAAAAACCACCTCTCTTTTGTGCTAACAAATATTTGAATAAAAAAATGAAAAAAAAAATTTTTATCTATTGTTTTTTATTTTTTTTTTACTTAGATAACGCCTATTTTATCATTATTTAATGTAAAAGCTTTATCTAATGGGTTGATATAAAAGTCTATTCTACCTAAATAAAGCCCTGCCCAGCCAACTTGATTAATTAAAGTGATGTTTTCTGCTTTATTTTTAATACTAGTTGGCTTATCTAAAAACGTATGGGTATGTCCTCCAATTATTAAATCTATATTTTTTGTTTCTTGAGCCAACACATTATCAGAAACTTTATTGCTTTTATACGCATATCCCAAATGTGAAAGACATATAATTAAGTGGCATTTTTCATTATATTTTAAATGTTCTGCCGTATTGTTTGCAGCAATTATCGGATTACTATATTGTGTTTCGGCATATAATTTTTTATCTACCAAACCAGCTAACTCGACTCCAACACCAAAAATGCCAATTTTTACATTATCTTTTTCAATTACTTTATATGGAGCGATTTTTCCATTTAATATGGTATTAGAAAAGTCATAATTCACATTTAAAAATGGAAAATTAGCGTGAGGCAACATTTTATTTAGTCCTTCAATACTATTATCAAAATCATGATTACCAATAGTCGCGGCATCATACTTCATTAAGCTCATTAATTTAAACTCTAATTCTCCACCATACAAATTAAAATAAGGTGTCCCCTGAAAAATATCTCCGGCATCCAACAATAATACATTTTTTTCTGCTGTTCTGATTTGATCTATCAAAGCAGCTCTTTTTGCCGCTCCTCCCATATTAGGATATTTAGGGTCGTTACTCGGGAAAGGCTCTATATGACTATGCACATCGTTAGTATGTAATATAGTAACTTTTGTGTGGCTTTTTTTAAGGATGGCAGCCGAAAGCGGATTTAATGCAGCAGCTCCAAGCAAAGATACACCACCTAAAAAAGATTGTTTTATAAAGGTTCTTCTGTTACTCATAAATTATCCTCCCCTCTATTTTTCCGTTTAATTGCTTTCCTTGTGCGTGTTGTTCTACACAATATTGTATAATGGCATCTCTTAACTTTATTCCCACTTTTTCATAGCTAATGGGATTTAGAAAAAAAGTCATGTTATCACCTCCATTGGCTAAGTAATCGGATGTTAATATTTCATAGGTTGTATTTAATGATTTATCATTTTTTCGATATTTATATTTCACCTCTTGATTATCTTGAGAAAATTTAACTTTAACTCCAGAAACAGGTTGTCCTCCAACTCTATTTAAGTAATTTATTAAACTATTCAAACTATCTTGACTAATACTAACTACCACCAACTCATTTTCAAAAGGCATTAATTCAAAGATTTTGCCTCGGGTAATTTCTCCTTTAGGAAGAGAAGTTCTTAATCCACCAAAATTCAATAAACAAAAATTAATATTTCCATCATGCATTTTTTGAGCTATTTCCATACTTAAATCAGCCACTAAGTTGCCTAATTTGGTTTCGGGCTTACCTTTTTCTTTAGGAAACTCTTCGGCAGACAAGACCAATACTTCATTCATTTCTTTTTCTAACTTCTCTTTATAAGGAGAAATTAAAACTGTTGCCTGTTGATGCTCTGTTGTTGTTTCAATAATGTTAATGGAAGAGTCTTGAGTTTTTTGATAAACAGCAGGTTGACAAGCAAGGAGAAGTGTAATAAAAACTGCTACAACCACTTTCTTAATAGCTGAAAATTGGTATGTTGTAAAAAAAAACTGCATGTTATTCCCTAATAAGTTTGCCTGAGTTGACCAAATTACGAACTTTACCGTAAATTTTTCATCAATTTTATATTATGTACACATCAATAACAAAAATTAGAGTACGCTATGCCGAAACTGATATGATGGGCTATGTTTATTACGGAAATTATGCTACTTATTTTGAAGTAGCTCGAGTAGAAGCCATCAAAAAATTAGGGTTTAGCTATCGAAGAATGGAAGATGAAGGCATTGCTTTACCAGTTTTAGAGTTTTCTATAAAATACTACAAACCTGCTTTTTACGATGATGAATTGAGAATAGAAACCACCATTAGCGAGCTACCAAAAGCTCGTATTTCATTCACTTACCAAACCTTTAACGAAAAAAACGAGTTGATTAATGAAGCAGCTACAACCTTGGTTTTTATCAATAAAAATACACAACGACCATGTGCTGCACCAGCTGATTTTATTGAAGCTATGAAAGCTTATTTTTGATTTGGTTTCTTAAACCGTTGGTAATACCTTGGTTTTTACTTCACCAAACCCAACTCTAACACCATTCTTTTGTGCAAAACCACGCATAATAACAGTATCGTTATCTAAAATAAATTTTCTTTCAGAACCATCAGGCATAGCAACACTTTTACTTCCTTTCCAAGAAATTTCTAACATAGAACCATAAGCAGATTCATCATTTCCGGAAATTGTTCCCGATGCCATCATATCTCCGGCTTTTATATTACAACCATTAACGGTATGATGAGCCAATTGTTGATTCATGTTCCAATACATGTATTTATAATTGGAATTAGAAACTACTTTTTCCTTTGTATTTTCAGGTTGAATAGCTACTTCTAAATTAATGTCGATGTGTTTATTTCCTTCATATTGTAGGTAATCGAACACTTTTGGTTCTTGCACAGGTCCTTCAACTCTGAAAGGTTCAAGAGCATCTAAAGTTACTATCCATGGTGAAATAGACGAAGCAAAGTTTTTAGCTAAAAATGGTCCGAGTGGTACGTATTCCCACTTTTGAATATCTCTGGCACTCCAATCGTTAAAAATACACATTCCAAAAATGTAATCGTCTGCTTCTTTTGTAGAAATAGATTGACCTAACGCTTTTCCATTGTAAGTAACAAAAGCCATTTCCAACTCAAAATCCAACAATTTACAAGGACCGAACACAGGAGGTTCATTATCATTTGGTTTTTGTTGCCCTTTTGGTCGGTGTATAGGTGTTCCTGAAACTACTATTGATGACGACCTTCCATGATAACCAACAGGGATATGTTTCCAGTTGGGAAGCAAAGCGTTGTTTGGATCTCTGAACATGCAGCCTACATTATAAGCATGTTGTTCACTGGAATAAAAATCGGTATAATCTCCAACTCTAACAGGCATCAGCATTTCTACTTCATTAATAGCATATAAAGCTGCTTTAATTTTGTCGTTATCTTTATTGGCAGCATTTTCAAGACTAAAAATAGCTGAAATTTCATCCCTAACCTGACGAGTAAACGATTTACCTAGTTTGATAAACTTATTTAATTTATATGATTTGAACACATCCGAATCTACGTCAAAATAACCTAACTTGGCCAACTGATGAAGATTAATTACCGTATTTCCTATTCTGCTAGCTACAAAAACTTGTTTACCCGATTTTGCCACTCCAAAAGGTATATTCTGAATAGGAAAATCACTGTTTTCAGGTACTTCTATCCAACTTTTTAATTCCGGGTTGTTTGCTTTAATCATAGTTTTTATTATTTTTAATTTAGTTGTTAATTTAAGAATGAAGACAGAAGTCGGGAGCCGGTCTTCAAACTTCCATCTATTCCCCTTTAAACAATGGAAACTGCTCCATTAAATTATTTATTTCTTCTCTTACGTTAGTAATGGTTTTTTCATCTTTATGCGTAATTACCAAATCCATCCAATCTACAATTTTAATCATATCTTCTTCCATCAGACCTCTTGTAGTAATGGCCGCTGTTCCTACTCTAATTCCTGAGGTAACAAACGGAGATTTATCATCAAAAGGCACCATATTTTTGTTAACCGTAATATCAGCCTCCACCAATAAATTCTCAGCTTCTTTTCCTGTAATGTTTTTAGATCGTAAATCAATTAACATACAATGATTGTCGGTTCCACCGGAAACAACACCATAACCTCTTTTCATTAATTCATCAGCCATAACTTTGGCATTTTTTATTACTTGCTGACAGTAACTCATGTATTCTTCCGACAATGCTTCTTTAAAAGCTACCGCTTTAGCTGCAATAACATGTTCTAAAGGACCACCTTGGGTACCCGGAAAAACTGCTCCATCTAACATAGCCGACATCATTTTAATCTCTCCTTTTGGAGTTTTAACTCCCCATGGGTTTTCAAAATCTTGCCCCATCATAATTAAACCACCTCTTGGTCCTCTAAGGGTTTTGTGTGTGGTGGTAGTAACTACGTGACAATGAGGTAGCGGGTCGTTTAATAAGCCTCTAGCAATTAAGCCGGAAGGATGCGAAATATCGGCTAACAACAAAGCACCTACTTTATTGGCTAATTTCCTCATACGTTCGTAATCCCAATCGCGAGAATAAGCAGAAGCTCCAGCAATAATTAATTGAGGTTTTTCTTCTAAAGCAATTTTTTCCATTGCTTCATAATCTACTCTTCCACTTATTTTATCTACTCCATAAAATGAAGTTTTATATAATTTTCCTGAAAAATTTACCGGAGAGCCATGCGTTAAATGTCCACCATGCGATAAGTCGAAACCAAGAATTTTATCTCCGGGTTTTAACACAGCTAACATAACGGCTGAGTTAGCTTGCGAACCTGAATGAGGCTGTACATTTACCCATGCTGCATTAAATAATTCTTTTGCTCTGTCTATTGCCAACTGCTCAATTTCATCCACCACTTCACAACCACCATAATAACGCTTAAAAGGCAAGCCTTCAGCATACTTGTTGGTTAGCACACTTCCCATAGCTTGCATTACCTGAGAACTAACATAATTTTCTGAAGCAATTAGCTCCACACCTACACTTTGTCGGTGTTCTTCTTCTTGAATTAAATCAAAAACAACAGTATCCTTTATCATTAATAACAGCTTAAATAAATATTGCTGCAAAGGTATAAATATTTTAATGCGATATAAAATTTATAACTTCATTTGTTTTTATGACTAAACCTATGGACAACAAGTCAGTCGTTTGGGCAGGTCCTTTTTTTTTTATGCTCCACAACGGTTTGCACTTACACGCAGGCAGGGATTTTTAGCACTGAACTTCCTACGAAGAACTGAACTTCAAATTTTGCACTTTCCTGTCCTACGAAACACGAACCCCCTGCTTGCGTGTAGTTGCTGTTAGCGGGGCGTTGTTATCTTTTCGTCACTTTATATGGTTTTCCTTTGTTGTCATAAGTTGTCCATTCGCCAACAGGTTCTCCATTATAAAAATGTCCCGAACGTTTGATTGTTCCATCAATTCGATACCATTCCCAGTAACCTTCCGATTTTCCATCAATGATTTTTCCTTTAGACCAAATTGTCTTGCCGTTAGTGTGATATTTTATGGTAACACCGTCAATGATTTCTTGCTTTTTCTCTTTCATCTTTTGTCTGTGCCTGGTTCTTCAATAATTGTGATGCCTTCTAATTTCGCACCATTACTTTTCAAAAATGCAAAAGTTAATTTGTCCACATTGCAGTCTATAAACTCAACTTTATTGAATTTTCGGTTGTGTTTGAAAAACGTATTCACGATTGTCGTGTTTATAAACTTAACTCCTTTAAATGAACAATTTTCAAAAGAACAATCTTCAATATTGGCACCAAAAGTTATTTCTGAAAAGCCAATATTTTTGAAAGATGTATGTTTCAATACAGCATTCTCAATTGAGTTCTTTTGAAAATTTGAGTTAATAAACTCTGCTCCTGATAGATTGGAATTGTCAAAATTGCAGTTTTTAATTTCACTTTGCTGAATTTCTGTGTCAATCAAACTGGTTTCCTTGAAGGTTGACTTTGAAATCTCAGAAGCATAAATTTTGCCGTTTCTAATGTCCGATTGAGAAAAGTCACAATCTGCAATTGCATTTCCTTTTAATGTCAAACCTGATAGGTCGGACTTAATGAATTTGCAATTTTTGATATTGGATGAACTGAACTTATCCTTTAGGTCTTTCAAACCTGAAAAGTCGGCATCAACCCAATTTCCGTTTGACATATCCCAATTCCAATCAAAACGCTTTTTGGGTTCTCCATTTGATTGTTCAATGGATGTTCCGATTGAATGTTTTTCGTTCTGCTTTTCATTTGTGGCACTCTGAAAAGAGTCTGAAAAGTAGTTTAAGTCCACCCCAAACATTTCTGCAAGGCGATTCAATGTCGTAATGTCGGGCATTGATTCGCCACGTTCCCATTTTCCGACTGCTTGTGGGCTAATTGAAATTTTGTTAGCAAGTTCTGCTTGTGAAAGATCATTTTTCTTTCTTGCTTCGGCAATCTTGTTGCCAATAAATGTTGAGTTAAGCATCATATTTTATATTTTTAATTGATGCTACAAAGTTATTTTGTCTGAAGGCTGAACGATAAAAAAGGCCACTACTTACAGTTGTAAATTTACTACATTCAGTAGTTTTCTGGCAACCATTGGTTGTTTTTAAGTCAAGCTGTCTATTTAGTGCTTTTTTCAATTTTTTTCTCTTGTTTGTTAGTCCGTGTTTTGGTTGTTTCGGTCTTTATTACAATCCTCGCTAACTTATATATAACCTCAGTTTTTACTCAATTAGTAATTGAGGTTTATTTCTATCAAAAATATAAAAATTAACTTATAATTCAAACAATTGGATTTTTATTCAACAAACTACTTCAGCTCCAACACAGCAAACCATACTAAACTTAGCTGTAACGATAGTAAATGTATTTAAGGAAAGATAAGAAAGATTGCTTCATTTCACGTTGTTACATTCGTAATGACGGAAACTTTAAACCTTGAACAAGAAACTTAAAAACGGAAATTCTACCAAGTAGAAAATGAGGAACCAAAGCTGTTATCGAAACCAGCTCCAATACCTGAGTTAAAACCTCCAAAGTTATTGTAAGGGTTAAACCTATCGTTAACTCTAATTTCACCACTAATGGTAAAACCACTTGGAGATTTATATTGAACAAAACCTGAGTAACCTACTCTTTCCGTTGGAGAAATATTGCTGCTCGCATAAGCATAATAAGGATTAGTAAAGCTGGTCATGTTATAAAATACAGAACCTCCTGCTGCCCATCTTTCATCTATTTGGTATTTAGCTGCAACATAACCATAAAACTGAGAGATATTACCTGTAAAAGGTTGATAACCAAAATCTGTAAACATAGGCATGTTATTGGCACTTACATTTTGATAGTTAACTCCTGCATTTACACTCCATTTTTTGGAAAGTTGATACGTAACCGAAGGATTGTAATAGGTTCCAAAACTCCCGTTAGACATTACCATTGCTCCAAATCTAAAATTATAATTCAGTTTATCTATCGGACTTAAAGAATCGTAAGGAACTACATATTCATCGCCTTGGTTGTATTTCAAACTATCTGCCTTATTGATTTGAGCTGATAAATCAATAACAAACATCAGCACTATTGCAGTAAATAGAATATGTTTAGAAAAGCTTTTCACAAGTGCTCTTTTTAAGAATTGAGGTAAAATTACATAATTTTTAATTCTCTTTATCCATAATAAACGTTAAAAAAATATGGCACAATAGTTGAAATGAAATGATTGTTAGTTTTTAATTAAAAGTTTTAGGTTTGAAAAGGTCTTTGGGAGTAAAATCCCAAAGGCTTTTTTTTATTTTTTAATTCTTCTTTGAAAAAGGCTGTAAAACGATCTGAAAAACTCACCAATATTATCAAACTCTTCTTTATAAGAAATACCAACACCTTGTGTATAAGGACTATTTATTTCTAATAAAGAAAACTGATTGGATTTATTAAATGCTTTCACCCTTAGCTTTCCGTCTTTTGAAATTTTATACTCCAACACCACATCACCAATAAGGTTATTCGTATTTTGATTTACTGTAGAACCATTTTGTCTATCAGCAATTCCAAAGTTAGAATCTATAATTAACCTATCATTTAGTAGTTGTGTAGAAAGTGCCAACTCAAACTCTTGCGGGGAAATTTCATCTCCCGGACGATAGTTTACACCTATATCAAACTCGTTACTAATTTTAGAGAGCCAATTACTTAATTGATTCGACAACAACTCACTTGTTGCCGTTTTTTCAAGTCCGGCATTTCCGGCAACACCATCTACACCCGGAGGTGGTAAAAACCTATTTAATACCAATAAGGAGAACACTTGTCGGTTTAGCTCCTGAATATTTTCTTCATGACTACTAACATATAATACACTTTTAACCTTACTTTTTGTATCTTCATCAGCTGTAGGCAACACAATATCAAAGTTGATATCCGGTGCCAATAAAGAATTTTTCATGTGTAAAACTAAGTCAACAGGAATTCTTTTTTTCAACACATCAGAAGTATCCATAGACATTAATAAATCATATAATCTTGCCCGTGTTCTATAAGATGCACTAATATCAACCTGAGCATCTAATGGATCTCCATTCCATTTTATTGTTCCACCCTCAAGCAGATTAAACCTTTTGTTAATTACATTTTGAAGCGTAAAAAGATAATCTCCGCTTTTTACAACGTAATCTCCAAAAATAGAAAAGTCTCCTGCGGAATTAATTTCTAATTTTAAATTACCATTTCCCCTACTTTTCATTATATCTCCAATTTTTTCATCAAAGATTAATCTTATTTCAGCATCATCTGTAACTTTTAAATCAAATGTCATAAAGTAGTTAGACAAATCAACTTCTTCTTCAACCATATTAGCTAAAGCTGATGAATCAATTTTTGTAACAAAAGTGATGTACTTATTTTCTTCAATTTCTTCGTTCCCATCAAGAGGTATGTTGAATATGGTATTTTTTGAAGTGGTAATATTAGCTTCAATACCTGTTTTAGAGGTATATTGGTCATAATTTACTCCAACAACGCCACTAGCAAAAGCAATTCCATAATAATCAGGGTTATCCAGTCTATTTGTGTTAAGTACCATAAAATCTTCTAACCTCATACCCAAATCGAAACTGAAGTTCTTAAAATTATTGTGAAATAAGGTTGCTGTACCATACGCTTTATTTTTTCTTTCATCTAAAAAAAGTGCATTGTCAAAGGAAATCATATCAGGCGTTACTTTAATTAAAAGTGATGGTACTTCGTACTTAGTTTTTAAATAGTTTACTGTTCCGCTTGTTCCTATTAAACTAATTTTTCCATCAAATTCAGGAGCATTCATACTTCCTTTAACTTGAATATTAGCGGTAGCTTTACCGTCTAAATCGGTTACATAATCTTTTACGTAAGCATCTAAAATATTAAGTTCTGTTTGATTTAGTGTAATTAAAAAATCCAAATTGTCTTCAACAGATTTATTGGTATAATAATATCCGTAAACAATAATAGAAGGCATTCTTTCATTAAAGAATTTGGCATCGATATTTAAGGCCTCTTTTTCAGTAATCCATTTAGATTTAATATTTCCTTGACCTATTAGATAATCATTCAGTTTAAAATTATTTATGTTTAAATCTGACGTAAACAGTAGTTCATTATTCATTTTTTTAAGCGATGCTACTCCATTAAAAACTCCTTCTAATTTTGCAGCATTTTGGGGAATTAACGACTTGAATAATCCTAAATCAAAATTTTCAAACATCACGTCCATTTGCTGTTTAGTATTATCATTGCTAATGGTTCCATCTACAATTAATTTTTGATTCTCATTAGCAAACTTAAAGTTAGAGATGCTTATACTGTTCGTATCTATAACAATCGTATTTCCATCTGAAAGTTGCCACTGTAAATCATCTAAATAAATATACGCATTACTAAAACTGCTGGTAATTTGTTCTCTCTGAAAATAAGTAACATTATTTAATGATGCATCAAGAGGTCTTCCACTCAACGTATCATTTAACCAAGTTATATCCGTAATTAAACTATCATCCCTCAATATTCCTGATAATTTAAAATCATTCATAAAAAGACTATCCACATTAAATACTAATACTTTACCAATATCAACATCAAGTTCTAATTGACTGTTGTCAGCTTTTCCATTTAGTTTTATAGTCTTAAACTTATTTCCGTAGGCACTAACACTATCCGCACTTCCACTTACAATTAAGTGATTAGCGTTAGAATTATATTCTCCAATAATAGTAGTGTTTGTGCCAAATCTAACATCATTAAAGAACAATTTAGTTAAAATATCTGTATTTAAAATAGTGGCTGTAAAATTGAAGTTATTAGTAATTTTTTCAGGAGTATAAATTTCTTTATTTTGAGATGGCAGGTAAGTATATATAATGTTATTAATTATAGCTCTAAAGTCTGTAAACTGGTAGTTTCCATGTACTTCCATGGCAGCAAAATCTGAATTTAATTGAATAGACTTAGAACCATTAGTTTTAATGGATTTTAAATAAGTGTTAGGAATAAAAATAGTGTCTAATTTATCAATATAATTGGTGTTGTGCATTTCAATTTCACCAACGATATTATCAATATTATTTCCTATTAAATCTATTTTTACATCAGTAGAAAAACGAGTATTCATTTTTTCTTTCGTCTCAATCAAATTTAACTTAGCTAACTTGGCTTCTTTTATTTCTGAGGTAAATTGCAAATGGGGTAATTCTCCTGAAAAATCAACACTTCCGTTGAAATTAAAGGTTAGGTTTTCATCCTTCATATCAAGAAAACCATCAAAAATTTGATTTTGAAAATTACCATCAACTGTTATATTAGAATAAGGATAATCTTTAAGCTCAATCTTTTTAATTTTTCCGGTAAGCTTAGCATCTATATCTTTAAGCGAAAAACCACTTCCTACAATTTTAGTATTTAAAGCAATTTTTCCTATTTGCTTAGGTACTTCAAAAAACTTACCTAAATGAAAACTACGTGTACTTATTTTTCCCGAATAATAAGTTTTATCCGGTTTCATTTTTAAAGCTAAATCCGTTTGAATATTACCTAAAGCTGTAGAAAAATTACCATAAGCAACAAAATCATTTAAAAAGCCTGAAACCTTACCTTTGAAATTAATATTTCCAAGGTGCTTCATATTATCAGGCAGTTGAATAAACGTCTCGCTAACAAAAGGATATAAAGGAATTTGTTCTAACCTCCTTTTTGAAGTAATCAAAGATTTAATGTCCAAGTAAATAAAAATTTCTTCCGGCTTAGGAATACCGCTTATATCTGCGTTTCCACTAAAATAAGTACCATCATCAGTAGTTATAGATAAATTTCTACCTTTTAATTTGTCTAGTCTTCCTTTCACATCACCATCCAGAATGACATATTTATTTAAACAATCTAACTCTTTGGTAAAAAAACAGATGTCTCTAAAACTTACTTTGGATGAATCAAAATGTGATTCTATGTCAACATTAGTAATAAATTCAGATAAATCAGCAAAACTATCTGTTGCAAAAACAACATCACCATTTATAACAGAATTAGGAGTTTTTAACAACATCTTTTCAGCAAAAATTCCTTTATTAGAAATAGCAAAATCAGTAGTTAAATCATCTAATTGAAAACCCGATTTCTCATAAAAACTCATGTTGTGAATTTCACTTGCCACACCACTAGGAATAAAATCTATATCTTTTAATAATGTATTTAAATAAGTTATATTAACATGTTGATAATCCACTCCATAACCAATAGATTCTACTCTGTTATTATCATAAATAAACTTGCCTTTATTAATTTCAACATTATTAAATTTAACTTCCCATTTTGTTGCAGTTGTATCATCTGCTTCTGTTGAAGAGAAATGATCTATAATAAAAAACAAATTATTACGAAGGCTGTCTTTGTGGTGTTGTAAATTAAAATAAGGTTCTTTTAAAGTTATTTTTTTAATATCAATCTTATTATTCCCTAAAGAAAACACTCCAATTTTAGCCTCTATTTCATTGGCATAAAAAAGCGTATCATTATGCAAATCTTCAACATATAAACGATTAATTTTTAAATTATTAAAGAAAGAAACTTCAACATTTTCAACACTAATAGTAGTATTAAGCTCTTTTGATAAATGATTAAGATACTTTTTTACTAAAAAAGTTTGGAACGCATTGTTATAAACAGTCAAAGAAAGAAAAATAGCTACAAGCACAACAAATGCTGCAACAAATAACATTATTTTATTTCTTTTTTTGATAGTTTTGAACTTTAATTTTGAGACCTCAAAAATACATTTAATGCATCAATCTTCCATAATAATTTTAGGAATAGAATCATCTTGTGATGATACCGCTGCTGCTGTAATCTCTAACGGCAAAGTCCTTGCCAACATTATAGCCAACCAAGAAGTACATAAAAAGTATGGAGGAGTAGTTCCTGAGCTTGCTTCTAGGGCTCATCAGCAAAACATTGTACCCGTAGTAGATGCTGCTCTAAAAAAAGCAGGCATAAGTAAAAATGATATTACTGCTGTGGCATACACTAATGGACCGGGGTTATTAGGGTCTTTATTAGTAGGAAGCTCTTTTGCCAAAACACTTTCAATTGGATTAGACATTCCTGCAATAGCTGTAAACCACATGCAAGGACACATTTTAGCTCACTTTATTAAAGAATTGGATGAAGAAAAAGAAATGCCAGAATTTCCATTTTTGTGCTTAACGGTAAGTGGCGGACACACGCAAATTGTTAAGGTGGACGATTTTTTTAAAATGAAAGTTATTGGCGAAACCATTGATGATGCTGCTGGAGAAGCTTTTGATAAAGTTGCCAAGATGCTTCAACTACCCTATCCCGGTGGTCCATTGGTTGATAAATATGCTAAAGAAGGAAATCCTGACAGATTTTCATTTCCTCACCCAAAAGTAGATGGATTGAATTTTAGTTTTAGTGGATTAAAAACTTCTATCCTATACTTTTTACAAAAAGAACTTAAAAGCAACCCTGAATTTATTACCGAAAATATAAAAGATATTTGTGCCGGAATTCAAAAAACCATAGTTGATATCCTTATGGAAAAATTACTGACAGCAGTAGAAGAAACAAACATAAAACAAATTGCTATTGCTGGTGGAGTTTCTGCTAATTCCGGATTAAGAACTGCTCTTCAATCTCTTACCAAAAAAGATATAAAAGTATTCATCCCTAAATTTGAATACTGCACCGATAATGCAGCTATGATAGCTATTACCGGTTATTACAGCTATTTAGAAAATCATGACTTTTCTAAAAATTCTATACCAAATGCTAGAATGAAGCTATAAATTGCTTATTTTTATCGATAAATCCAACCTGACTAATATTTAACCTTTGTGATAGCAATTGATTATATAGAAACCGAAACAGCCATTTTAGAGCTTAGAGAAGATTATTTGTACATTGCTTTTAAAAAAGATGTTATTGTAGAATTAGAACACATTATTGCCAACAAAAAAGCCAGAGAAAAAATTCAACAAGGAAAAAAAATGTTAGTACTCGGAGATATCCGTAAAATATGGCACATTTCAAAAGCAGCTCAAGATTATTTAGCAAGTAAAGAAGTAACCAATTTAAATATTGCTATGGCTATCTTAACAAGCTCACTAATGACTGTATTATTAGCTAATTTTTTTATTAAATTTAAAAAACCGGCTACTCCAACCAAAATGTTTAATAATGAAGAAAAAGCTATCAAATGGTTATTATCATTTGAACATTAACCCTTCAGTTTCTCATTTTCAAGAAATATTTTGTGCTTCAATTTCTTAATGTTAGCTATTGAAATAAGATTTATAACATCAATTTTCAGTAATTTCGCCACTTTAATTTTGCTTTATGAACAAAACATTATCCAACAGAATTAACAACTTAAGCGAGTCACAAACCCTTGCTATGACAAGGCTGAGTAGAGAACTACAAGCTGAAGGAAAAGACGTAATTAGCCTAAGCATTGGAGAACCTGATTTTGATACGCCTCAACTTATAAAAGATGCCGCTAAAAAAGCAATAGACGAAAACTATACGCACTACACGCCAGTTCCGGGCTATCCCGAACTAAGAAAAGCTGCGGCAAACAAATTAAAAAGAGATAATAATTTAGATTATTCTTTTGAGCAAATAGTGGTTTCTACAGGAGCAAAACACTCTCTTACTAATTTGGCATTGAGTATTTTAAACCCAGATGATGAGGTTGTTTTATTGGCTCCTTATTGGGTGAGCTACATTGAAATGATTAAAATTGCTGAAGCTACCCCTATAATTGTAAACACCACTATTGAAACCGATTTTAAAATTACTATCGATCAACTTAAAAATGCCATTACGTCTAAAACCAGAATGATTTGGTTTAGCTCCCCTTGTAACCCTAGTGGTTCCGTTTATACTAAAGAAGAACTGTTGGCAATTGCTGAATTGGTGAAAAATTATCCCGATATCATTATTGTTTCTGATGAAATTTACGAACACATTAATTTTGTTGGTAAACACGAAAGTATTGCTCAGTTTGATTTTATAAAAGACCAAGTGGTGGTAGTAAATGGTGTTTCTAAAGGGTTTGCTATGACTGGCTGGAGAATTGGTTTTATTGCTGCTCCGAAATGGATAGCCGATGCTTGTACTAAAATGCAAGGTCAGTTTACTTCTGGAACTTGTAGTATTGCCCAAAAAGCGGCTGAAGCTGCTTTAGAAGCTGACACTTCTATTGTAAACGATATGGTTGCTGCTTTTCAAAAAAGAAAAGAGTTGGTGTATGATTTAATGAAAGACATTCCCGGAATTAAAATGAACCAACCTAAAGGTGCTTTTTATTTTTTTCCAGATGTTTCTTCTTACTTTGGAAAATCTTATAACGGAGAAGTGATAAAAGATGCAACAGATTTATGTATGTTTTTATTAAATAAAGGCTTAGTGGCATTAGTTAGTGGCGATGCTTTTGGAAATCCGGAGTGTTTAAGAATTTCTTATGCTACTTCTGAGGAAGTACTAAAAGAATCTATCAACAGAATTAAAAACACCTTAGCTTTATTGAAATAATTGTAATTTACGAATGAACCCAACAAAAAAAGTAGCTTTATATACCCTCGGTTGTAAACTGAATTTTTCAGAAACTTCTTCTATTGCCAGAATGTTTCAAGAAGAAGGTTTTGCAAGAGTTGATTTTAACGATACACCTGATGTTTTTGTAATAAACACTTGTTCGGTTACCGAAAATGCTGACAAAAAATGTAAGCAATTAGTAAAAAAAGCCAAAAAAATAAATCCTGATGCATTTGTAGCCATAATTGGCTGTTATGCTCAGTTAAAACCTGAAGAGATTGCTCAAATTCATGGTGTAAACATGGTACTTGGTGCCGCAGAAAAATTCAAAATTGTTGATTATTTTAATCAGCAAGAAAAAAGCGAAATTGCTCAGGTACATGCTTCAAAAATTAAAGAAGCAAAAGATTTTATTCCTTCTTATTCTCATGGCGACAGAACACGTTCTTTCCTTAAAATACAAGATGGTTGCGATTACTTTTGTACTTTTTGTACCATTCCATTGGCGAGAGGTAAAAGTAGAAATCAATCTATAGCCGAAACGGTTAAAGTTGCAGAAAAAATAGCTAAAACAAACATTAAAGAAGTAGTTTTAACCGGTGTGAATATTGGAGATTTTGGTCAGGGCGAAGGAAATGAAGATTTTTACCAATTAGTACAAGCTTTAGACAAAGTTGATGGCATTAATAGATACAGAATATCATCTATAGAACCAAACTTACTGAGTAATAATATTATTGATTTTGTAAGCCAATCTGATAAGTTTATGCCTCATTTTCATATTCCGCTGCAATCAGGTTCCAACAAAATATTAAAAATGATGCGTAGAAAATACCTCAAAGAATTATATTCCGAAAGGGTTTATCGTATTAAAGAAAAAATGCCTCACGCTTGTATTGGTGTAGATGTTATTGTTGGTTTTCCTGATGAAACTGATAAAGATTTCTTAGAAACTTATAACTTCTTAAATGAATTGCCTATCTCCTACTTGCATGTATTTACTTATTCCGAAAGACAAAATACAACTGCGATTAAACTAGATAATCCGGTACCGAAAGAAGTAAGAAGCGAAAGAAGTAAAATGTTGCACATTCTTTCTGAAAAGAAAAAAAGATATTTTTATGAGCAGTTTTTAGGTAAATCATTTAATGTTTTACTGGAAGCCGAACAACATGAAGGCTTTTTAAATGGTTTTACTGAAAATTACATTAAAGTAAAAGTTCCTTACGAGACAGCTTTAGAAAACACCATACAACAAATTAATATAAGCACTATTGATTCAGAAAATGTTGCAGAAGGAGAGTTAATTTTAAATTACAAATTAGAGGTTTAAAATTAAAACCATTAAACTTATAAACTTCAAACTAAAAAAATGTTTCCATTCCTATCAGATTTAATCAACTATTTATTCGGATTTTCTTTTTCGTTTCCATTGCCCATGTTTGGGTTTATGGTAGCCATAGCCTTTATAGCCGCTAATTTACTTTTTGTAAAAGAAATGAAAAGAAAAGAAGCTGATGGCTTATTATCTGCCGACACTATAAAAGTTATTAAAGGAAAAAAAGCATCCGTAAATGAACTTCTTAGCAACGGACTTTTCGGTTTTGTTATTGGTTATAAATTAGGCGGAATTATTTTAAATTATACTCAGGCTGCTGAAGATCTACAGTCTTACGTAATGTCTTTAGAAGGAAATCTACTAAGTGGAATTGTGTTGGCAGCTGTATTAGCTTACCTAAAATATAGAGAAGCAGAAAAAAACAGGTTACCGGAGCCTAAAGAAGTAACAGAAGTTGTTCGTCCTTACCAACATGTGGGCAACATGACTTTTATTGCTGCTATTGGTGGGATTTTAGGAGCGAAGATATTTGATGCTGTTGAGGATTTAGAAAGATTAATGGAAGATCCTATTGGTGTAATTTTATCAGGTTCGGGATTGAGTATTTATGGCGGATTAATAATTGGTGGTGGTGCTGTAGTCTATTATGCTCATAAAAAAGGATTAAAATTAGTACATGTTATAGATGCTTGTGCTCCGGGATTGATGCTCGCATACGGAATTGGCAGAATTGGTTGTCAACTTTCGGGTGATGGCGATTGGGGAACCACCAACGAATTACCTATACCGGAAGCAATAAGCTTTTTACCTGATTGGATGTGGTCTTTTACTTATCCTCACAATGTGAATGGTGAAGGAATTTTAATTGCCGGTTGTGAAGGTAAATATTGCTACGAATTAGCAACTCCTGTTTGGCCTACTCCGTTTTACGAAACGGTAATGGCTTTCATGATTTTTGGTGGTTTATGGGCTTTCAGAAAAAAAATAACTACCCCCGGAGTGATGTTTTCTTTCTACCTTATTTTTAATGGTATTGAACGTTTTCTGATAGAAAAAATAAGAATTAATCCTGATTATAATATTTTGGGAATGAAAGCTACACAAGCAGAAATTATTGCCGTATTACTTATTATAGCCGGAATTGGCGGGGTTTGGTACGCTAAGAAATCCTACAAAGGAGCTACAAAGTGAAGGAATAAACCGTGTTCGTTTAAATGATTTATGCTATATTCTACTCTAAAAACGACATCATAATAGGTAACAAAATCTAACGCCACTCCTGCACTATACAGATGTGTATTATTCAAAGGATTTGTTTTACTCAATTCTCGGTCATATACATAACCTGTATCGAAAAACAACCCTGAATAAACAGAAAGGGGTACTTTCTTAAATTTCTCAGAAAACAAAAAAGGTAGATACGTAATTTTATTATCTACTAAGGCATACCTAAACTGTGTTTTTGCTAATCCGTAATGCTCCCCATGAATTACATAAAACTCATAACCTCTTACTAAGTTATTGTTATAACCCAATCCACCCAACAAATAAAATGGCGGACGTTCTAACGAATATTTGCCTTTGGTATATACAGCAAAATAAGTTCTGCTACCCATTTTCCAATATTTACGTAGAGAAAACAATCCGTACAATGCATCTATCCCATGGTCAGAAATTCCAAATCCATTTTTAATCACATTAAATTCAGCAAAATATCCTTTTGTAGGATAACTTTTAAAGTTTCGCTTATCTCTTTTAAAAGAGTATAAAAAACTAAACAAACTGGTATTGTTATCTTTCTTCTCTAAAAATTCATCCGAAAGAGCAAAAACAGTATCAGCAATACTAAAGTAATGATGTCTTACTTCAAAAGAATGTAAATTATATAACTTAGGGCGATACTCATAATTTATTCTGGAAACAAATTGTTCTTGCAAATAAAGTTCATCCATTTTTACAAAATCCCTCTTATTATCAGTGGTTCCATACATTACCTCATGGTTTCTGTTGTAATTAAACCCCACCATAAAACCTTGTGTTTGCTTTTTATTAAGATAAGGAACATGATAACGAAACTCCGCTTTTTCGGTATAACCACCTTGAGCTTTAAACACCAAACGCTCCTTCCTTCCTCTAAAGTTTTCTTTGGCTAGATAAAGCCCATAGTTTACCCTATCAAAATTTTTAGTTTCCCACCAGGTATTAAAGTTCGTTTCTTGCACTTCAAAAATTGGTAATGGCCACCAATACCAACGTTCTTCCACAGTAACATAAATAGAAATAATTTCATCAGTAAAATATACTACATCAACATTTACAAAATTAAAAAGCAAGGTGTTCATTAAATTACTTTGTGTTCTTTCCGTAATGTAATTAAGCTTATTTTTAGAAATAGTATCGTTTATACTAAAAGGAAACTCTCTTTCAATAATATGATTTCTAGTGGTTTTATTACCTATGATTTTATATTCTACCACTACAACAGCTGTATCCATATCGATACCTTCTGCACTTGCTTTTGTTGGTTTAAAAACAAGCAACACGAGCAACAACATCCATACTATTGGATAAAAATAAGTGGAGCGAAAAAGCATTTAATTAAGGGTTTAAAAACCTCATGAATTCATCATATCTGTTTTGTAAATCTTTCTGATAATCAGTTTCGTTATATGAAGCGGTGATAGTATAATTAAACCTCTCAAAGGTGGCTAATATTCTGGTAATTTCGTTTTTATTTATTTTTAAGGTTACTTCCAGCTTAGTAGAGTCAGGATGTGAAGTAATAAATGAAGCCAATATTTTAGCATTATCAGATTCAACAATTTTGGCAATTTCTGCTAATGAATAATCATTTATGTTTAATTGAATAGTAATAATACTCCCTTGATTGGCAATAGAAACTGTTTCTGAAAAGAATTTTAAAATACTATTAATAGTGATAATCCCCAAAAACTTATCATTAGCACCTAAAACCGGTAATAAATCCACTTCATTTTGAACTATTAATGAAATAATCTCAAAAACATGCTGGTTTTCGTGAACATAAGGCTTCTTAAACATAAGGTTGTAAGAGCTAATTAAATCGTCAATATTGCTTCTATCTAATAATTGCGTTTCTTCTATCATACCCAAATATTCGCCATTATTAACCACAGGAAGATCGGTTACTTTAAATTCTTCCATCCAATCTAACGCTCTACTACCTTTGTCAGATAATTTTAATGGTGGTATCTCATAAGTAATTAATTGAGAAGCTATCATAATTAAAAATTGTTTATACTTTTGTCTTTATTATTGCTTTGACATAAGTCAATACGCAATTTTGTAAAAATACTAAAATATTACAATGACAAAGTTAAGTGTTAATATTAATAAAATTGCAACCATTAGAAATGCTCGTGGAGGAAATTTGCCCGATTTAGTTCAGATGGCTAAAGATTGTGAAAAATTTGGTGCTGAAGGAATTACTGTCCATCCAAGACCAGACGAAAGACATATAAGGTACAAAGATGTTTATGATTTAAGTCCGGTTGTAACCACAGAGTTTAATATTGAAGGTTTTCCAAACACTAAATTTATTGAGTTGGTATTGGATGTTAAACCCACTCAAGTTACCTTAGTTCCAGACCCTCCCGGAGTATTAACTTCTAACGCAGGTTGGGATACCGTAAAACAAAAAGATTTTTTAAAGGAAGTGATAAACACCTTTAAGCAACAAAACATTAGAACTTCTATTTTTGTAGATACCAATTTAGAAAACATAAAAAATGCCGTTGATACCGGAACTGATAGAATAGAATTTTATACCGGTCCGTATGCTGAAGATTTTCCAAACAACAAAGAGAAAGCCATTGCTACTTATGTTGAAGCAGCTAACTTAGCTCATTCATTAGGGTTGGAAATAAATGCCGGACACGATTTAAATTTGGATAATCTTAACTTTTTTAAAACTAATATTCCTTATTTAAAAGAAGTATCTATTGGTCATGCTTTAATTTGTGATGCCCTGTATTTTGGCATGGAATTAACTATAAAAAAATATTTAAACTGTTTAAAATAAAAACAAATTCATATGAAAATATTTATCCCCATATCAATTCTTGTGATTTTTGCTTCCTGTAAATCAACAAAAGAAACAACTACAGAAGTGACCAACACAACCAACACGACAGAAACTACTAAAACTGATGCTGCTCCAACTTTTAAAGAAGTTATTTTTAGCACACTAAGCGAAGGTAATAATGGTGGCTTTTTAGGAAAACAAAATATAGTGATAACTTCTCAAGAAAAATTAGAAGAAATTTGGAATGAAGCTTATTCCAACTACATGAAAAAACCTACCGTTCCCGTATTGAATTTTGAAAACAAAATGGTTTTATTAACCACTATGGGAGAACAAAATAATGGTGGCTTTTCTATAAAAGTGGCATCCATAACAGAGCACGAAAACAATATTATGATTATTGTAGAGGAAAATATTCCTGATAATAATTGTATGACCACTTCTGTCATTACTTATCCTTATGAAATAATAGAAATGCCTACAACCATTAAAAAAGTAGTGTTTAAAAATGTAGAAAAAATTTATTCTTGCGAAGAATAAAACCCTATTCTACTGTTAAATAAGGACTAATTTTTTCAATAGTAGCTTTATCTAACAAATGAAGTTTGTTTAAATCTGCTACAGATTTATAACTACCATTGGCTTTTCTATATTTTTCAATAGCATTAGCTATTTTCCAGTTTATATACGGATGTTGTTTTAACACCTCAGCCGTAGCTTTATTAATATTAATTTTTTGAACTCTATCAGAAACCACAATTTGTGGCAAAGCGATTTGATAAGTTTCTTCTGAAAACCCCCAAACTTCTTTCAATTGTTCTTTAGCAATAAAACCTCCAAGCAAATCTCTATACTTTATTATTCTGCTAGAATAAACCGGACCAATACCTTTTATATTCGTAAGCATAACACTATCGGCTGTATTAATGTCAATTTTCTGTGAATAATCCTTTTTCTCAAACTTATTTTCAACAGATTTTTTTACTGGCTTATCGTATTGATAATTGGTTTTCTCAATAGTTTCTGGTAATAAAATATGTGGAAAAAGCAGTTTATAATGTTTATCACTAATGCCGTAAATCTTTTTTACATCAGCTTTGATTTTCCAATTTCCGCCTTTAGCTTTATAATTATTAATAATTTTTATTTGCCAGTCTCTAAATCCTAATTGCTTCCATTCTTCATCAGAAATGGTATTAGGATCAAAATCAAACAGAGTGATGGATAATGCTTGTTTATTTTTTTGTTGGTAAGCTTGCTTTTGCTCGTTTCTCTGCTCATTCAACTCTTTTTCAAAAGCTAAAATCGCATCTTCATACTCCGTAAAATCAGGTGTATTTTGTTGTTTTAGATAATCAACAAAAGGAAAAGAAAATAGTATTAGTAAAAGAATAATGAGTAAAACAATTACTCCTCTTTTTTCACTTTTGGTGAAAGAAAAGTATTCTTTTATGCTCATCTATTTAGAATTAACAAAAGATTTAATACCTTTTTTGTATTTTTTTAATTCATCACTAACCTTAGATGATAATAGAACTAATCCGATAATATTAGGGAAAACCATTGCGAAAATCATAGCATCAGAAAAATCTATTACTGCACCTAACCCAATTGATGAGCCAATCACAACAAAGGTAACAAACAACAATTTATACGTAATATCCATCACTTCTCCTTTACCGAATAAAAATTTCCAAGCTTGTAACCCATAATAACTCCATGATAACATAGTTGAAACCGCAAATAATACAACTGCAATTGTCAACACCCAAGAAAATCCCGGAATTACAGTATCAAAAGCCGAAGCTGTTAAGTTAACACCTTCCACATTTCCTTGTCCGTATTCAAAAAAGCCTCCTTCAATATTAGTAATGATGATAACTAGAGAAGTCATCGTACAAATTACAACTGTATCAATAAAAGGTTCTAATAAAGCTACCACGCCTTCACTTGCTGGGAATTTTGTTCTAACAGCCGAGTGAGCAATTGCAGCAGAACCTACTCCCGCTTCATTTGAAAATGCTGCTCTCTGAAAACCAACAATTAAAACTCCTACAACACCACCTAAAGCAGCATCAGGAGAAAAAGCTCCATCGAATATCATCCCAAAAGCTGTTGGAATTAATGAGAAGTTCATTCCTAAAATAATTAATGCCGCACCAACATAAATAGCCGCCATAAATGGAACTACTTTTTCCGTAACCGAACCAATTCTTTTAATTCCACCAATAATTACTACTCCAACAATAATTGCCATTATAATACCTAATCCAAAACCTGCAAAACCACTCTCAATCCCTAAACGTTGTATAATCTGTGCTGCTGCCTGATTGGCTTGAAACATATTTCCACCTCCAAAAGAACCACCCACACACATTATTGCAAAAAATACAGCTAATATTTTTCCTATTACTCCTAATCCTTTTTCTTTTAATCCTTTTGATAAGTAATACATTGGTCCTCCATGCACCGTTCCTTCAGGAGTAACTTCTCTGTATTTTACACCAAGTGTACATTCTGTAAATTTTGATGCCATACCCAAGAAACCGGCAATAATCATCCATAATGTAGCACCTGGTCCTCCCAAAGCTACAGCAACTGCAACTCCTGCAATATTTCCTAATCCAACTGTTGCAGACAAAGCCGCTGTTAATGCCTGAAAATGAGAAACCTCCCCTTCCCCTTCACTTCTTTCATGTTGAACTGTTTCAAATACATTTCCTCCCGGTGTTGGATCTCCTTCTGCTAAATCTGCTGTATGTTTATCAATTCCATCATAATCTCCTTTAACAATTTTAACGGCTGTTTTTAATAATGTAAAATTGGCAAACCTAAAATACAAAGTAAAATACAACGCTCCTCCAATTAAAACAATTAAAACTATAGGAACTGAATATCCTGCAATAGTTACAGGAAAAAATATTACTGCTCCTACTGCATCTGCTATAGGTCTAAAAAATGAATCTATTTTTTGATCAATACTCATTTCTTCTCCTTGATTTTGAGCAAAAGAAAAAATTGGCATAAACCCCGAAAGAACAGTTAGTAGTAATGTCTTAATTTTTAGCATAATTGAGTTGTTAATTTTTGAATTCGTCCAAAAGTAGTAAAATATTAATTGAATGACAAAAACACTTTTTTAAATGTTTTCATTAGTTTTAAACTAAACATTCTCCATTACATAATTCCTATAAATTTAATCTACTACACTGTTCATCTAATTTAAAAGCTGTATTGTCCTTAATTATTACCCTCTTATCGAAGTTAAAATTGCCTTAATATCTAATTAACCTCCCTTCCTACACATTCCGTTTAATATTGCCATTAAATTAAAGAAAATGCAATTGAAGGAAAAATTTAATCATAATGATGACTTTTGGTTTAACAAGGTTACTAATTCACCAATTTATAATAACGAAGGTTTAAAGCAACAATACATCTCTTTATACAAAAGAAACAAGGAATTAGTAAACAGTTTAAACTATGCGAAAATAATTCAAAAGGGGATTTTACCCAAAGACCGTCATTTTAACAGAGTTTTTAGTGATGCTTTTGTTTATTACCAACCTCAATCCTATATCAGTGGCGATTTTTATTGGATAGGCGAACATAAAAACTTTAAAATATTTGCTGTTGGAGATTGTACCGGGCATGGTGTTCCAGGAGCATTGCTCACCATGCTGGCTCAAAGTTTTTTAAATTATATTATTTTAGGAAAAAAAATAATTCATCCAACTACTATTCTTAAAGAGTTTGACAAAAAATTTATAGAAACTTTTTTGGGAGATAATGATGATGTTTTTCATAACGATTGGATAGACATAGCACTTTGTTGTTACGATGAAAGTGAAAAGAAAATATATTTTTCGGGAGCTAAAAGAAAATTACTACATGTTGGTAAAAATAACTCTACTATATATAATGGTAACAATTATCCCATTGGAGGTTGGCAATTAGAGTTAAACAGAAATTTTAATCATCATGAGTTTAAGGTTAATAAAGGAGATATGATTTATATTGGTTCAGATGGTTTTCAGGATCAAATTGGTGGAGAAAAAAATAAGAAATTTGGCTCTAAACAACTACATCAGTTACTTTCATCAATTATAGAAATGCCTTGTGAACTACAACTAAAACACCTTAAGGTAACCTTTAACAAATGGAAAACAAACTCCGAACAATTAGATGATATTTGTTTAATGGGAATTAGAATTTAAATCGCTCTTTAAATTAAGAATTAATGTAGTAAGTTTACGTTTTCAAATCGTTGATATGATTTCGGTGCTTATTCCAATATATAATTATGATGTAACCCACTTTGTTGAAACACTTTACCAACAAGGGAAAGCTTCGGGAATAAATTTTGAAATAATTTTAATGGACGATGCTTCTTCCGACAATTTCAGGAAAATTAACCAACAATGGCAAACAAAACCGGAAATTAGCTATATACAATTAGAACAAAATGTAGGTAGAGCTAAAATTAGAAATCTGTTAGCCGAAAAAGCACAATATGCTTATTTACTTTTTCAAGATTGTGATGCAGAAATTGCATCTCCCTCCTATTTTGAAAATTACCTTACTCAATGCCAAGAAAATAAAGTTGTTTGTGGTGGAACTATTTATAAAGAGGAAACTCCAAAAGACAGCTCATTAATGCTTAGATGGAAATACGGTAAAGAACGAGAAGAAAAATCTGCTGAAAAAAGACAACAACAACCAAATGCAGCTTTTACTACCAATAATTTTTTAATCCCAAAGAAAATTTTTAACACCATTAAATTTGATGAAAGCTTAGTAAAATATGGACATGAAGACACCTTATTTGGTTACGAATTGTCTCAACAAAACATTATTATTCATCACATTAACAATCCGCTTATACATGTTGGTTTAGAAAGTGCAGCTGTTTTTTTACAAAAAACTGAAGAAGGTATAAAAAATCTTATTCAGATAATACAAACTAAAAAGCCGGAAAAAAAATTCTATCAAGATGTTAAATTACTCTCTTACTTCTTAATAATTAAAGCTTACCGTTTAAATTGGTTGTTTAATTTGTTGTATCAACTTTTTTATCAAAAAATATATAAGCACCTGAAAAACAACACAAACCCTACCATAAAATATTTCGATTTATATAAAATTTTACTTCTTAATTATTACTTCAACTTATCCTCAAAAAAACGTTAATAAAACAATTTAAGTCGGTGTGTTTTAATTAGTAAAATCTATTAAATTTGGAGCTAATTATTTTTTTAGTAAAACTAGAAACTAAAACAAAACATGTCAGAAGAACAAACACCAGAAAGAGACGAAGAGTTTGATAACGATAATGGTGATAATTCATTAGGAAATGTAATTCACATTTCAGGAATGTACAAAGAATGGTTTTTAGACTATGCTTCGTATGTAATTCTTGAGCGTGCTGTACCTCATTTATATGATGGACTAAAACCTGTTCAACGAAGAATATTGCACTCCATGAAAGAAATGGATGATGGACGTTACAACAAAGTAGCGAACATTATCGGTAATACCATGAAATATCACCCTCATGGTGATGCTTCTATTGGTGATGCATTAGTTCAATTAGGACAAAAAGATTTACTAATAGATTGCCAAGGAAACTGGGGGAATATTTTTACCGGTGACCGTGCTGCAGCTCCCAGGTACATTGAAGCCCGATTAACAAAATTTGCCTTAGAAGTTGTATTTAATGCTAAAACTACCACTTGGCTATCGTCTTATGATGGAAGAAATAAAGAACCTTTTACCTTACCTGTAAAATTTCCGCTTTTATTAGCTCAAGGTGTTGAAGGTATTGCCGTTGGTATGGCCTGTAAAATCTTACCTCACAATTTTAACGAACTTATTGATGCTTCTATAGCTCACCTTAAAGGTAAAAAGTTTACCCTTCTACCCGATTTTATAACTGGTGGATCGGCAGATTTTTCAGGTTATAATGACGGATTAAGAGGTGG
The DNA here is from genome assembly GCA_000961845.1 of Flavobacteriales bacterium BRH_c54. Classification (GTDB taxonomy): domain Bacteria; phylum Bacteroidota; class Bacteroidia; order Flavobacteriales_E; family Vicingaceae; genus BRH-c54. Next base: position 111,296 of record LADZ01000021.1, read on the forward strand.
AAGAGTTAAAGTAAGAGCTAAAATTGTTCAAGAAGATAAAACATTACTAAAAATTACCGAACTTCCTTTTGGAACAACTACAGATAAACTGATTGAATCTATCTTAAAAGCAAACTCTAAAGGAAAAATAAAAATTAAAAAAGTAGAAGATAATACTTCCGAATTTGTAGAGATATTACTTCATTTGCCTTCAGGAGTTTCTCCTGATAAAATGATAGATGCATTGTATGCTTTTACAGATTGCGAAATATCTATTTCTCCCAATGCTGCAGTTATTGAAAACGATAAACCACAGTTTTTAGGAGTTACAGAAATGCTAAGACTCTCTACCGACCAAACGGTAGAACTGCTAAAAAAAGAGCTGGAAATCAGAAAAGGTGAGTTGGAAGAACAATGGCATTTTTCATCTTTAGAAAAAATCTTCATCGAAAATAAAATTTATGTAAAACTACATGGACTAGGTTACGAAGAAGCTATTACGCTTACACAAGAACTTTTAAAACCTTTTGAAAAACAGCTTATAAGAGCAGTTACGGAAGATGATGTAAAACACTTACTAGAAATTAAAATGAGACGTATTACTCGTCATGATGCTGAAAAAGCAGACGAGAAATTGTTATCATTAGAAGAAGAATTAGCCAAAACCAAACATTACCTTGCTAATTTAATTGAATATGCCATTGATTATTTTAAAGAACTTAAAAAGAAATATGGTGAAGGCAGAGAACGTAAAACAGAAATTCGTTCTTTCGAAAATATTGATGCAGCTAAAGTAGCTGTAAGCAACGCCAAGTTATATGTTAATAAAGAAGAAGGTTTTATAGGACATAGTTTAAAAAGAGGCGAAGGAGAATTTGTTACCGATTGTTCTGATATAGATGATATAATTGTTTTCCGAGAAGATGGCAAAATGGTTGTTACCAAAATTGCTAATAAAACCTTTGCTGGTAAAGGAATTATCCATGTTGGCGTATGGAAAAAAGGCGACAAACGTACTATCTATAACATGATTTATCAGGATGGAAAAACCGGACCTTCTTACATGAAAAGGTTTGATGTTACTTCTATTACCAGAGATAAAGAATACGATTTAACCAAAGGCTCAACAAGTTCTAAAGTACTTTGGTTTTCTGCCAATCCTAATGGAGAAGCTGAAACGGTATTAGTAAAACTTCGTCCGAAAGCTAATGTTAGAAAACTAAAATTTGAAATAGATTTTTCCGAATTAGCCATCAAAGGCAGAGGAGCTAACGGAAACCGAGTAACGAAATATAGTATCGCTAAAATTGAACTGAAAGAAAAAGGTGTTTCTACCCTTTCTGCACGTAAAATTTGGTTTGATGATACGGTACAACGCTTAAACTCTGAGGGCAGAGGTGAATTTTTAGGTGAATTTGGTTCTGAAGATAAAATTCTTACCATTATGCAAAGTGGCGAGTATCAACTTACGGGCTTCGATTTGTTTACCAAGTTCGATGAAGATATGATAGTTATTGAAAAGTGGAACAGAAAAAAACCAGTAACCGCCATTTATTTTGATGGAGAAAAAGAACAATACAATGTGAAAAGATTCTTGATTGAGCCTACCGATAAAAAAACATTGTTTATTACTGAACACGAAAAGTCTTTCTTAGAAATTGTTACCACAGATTGGATTCCTCAAGTACAAGTAAATTTTGCTAAAGTAAAAGGAGTAGAAAAAGAACCTGAAATAATTAATTTAGAAGAGTTTATTGCTGTAAAAGGAATGAAAGCTATAGGAAATCGATTAACTGCTAATAAGGTTAAAAATATAGATTTATTAGAGCCTCTACCTTATGAAGAAATAGTTGAAAAAACTACTGAAAATGAAGTTGATCAACAAGATGAAGAAATAATTACTGAATCAACAAATAATGATGATTCCGGTACAGAACAAGAACAAACTAAGGAAAAAGATACTGCCCCCAAACAACAAACTTCATCTGCTCATAAACCCAAGCCTATTAAGGATATTTCTGACGAAGAAGCTAGCCAAATGAAATTGTTTTAAAAAAACAGCCGTTAAAAAAAATTAACGGCTGTTTTCAAATATAAAAATTGGGATTTTTACAAAGAATAATTATTTCCAGACATATCAAATATTTTACTTGATTTTTTAGTTTTATTGGCTTCATGAGATGTTGTTGATACTCCGTCTAGCAACCTTAAGGCTAAAACCAATAATAAAAGGGCAAAGAAGAATATCGCTATAAACATATCGTCTAAAATTTGATTTTCATCTACAAAAATACTATTTTTATCGAAACAAACAAATTTAATCGACAAAAATTAACAGTTCATCGAATATTTTAATATGAAAACCATTTATTTAATTAGACATGCAAAATCAAGTTGGGAAAACCATAGGTTATCTGATTTTGAAAGACCTTTAAACACTAGAGGTATAAATGATACTGAAATAATAGGTAAAGAATTAAATAAATTAAACTTTAATCCCGAACAAATAATTGCGAGTACATCAGTGCGTACTACCGCTACTATACAGTTATTATGCGAACATATTAACTATAGCTTTAAACATGTAATATTCAACTCAAAGTTATATCATCCCTCAAAAGAAAATTTTATACGCATACTAGAAGACTTACCGGACGAACTGGAAAGTGTTGCTTTGGTTAGCCACAATTATGGCATTTCTGAGTTTGCCGATTACCTTACCGAAAACTTTATGGAAGCAATGCCTACTTGCGCTGTAGTTTGTATTACCTTAGAAATTAATTCTTGGAAAGAAATTGTTAGAGGCTTAGGTACAACTAAATGGTATATTTACCCTAAAATGTTAAGGTAAATTTCACCTCTTCCCCTTCAGTAAGATATAATTCTGAAAACCGCCTACTTGTTTTTTGCCACCAAAAATTTTCTGCTCTATAAAAGTAGCTAACCTTACTCTTGGTTTTTCGTGTTTATGAATTTGTTCTCCCGGTTTGCGTTGATCAGAATAATTTAATTTTTCTGCCCAATTGAATTTGGCTATCCATTCTTTCATAACAGCAGGGTGCGTGTCATTAAATTTAGCTAATTTACCCAAGGCTCCATAAGAAAACTCTAAAGCTACATTTTCATAATTTTTATTGGCTTTTTCCTCTCCTTTATGTATCGTATCTAAAGCTTTTTTCTTTTTGGTCATGTATTCGGGCGGACGAACCCAACCATAATGATAAACTTCAGCGGGAATATTTACCACTTTTAGTTTATAGGTATTTTCTTGCTGACGATAGTCTTTGCCATCAAAATCGGGTATTCTTCTAAAAGATTGTGCGGACTCCCATGAGTGAATATCTTTATCGTTTCTTACAATACGAATTTCTTTCGGATACCAATTATGAGCAAAATGATAGTGATTATAGTCGCCCCAAAAGTGTTTGTAATTGAACAAAAATCCTTCTACTTCTTTATCGTTTAAATATTGCTCGCACTTTTGTTTAATAACGGGTAAATATTTTTCGTGGATTACTTCATCGGCTTGTAAATAAAACAACCAATCGCCCGAACAGTGCGATTTAGCAATATTTGTTTGATGAGCATTTTCTGTTCCTCTGTCGTATTTTTTAATATCCCAAACGGTATGTACAATTTTAATTTTATCAGAACCTATGCTTTCAATTTCTTGAAGCGTAGTATCATCCTCATCGCAATCTCCCAAAGCCACCACAAACTCATCCACTATAGGCAATATAGATAAAATGGATTGTTTTATAGGAAAATAAAGTTTGGTGGCATTTTTCACCATTGTAAATCCGCTAATCTTCATATTTTATTCATCAATCTTTTGTATCGCTATTAATTTTCTATAAGCAGCGTTGGATGGATTTTCCATTAATTCTTTATGTGTACCTTGTTCTATAATTTTTCCATTATTGATAACTACAATCTCATCTGCATTTTGTATGGTGCTTAACCTATGAGCAACCACAATAGATGTTCTGTTTTGCATTAGTTGATTCAATGCTTCTTGCACTAGTTTTTCCGATTCGGTATCTAAAGCAGAAGTAGCTTCATCCAACAACATAATTGGTGGGTTTTTTAAAACTGCTCTGGCAATACACAAACGTTGTTTTTGCCCACCCGAAAGCTTCATTCCATTATCGCCAACAAAAGTTTGATAGCCATATTCTGAGGCAACAACAAAATCGTGAGCATTGGCAATTTTTGCAGCAGCTATTACTTGTTCTTCTGTGGCAGTTTCATTACCAAAAACAATGTTGTTGTAAATCGTGTCGTTAAATAAAATAGAATCTTGGGTAACAATTCCTATTTGCTCCCTCAATGAGTGAAGCGAAATATCTTTTACATTATTACCGTCTATTTTTATTGTGCCTTCATTTACATCGTAAAAACGTGGTATTAAGTTAATAATGGTGGACTTCCCTCCTCCTGATGCTCCAACCAATGCTACGGTTTTTCCTTTCTTAATGGTTAAACTAATATTATCTAACACTTTTTTATCGCCATAACTAAAAGATACATTTTCTAAAGTTATGCTATCGTTAAACGATTCAATTGTTATAGCATTTTCAGCATCCTTAACTTTTACTTCTGCATCTAGCACTGAAAAAATTCTTTCTCCGGCAATTAACCCTCTTTGGATATTTGCCACAACAGAAAACATACTTTTTAGTGGCGATATTACATTGGCAAACAACAATACAAATACTAAGAAATTTTCAGGCGGCATGTAGTTTTCTTTCAACACTAAAGTTCCACCGTAATACAACACCATACAAAAAACACCAACTCCCATTACCTGAGAAACAGGAGAAGCTAATCCTTTTTTGTAATCCATAGATCGTAATGCACGCTCATACTTTACATTTTCATGTGTAAATCGTTTACTGAAATAGGCTTTTGCATTGAATGAATAAATGATTTTTATACCTCCCAAGGTTTCATCAATCGTATTTAAAATTCTACCTAAATAATCTTGACTTTGTTTGGCTTTTTTTCTCAACATTCGGGTAATTCTCCAAATAACTAAGCCGGATAAAGGCAAAACCAATAAAGAAAACAATAAAAGTTGTGGCGATAAATAATACAATACTATAAATGTAAAAATTACCGTAATTGGCTCTTTAATAATAGCATTTAGTGTATCAATGATAGAGGTTTCTACTTCTTTTACATCATTGGTCATTCTCGACATTAAATCACCTCTTTTCTCGTTAGAATAATAACCCAAGTGCAATTCGGTAATTTTATCATACATCGCTAAACGAATGTTTTTTATCATTTTAGCTTTTACAAAAGCCAATATAAATCGAGAAAGAAAAGTGAACAAGTTTGCTAAAAATACAGAGGCTATTAATACCAAACATATCATTTTTAACGCTTCTGTTTTGTCGGAAAAAGAAACCAAATAATTTTTAAACCACTCTCCTACCGATGATATGTATTCTTTGCTAAAAGCAAATTCAGGAAATGGTGAACTAACTACTGTTTCTGTTACTTCCTGACTAAAAAGAATTTTCAACACCGGAGCTACAAATGAAAGGTTAAGTATCTCGAAAACTATCCCTAAAACAGTAGTAATAACAAAAAACGGCAAAAAACTCCTAAATGGTCGGGCATAAGATAATATTCGAAGGTAGGTTTGCATTTGTTTCTTGCTCAATTTTAAAGGACAAAAATAGCAATTTTAAAGTAAGCTCATTAAAAACAAGTATGGTTAAGTATTTTTTTATAATTTTATTGACTGTAACTAAAAACTTTATTATGAAATATATCAACTTTTTTAAATGGACATTACTACTAACTGCGTTTACTGTTTTTATGGCATGCAGCAATGAAACTGAAACTACCGAAGAAGAAATGGTTGTTGAAGAAGAACAAACAGCAACGGAACCGGTTATGAATGCTAATACAGAAACTACAGCTGCCGATACTAGTTCTACAGGTGTTTATCAGGAGGAAGTAACTGAATCTCCTGGCTCTTTAAAAGAAGCCATGCAATCTTCTAACAATCAACCGGTAGTTGAGGAAGGCGGGTTGTCTTTTTGCGATTGTGTAAAAAAACAAAAAGAGTTGAATGAATTGATTATGGAAACCGAAGATGATGCTGAAATGGAAAAAGCCATGACAGAGTTAGAAACCATGAAAACCGGTGAGTGTAAGGTACTTTTTTCTGCTAAACAAAATACCATTGAAGAAAAAGAGGCTCATGCCCGAAGAGTGAAGAAATGTCTTTAATGTTTTAGCATCCCAAAAATAAAAACCACATGAAAAAAATTAGCTTTATGATACTATTACTAGGACTATTCTCCGGGTTTAACTCCAAAGTAACACCTGAAGAAAAAAAGAACCTTTACCACTTATCGTTTACTGATATTAATGGTAAAGAAGTAAATATGAAAGATTTTAAAGGAAAGAATATCGTTATTGTGAATGTAGCTTCTGAATGTGGTTTTACCACACAATATGAAGATTTACAAAAACTACATGAAGCTTACAAAGAAAACACGGTAGTAATAGGTTTTCCGTGTAATCAGTTTGGCGGACAAGAACCCGGTTCTGAAGAAGAAATAGCTACTTTCTGTAAAAAGAATTTTGGGGTTACTTTTTTATTGGCTTCAAAAATTGATGTAAAAGGAGAAAATACACACCCTATTTACCAATGGCTTACGGCTAAAAGTGAAAATGGTGTAATGGATTCTTCTGTTAAATGGAATTTCCAGAAATACGTAATTAATAAACAAGGTGAATTGGTAGATGTTTTTTACTCAGTAACCAACCCCATGAGCGATAAAATTACCAAATTGCTTAAGGATTGATAGTTATAATTAAGTTGTTTATACCAAAAATACTAAATAGCTACTATTAATGCTATAAATTTAAAAAGTAGTGTATAGTTAGGTGTTATGTGTCATTTAAAAATCAATCTTGAGTGAAAGAATATTACTGCATTAATTTAAAATTCAAAAACACTGAAATTTCATCTGAAATTTTTCACTCTCATTTATACGTTTCCGACAAAGAAATGTATTTTCAAATAATAGATAATGAACCAGATTCACAAATTGACAGAAACTTTATGCTGTCAAAAGGTGCTCACGGACTTTTTAAAGATAATTTTGAAATAACTGAAACCGAGGTTGCTCTTTTTCTCGACAAAAGTAAAATTTATAAAACAACTTCTTTCCAAAGTGACCTACAGAATACCTATTTTACTATTTATGTGAGTAAAATAGCCTTAATATTCCCAAATAAACACAAAGAATCTATAAACGAGGGTAAAGCATTTTTGAATAAAAATGGGCTAAAAGTGGTAAATACTTTTTATTCATATTTCACGAACTTCAAAGACAAAAATAAGTTTTCAATTTCGAGAATGAATGGAATGTCGGATTTCTATGAAACAAATCCTATATCGTTCAGACCAGAACTAGAATTTACAAGTAATGAAACACGAGGTAGTGAAGAATTTACAGTAAAGAAAATACCATCTATTAACTATAAATTTATTGATTCGGATTTTGAAAAAGCCAAAAGGTCAATTCAAATAATATGTAATTTTCTATCGTTTTGTTTTGGTATTCGAATTTTTTGCGAAAAACTGACATATAGAACAGAGGAACAAATATTTATTTACAGAGATACATCACCTAATAACAAGACTTTTGTTTCTGATTTTACTGTAATTTTTTATCATTTAGATAAAAATTGTAACATTCAAAAAATACTTAAAACAGGTTGGTTCTCAAATTATTTAAAAAATGAGCAGAAATTCGATAAAGCAATAGATAATTATTTGCACTCTAGAGAAGTTGATTTAAGTGCCTCTTTCTTACTTCTATTTAATATAATTGAAATTTTCAACATCAAACAAGAAATTGAAAAATTTGAATTTAATGAATTCAAAGAAGAGAATTTTAATAAAGCGTTTGAAATAATTTCTCAAACTTTAGAAAATGAAGAAGAAAAAGAAATACTTAAAGATAAATGGAACGGATTAATTAATAAAATTGAAATAAAGCCTTTAAAAAGTCCATTAGAAGAAACTTTAAACTTGAATAATATCAAGCCAACAGATTTTGGATATTCTTTTGGAAAATTAAAAAAGACTCGTGATAAACTAACTCACGGAAGTGTAAGTTCGATAAAGGAAAAGGATTTGAAATCTCAAATTTTCTGTTTAAGAAATATAACTTTAAGGTTAATTTTAGCTAACTTGGGATTGAAAAATGATTTAAAAAACCCTCACTATCCTTAGTCTGAAGCGATGTAAGTGTAATAGCGACTAAGGATTTTGCAAAAAAAGCTTATGTTTGTTATAAATTATTTAGTCTGTAGTCACCAACACACCAACTTGGCTTTAATTTAGGGGCATACTACCCTTCAAGTTGCTACAACAACATACACAAACCGTTATGGTTTATTTTAAAAGTAGAACAAAAAGAATGAAAAAAATTATATTCATATTGATTATACCTTTATTGACTGCCTGTCAAACAAAAACAGAAAAAGACACCAACAATGGAACTGCAGAGAATATTGAAAAAACTGAAACATTGAGTAAAATTCACGAAATGAATGAAGAGTTTACAGCATATTTGAAACTCTTTAAGAAAACAGATTTCCCTATAAATATTAAAGGCTGTTTGGAAAACGAAAAAGGGCTTAATATATTAGACGGAAAAAAATTCAAACAATTTAATGAAGACTATTCCTTCTCTTATAAACAAATACCGACAAATGGAAATTATATTGCAACAATAACTTTGGGTGTTGCAGACTGTTATTTACCCGTCTTGACAACATACAGACTAAATGGACAAATAATTGACAGAAAAACTATTGCTATTGGTTACTGCGGTTCTGACTGCGGTTACAGTTGTGAAGAATTTATGTCAATATCCAAAAACTTTAAAATTTACACTTCAGATACTATTAGCTCATATGATTGTGACAGTTTAGGACTAGAAATTCCAGAAACTTATGAATACTATGTCATTTATAAAGAAGGTAAACTTTTGAAAGATGGAAAAATCCAACTAACAGATGAAATTAAAAAACCACTTAAAGGAAGAAAAAACGAACCATAACAAGGGATTTGCACCAAACGGGGTGACGTGCAAACATGGATTTTTACTTCTAACGAACTTTATAATAATAAATTGAACCTATGTGATCAGAAACCGTTAAACCTAAAACCTCAATTACAACTTCATTTCAGGAATATCGCCTTCAATAATTAGTTTTCCGGCTGTAGCGGCTTTAATTTCTTCTACACTAACACCCGGAGCTCTTTCTTTTAGATGAAAAGCACCATCTTTTATTTCTAAATAAGCCATATTGGTTACCACTTTAGTAACACAACCCACTCCTGTTAGCGGTAGTGTGCATTGTTCCAACAATTTGCTTTCGCCTTTTTTGTTGGTATGCATCATGGCAACAATAATATTTTCTGCTGAAGCTACTAAATCCATAGCTCCCCCCATTCCTTTTACCATAACACCCGGTATTTTCCAATTGGCAATATCTCCATTTTGAGCTACTTCCATGGCTCCCAACACAGTCAATTGCACATGCTGTCCTCTAATCATAGCAAAACTAGTAGAAGAATCAAAGATAGATGCTCCCGGTTGTAAGGTTACGGTTTGCTTTCCCGCATTTATCAAATCTGCATCTTCTTCCCCTTCAAAAGGAAATGGTCCCATACCTAAAATACCATTTTCAGATTGAAATTCTACGGTTATGCCTTTGGGAATGTAATTCGCTACCAATGTAGGAATTCCTATCCCTAAGTTTACATACCATCCGTCTCTTAATTCTTGTGCTATTCGTTGTGCTATTCCGTTTTTATCTAACATACTTTAATGTAACAATTTGTTAATTTACCAATGTAGCAATTATGATAACTACTACTTATTATTTTAGCTTTTTACTTGTACTTAATATTTTATATATAATTAATCCTATTTCTTTAATCTGATTTTCCAATTCTATATTAAAAGGATATGTTTTTGCTTTTTTGCATAAAATTAACCAATATTTAGTTTCATCTAATTCTTTAGCGGCTATCTTTATTTTATGTATAAAATCTGCTTTACTTTCTGCATTTTGAGCTTCGTGAACATTTGCACCAATAGCTGTTCCTGAACGAAGTAATTGATTTGCTATAACAAACTTTCTTTTTGATTCTAACTCCTCACAAAATTCAATTATTAACAATGAAAAATTGATGGTCTTAGTTACAATTAAGTTGTCTTTTATCTCCATAAAATATTGTTACATTGGTAAATTAGTGAATTGTTACATTATTTACGAGCGTGAGCGAGTAGTACGTTGTTCTATACGTTTTTCGTAGTCTTTTCCTTGGAATATTCGTTGTACAAAAATTCCTGGCGTATGAATATGGTTAGGATCTAATTCTCCTTCAGGCACTAATTCCTCTACTTCGGCAATAGTAATTTTTCCTGCCATAGCCATAACTGGATTAAAATTAGCTGCAGTATATTTATACACTAAGTTTCCAGCAGTATCACCTTTCCAAGCTTTAACAATTGCAAAATCTGCTGTTAATGCAGCTTCCAAAATATGTGGTTTACCATTAAACTCTCTCACTTCTTTGCCTTCGGCTACTTCTGTTCCATAACCTGCGGGAGTAAAAAATGCCGGAATACCGGCTCCTCCTGCTCTACACCTTTCTGCTAACGAGCCTTGTGGAATTAAATCTACCTCAAGTTCTCCACTAAGCATTTGTCTTTCAAACTCATCATTTTCACCAACATAAGAAGAAACCATTTTTTTAATTTGCTTCTTTTGCAACAACAATCCTAATCCAAAATCATCTACACCTGCATTATTTGAAATACAGGTTAACTCTTTAATATTAGATTTCACCAACTCCGCAATGCAATTTTCAGGAATACCACACAAGCCAAAACCTCCAACCATTAACGTCATTCCACTTTCTATTCCTTTTATAGCTTCTTCAGCATTTTTTACCACTTTATTAATAGCCATATTCTATATTTTTAAATTTTTCCTACCAAGTTGAATTTGAACTTGAATTAAAATTATTATTAAGGTTATATTGATTACAATCCAACTCAATAGATAAAGGCGTTTGAGGTCGCTCAAAATCGCCACTTGAAATTTTTATTGTTGGATCGGCATGTACTTTCTGCATGTAATAGCCCCAAATTGGTAAAGCAGTATTTGCTCCCTGTCCCATAGCAGTTGTTGCAAAACGAATACTACGTTCATCAGCGCCAACCCAAACTCCGGTAACCAAATCAGGAGTTATCCCCATAAACCAACCATCAGAGTTGTTTTGTGTTGTTCCTGTTTTTCCTGCTATTGGGTAACGATGTCCAACATAAGGGCGAGACTCTGAAACACTTCCTCTTAACCTCATACCTGTTCCTGAATGGTACATCGGACTTTTACCTCTTGCTTTACGGTAATCTCCGGCACATTTATTATACTCTCCATCAACAACCCCTTTCATTAAGTCTAACATTACATAGGCAGCTTCTTCGCTCATTGCTTCATTTGTTTTAGGCTGAAAATCGATAATAACATTACCAAATTTATCTTCCACACGCGTGTACATCGTTGGTTCTATCCAAACACCTTTATTAGCAAAAGTGGCATTGGCTCCTACCATTTCATAAACCGATAAATCAGCAACTCCTAAACATAAGGAAGGAACAGGTTCTAATGTGCTTGTAATTCCCATTGCTCTCGCTTGGTCAACAACAGCTTTAGGTCCGAATTGTTTCATAATATAAGCGGTAATGGAGTTCATAGAGTTAGCTAAAGCATATTTCATAGAAACTTTACAACCTGTGTTATAACCATCTGAATTTTTGGGTGTCCAGCTTTGTAAAATACCATACTCTCCCTTTTGGAAGGTGTAAGCCACATCAGGCACTTCATAACAAGGTGAATAACCATTTTGAACGGCTGTGGCATAAACAAAAGGCTTAAAAGTAGAACCTACCTGACGTTTTGCTGTTTTTACGTGGTCGTAAGCAAAATTTTGGTAGTTTACTCCACCCACCCATGCTTTTATATAACCTGTATGAGGATCCATAGACATTAAACCTGCATGTAAAAATGTTTTGTAATATTTTAATGAATCCAAAGGACTCAAGATAGTATCTTTATCTCCTTGGTGAGTAAAAATGGTCATTTTAGTGGGTGTAGCAAAAATTATATCAATAGAATCTTTAGCTACAGCGTAGGTTTCGTGTCCGCAATCTTCCGCCTGACAAACAAACAATTTTCCTACTTTCTTTACAAAATCTCCTCTTCTTCCACAATTAGCACACTCTTGTCCCGCCATTATTCTATATCTCGGAGAACCTTTTTTCATGTTATCCAATAATTGCTCGTATTGTTTTTTTGATATCCTATGGTCATAAGGATATTTTGACTCGCGATACTTTTTCAGGTGAGCACTAAATTCTGCTTGTAAATGATTGCCAATATGTTCCTGAACAGCATATTCAGCATATCTTTGCATTCTGGAATCTATAGTAGTATAAATTTTTAATCCGTCTTTGTAGATGTTATAAGGTGTTCCGTCTTTCTTAGTATAAAGATAATTGCCTTCACTATCTTTTTCTTGTAATTTTTCTTGCAATTCTAACCTTAATGTTTCTCTAAAGTAAGGTGCTATACCTTCTTTATGATCAACCACTTTGTAATCCAACTCAATTGGTAAAACCCTTAATGAATCATAAGCTTCTTGCGTTAGCAATTCGTTTTTTTTCATCTGAGAGAGTACCACTTCTCTTCTTTTCATAGCATTTTCGGGAAATCTTTTAGGATTGTATAATGATGGATTTTTAGCCATCCCTACCAAAATAGCAGCTTCTTCAACTTTTAATTCAAAAGGTTCTTTATTGAAATAAACGTTGCTAGCAGACTTAATTCCAACGGCATTATAAATAAAGTCGAACTTGTTTAAATACATCACAATAATTTCTTCCTTGGTGTATCTTTTTTCTATCTCTACCGCTATAATTTGTTCTTGAATTTTTTGTTTGATACGCTCAATAATATTATCAGCTTTATGCTCAAACATCATTTTAGCCAACTGCTGAGTAATGGTACTAGCTCCTCCGGCTTTTCCTAATTTGGCTACAGCTCGTACTAACCCTCTAAAATCTATTCCCGAATGATTGTGAAAACGTTCATCTTCGGTAGCAATTAATGCATCAATTATATGTGGAGAAAGTTCCTCATAAGTTATATTGGTTCTGTTTTCTTTAAAATATTTACCAATTACTTCTCCATCGGCAGTTATAATTTCTGAAGCTAAATTGCTTGTAGGATTTTCCAATTCGGTTAAGTCAGGCAAAGGATCAAAGCTAAGCGTACCATGTTTAGCTCCTAAAAATAAAACATACAGAAATAGAAAAGGAAGCAAGACAATTAACCAGAATAATAATACTTTTTTTATTTTATTTGGCTCTTGCTGTTTGGATGTTTTTTTGTCTGTTTTCAAGTGTTATGAAAATAAAATGATTTATAATAGTGGCAAATATATTGATTTTAGCTCGAAAGCCATTAAAAATACTTCAATTTTAATCCACCAAAAAGTGCTTCAATTTTTCCCGATTTTATAAAAAAATCAGGCGTACTTGCTTCTAATTCTCCATTATTTATCAACCAAATTTCATCAGCATAATTTAGTGCTAAGTTTAGTTGATGTGAAGATATAATTATAGTTTTTGCTTGTTTTTCAACCAATTGATGAAGCAAATCAAATAATTCAGATTGATTTACTAAATCAAGATGCGAAGTAGGTTCATCTAAAAATATAATAGGTGTGTTTTGAGCGATAGCTCTTGCCAACGCAACTTTTTGTCTTTCTCCATCGCTTAAATTAGCAATGTTTGTAGCTGCAAAATTGGTAATTCCGCAAAGTTCCATTGCTTGATTAATTTGCCAATTATCTTCTTCTTTTTTTACCGCTAACCAATTTGTATAAGGATATCTGCCATAAGCAACAAAATCTTTCACCGTAATGTTATTAATTGCCGGTGGCGAAGTAAGTACTACGCTAAATAGTTTCGATTTTTCTTTGTGGCTTAAATCTTTGTTGATTTTTTCTCCAAAAAATATTTCCCCATCCATTGCCGGAATTAACCCCGTAAGTGTTTTTAATAAAGTAGATTTTCCTTGTCCGTTTCTTCCTATAAGTGTAATGAGTTTAGGTCGATCTACAACCACATTAATATTGCTCAATACGTTGTTCTTGTCGTAGCCAATACTTAATGATGATATGGAAAGGATGTTTTTCAATTTAATGCTGCAATTTTTTTATTTTTAAAAATTATCCAAAAGATAAAAGGAATACCAATTAATGAAGTAACTGCATTAATAGGAAAGGTTTTATCGCTTCCTGGCAGTTGAGCAATAATGTCTGCCAGCAACATAATATTAATACCTAACAGCACACACAAAGGCACTAAATAAAAATGATTAGCAGATTTTAAAAACATTCTGGCAATATGTGGTGTGATAATTCCCACAAAACCTATTGGTCCACAAAAAGCAGTAATGCTTCCTGCTAATAAAGCGGTAACTAAAATTACTAAATATCTGGTAACATTTACATTTGTCCCAAGCGACTGAGCATAATCTTCACCCAGTAAATAAGCGTTTAATTGTTTGGAAATAGCAAAGGCAGCTACCAGTCCTATCATGACAATGAAAAACAACATTTTTAAACTATCCGGAGCTACACTACTTAAATCTCCCATAGTCCATAAAACAAAAGATTTTAGACTATCTTCTTGAGAAAAATATTCTAATATGCTAATGAAAGCCGTAGCAATACTTCCTATCATTATGCCCAATATTAAAACCGTCATAATATCTTTTAACTTAGCAATAGCAGCCATTAATAGCAACAACACTAAAATAGCTCCCAAAATAGCACTAATAACAATTCCGTAATTGGCAAACCAAACCGAACTACTTAAAGAAATTCCCAACACAGAAAACCCCATAATAAAAATGGCTACCCCTAACCCTGCCCCTGAACTTATTCCTAATATATACGGACCGGCCAACGGGTTTCTAAACAAGGTTTGCATTTGCAATCCACTAACAGCCAAGGCACTTCCTGCCAAAATTGCTGCTATAGCTCTTGGCAACCTAGAAGATAATAATATGATGTTCCAACTCTCTTTTTCTGCTTCATTTCCCAATAAAATATCTATAATTGAAGTAAGTGGAATATGCACAGACCCCAACGCTAAATCAGCCATAAATAGCACTATGCTGCTTACAACTAAAGCAATACTTAATATGGAAAATTTAGAAGTCAATTATAACATTTATGAATTTTTAAACTTACTTTTTAAGGGTATAAAAGTAGAAATAATGCCTCACTTTAACCAAAAAATACTAAAATCAAATAAATTCTTTTTTTTCATCAGAAAGAATTACCTTTGCCGCTCAAAATTAAACCTAAGACACATGAACGATATTTTTGAAAAAATTAAGAACAACAGAGGCCCTCTAGGTAAATACTCAAAAGAGGCTCATGGTTATTTTGCTTTTCCTAAATTAGAAGGAGAGCTAAATAACAAAATGAAATTTAGAGGAAAAGAAGTCTTACAATGGAGTTTGAACAATTATTTAGGATTGGGAAATCATCCAGAAATTAGAAAAGCTGATGCTGCAGCAGCTGCAGACTGGGGTTTAGCATACCCTATGGGAGCAAGAATGATGTCGGGAAATTCTAATTTACACGAAGAATTAGAAGCTAAACTAGCTGAATTTGAAAAGAAACAAGATGCTATTTTATTAAATTTTGGTTACCAAGGAATGGTTTCTGCCATTGATGCATTGGTTGACAGAAATGATGTTATTGTTTATGATGCAGAATCTCACGCTTGTATTTTAGATGGTGTTAGATTACATCAAGGTAAACGTTTTGTTTACCAGCATAACGATATGGATAGCTTAAGAAATATGCTGCAAAAAGCTACTAAATTAGTAGAAAAAACCAATGGAGCTATTTTGGTTATTACCGAAGGTGTTTTTGGTATGTCAGGCAACCAAGGAAGTTTAAAAGAAATCGTTGCTTTAAAATCGGAGTTTAACTTCAGACTTTTTGTTGATGATGCTCACGGTTTTGGAACTATGGGACCAACAGGTGCCGGAACAGGTGAAGCTCAAGGATGTCAAGACGGAATTGATGTGTATTTTGGAACATTTGCTAAATCAATGGCAAGTATTGGTGGTTTCATTGCTGCCGATGAACAAGTAATAGAATATTTCCGTTACAACATGCGTTCTCAAATTTATGCTAAATCAATGCCAATGCCTTTAGTTGTTGGTAACCTTAAGCGTTTAGAAATGCTAAAAAACAGTCCTGAATTAAGAGAAAAATTATGGACCATAGCTCATGCACTTCAAAACGGATTAAAAGAGAACGGTTTTAACATAGGAACTACTACTACACAAGTTACACCTGTTGTTTTAAGTGGAGATATTCCTGAAGCTACCAACTTAATTTTAGATTTAAGAGAAAACTTCAACTTATTCTGTTCTATAGTAGTTTATCCGGTTGTACCTAAAGGAGTAATTATGCTTAGGTTAATTCCAACCGCAATGCATACCGTGGAAGATGTTGAATACACTATCAACACATTTAAACTAGTAAAAGAAAAACTACTTAAAGGAGATTACAAATCTGAAAGCATTGCTTCTATTTCGTAAATCAACCTTTGTATTGAATTATATTTTAAAGACCGAATTAATTATATAATTAATTCGGTCTTTGTTTTTTATAACAAAAAGAAGAACAATAATATATGAATATGCTGAATTATGATCTGGTAGATTTTTATGCTTCTCGAGAATTTAAAACTGTGATGGCAAAATATCAGCTGCTAACAGAATTAATAACTAATGAAAGTATCACATTCTGTGATAATGAAAATCTTTTAGAAAATAAAAACACTCTAAAATCGAAATCATGGATATATATAGCTACGCCATTGCATAATGGATTTCGAATAACCCCAAATAATAAAACTATAATGAAAAAACCTTGTTTAGCAATTCTAAAAACACGCAACTAATCTTACACATTAATGTTAGCTATATATAATTTTATGAAACGACAAACGATACTCCTATTAACCATTTTATTCTCTTTGACAGCTTGTAATCAAAAGAACAAAGAAACCTTTTCTACACCCCAAAGCTTAAATGATGGATGGAAAATATCCAGCCCTGACAAATTAGGTTTTAACCAACAACAATTTGAAAGCTTAATTAACAATGTATCTAATAAAAATTCTAAACTAAACAGTTTAGTAATTGCCAGACATGATAAATTAATCGTTGATAAATACTTTAATGGTTACTCTCCTGACAGTATTCAAAAAATTTGGTCCATTACAAAAGTTATAACAGGAACTACAATCGGAATAGCTGCTGATAAAGGTCTGCTTTCTGAAAAAGATAGTATTTACAAATATCTTACTGACTATATTCCTGTTGAAAACTCTTCTATAGGAAAAATTACCATTGAACATTTAATAACAATGACAAGTGGATTTGAATGGATTGAGTTAGGAGGACCACAATCAGCAGGATTTCAACTCGCTTATTCTAATGATTGGATAGCATTTACCTTAAATCAACCTCATACCAATATTCCCGGAACGACATTTAATTATTCGACAGGAAACACTATGCTTTTAGCACCAATAATCAAAAAAGCAACAAATCTGCAAGCTGATGAATTTACTAAAGACAACTTATTTCGTCCTTTAGGTATCACAGATTTTGAATGGGATAAGCAAAGTGAATTTTGGATAAAAACCCAAAGTGGAGAATTACCGGGAGCGAAGCGACCAGACAACATTGATTATAAAAAACCATTTGCTGACTTATCAAATACAGGTTCAGGATTACGCATGAAACCAAGAGATTTGTGCAAAATTGGTCAACTATACCTTAACAAAGGAAAATGGAATGGAAAACAAATTGTGAGCGAAAAATGGATCAATGAATCTATCCAATCACATTTCGGCAATTCAAACTATGGATATCATTGGCGACTTATGAATATAAATCAAAAACCTTGCTATTATGCAACAGGTTTTGGACTTCAAAGGATTTTTGTTTTTCCTACCTTTGATCTTGTAGTCGTAATGACACAACAACATTATGAAACAATGCCTCAAGGAGAAAAATGGACGAACCAGTTTTTAACTAAGCTACTAGAAACTATAGAAAAATAAGAATCTATCACTAGCTCTACTAACAGATTTCCTTATTTTTACTTAAAAAAAGAAAACAAATGCAAAAAGCCATTATTTTTGGAGCCAACGGTTATTTAGGAAGACATTTAGCAAAAGCTTTAAAAGCAAACAACATCACTTTTATTCCTACAGGTAGATCTGCTAATTCTATAGATAATTATAGTAATTATGTTCAAGTAGATATTTGTAAACCGGAAACGTTAGCCCAACTCGATTTTGATGTAGACTATATCTTTGTTTTTGCAGCTATTACCGGAACTTCTACCAAAATAACAGATTATATAGCCATGAAATCTGTTAATGAATTGGGGGTACTAACTATTTTAAAACAACACCAACAAAGTAACTCAACTGCAAAAATCATCTTCCCTTCTACCCGACTGGTTTATAAAGGAAAACAAAATATCTTTTTAAAAGAAAACGACCAACAAGAAGCCCTTACACCTTATGCTCAAACAAAAATAAACGGAGAACAATTATTAGCATTTTACCAAGAACACGCAGGAATAAACTATACTATTTTTAGAATTTGTGTGCCTTACGGAAACGCTTTTGATGGTGCGTACTCTTATGGAACTACCGGTTTTTTCTTAGCTAAAGCACAGAATGGAGAAAATATTGGCATTTATGGGGAAGGCAGTCAGAAAAGAACATTTACTCATGTAGAAGATATCATAAACGTTATATTAGCAACCATTCCACTCACAAAAAGCAATAATCAAATTTATAATATTGGCGGAAACGACCATTTAAGTTTAAAAGAAGTAGCAGAAATGGTAGCCCATAAATTTAATGTGAAATTAGATTTTGTACCATTCCCTGAGCACGCTGCTAAAATTGAATCGGGAGACACTATTTTTGATGATTTAAAACTACAATTTGATTTTCCTTACACCTACCAACACCATATAGGAAAGTGGATAGATAGTATTTAGGATGGATTCTACAAATTCATTCGCTTCATTCTTAAAAGACAATTATAAGCACTTGTTTGATGTAGTGATTTTAATTACCTTCGCAAGTGATATTAATTTTCAACTATGCTATTAAAAGAAATCACCTCTATTATAGAAAATTTTGCTCCGCTTTCTTTACAAGAAAGTTATGACAATTCAGGGTTAATTGTTGGTAATACAAACGATGAAATAACCGCTGCACTGATATGTTTAGATAGTACTGAAGAAATTGTTGATGAAGCCATTGCTAAAGGTTGTAATTTAATTATTGCTCACCACCCTATTTTATTCTCGGGAATAAAAAAACTAAATGGTAATAATTATATGGAAAGAGTAATTATAAAAGCTATTAAAAATAATATTGCCATTTATGCATCGCATACCAATTTAGATAATGCTCATGATGGTGTTAGTTATAAGATAGCCGAAAAATTAGGCTTAACAGAATGTAAAACACTTTCTCCAAAAAGTAATTTGCTTAAAAAAATTGTTACTTTTTGTCCTGTTAGCCATGCCGAAAAAGTTAGAAATGCTATGTTTAGCAAAGGTGCCGGAAAAATAGGCGAATACAGTTCTTGCAGCTTTAATGGTGAAGGTATAGGTACTTTTAAAGGGAACGATAATACACAACCTTTTATTGGTATACCAAATGAATTACATTACGAAAATGAACTTAAAATTGAAACCATTGCTTATACTTACCAAATCAACCAAATTATTGCAGCTCTAATAGATGCTCATCCTTACGAAGAAGTGGCTTACGATATTTATCCCTTAGAAAACAAAGACTCAAGAACTGGAAGCGGTGTTGTAGGTAAATTAGCTACACCTATGAAAACAACCGATTTTCTGCAACAACTAAAAAAGGTAATGAAAACCAATTGTGTTAGATATACCAATATTATCAAAAAAGAAATTGAAACAGTTGCCCTATGTGGTGGTTCAGGAAGTTTTTTATTGCCTGATGCTAAAAAAGCCAAAGCAGATATTTTTATTACAGGCGATTTTAAATACCATCAGTTTTTTGATGCTGACAATGAAATTGTTATAGCAGATATTGGGCATTATGAAAGTGAACAATTTACTTCTGAATTAATTTATGATATTCTTAGAAAAAAAATTCCTAATTTCGCACTTCATTTATCTGAAAAAAATACAAACCCCATAAATTACCTGTAAAGTATGGCAAAAAAAACAGCAACAACAACAGTAGAAGAAAGACTAAGAGCTTTATATGAGTTACAACTTATCGATACAAAAATTGATAAGATACGTTTGATAAGAGGTGAGCTTCCTTTAGAGGTTCAGGATTTAGAAGATGAAATCGCAGGCTTACAAACACGTCAGGAAAATTTAACTTTAGAAATAGAGAATATTAAAACTGATATATCTAATAAGAAAAATAGCATAAAAGATGCTACCAACCTTATCAAAAAATATGAAGAGCAACAAAATAAAGTTAGAAATAACAGAGAGTTCGATGCTTTGACTAAAGAAATTGAATTTCAAAAATTAGAAATTGAATTATCTGAAAAAAGAATTAAAGAAGGAGAATTCTTACTTACATCTAAACAAGAAAAATTAGATGAAGCTAAAGAATACTTAGATGGTAGAAAAATTGATTTAGAAAACAAAAAAAATCAATTAGAAGAGATTACTAACGAAACACAAAGCGAAGAAGAAAAATTAACGGCACAGTCTGCTAAAGCTGAAAAAGTTATTGAAGACAGGTTATTAACTGCTTACAAAAGAATTCGTACCGGTGCAATTAATGGCTTAGCAGTGGTTACTGTTCAGAGAGATTCTTGTGGAGGATGTTTTAACAAAATCCCACCTCAACGTCAGTTAGATATTAAAAACCATAAAAAAGTTATCGTTTGCGAACACTGCGGAAGAATTTTAGTTGATGCTGCTTTGGATCCAAACTACACTCCTGAAGCGGAAGTAGAAGAAAAACCAAAAAGAAGAATCACTAGAAGAACTAAACAAAAAGCTTAATTCTTTTGATTCCTATCCATACTAAAAAACCGACAAATATTTTGTCGGTTTTTTTTTGTGTTTTAATTTTCAGTAACTTTATACTTATTATTATCAAAAAATATCATGAAAAAAATTCTGCTTCCATTTTTTATATTGTTTGTTTCACTATCTGTGTCAGGACAAATTAGTCAAGGAGGACAACCATATAGCCAAACTACTGCTACTTTGTCAAATAACATTCCTGTTTATGTTGCTCCAGCTATTGATTTAACCCCAATAAGAGCAGAAGATGTTATTGCGGATCAACAAAAAGATATTCCTTGGAGATTTGGAATTGAAATTCCGGTAAATTTATCACTCAATAATAGTGGTTTATGGGAAAATCTTCCTAATGGCGATAGAATTTGGAGGCTAACTATCAAAATTTCAGGAGCCTTATCCATTAATATTAATTACCAAAAATTCTTCATGCCTAAAAATGCTACTTTCTTTTTATATAATAATAAAAATGTATTGGGAGCATTTACCAATGCAAACAATAAAGAAAATATGGAATTCTCTACCTTCTTAACTAAAGGAGAAACGGTTACCTTAGAGTATTACGAACCTGCGGCTGTAAAAGGACAAGGGATGATTGAATTAACCTCCATTGTTCATGGTTACAGAGATTTATTTAGCAAAATGAAAGCATTTGGAAGTTCTGGTGCGTGTAATGTAAATGCCGTTTGCGATACTGCTATTTGGGGTGATGAAATCCGCTCTGTGGTAATGCAACTAACTGCCGGAAACTCTCGTGTTTGTTCCGGAGCTCTTATAAATAACACTGCCAATGATGAAACTCCTTATATCTTAACAGCTAATCATTGTAGTCCGGCTACTAATAATATTTTTATGTTTAATTACCAATCACCACAATGTGCTACTAATATTGATGGTCCAACAACAAATACCATTAGCGGAATAACTATTATTGCTAATAATACTCCTTCAGATTTTTTCCTGGTAAAACTATCTGCTACTCCACCTGCAAGTTATAATGTTTTTTATGCCGGATGGAATGCCAACAATACTCCTGCTCAAAACTCTACAGGCATTCATCATCCTAGTGGCGATGTGAAAAAAATATCACACGATTATGACCCTGCTGTTTCTTCCGGATATTATGCAACAGGAAACGACCATTGGCAAGTATTAGATTGGAATACAGGAACTACCGAAGGAGGTTCTTCAGGTTCTCCTTTATTTGACCATAACCACAGAATTGTTGGCCAGCTGCATGGCGGTAACGCTGCTTGTGGAAATGATGAATTTGATTATTATGGTAAATTTTCTTTTTCTTGGGAAACCAACAGTGATACACTTAGGCAATTAAAATATTGGTTAGATCCCAACAACACAGGCTTAACTGAAATTAACGGATACGACCCTAATGGTAGTTATTATGCTTTAGACGCTGCTAGTTTGAGCATTACAGGAATAGAAAAAAATATTTGTGGAGATACAGCTTCCCCAAAAGTTACTTTTATTAATAAAGGTAATTCCACATTAACTAGCTTAACCATAAACATTAGTTTGGATGGTAATACACCAAGCACAATTCCTTGGTCTGGAAATTTAGCTCCTTACCAATCTACCAACTTAACCTTACCTGCACTTTCGGGATTAAGTAATGGAAATCATACTTATTCTGTTTTTACTTCTAATCCAAATGGTTCTTCTGACCAAAATACGTTGAACGATACAATAACTTACGAATTTAGAGCAACTCCTCAACCAATGTTTGCCTCATTAGAATTGACAACGGATGATTATGGTTCTGAAACTAGTTGGGCAGTTAGAGATAGTTCAGGAGCTATAGTTGCAAGTGGTGGTGGATATCCAAATACAACCGGAGGAGCTACAATTAATCAAGATATATGTTTATCTGAAAAATGTTACACTTTTATTCTTTATGATGCTTATGGAGATGGTTTTTGCTGTGGATTTGGAAATGGTTCTATACTGCTTACAGAAACAGCAACGGGAGATACCTTATTTTTTAATAATACTTTTAATGGAGACAGTTTAGTTGAACCTTTCTGCTTAGGAAACGCTACAATAGGAATAAAGGAAAATGAATTAAGTAATTTATTGGTTTACCCCAACCCTATTCAAAATACTATTACTATAGATGTTGGTAACAATCAACTTACTAATGCAAGCCTTGATGTTATTGACATGACTGGTAGAAGTTTAATCAACCAAAGAATAAACAGCCAAAATACTCAACTAAATTTAAGCCACTTAAGTAAAGGAATTTACTTTATTAATTTCCGTAATAATTTAGGAAGTAAAGTATTTAAAGTGGTTAAAGAATAGAAAACTGTTTTATTGAGGTCGTTTATGTTTCCATCTTTTATGTGACCATAACCAAAATTCGGGTTGAGCAACAATGTCTTTCTCTAATCTTCTGGTGTGCATTTCAGAAATTTCTCCTTTGGCAGTATCTTTAGGATTTTCGCAAAGCATTTCAGCCCTCATTTCATAAAAACCTCTTTTGTATTGCTGTACACAAATATAAACGATAGGGTAATTTAATTTTTTAGCAATTAATTCTGTTCCCCAAAATATGGGAGTATCCTGATTTAAAAAAGTTGTCCAATAGGCATTTTTAGGTGATGGTGTTTGGTCGGCAATAAAAGTTGTAACACTAAACTCATTACTATCTTTTAAAGAAAGCATTTTACGCAAAGCTTCCTGCATAGCAATAATTTTTATTCCAAACCTTGTTCTCTTCTTATTGATAAGCTTGTTAAAATATGGGTTAGATAAAGGTTTGTACAACACATATAATTGATAATTGGTTCTATAAGCCATTTCTGCTCCACCCAATTCAAAATTGCCGTAATGTCCCATCACAAAAATTATTTTTTTGTTTTGAGTACTTAATTGATTTAATAACTGTAAACTACTATCGTTAAACTTACACCTTTTTAATGCTTGTTCTCTACTAATGGTAATACTTTTAATCATCTCAACAATCCAATCGCAAAAAAAGCGGTAAAACTTTTTATTAATGTCCTGTATTTCTGCATAAGTTTTTTCCGGAAAAGCATTTTTAAGGTTCTTTTTTACTACTTTTTTTCTGTAACCTACCATATTAAACACCAAAAAGCATAAAAAATCTGAAACAACATATAATATTGGAAAAGGAAGTATCGAAATTAGATAAATGAAAGGCAGTATTAAATAAAAAACCAATCCTTGCATAATATTTTTGAGCTTAAAAATCGTTAAGTACTTTCAAGCAAAACTAAATGAATATTTTTGTATAAAAAACATTTCGGTGCAAACATCTAAAAAAATATTTCTTATTGGCTTTATGGGTAGCGGAAAAACTACCATAGGTAAAAAACTTGCTAATAAACTAAATATTCCTTTTTTCGATATTGATGAAGAAGTGGTAAATGATGAAGGTAAAGATATTCCTGCAATTTTTGAAAGTAATGGTGAAAACTATTTTAGACAAAAAGAACACGAAAAATTAACTCAACTCATTAATAAAAATGAAGCGTTTGTTATATCTACCGGTGGAGGAACACCATGTTTTAACAACAACATGGAATTAATGAATGCCAATGGAACAACTTTCTATTTAAAATATACTCCCGAATTTTTAGTGAGCCGGCTAAAAAATGGTATTCATAAAAGACCATTATTACAAAATATAAATCTCTCAGAATTAAATTCTTTTATCACTTCATTGTTAGCAGAAAGAGATTTTTATTATAGCCAAAGCCAGTTTACTATTGAGAAAATAAATCTAAAGCCTGATGATTTTTTAACATTTTTTAAAACAGACCTTTAACATTCTTTAACAGCACAACACTAATAGATAGGCACTTACAGTAGTTTATATGGGGAACTTTGTACAAGAAAAACCATAAAATCTATATTATGAACACATCTATTAAAACAGCATTATTTGCGACATCTTTTGCATTAATTGGAGGTTTTTCTGCTATCGGTATTTACAAACTGACAGAAAAACCTGAAAAAGTTTACATTAAAACCATTGCTGATGATGAAGAAAATACTTCTTCCACATTAGTGAGTAATTATGATTTATCGGGAACTGTCAATAGTTTTGAATTTGCTGCCGAAAAATCGCTTAATGCAGTGGTGCATGTAAAAACAGCTTCAACTGTAAACTATCAAATGAATCCTTTATATCATTTCTTTTATGGAAACCAAGCTCCTCCACAAGAACAAATTAGAGGAGCCGGTTCTGGAGTTATTATTTCTGATGATGGATACATTGTAACCAATAACCATGTTATTCATAATGCAGATGATATTCAAATTACATTAAACAATAAAAAAACCTATCCTGCAGAAATTATAGGAACAGACCCTTCAACAGATTTAGCTTTATTAAAAATTGATGCTGAAAAGCTTCCTTATATCAATTTTGGTAACTCTAATCAACTTAAAGTTGGTGAATGGGTGTTAGCTGTAGGCAATCCTTTTAACCTTACCTCTACGGTTACTGCCGGAATTGTAAGTGCAAAAGGAAGAGATATCAATATACTAAAAAGCGATCCCTTTTTAGGAAGTTCAGCCATAGAGGCTTTTATTCAGACAGATGCAGCGGTAAACCCTGGAAATAGTGGTGGCGCATTAGTAAATATTAATGGTGATTTAGTTGGAATTAATGCCGCAATAAAATCAAATACAGGTTCTTTTGCAGGATATTCTTTTGCTATTCCTGCCAACATTGCAAGAAAAGTAGTTGAAGACTTAAAAGAATTTGGTAACGTGCAACGAGCTTTTATAGGGGTTAATATTAGGAGCATAGATGAAGAGTTAGCTAAAGAAGAAAATTTAACTGACTTAAACGGTGTATATATTACTGATATTACTAAAAATGGCTCTGCTGAAAGTGCAGGAATAGAAGCAGGTGATGTAATTAAAAAGATAAATAACAAAAAAATTGATGATGTTCCGGAACTTCAAGAACAGTTGAGCCAGTTTAGACCGGGAGATAATATTATAGTAACTGTAGAACGAGATGGTGATTTAAAAGAGTTTCCTATTAAGCTTAAAAATTTTGACGGTACAGAAAAATTCATCACCAAAGAAGCAACTTCTATCTTTAAAAGTTTAGGGGCTAAATTTGAAAATGCTGACAAAACAACCCTAAAAAAACTTAAGCTGAAAAATGGTGTAATAGTAAAAGAACTATTTAATGGCAAGTTAAGAAGTGTTGGCGTTCGACAAGGTTATGTTATCACTAAAATAAATCAAACACCGATAAATTCTGTTGATGAATTGGTTACTATTTTAAATACCAATAAAAACAATGGGGTGCTTATGGAAGGAATGTATGAAAATGGAAGAAGAGAGTTTTATGGTTTTGGTTTAAAATAAAACAACTTCTATCATTACAAAAGAGGCTGATAAAATTATCAGCCTCTTTTGTTTTTGTTTCATTAATTAATCTGTCTGATTAGCATTCCGGGATACAAGCCTGCTTTAGAACCAATAAAATGAGTTTCATTAATATTTTGCTGTGGCACTTGACCTTTGGCATCTTCTGGAACATAAGTATTATCCCATATCATACCCTTTTGAACTCTTATTATGCTTTTTCTTTTGTAGCTAATCTTACCATTTTCATCCATAGTTTGTTCTAAAACTTCATACTTATCATTTGGCTCTAACCCTTCTTTCAATCCAATTTTTGCTGTAAGTGGATCAACACTTGTTAACGGTGTTTTTGTTCTAAATTCTTCGTATTTACGTTGCAATTTAGCAATAGCTTTATCTACCGCTTTAATGGTAGCAATATAAATTAATTCTTGATCTGTTTTGCTAGTAAAAACGGATGATTGTAAATCTGCCCAAGCATCTTCGTAACCTACCAATTTAAGTTTAAACAATCCTGATTTTTCAAAAGCTGCAATTTTATCAGGATCTAAATTATTTTGATCCACCCATAAATTATTATAAAAAACTGCTGCAACAGAATCATTCCATTCTAACTTGTATAAATAAGAGGTTGTTTTTATAATATACCCTTTACCTGCAATAGTAGCTCCTGCATCAACAACATCAACTGTGTTAGTTATTGTACTACCACCCGGCAAATAAGA
>LADZ01000064.1 GCA_000961845.1 Flavobacteriales bacterium BRH_c54
CAAATAAGAAAAAGCATGTAAGTTAGCTGTTAACAACAACAAAAATACATGGAATAAAATTTTATGGAAACTTACCTTTTTCATTTAAATGGGTGGCTAAGATACCAAAAAAATATAAAAGTCAACAATTACTATTTATAAAAGAGATGTTTATTAGCATAGTAGCTTAGTTTTTTATCGCTCTTATCATTTCTCTCTTCCCGGGTGGTCCGGGTAGTGTTTCTAATTGAAAACCAACAGATTTAATAGTTCTTTTCACCTCTCCTTTAGCGCAATAAGTTACTAAAATTCCTTTTGGTTTCAAAAAGTCATAAATTTTCAAAAAAATTTCAGCAGTCCATAATTCTGCTTGTTTTTCGGGAGCAAAAGCATCAAAATAAATAAGGTCAAAAGTTGTAGTAGTTTGGAAATCTGCTAAATCGTCTTCAATTTTTAATAGATTAAAATTTTCAGAAATAGGAGTGTTAGTATTCCATTTGCAACTATGTAGGTGATTAAATAGTGCTGTTTGAGTTGCTTTGATTTTTAATTGAGTAGGATAGTTTAGTTGTTGGACAAGCTCATTGGGAAGTGGGAATTTTTCTAGAGAAACATAATTAACCATTTGAGAGGAGCTTTCTGTTGCTAATAATGTTAGTAAGGCATTTAGCCCTGTTCCAAAACCAATTTCTAAAATACTTATAGTCTCTTTATTATTAAAATAATGTAAGCCATTTTTTATAAAAACATGTTGAGATTCTTGTATAGCACCATGAATAGAGTGGTAAGTTTCATTCAGTTCTGGGACAAATAAAGTATGTGAACCATCGGCAGTTTTTTTTAATTCCATTTAATAATCTTTAACTTAAACAATGATATAAATTATAGTTTCACGCTTAATAACATGTAATTTTGCAAGTGTAAATTTATGCTATGATAACACAAGAACACATCAACAAAAGTATCTCTTTTGAGGAATATTATCAACTACACGAAAAACAAGTGGCAACAGGCTTAACTTCAGGAGAAGACCAATCTGAAGATCTTGTTGAATATACCAAGCTTAATTTTTCTCGATTGAAAAGAAGTTATAAAACAACAATTCCTTCTGAAAAAGTGTTAGAAACGGTTGATTGTTTAAATGAAGAAATGACTTGGCTAGTGTTAACAGAAACGTGGTGTGGTGATGCAGCTCAAAACATTCCTGTTTTAGCAAAAATTGCTGAAGCCAACCCGGCTATTTCTTTTCGTTTAATTTTTAGAGATGAACATCCGGAAGTAATGAACAATTTCCTTACTAATGGATCCAAATCAATTCCTAAATTAATTGCCTTAGATAAAAACTTTAATGTGTTAGGTACTTGGGGACCAAGACCTACTGTAATTCAAGATTGGTTTTTAGATGAGAAAGCCAATGGAGCAAATATGGACAAACTAAAAATTGATTTACAACATAAATACAACAAAGATAAAGGTCAAGCCTTACAACAAGAAATGGTTGAGTTAATGAAAACATGGCTGAATAAAGAATGTTTTTCGGTTTAAAATCTTTTATAAATAGGTTATTAAAAGAACTAAAAACAATATTTTCAATAAATCAACGTAATAGTTTTCTATTTTTGCACTCATGCGTATAGAAAACCATACTTATTTTTTTGCAATAGCACTTATTTTTGTGTTATTGTCTTCCATGTTTTATTCTTGTAGAAAGGATGATTTTACTACTGATTCAGGGGCTAAATTAAGTTTCTCAACAGATACCCTTTTGTTTGACACGGTTTTTACAACCATGAGTTCTACTACCAAAAGAATAAAGGTGTACAATAGAAATTCTGATAATTTAATTATATCAGACATTCGTCTGCAAAATGGTGCTAACTCTCAGTTTAGAATTAATGTGGATGGACTTTCAGGAAACCAGCATAGTAATGTAGAAATTAGAGCTGGAGATAGTATTTATATTTTTTTAGAAGTAACCATAGATCCTAATAGTGTCCTTTCTCCCTTTGTTGTAGAAGAACAGCTTCTTTTTTCAACTAATGGTAACAATCAAAAAGTACATTTAATGGCTTGGGGACAAAATGCACATTATTTTACACCTAAAAAATATGTAAATGGCTTACCACCTTATTCTTGTTTAGATGGAGATTGCTCGGGAAGCCTGCCACCCGCAAATGTTAATTGGGTAAACGATAAGCCTTATGTTATTGTTGGTTATTTAGTTATAGATTCGTTAGATAAATTGGTTATAGATGCGGGAGTTAAAGTACATTTACATAATAATTCGGGGTTGTGGGTTTATAAAGATGGAAACTTAGTGGTTAATGGAACACCTTCAGATCCAGTTATTTTTCAAGGAACAAGGTTAGAATATACTTATCAGGATATTTCCGGACAGTGGGATAGAATATGGATAAATGAAGGTAGTACCGATAATGTTATCAATCATGCTATTATTAAAAATGCTTTTATAGGAATTCAGGCAGAACCCTTACCTTTTAATCCATCTGCACCGACAAGTACTAATAAGTTAAGATTAAATGGTTGCGAAATAACCAATTCAGCAGCGGTAAATTTATTAGCCACCAATTACCAAATAACAGATACCAACTCGTTAATTACCCAAGCAGGTCAGTCGAGTATATTTTTAAGAGGGGGAGGGAATTATAAGTTTTATCACACGACTATTGCCAATTTTTGGGATCAGGGAACAAGAGACGCGTCAGCCGTTTTTCTTCAAAACTATTACCAAGATGTAAATGGCAATGTTCAGGTAAGAGATATAGATTCAGCTGTTTTTGTAAATACCATTATTGAGGGAAATAATGAAATAGAATTCGATACAGATGTATTAGCACCGGGAGTTATTAATTTTAAAATTGATTATTCTATTGTTCGTTCTACTAAGAGCCTAGCAGGACCAAATTATGTAGGAATAATTCAAAACCCTTCAATTGCCGTTTTTAATAATTATTTGTTAAACGATTACCGTTTGTGGGTTTCATCTCCAGCTGTAAATGCAGGAAAAAATGCAGGAGTAACTATTGATATTTTAGGTAATTCTCGTACATTACCTTATGATTTAGGTGCTTACGAAAATTAATTGCACCTTATATAAATAAGCATTAAATTTGCTTTTTTTAAATTTATAATCAATGAATTACAAATCATTTTTAGCATTAACTATAGCTGTAATTATTTCTTTTTCAGCTCAATCTCAAGATAAAGTCGTTGTAAAAAGAGCTGCAAATTTGTTTGATAAATATAATTTTATTGAAGCTCTTGATGAATACCTTGCTCTTCTAGAAGAAACTCCGGATGATATGTTATTTAACTATAGAGTAGGGGTTTGT
Organism: Flavobacteriales bacterium BRH_c54; assembly: GCA_000961845.1. Lineage (GTDB taxonomy): Bacteria > Bacteroidota > Bacteroidia > Flavobacteriales_E > Vicingaceae > BRH-c54. The sequence goes on from LADZ01000064.1 coordinate 3,333, forward strand.
TACTTAAATACCAACATAGATAAATCTAATGCAGTAAGTTATTTAGAAAAAGTAGTGAAAAGCGAAAAACCTAATCCAACAGCTTTTTATTTATTGGGAAGAGCCTACCATTATGCTTATCGTTTTAGCGATGCCATAAACATGTTTGAGCAATTTAGAGAACTAAACAAAGGTGATGTAATTTCTGCAGAAGATGTAGCTAAACAAATAGAATATTGCTATAATGCTATTGAATTGATGAAATTTCAATTAGATGTTTCTTTTAATAATTTAGGGAGTCAAATTAATTCTCCCGGACCAGATTATTATCCATTTGTTCCTCAAGATGAATCTTTTATAGTTTATAATTCCAGAAGAGATGATGGAAGTATGAAAATGGAGAATGGTAATTACTTTTCTGAAATATACATATCTAAAGCTAAAAATGGCGAATTTCAAAAAGCAAGAAAATTAGATCAAAACATTAATATGCTTAATGGAAATGAAGAGGTTGTAGGTTTGTCAGCGGATGGTAAATACATTCTTTTCTATTTTGAAAATGATAATCATTATGGAGATTTGTTTATTGCAGAATTAGCTGATGAAAAAGTGATTAATTTAGAAAAACTGCCAGCTGAAATTAATTCAGCAGATCATGAAATAGCAGCTTCCATTGCTGCTGATGGAAATGAAGTGTATTTTGCCAGTAACAGAGATGGTGGTTATGGAGGTGTTGATATTTATGTGACGAAGAAGTTACCTAATGGAAAATGGGGTTTGCCACAAAATTTAGGACCAACTATTAATACCAAATTCGATGAAGATTTTCCTAATATATCTAATGATGGTAAAACTTTATATTTTAGTTCTAAGGGACATACCAGCATGGGAGGTTACGATATTTTCAAAGCTTCTTGGGATAATGTAAAAAGAATTTGGACGACTGTTAAAAATATTGGCTACCCAATTAATACTCCTGAAGATAATATGAATTACAGAGAATCTAAATCCGGTAGAACAGGTTATATTTCTACATTAAGAGCAAACGGGTTAGGAGATTTGGATATTTATAGTGTAACTTTTAACGAAGTTGACCCTGAATATACAGTTGTAAAGGGCTTTATAACTACTTCAGATTCTTCTCACATATTTACTGACGCAGCCATTTCTGTATTAGATTTACAAATTGATGAAGAGTATGGATCATATTTACCTAACCCTAATACAGGAAGGTTTATTATTATTTTACCACCTGGTAAATTTAATTTATTAGTAGAAGTTCCGGGTTACAAACTGTATATGGAAGATATTGAAATTTACGGTAAAGACGCTTATAGAAGTAATATATCTAAAGACATAGTGTTGCAGAAAAATTAAATTTAAAACTCCAAGTCTAACTTTTGTTGCCTAGGAAATAAGTTATAGGATTTTCTATGGTAGGGAGTAATACCATATTTAATAATACTTTCTCTGTGCTTTTTTGTAGGATAAGCTTTGTTTTTATTCCAATCGTAGACAGGAAATTCTTGGTGCATTTTTTCTAAAAACTCATCCCTGTAAGTTTTAGCTAAAACCGAAGCAGCGGCAATAGACAAAAATTTTGCATCTCCTTTTATTACACATTTATGTGGAATAGAAGGGTAGGGAGTAAATCTATTTCCGTCAATTAAAAGTAACTCTGGTGTGGTGTTAAGTTGTTCAACCGCCAAATGCATCGCCAAAAAAGAAGCTTTTAAAATATTAATTTCATCAATTTTCTGGTTGTCAACAATACCAACACCAAAAGCTATGGCATCTTTCTCAATCTCAATGCGGAGTTGATTTCTCTTTTTTTCAGAAAGCTGTTTAGAATCGTTTAGTAAACTGTTTTTATAATTTTTTGGTAAAATTACAGCTGCAGCATAAACAGGTCCGGCAAGACATCCTCTACCAGCTTCATCACAACCGGCTTCTATAAGCTTATTTTGGAAGGATGAAGCTAGCAAAATGGTTATTTTTTATTAATAGTTTGATGTGTTTTTTCTAATAACTTAAAAGCGGCTTCATTGGTTTCTGCTCCTGCATAAGTTCTTAAAACTGGTTCAGTTCCAGAGGCTCTAATCATTACCCACTCATCATTATCAAAGAAATACTTATAACCATCTACAGTTTCTACTTTTCTTACTTCTAAATCGCCAAAAGAAGTGTAAACTCCTTTCTCACAATTGGCTACAATACGCAATTTATCTTCTTCTTTTAAGTGTAAGTCTATTCTTTCGTATTTAAACGCACCTACAATTTTATATACTTCTTCAATTAGTTCATCTAAGGTTTTACCTGATTTTACCATGTATTCCCAAATTACTAATCCCATCCAAATACCGTCTCTTTCAGGAATATGACCTTTAATAGCTATTCCACCAGACTCTTCCCCACCTAATAACACATCTTCTTCAAGCATAATGCCGGCAATATGTTTAAATCCAATTTTTACCACTTCATAATCCAATCCGTAATGCTTGCACATTTTTTGAATTTTAGGACTTAAAGAAAAAGAAATAACCACTTTTCCGTTTTGTTTTTTCTCTTCAACCAAGTATTTAATTAATAACAATACAATATGATGAGAATCTATAAAAACACCTTTGCTATTGTATAAACCAATTCTATCGCCATCTCCGTCAGTTGCTAAACCGCAATCAATTTCTCCATCAGATAGTTTTATCAAATCAGAAAATTCTTGTAAGTTTCTATGAATTGGTTCGGGGGGCGTACCATTAAAACCCGGGTTATGTTCGCAATGTAAAAAATCAATGTCTGGCATTAACCTTCTCATTACGTCCTGAGCAGAACCATACATCGCATCAAAAGCAAAATTCATATTTGAGTTACGAATGGCTTCCATATCAAAGTTTTCTTCAACGTGGTTAACATACATCGTCTCTAAATCAATGTATTCTACCATTCCAGATTGAATGAAATCTTCTAACTGTAAACTATCTATATCAACATTATTATTGTCTGGGATTAAATCTTCTACCTCTTGAATTTCTTTAGGAAGCAATGGACCTCCAAATGAACCTTTTAATTTAAAACCTGCATAAGATGGTGGGTTATGTGAGGCTGTTAAAATAATTCCCAATGAAGTTTTTTGCTTAAAAGCGCCTAAACTTACCATTGGTGTACTAACCGGTCCTTTTGCTAAATAAACTTTAACACCATTAGCAGCAAATACTTTGGCAGCACATTCTGCAAATAATTCTCCTGCAAAACGACAATCATGTCCGAGTACGATAGAAGGAGAACCGGTTCTTTGTTTTAACCAAGCAGTAGTCCCTAAAACAACCCTAAGTAAATTATCTACGGTATATTCTTTAGCAATGATGGCTCTCCATCCGTCTGTTCCAAATTTAATTTTATACATCTTTTTTATTTTAATGGGTTTCAAAAATAGGTTTTATTCATTTATTTTTAAAAGGATTTATGTTACTTTTATAAAAAATAAATTAATCTATAATTGTATATGAAAGAAGAACTCATTTCAGCTGATTTTGCAGCCTATTTTAAAAATTATATAAGTATGGTAGAGGAGGGCGATGTAATTACTGCTTTAAAAAAATCTATTAAAAAATTTAAAAAACTATGTAAATTGTTAAATGAAGAAAATACTACTTATAAGTATGCTGAAGATAAATGGACTATTAAAGAAATGCTACTTCATATTATAGATACAGAACGAATTTTTAATTACAGAGCTTTATGTTTTGCTCGAAATGAGCAAGCCGCCTTACCGGGGTTTAATCATGACGAATATGTAGCCCACTCTAATGCGAATAATAGAAGTCTTAAAAGCATTAGAAAAGAATATTTTGCTGTTAGAAAAGCTACTATTCTCTTATTTAAAAGTTTTGATAAAACCATGTTAGAAAAAGTAGGTGTGATGAATGGTAATAAACTATCGGTATTAGGAATAGGGTTTGTGATTGCAGGACATCAGCAACATCATATTAATGTTTTACATGAAAAATATTTATGCCAATAGAAAGAGAAAATTATAACTTTCAGAAAATTATTGCCTTTGTTGGGGTAGTGTTACTAGCTATTAAATTAGCTGCTTGGTACATTACCGATTCTGTGGCTATATTAACCGATGCTTTGGAAGGAATAGTGAACGTTATTGCAGCATTTATTGGGCTATATAGTTTATATCTTTCCGCTCAACCAAAAGATAAAAATCATCCTTATGGACACGGAAAAGTAGAATTTATTTCTGCGGGAATAGAAGGAGTAATGATTGCTTTTGCTGGCTTATGGATAATTTTTGAAGCAATTAATCATATCATCAATCCACAAGAAATTAAACAAATAGATATAGGTATTGTATTAATTGTTTTTGCAGGAGTAACCAACTTTGTCGTAGGTTATTTAGCAGTTAAAAAAGGAAAGAAAAATAATTCCATAGCTTTAATTTCTAGTGGTAAGCATTTAATTTCTGATACCTACACAACTTTAGGAGTTATCATTGGATTAATTATTATTAAAGTGACATCAATATATTGGTTAGATAGTGTTTTTGCAATGGTTTTTGGTATAATTATTATCTTTACAGGGGTTAAAATATTAAGGCAATCTGTAGCAGGAATAATGGATGAAGCAGATACTCAATTGTTAGAAAATATGGTTGAAACGCTGAATAAAAATAGAGTACCTAATTGGATAGATTTACATAATTTAAGAATTATAAAATTTGGAAGTGGCTTGCATATTGATTGTCATTTAACAGTGCCTTGGTATTTAACTGTAAAAGAAGCTCATGAAGAAGTTGATGCTATTGAGGCATTAATTCAAAAAAAATATGGAAATAATATAGAGTTATTTGTACATTCGGATTATTGTAAACCTAAATCGTGTGAAATTTGCACAAAAGTTGATTGTGATGTAAGAGTTAAACCTTTTATTCAGCAAATAGATTGGAACTTGAGTAATGTAGTTGATAATAAAAAACATCAGTTGTCAGAATAAATTGGAATCTTAAATTAAGATAAAGCTTTCAAAAAGAAGATTTTATACGTCATTTATAATATTATTACTTTTTATATTTGCACCCTTAAAAATATAACTATGGAAAAGAAATGGATTTATCTATTAGTAGTATTGGTATCGTTTTCATTTATAAGCGATAAACCTGCTTACCAACTATTTAACGAAAAAGGTAAAAAAACCAACTATAAAAAGCTTTTAAAAGCTACTGAAGAAGCTGATATTATTCTTTTCGGAGAGTTACATAATAATCCGATTAATCATTGGCTTCAATTAGAATTAACTAAAGATGTTCATCAGCAAATTAATCAAGACATTGTTTTAGGAGCAGAAATGTTTGAAGCAGATGACCAAATGATTATTAATGAATACTTATCTGGCAAGTATGATTATAAAACTTTTGCTAAAGAAATGAAACTTTGGCCAAATAATAAGACTGATTATCAGCCATTAATGGACTATGCATTAAAATATCAACTGGGGTTTATTGCCACCAATATTCCTAGAAGATATGCCAATATGGTTTATAAAGATGGCTTTGGACCATTAAACAGTTTAACAGATAAGGGAAGACAGTTTATTGCTCCACTACCAATTGCTTATGATAAAGATTTACCTGGCTACCAAAAAATGGTAGAAATGGCAGGGGGACACGGAGGTGAAAACTTACCAAAAGCTCAAGCCATAAAAGATGCTACTATGGCTCATTTTATTTTAAAAAATTGGAAAAAAGGTCAGACATTTATTCATTATAATGGTACTTATCACTCTAATAATTTTGAGGGAATAAGTTGGTATTTAAACCAAGAAAAAGGAGGGTTAAAAATAATAACTATTGCTGCTGTAGAGCAAGATCAGTTAGATTCTTTATCTGCTGAAAATATTGGCATAGCTGATTTTATTATCTGCACCCCAAGTACTATGACAAAAACACATTAATAAAGAATATTAGCTAAACCATATAGGAACATCGAATTAGTTTTTGATAGGATTAAAAATTATTTTTTACCACTTCCCAAATTTTATCGGTAGCACCTACGCTATTTTTAATATATTTTGTAGCTGCATTTTTAGTGTCTTGCAGATTTTCTTTCATCATTAAGTGGTTTACTATAGCTATAAAATCATCTAAACTACCAATGGAAAAAGCTGCATAACTGTCAATTAAGTCTTGAGCCTCATGGAATTTTTCGTGTTTTTCGCCAAATAGTATGGCATTACCAAAGCTAGCAGGTTCTAAAATATTATGTAAGGAACCTGAAAAGCCACCACCAATTAATGCTATATCAGTATATTGATAACAGTTGGCTAAAATGCCAATATTGTCAATTATTAAAACATTGTGTTGTGTAGCATTTCTTTGGTTTGCTTCCGAATAGAGCAAGTGCTTCGTATCAAGAGTGCTAATTAAATTATCTATATGTGCTTTGCTAACATCATGCGGAGCAATAATATAATTAAACTCCTTGTCGGTAGTTTGAATGTATGTGCTAATAATTTCTTCTTCTTTTTCCCACGAACTACCTATAATTATAGTAGGTTTTTTATTGGTAAATTTTTCTATTATTGGCAATGGAGTGGGAGATTGAGAGTTTTCATAAACCCTGTCTATACGGGTATCTCCACTTTGTGTAATATTATTAAAGCCAATACTATTCAATAAATCTACCGAAGCTTTATTTTGTATAAAAAAGTGAGTAAAAAAAGAAAGCATTTTTCTGTTAAAACTTCCGTACCATTTAAAAAACGGTTGATTAGCTCTAAAAACTCCGGAAATTAAATAAGTTGGAACAGCTTGTTGATGTAAAGTTGTTAAATAGTAATACCAGAATTCATACTTAATAAAATAGGCTTGTTTAGGTTTTACCAACTTCATAAACTTTTTTGCATTTTTTTTACTGTCGATTGGTAAATAACAAACATAGTCTATCAAAGGATTATCTTTGCGGTATTCATAACCTGAAGGAGAAAAAAAAGTAACCAGCAATTTATATTCAGGACGAAGTTTTTTTATCTTTTCCATAAGTGGTTTGCCCTGTTCAAACTCACCTAAACTAGCACAATGAAACCAAATAATTTGGTCTTCTTTTTTAATTTGTGTTTCAAGGTAAGGGAAACTATTTTTTCTACCCTTAAGCCATAGTTTGGCTTTGTGATTAAACAATGAAGCAATTCTAATAAGAATTGTATAGGAAAATAAGGCTATTTGATAAATTAATTTCATGTGTTTAACTCATTATTCAGTAGTCACAGTATAACCATTTGTCTGTATGTCATTATTTTTATAATGGCTAAAAACAAAGCTACTTATTTTTTACTGAGTTTTTTAAACACGGGTTTCAATATGGAAATCTTTATTTTTTTAATTGATTTTTAATCGAGATAAGAATTTAGTGTTATTATGTTCCTTGTTTTGATATAAAAAATATATATAATTATCGTGTGTTTTAATATTTTCTAAGAAATGAAATGGAATTTTGTAGGAGTTATTAAGAAGTCCATTGTTTAAGTTTATTTCCTTTAACGTAGTAACTCCATTAGATTCATAAATAGCATAAACCTTTTGTGTTTTATCATCGATACACATTTCTTTTTTCCAGTTCTTATTAGCATGAAAATTTAGTTCTATTTCTTTTACTATTTTGTTTGAAACATAACATTTAATTTTTGAATTGACATAATCAAATATATAAATGGTGTCGTTCAATACAAATAAGGGAGCAAAAATTTCTTCATATAAAATAGTCTCAGCAAATATGCGTTCAAATTCCTTTAAAATAGGTTTTCTATACATTCCGGCAGCTTCTTTTTCATTTAAAAATTTTGTTTCCTCTGCACTTAACTCAATTGTTTCTTGATCGCTAATTGTAACTAAAGTACTTTTTTGTTTAGTTGATTTATTGATGTAATAATAATTTAAAACATGATTATTAGTTTGTATTCTAAACCGTTCTGTTTCTATTTGATGTGTTCCATATTTTTTTATAAAATATAAATTTTGGGAATCTTCTGCAATACAAGAAAAAAGAATAGCTTCAAATTTTTCGATACTTGAAGGAGGTAGAAGGTGTAATCTGCTTGAATCGAAATACACTTGATAAACATTTTTACTGCATATAATATGATTATTTCCAAAACAGTCTTTGAACAAACGCGATGGTCTTTCTAGAATGTTAATTTCATCTAATGTATCAAGATTTGGGCTAATAATAACAAGTTTTGATTTTGATAAATTATTGGTGTAGGTGATAAGCAAAATATTATCGCCATTAAAGCTATAATCAAGAATATTACTGGTAACTGTTTCAATGGGTGATGAACTAATCATTACTTCTTCAAGTATTTCAGTCTTTGGTGATAAGGTAACAATTAAGGAGTTATTAGAACTGTTATTTAGCTGAATAAACTTTTTTTCATATCCTATGTAAGAAAAAATTAAAATAATTGATTTTTCTTGGTACGAAAGCTCAAATATTCCATTGCTATCTGTAGTGGTACCTTGTAATGTTCCATTAATTTGAATATTAACATTACTTAAAGGTAATTGTGTTTGTAAATCAATTACTTTGCCTGAGATTTTAAACACGGAATTTTGGGCAAAAACAGGAAATGTTAGTGTTATTGTGAGAAATAGTATAAATGCATTTTTGTTCATGCTTGGGATAGGTAGATTATCACTTTAGTTAAAATAAGCTATAAAATACTTACTTTTAAAAAGCAGTAGTAATATTACTGTATAGGTTAAAAATTCTCCACCCATTGCCAGGTATTTTGTTTTGCTAGTCATATATCCAAAGGTTTCAATAATACAAACTAAAGCCATTAATCCGTAAGCAACTGCCATTATTTGCGGTGTTTTGTTCCATTGAGAAAAATATCCATACAATAAACTTAGGGAAGCAAACAATACAGAACTCCAATGAATAATTAACACCCAAAATGGAAAATCGGGATTGGTAAAAGGCTTCCATGGCACTTTTGGTAAAATCATTTCGATGAAACCACCTATTGCCCAAAACAATAACAATCCGTGAATAAAAACTAATGTGTAACCAATGTATTGCATCTTTTTATGCTTAGTATTATTTTTCAACGTGCAAAGCGACATTTAGTTCTCTGTTTACTGTTTTAAAACCTAAGATTCCTTCTCTAATCTCAATTTCATAAAAATTGTACTGCAAAAAATCATTTTCATCGGGATAGGTAAGCTCTGTAATTTTGTATTTTCCAGTAATAAGGTTTCTTTCTGCTTCAATGCCCAGAGTGGAAATAGTGCGTTGTTCTTCTATAAAGTATTCTTCGATAAAATAAAAATGGGTAAACGTTGTAGTGTAAAAATAATAATTCAATAACAATAAACTTCCACAAACAAATGGAGCAACCCCCATTAAGTTAAACATAAATGCTTCGTACTTGGTAAAATGAAACCATTTTGTATAGAGCCTTAAAGGAAGAAAAAAACCAATAACTGCCAGAAAAGCAAATACTTTAGAGAAATCATAAAAATTGATTAAAGTATAAGGATAATAAGCTACACACCACATACTACCAATAAAAAAACCGGCAATAACAATAGTAATAACTGTCATGCTTTTATCTTTTTTCGGTTGGTACTTTTTTACAACTTTTTCAGTAGATATTTCGGTACTTTTCTTCAATAATTAATTCTTTAAACCAATAAACTAACTAGCGTTTTCACCAACAAAAGGATTATACTTTTTTTCGTTACCAATGGTGGTAGATGAACCATGACCGGTATACACTACATAATCATCCGGCAAGGTAAAAAGTTGTGTTTTAATACTATTTAATAAGGTATTTAAATCGCCACCGGGTAAATCTGTTCTGCCAATACTGTTATAAAAAAGCACATCACCATTAATTACCAATCTCTCTAAATGATTTATAAAAACTACATGTCCGGGAGCATGACCAGGAGTAAACCTAACCTCTAGTTCGGTATTTCCAAAACGGATAATTTCATCTGCTTCAATAAATCGGGTAGGTTCAGGAGAAGGGTCAACAGTAAAACCATATAAATGTCCGTAATCTGTTGTAGCTAAAAGTACAGGTAGATCTTCTTTATGAATTTCTAACCCTAGATTAAATTTTTTAGCGATAAAATTATTGCCTAGAATATGGTCGATATGGCAATGTGTATTGAGCAACCTAACGGGCTTTAATTCATTTTCTATAATAAAACTTGCCAATTGGTTTTGTTCAGCAACGGTGTAACATCCTGGGTCAATAATCACACATTCTTTGGTTTCATCAAAAAGCACATAAGTATTTTCTTGAAAACCGTTAAACACAAAAGATTGTAAGTTAAGCATAATTGTTAATTTTGATTTTTGGAAATGTAAAAGTATCACATTCATTACAAAAAGTCTTATTTTTACGCTAAACATTTGAACACGCTTATCAAAAA
>LADZ01000012.1 GCA_000961845.1 Flavobacteriales bacterium BRH_c54
GAATCAATAGCAACATACATTACCTGATAGCTTCCGGTATCAGCATAAGTATATACTGGATTAGCAGCAGTATCTATTCCTATTCCATCGCCAAAATCCCAATAGTGATTGGGAGGTATAGGAGCTCCGGTGGAAGAGAAATTAACAGTGTATGGGGCTTCACATAATGTTATATCTGAAGGAACATTTGCATCAGCGATAACTCCTTGAAAATCTAAGCCGATTTTGATAGCTCCAAAATTGCAATTAGTTGACCCATTGGTACTCGAATAAGCTCCAGGTGACGTAGGAAAATTGCTATTTCCACAAGCAGCACAAACCCCTTCGTAAATAGTTCCTCTTTTGTCAAATCTACTTGTTCCTCCATCAACATGTTCAGTAGCAGACAGGCTACCAAAATAAGTTCCGTACAATAAATTTTGAGCATCTCTATCTAATACCATAAAATAAAAGTCGCTACCATCAGTAGAAGATTGAATGGCATTTGTTGTAATAGGCATATTAAAGGTGTTGCCACCAGCTGCACTAGAACTATTAACAGTGCCACCCCATCCACCGATATAAATATTATCGCAATTGTCTACTAAAAATGCCGTTAAAGAAATATTTATTCTAGAGCTATTTATACTTCCAAATACAGTACTAAAATTAGTTACTGTTAAATTATTATTCATTTTGTGGATAAACTGATTTGCTCCAACATTATTATAAGTATTAGGAGTTACAGGATAGTTTCCATTTGTTTGTCCAACTACATATACATCTTGGTCTTGATCTAATTCTATGATGTAAGATTGGTCATAAGAGTTTGTTCCAACATAAGTAAGTGCTGATATAGCTCCATTGGCATTATTAAATTTAGCAATGAACCCATCTACCGAACCTGAATAAGAGGAGCCAACAACTCCTGATGTAGTTGCTAAATTACTACTTGTTGTTCCACCACAAATAAAAGCAGCATTATTTACATTATCGATTCTAATTGAATAAGCAGCATCTCCTCCGGAACCACCAATATATGTTGACCAAGATAACGTAGTTAAATTAGCAGATAATTTTGCAACAACACCATCATAACCGCCAAATAATGTCTGGCTATATGAGCCTGCTGTTGTTGGAAAATTGGAAGAAATGGTAGAGGATGCAATATAAATATCATTATTATTATCGAGCACTACTTCTCCTCTTGCATGGTCGGCATAATTATATCTTAAACTGGTATTTAAGGAAAACCCATCATTGGAAGAACCTCCAATATATGTACTGCCTATTAATGCAGTGCCTGTATTATTAAGTTTAGTAACAAAAATATCTGTGCCATTACCATAGGTAATACCATCTTGTGTAGTATTTGCTCCTCCATTAAAAGTTTGATCGAAAGCATTAGCCGTAGTAGGAAAGTTGGTAGAGGATGTAACTCCTAAGATAACTAAATTACTGTCAGCATCAGCTATTAAACTATGAGGTTGATCTGCATTATTCCCACCAAGGTAGGTAGAATAAACTATGGCTGTTCCTGTGGGGTTAAATTTAGTAATTACAGCATCTATATTTCCTCCAAAGGTAATGTCATAAGCTCCAGAAGAAATAGGATAACCAGCACCAAAGGCAATGCTTCCACCATAAAAATTTCCATTATCATCATAAGTTGCTGTAAAACCCCAGTTGTCAGCTGAAGAACCTGTTAATGTAGAAAAAATCCATGTAGGATCAATAATTAAATCATAACCCAAATCGTAGCCATTTGGTAGATGAAACGCTACTTTTTTATTTTCTAATGTGAATGAACATTCCACATTTACTTTTTTTCCATTAATGTTTTGGAAGGCAATAGGAGCCAATTCTTTCACAACACCTGTAGATAGGGTAATCTCTAAAATACCATTCTTTATCTGGATATTATTTACATTTTGATATTCTATTAAGATGTCTTTTGGGTTACCTCCTTGCTTGACAATAAAGTCATATTTTAAATAATTGTTTGTACTGTAAATATCTATATCAATATTGTTATAGGTGTTGAGATAAGTTATTTTTTCATAAGAAGATACTCCCGAATACCAGTTTTCAGGATTATTTCCTTTCAGGTAATTTTTGTAATAAGGTAATTTATTTTCAGATATAACTCTATGGGATAGGTTTGCTCCTAAAAACTCCATACTGTAAGCATGTTTTTTGATTTTAAAAGGTTTATTACCATAAACTTCTCTCAGTTGAGGTTGATGTCTTACTTCATCTAATCGCTTAAGATCTTCTGCGGAATATAAATCGAAGGTAAATTTATTTTTTTCAAAATAGATATCGCCAATATGTAATTTACAATGATATTTTACTTTTTCATCTAATTGACCAATATTTTCTGTAAAATGGTAATCTGCATCTTGTTTTTCGTGAGCGGTAGCTAAAAAAGAAAATATTAAAAAAGAGATTATTAAAATAAACTTTTTAAGGGCTATGTGTTTTTTACTATTTTTCATCATCAGCGATAATTAAATGAATATAATTTATTGGGGTTTTAAAGTTCATTTTTTTCATTAGCATAAAAAAAACTATAAATTCCACATAATAAATATTTTAAATCAAACCAAAAATACATTAATTTTTGAAAGTTTGTCAATTTACTTAGGAATAATTTTTTTAGACACTTTATTGTTAGTTTCTTATACACAGATAATTATAGTAAATAGTTTACAGACTATCTCTATAGAGTTATACAAAGGTGGTAGGTTATATTGTGTTGTGATTAAAAAAGGGTTTTATTAAAAAATTAATCTACTTAGAAGCATATAAACATCATGAAGTGTGTTCTACACATATGCAGTTAAAAAACTAGAACAATAAGAAAAATTAATACTTATCGATAGATAATAATACCAATGTACAAGCTTCTTCAGTAGCTATGCCTTTTTCTTCGGCTAATTTTTTAAGCTCAGGATTTTCCGTGCCGGGATTAAAAATAATACGTTTCGGGTGAATTTGATTCACTACATAATCGTAATATTCTTTTTGTCGTGCCGGACCAACATATAAGGTAACAGTATCAATATCAGTTGGGGTAGGAGAATTAGTTAATATCTCATGTCCTTCAATTTCACCTTTTTTAATCCCAACCGGTACTACTTCATGTCCGTGTTGAGCCAATTTAGCAGTGGCTTTGTATGCATATCTTTCGGGGTTTGGAGTTGCTCCTAATATCAATGTCTTTTTCATTTTATTAGTTTAATGATTACACCATAAAAGTACGAATTATCCTGCTGCCAAAAATGTAAAAAAGCTTAAAAATTAAACCACATAGACACATAGTTTTTATAGTTTATTGAGCTAAGGAATTTCTATATTACTATGTGGTTAATTGCTTAAAAAAGTAAAGGTCTAAAAAAATGAGCTTAACTTTGTAGTTCTTAATATTTTCTAGAAATGAACATGAAAAAAGTAGCTTTATTAATTTTGGATGGCTGGGGTTTGGGAGACAAGACCAAATCAGACGCCATTTACAATGCCAATACCCCATTTTTTGATGCTTGCTTGGCAAAATATCCCAATGCAAAACTAAAAACCTTTGGTGGTTTTGTAGGGTTGCCTGAAGGACAAATGGGTAACTCTGAAGTAGGGCATCTTAATATAGGAGCAGGAAGAGTAGTGTATCAAGATTTTGCTAAAATTAATAAAGCTGTAGAAGATAAAACCATTGATAAAAATCCTACTTTATTAGCCGCTTTTGAATACGCAAAGAAAAATAATGTAAGTGTTCATTTTATGGGGTTGGTTTCCGATGGAGGAATTCATTCGCATCAAAAACATTTGTACCGCTTATGCGAGATGGCTCATCATCATCAAATTAAAAATGCCTTTGTGCATGCGTTTACCGATGGTAGAGATTGTGACCCCAAAAGTGGATTGGGTTTTATAGAGCAACTTCAAGAAAAAATTCAACATACCAATGTAAAGTTAGCTTCGGTAATTGGCAGGTATTATGCTATGGATAGGGATAACCGTTGGGAACGTGTACAAAAAGCATATAATTTATTGGTTAAAGGCGAAGGAAAAACAACGCAGAATGTATTACAAAGCATTCAAGAAAGTTATATTAATAATGTTACCGATGAGTTTATAGAACCTACCGTTGTGGTGGATGAAACAGGAAAACCTTTAGGAACTATTCAGCCGGATGATGTGGTGATTTGCTTTAACTTTAGAACCGATCGTTGTAGAGAAATTACTATTGCACTAACGCAAGAAGACAAACATGAATGGAACATGAACACGCTTCCGCTGTATTATGTTACCATGACCAATTACGATAAGACGTTTAAAAATGTGCATGTTGTTTATGATAAAGATAATTTAAGTAATACCTTGGGAGAAGTGCTATCTACTCATAATAAAACACAAATTCGTATTGCCGAAACAGAAAAATATCCCCACGTAACCTTCTTTTTTTCAGGAGGGAGAGAGCTTCCTTTTATTGGTGAAAAGAGAATTTTAATCAACTCGCCAAAAGTAGCCACTTACGATTTACAACCTGAAATGAGTGCCGAAGAAGTTACTCAAGCCATTCTTAATGAAATTAATAATGACCCTGTGGATTTTATTTGTTTAAACTTTGCCAACCCTGATATGGTGGGACATACAGGTGTTTACGAAGCTATTGTACAAGCGGTGGAGAAAGTGGATAGCTGTGTCGAACGTATTGTAAATACAGGAATAGAAAAGGGATATTCATTTATCATTATTGCTGATCATGGTAATGCTGACGTTGCTATTAATGCTGATGGTTCTCCAAATACGGCTCATTCCACTAATTTGGTGCCTTGCATTTTAATAGATGATGATTACAAAACTATTGCTGATGGGAAATTAGCAGATATTGCCCCCACTATTTTAAAATTGATGGATATTGCTTTGCCAGTAGAAATGGATGGAGAGGTCTTGGTATCTTGAGGTTCAATGTTTAAAGTTTGAGGTTTCATAAAACGATAATGTTTCTACCTCTAAACTCATAAACTAAACTTTCCATTCTTTTCCTGTTCTATAAACAGTACCTTTAAAAGCTCCAACCAACATACCATGTTGGTTAGTTACCGGAATGTTGTAAATGCCTATTTTGTTAGATAAATTTATCTCTGTAGCTTCAGCAAATAAGGTGTCGCCAACATTTACCGGATTAGGATAAGAAATAGAACATTCCAACGCCACACTTAATCTGCCATAAGCATTAGAAGCAAAAGCTAATGCACTATCGGCTAATGAAAAAGTTACGCCACCGTGTATAATGCCAAATCCATTGCACATCTCCGGTCTTACCGTCATTTTTAGTTGACAATATCCTTCTTTTGACTCAATGACTTCGATACCCAACCATTGGCTAAAAGCATCAGTTTCCATCATTTTATCTACTATTTTGTGTGTTTGTCCCATAATTAAAAGAAATTTTTGTTTTCTCTTACCATTCTTCTTAACAATACACTTGGTCGGTAGCGATCTTCTCCGTATTCGTTAAATAATGTTTCTAATTGTTGGAGCACATTTTTCAACCCAATTTCATCTGCCCATTTTAATAAACCTTTAGGATAATTTACACCTTTGGTCATCGCTAAATCAATATCTTCTTTAGAAGCGATGTTTAGGAATAAAGCATCAACAGCTTCGTTAATCAGCATTACTAAAATTCGGTTGAAAATAACAGTGCCTAATGCTTTGTCTTTGTTGGGTGCTGACATATTAGCCTCATCAGCATAATTGTAATAACCTCTACCCGATTTTCTTCCGTACCAACCTGCTTCTGAGTGTCGTTTTTGCGTAAAGGATGGTTTGTATCTCGGGTCGTAATAAAACGCTTCAAAAACGGTTTCTGTAACCGTATAATTAATGTCGTTACCAATATAATCCATTAGCGTAAAAGGACCCATTCTAAAACCACCCATTTCGGTCATAGCCCAATCTATGGTTGCAAAATCGGCTACTCCTTCTTCATAAATTCGTAATGCTTCGCCATAAAACGGACGAGCTACACGGTTAACAATAAAACCAGGAGTATCTTTGGCTAGCACAGTTACTTTTCCCCAACTGTCAATTAATGTTCGGGCGGTTTTTTTGGTAGCTTCGGAAGTTTGTACTGCAGGAATAATTTCTACCAAGGGCATTAATGGTGCAGGATTAAAAAAGTGGATGCCAATTACTCTTTCCGGCTTTTTACAAGCTGCTGCAATGGAAGCAATAGAAAGTGAAGAAGTGTTACTTGCCAAAATACAATTGGGAGAAGTAATGCTTTCCAACTGAGCAAACACTTTCTTTTTTACCTCTAAATTTTCAATGATGGCTTCAATAATCAAATCACATTCGGCTAAATCTTTAGTTGAGGTAGAAAAAGTTATTCTTCCCATAATATTATCTGCCGTAGCCTGATTGATTTTTTCTTTTTGCACTAAACGAGATAAAATGTTTTTTAATCCTGTTGAAGCTTTCACTAAAGCCTCTTCATTTAAATCTACCAGAGTAACTTGATGTTTGTTGGTTGCTGCAATTTGCACAATTCCGGAACCCATAGAGCCTGCTCCTAGTACGCCTACTTTATTTATTTCATTCATAAGTTATATCTTTTTTCTTCATTCCTAATGTTTGCTTTTGTTAATTAATTCCCTTTGAAGATTGGTTTACGTTTTTCTAAAAATGCATTTACACCTTCTTGGTAATCGTACGTCTGTCCGGCTTCATTTTGTAACTCACCTTCTCTGGCTAATTGTTGTGTTAAGTTGTTATTAAACGATTCATTTAATAATCTTTTAGTTAAACCAATTCCTTTGGTAGGCATTTGAGCTAAGGTTTGAGCTATTCTTAGGGCTTCTTCTTGTAAAGCTTCATCGGCAACAGCTTTATAAATCATACCCATTTTTTCAGCATCTTCAGCTATAACCTTATCTCCTAAAAACATTAAAGCAGCAGCTTTTTGCAGACCAATTAATCTGGGTAGGTAGTACGTTCCTCCACTATCGGGGATTAACCCAATTTTACTAAATGCCTGTATAAAACTTGCTGATTTTGCTGCAAGGGTAATATCGCAAGCCAATGCAATGTTGGCTCCAGCACCCGCTGCAACACCATTTACGCCACAAACAATAGGTTTCTCAATTTTTCTTAATCGATCTATTATTGGATTGTAATGTTCTTCTACAATTTTGGGTAATTCGGTTTGATTAGGATCTATGGCTTCTGCTAAATCTTGTCCGGCACAAAATGCTTTACCTTCAGCAGTAATGTAAATGGCTCTTACTTCGGGTTTTTTTTCACATTCGTCTAAAGCAGCTTGTAAATCAAAAGCCATTTGGCGAACAAAACTGTTGAATTTATCGGGTCTGTTAAGGATGATAATGCCTACTCCATTATCAATTTTAAAGTTGATGTTGCTCATAGTTTTTCCATTATTTTTTTATAGTTGAACAACAAAAATAGCATTTTGTGTCCATCTATTGTTATTCAAGTATTAGGTTTATTACATTTGCAACTTAAAATTATCATAGATGATTAAATCAATGACAGGATTTGGGAAATCCGCTACCAGTATCAACCAAAAGAAAATCAGCATAGAAATTCGTTCGCTTAATAGCAAACAAGCTGATATTTCTATAAGAATTCCGGCTGTTTACAAAGAAAAAGAATTAGAACTTAGAGCTAAAATTAATCAGCATCTTGAGAGAGGAAAAATTGAATTTAGTTTATATGTTGAGCAAACTACTGCCACACCAAATTACCAAATTAACGAAAGTTTATTTAAAAACTATTATAATGAGCTAAAGCGTTTGTCTGACGAGTTGGGCGAGCAATCTGATTTAATAAAAATTGTTGCAGGAATGCCTGATGTTTTTCAGAAAGAAGAAAAACAAGCCTTAGACGAGTCGGAGTGGCAGACCATAGTAGAATTGACTACAAAAGCCTTGCAAGATATTGATGCTTACAGAACGGATGAAGGCAATACGCTTCAAAAAGAAATGGAATTGAGAATTAATAATATTCAACAGCTGTTGAATAAAGTGGAATTGTACGAAAAAGAAAGAATAATTACTGTTAGAGAAAGGATTACAGCACATTTAGAAGAAATTGTTAATGGTAATCAGATAGATAAAGACAGGTTAGGGCAAGAGTTGGTTTTTTATATTGAAAAGTTCGATGTTTCAGAAGAAAAGCAACGATTACAATCTCACCTCGATTATTTTATGGACACTATGAATGATAAGGATTCCCAAGGAAAAAAGTTGGGTTTTATCAGTCAGGAAATGGGTAGAGAAATTAATACGTTAGGGTCAAAAGCAAATCATTCCGAATTACAAAAAATTGTGGTGGAGATGAAAGATGAGTTAGAAAAGATTAAAGAACAGATATTAAATATTTTATAAGAATTATGAGTAAAAACAAATGCATTATCATTTGTGCTCCATCAGGAGCAGGAAAAACTTCAATTACCAAATACCTATTGGCACAAGACTTAAATTTAAAATTTTCGATTTCGGCATGCAATAGAGAAAAAAGAGAGAATGAAACTAACGGAGTGGATTATTACTTTTTGAGTACAGAGGAATTTCAAAACAAAATAGACAATAACGAGTTTGTAGAATGGGAAGAAGTTTATCAAGATCAATATTATGGGACTTTAAAATCTGAAATTACCAGAATTTGGGAAGAAGGACATAATGTAATTTTTGATGTGGATGTAGAAGGTGGTTTGAGTTTAAGTAAATATTTTGGAGAGAATGCACTAACCATTTTCATTCAGGCACCAAGTATAGAAGAATTAGAAAAAAGGCTAAGAAGCAGAGGAAGTGAAACAGAAGAAAAAATCCAAAAAAGACTGAAAAAGGCAACTCAAGAAATGAGTTACTCTAAGTGGTTCGATGTAATTATTGTAAATGATGACTTACAAAAAGCCCAGAAAGAAACACTTAATATTGTAAACTCTTTTTTAACAAAATGATAGAGGGATGAAACGACCTTGAAAAAAAAATTCTTATATAAGAAAATGATTAATAATAGGGAGTTACATCTGACAGATGAAAACAATAGATAAAACAGATGAAAGTAGGTCTATATTTTGGAACATATAATCCCATTCATGTCGGACATTTGATAATTGCTAATTACATGGCAGATTATACCGATTTAGATGAAGTTTGGTTTGTTGTATCTCCTCAAAATCCATTAAAATTAAGTAATTCTTTATTGGCAGATTATCATCGTTTGGCTATGGTAAGAGTGGCTATAGAAAACAATAATCATTTAAAAGATTGCGATATTGAGTTTAATATGCCTAAACCATCTTATACTTCAGATACGTTGATTTATTTGCATGAGAAATATCCGAGCCATGAATTTTCGTTAATTATGGGGGAGGATAATTTAAGGACTTTTCATAAATGGAAAAACCATGAAGAAATTATCACGAATCATCATATTTATGTTTATCCGAGAGCGTTGACAGAGCAAGAAAGAGAAGAATCTGAATTGAAAACCAACCAACAACAGCATAATTTTTTCAATCACCCCAATGTACATTTTTGTGATGCTCCGGTAATGAAAGTATCTTCCAGCTTTATTAGAAAAGCAGTAAAAGATAAAAAAGATGTTCGTTATTTACTTACTGAACCGGTTTACAAGTATTTAACCGAGATGAATTTTTATAAGTAGCAATTAACTTGGCAAACTTGCTCCTTCAAAATACTCGTTAAATAAGTGCAAATGTCTTAAAATGTCCAATTGAGTTAAATCACAAGTAGTCATGTCCTCACAATTCATTAATAGCTCAATTTTTTCTTTTAAAGGAAAAATATAGTGATGAAGTTGCTCGTGAGCTTCACCAGTCATGTTGCATTTAGACACTAACGTTTCAAACTCTATCATAAGTTGTTGTCCTCTAGCAACAAACAGAATAATTCTTTCTTCTTCCATTGGTTGAGCAATAATGGCTATCATGTTATTAATACCGTCAATAGTTTCAACATTAGCAATCCATTTTTTGCCATTATCTAAGCTAAGATTACTTTTAGGTTCTTCTTCTGCAGTAGCTTCACCTTCTTCAAAATAACTTAAGGTTTCTTTAAACCAATTGATTAGTAATTCTCTTTGTTGGTCGGATAATTTAGCATCACCATGAGTAATAGTGTAAGATGTTAAAGGCATTTCTTTTTCCTCTAATTCTTCAACAGCTTCTTTTAGTTTTTTTAGTTTACGTTTATGTTCAAACGTTTCCCATTCAGAAAAATTAAGTTCTTCTCTTGCTTCATTAATATGGTCTTTTAGCCACCAAGAAACAGGAGCAACATTGCTATACCAAGGGTATTGGGTAGTGTTAGAATGACAATCGTAGCACGATGTTTTAATAATTTGAGTCACCTCTTCAGGAGCTCCAACGGCATATAAAAAATCATTTTCAGCAATAATTTCAGGATTGGTTTTGTCAATTCTGAAAAACTGTATAATTACGAAAATTGCAAACAATGCAAGACCAATTTTTTTTAGCATAACAATTTGTTTTAGTTTGAACAAAGATAATATTTTACTTGTTTTATAAGTATGATTACACTCATTTAAATTATTTTTGTTTAGAAAAAGCTAATTAAACCTGCAAATGAACAATCTCGAGTTTTCTGAAGAAAAGAAATTAAATCAGTTAGATTTATTAAGCCTCTATAATGATGCGAATTGGTTGGCTTATACCAATAGCCCCGACTTATTGCAGCAAGCAGTTAGTAATTCGCTTTATGTACTTACTGTTTGGGAAAACCATAAATTAGTTGGGTTAATTCGCTTGGTGGGTGATGGGTTGACCATTGTTTATATTCAGGATATTTTGGTAATGAAATCACATAAAAGAAGAAAAATTGGGAGTTTATTGTTACAGAAAGCCTTGGAGAAATTTAAAAATGTTCGTCAAAAAGTATTGTTGACTGATGATAATAAAGAAACAAGAGGTTTTTATGAAGCACTTGGCTTTTCTTCTTGCGATAAAGGCGATTTAGTTGCTTTCGTTAAATTGGAAAATAAAAAGTAATTATCAATAATCAAAAAAAAATATTGATTTGCCCTTTAGATTGGGGTTTAGGACATGCTGCTAGGTGTGTTCCAATCATTAATACGTTAATTGATTTAGGGCATAAAGTAATTATTGCTGCCGACAATGCTCCATTAAGTTTTTTAAAAACTACTTTTCCTCAGTTACAATTTGTACAGTTGCCCGGTTATACCATTCGTTATACAACTAATGGATGCATGAATTTTAAAATGCTTTCGCAAATGCCGGGTTTTTTAAAAAGCATTAAAAAAGAGCATCAATTGTTACAAACCATAATAGATGAGAATCAAATAGACTTGGTGATATCTGACAACCGCTACGGACTTTGGACTAAAAAAATTCCAACGGTATTTATTACACATCAGTTGCTTATTCAGGCTTCTTTCGGAAAAAGATGGCTTAATAAAATAAACCACTATTTTATACAGGAATATAACGAATGTTGGGTTCCCGATATCGAAAATGAAAATAATTTAAGTGGTAATTTATCGCACACCAAAAAACTAAATACGATACCTACTTTTTTTATAGAACCATTGTCAAGATTTTCAGAAAAAGGGTTGTTTTCAGAACAAAAATATGATGCTTTTGTTGTTATTTCCGGTCCAGAACCACAAAGAACTGTTTTTGAGAGTTTAGTAGTCAAACAAGCTGAAAAAACAGCATTAAAATTAGTTTTGGTAAGAGGGTTACCATCAGAAAATATAATCCCGGAATATTTACATTCGGAAAATATAGAAGTGCATAACCACTTACCAACAGAATTGTTTTTAGAAAAAATAGGACAAAGTAAATTGGTTATTTCCAGAGCAGGATATTCCACCATAATGGATCTAGCTGTTTTGGGTAAAAAAGCAGTTTTAGTACCTACTCCCGGACAAACAGAGCAAGAATATTTAGCAAGATATCATTTTGAAAAGCAACATTATTTCACACAAACCCAGCAAGAATTTGATTTAGAAGAAGCTATTAATAAAGCTACTAATTTTACGGGAATTCAAATCCAACATCAATTTGATTTAAGTAGATTTTTGGAAGAGAGAATTTTAGCGTTGAAAGCTTGATAAAGTGATTTCTTTAAGCGCTTCAATCCATTTTGGATTATCGTTAAGGCTTTCAACCAGTTGCCATTTTTCTCCACCGTTTTCATGGAAAATTTCTTTAAATTCTTCACCTACTTCAATAGTAGTTTCTAAACAATCAGCAATAAAAGAGGGAGAAAAGCAAAGCACATTTTTTACGCCCGATTTTGCCAAATCTTCTGTAACCAAGTCGGAGTAAGGTTTTAGCCAAGGGTCTCTGGCGCGCGTTTCCAAACGAGATTGAAATGCCACTTCATACTCATCATCTTTCAGCCCCATTTTAGTGGCAATTAATCGAGAGGTTTCATAACATTGTGCCCTGTAACACAAACGGTTATTGTTAGAATATTTCGAACAACATTTGTTGTTTAATTGGCAATAACCTTTTTCAGAATCTTTTAGAATATGTCTTTCAGGAATGCCGTGGTAGCTAAATAATACTTTTTGATAATCCCCTGTTTTCCAATAGTTATTACCATTTTCAGCAAAAGCTTCAATAAACTTTTCGTTGCTTAAGAAGTTTTCAATAAATGTAACCTTGGGCTGGTAATTTGCTTTAGTTAATTCTTCTTTCACTTTTTCGATACTTGATTTAGTGGAAGAAGAAGCATATTGCGGATAAAGAGGGATAACTACTAAATCAGTAATTCCATCTTTTTTTATTTCTTTTAGTACACTTTTTATCGATGGATTTTGATAACGCATAGCTAAATAAACAGCAGCATCATTACCTACTTCTTGCTGTAATAATTCACGCACTTTTTTTCCGTAAACTAGTAGCGGAGAGCCTTCTTTTGTCCATAATTGTTTGTAAATCTTAGCCGATTTAGGAGCTCTAAAAGTAGCAATGATTACATTTACCAGAAACCAACGGGTTAAATATGGCAAATCAATTACATATTTATCCATTAAAAATTCACGTAGGTACTTTCTTACATCAGTAGTTTCGTAGCTGTTTGGCGTGCCTAAATTAACTAGTAAAATCCCTTTTTTGCTCATAGCCGACAAAATTAAGGATTAAATCACTTTGGTTATTGACATCAAAAATATTTTTTAAAATAGGGCATGTTTTTATTTAAAATATATTATTTTTGTTTCGCAGTTAAGTAGTTATACTTATAACATTAAAAGTTTATTTTGTTATAAATACTATAATTGCATAAAAATATTTTGAAAATCGCAAATTAGGACTTAATATTGCCTTTTAATTATTTTATATAGCTATAAAAGAATAACACATTGAAAATGAAAAGAAATATATTTACATTCATCCTTGCTTTCTTTACTGTAATTAGCAGTTATGCTGGAGTAATTGTTTTAGAAGGACATTATCAAGGCAAAAACCTGTATGTGCAAAATCCTTTTGCCGGAACAGGAGTTGGTTTCTGTACGTTTGAGGTAACCATAAATGGAGATGTAACAACAGATGAAGTAAACTCAAGTGCTTTTGAAATTGATTTTACTGCATTTCAGTTGAAAGTTGGCGACCCTGTAATTGTAAAAATTAAACATAAAGATGATTGTAAACCAAAAGTATTAAATCCTGAGGTGCTTAAACCTAAAAGTACTTTTGAAATTGTTAACATGAATATTTCTAAAGAAGGAAATTTTGAGTGGACAACTTCAAACGAAACAGGAAAGTTAACTTTTGTGGTAGAGCAATTTAGATGGAACAAATGGATTAAAGTAGGAGAAGTTGATGGTGTTGGAACTTCTACAGAAAATAAATATGAATTTAAAATTGAGCCTCATTCAGGTGAAAATAAATTTAGAGTTAAGCAAATAGATTATTCAGGTAAACCAAGATATTCTCAAGCTGCTCGTTATGTTTCCACTAAAGGTGAAATTACCTTTAGCCCAATAAAAGTAAAAGACATTATTACTTTTACTGATGAGACGTTGTTTGAAGTTTATGATAGCTATGCTAACATTGTTAAAAAGGGATATGGTAATTCTATTGATGTTACTAACCTTAAAAAAGGAATTTATTATTTGAATTATGATAACAAGAGTGAGACTTTTGTGAAGAAATAACATAAATAATTATTAATATTAAAAAATCCTCGCTAATTTTAGTGAGGATTTTTTTTTGAAATAAAAGTATGATACAAAAAATTGAACATATAGGTATTGCTGTAAAAGATATTAAAAAGGCAACAAAAACATATACCAAGCTTTTTAATCAGTCGCCATACAAAACTGAAGCAGTAGAAAGCGAAAATGTAATTACTACTTTTTTCAAAACGGGAGAAAACAAAATTGAGTTACTAGAAGCAACTTCTGAAGAAAGTGCTATCTATAAGTTTATAGAGAAGAAAGGTGAAGGTATTCATCATATTGCTTTTGATGTGGATGATATCTATGCAGAAATGGAGCGTTTATCTAAAGAAGGATTTATTGTTTTAAACGAACAACCAAAAAAAGGAGCTGACAATAAATTGGTATGCTTTCTGCATCCTAAATCGGTAAATGGAGTATTGATAGAACTTTGTCAAGAGATTAAATAATTATATTTATAAACTAGTAACTTAACAAAAATTAACAAAAATTAAATAATAAATGTATATACATTTAATGTTATTACATACATTTGCAGTATAAATTTAAAAATTAGAAATCATGAAAAAAATTATTTTAAGTATGGCGGTAGTAGCTGCATCAGTATTATCGCTAAAAGCCCATGGAGACGACAGTCATTTACACATTAAAAAAGATTTAAGTACTGTAGAATGGGTAGGTAAAAAAGTTACCGGACAACACAATGGTACAATTGAAATTAAAGAAGGAACAGTAAAGGTTGAAGATAATAAAATTGTAGGTGGTGAAGTAATTATTGATATGACTTCAATAGTAGTTTCAGATTTAGAAGGAGAAATGAAAGGCAAATTAGAAGGGCATTTAAATTCTGCTGATTTTTTTGATACTAAAAACCACGGAGAGGCAATTTTAAAAATTATTTCTACTAAACAAAAAAAAGGTAATACTTATATTGTTAAAGCAGATTTAACTATTAAAGGAATTACTAAACCGATAGAATTTCCTGCTACTATTGATATAAAAGATGGTAAAGTTGCTGCTTATGCAGAAGTTAAAGTAGATAGAACTTTATATGATATTAAATATGGTTCAGGAAAGTTTTTTGAAGGTTTAGGAGACAAAATGATTGATGACTTTTTTACTGTAAAGTTTAAAGTTGCAGCTAAATAATTAGTTGTAAGTTCAGTTGAATATTTTTTAAAAAGAGCATGATTTTCATGCTCTTTTTTTATTTTTTTGAATTTAAGAAGTGAATTAGTTTTTTTACAGCACGACCTCTATGGCTTATGTTGTTTTTTTCAGACAATGGCATTTCTGCAAAAGTGATTTCATAGCCATTTGGTTTAAAAATTGGGTCGTAACCAAAACCATCTTTCCCGTGTTTTTCTTTGGTGATTTTACCTTCAATAATTCCTTCAAAAGTAGTTATTTTGCTATTAATTACTAATGCAACAACTGTTTTGAAATGAGCAGTTCTATCTGAATAGTGTGTTAATTTTTGGAGCACTTTATCCATGTTTTTATCGGCATTTTTTTCTTCTCCTGCATACCTTGCTGAGTAAACTCCAGGCTCACCATTTAGTGATTTAATTTCTAATCCGGTATCATCAGCAAAACAATTATATCCGTATTTTTCGTAAACATATTTTGCTTTCAAAATAGCATTTCCTTCGATGGTGTCAGCAGTTTCAGGAATATCTTCGTAACAACCAATATCTTTTAAACTTAATAATTTAATGGAGTTGGTTAATAAAGCATTTATTTCTTTAATTTTATTTTCGTTATTTGTAGCAAAAACCAATTCTATCATAACTATTTTGAAAATTCCGTTTAATATACCATTTGTTTCAGGAGACGAAGTTACTTACATAAATGAAGTAATTGCAAATAAAAGTTTTTCTTATCCAGGCGTTTTTTCAAAAAAATGTGAGTTGGAATTATCAAAAATTACAGGTTGCAAAACAGTAAGGTTAACAGCAAGCTGTACTTCTGCTTTAGAATTAGCAGCTCTAGCTATAGACATTAATGAAGGAGATGAAGTAATTGTGCCCTCTTTTACATTTGTTTCTTCTGCAAATGCCTTTGTTTTAAGAGGAGCAAAATTGGTATTAGTAGATATTCACCCCGAAACCATGTGTTTGGATGAAAGTTTACTAGAACAAGCGATTACATCAAGAACTAAAGCTATAGTTTTAGTGCATTATGCCGGATTAACCAAAAATATTGAAGAGGTTAGAGAATTATGTAATAAACATGCTATTTATTTAATTGAAGATGCTGCTCAAAGTATGGATTCTTACTATAATAATCAGCATTTAGGAACTTTTGGTGATATAGGTTGTATTAGTTTTCATGACACTAAAAATATTCAGTGTGGAGAAGGAGGAGCTATATTGATAAATAATAAAACTTTAATTGAGAAAATTGATGTTATTATAGAAAAAGGGACTGATAGAAAAGCGTTTTTAGCAGGAGAGGTAAATGAATATACATGGAAAACATTAGGTTCTAGTTATGGACTAAGTGAGATTAATGTAGCTTTTTTGTTGGCTCAACTAAAGGCATTAAAAAAGGTAACTAAAAAACGAAAATCTTTATATGGATTATATCAAGAAGCATTAAATCCTTTAAAACTTTCAGGGTTGATAGATTTTCCGGAAACAGTTAATAAACATAATGCTCATATTTTTTTTATAAAACTTAAAGATAAGCAGCAACGAAATGAATTAGAAAGCTATTTATTGAATAGTGGTATTGCAGCATATACACATTATTCTCCTTTGCATTTAAGTGATAAAGGTAAGAACTATCCTTATTTTTGTTTTAAAAGAGATTATAGTAAAATAGAAAGTGATAGGTTGCTGAGACTGCCTTTGTTTTTCGACTTGGAACCAGACAAAATAAAAATGTGTGGAGCATTAATTAATCAATATTTTAAAAAATAGATGTTATCTGAAGACAATATAAAATATATCGATTTACATTTAGGTCTTTATGACATTTGTCTAGCAGTTCTATTTTTTGCGGTGATTTATATCATAGCTTATTATTATAAAAGAATTAAGATTGATAATAATCCGGAATATAAATATTTCATACTTGGCTTAACAGCAAAAGTAGTTGGTGGATTTATGTTTGCATTATTAACTGTATATTTTATGCCTGGAGATAGTTTAATGTATTATCAGGCATCTATTGATATTTTTAAATTTTTTGCAAAAAACCCACCCGAGGGAATTGAAATGATTTTTAAAAGTTACGAGGCAATAGATTTATCATCAAAAGGAGTTAATTATTACACATTAGATTTTATCAATGGAAATGATATTTGGCTTCTTGTTAAAATACTTTTCTTCATTAACTTTTTAAGTCTTTTTTCCTATGGTAGCACAACAATAATTTTTGCTTCATTATCATTTATTGGACTTTGGAAAGCTTATTCTAATCTTTGTAAAATTTATCCGAAATATACCAAGCACTTACTGATAGGGTTTTTCTTTATTCCTTCTATTGTTTTTTGGGGGTCAGGTGTATTGAAAGATACTATTACATTAAGTTGTATGGGTTGGTTAATTTATGCATTTTCTAATATTTTCATTTTTAAAAGAAGGGTACTTTTTAGTATACTAATTACTATTATTTCTTCGTATTTTATCATAGTGTTAAAGCCTTATATTTTATATGTTTTACTTCCATGTTTATTGATTTGGGGGCAAACAAATTTAAAAAACTTAATTAAAGGAAGTTTTATAAGGATTATATTAATTCCCATGATTGTATTAACAATATCAGTTAGCACTTT
This sequence comes from Flavobacteriales bacterium BRH_c54, assembly GCA_000961845.1. GTDB lineage: Bacteria > Bacteroidota > Bacteroidia > Flavobacteriales_E > Vicingaceae > BRH-c54. Next base: position 17,981 of record LADZ01000012.1, read on the forward strand.
TTTTGTATTGCAGAATATTTCTATTGGAGCTGGAAAGTATGACATTAATAAATTAGAACAAACTTTAGAAGGATTTCAGTCTTGGCATGGTTATTTGGCTGAAACTCAGGATCAATCCGGATATACATTAGGAGAAATGGAATTTACCCCTTTAGGGTATTTAAAAGTAGCTCCTGCCGCTTTTAATGTTACTTTTTTTAGACCTTACTTATGGGAAATTAGGAATGTACCAACCTTAATTGGTGCTTTAGAAAGTTTCTTAATATTATTGTTTGTTGTTTATTTACTATTAAAGTACAGATTTCAGTTTTTTAGAATCATGTTTAAAAATAAAGACATATTGTTTATGATGATTTTTGCTGCAATTTTTGGGATAGTAGTAGGCGTTAGCTCATATAATTTTGGAGCTTTATCCAGATACAAAATGCCAGCACAACTGTTATTTGTAACGGCACTGCTGTTAATATATAATATAGCAAAAGATGAAAGAAAAATGTTAAAATGAACTTAATGCTTTATTAAAGAAATTAAAAAATCTTTGTGAGCATTAACAGAATAGTTGTCTTCTATAGTTTTTCTTCCATTTCTTCCTAATTCTTCTCGTAGCTCTTTTGATTCAATTAAGGCACTTAATTTACTTATCCATTCGTTTTTGTTAGAGGCTAAAAAACCATTTTTTCCATCCTCGATAATTTCGGTGTTAACACCAACTGGAGACATAATAGTTGGAATTTCTAAAGCCATATATTGAAGCCCTTTGAAACCGCACTTTCCCTTAGCCCACTCGTTATCAGGTAAAGGCATTATGCCAATATCAATTTGAGATAAATCTTCAATTTCTGATGATTGTTTCCATTCAACAAATTTCAATTTAAATTTACTGCTAATAATGGGTTGATTGGAAATCATAATAATTTTTACGTTCGAATAAGTTTGAGTAATATGTTCTAAAACATCACTTATTAACTCTAAATGTTTGTTGGTGGTAGAAGATCCTGTCCAACCTATTTTAATAGTGTCGGATATTGTTTTTTTACTAGGATAATGGTAATTTGTGTCTATAGTAGTAGGAATAACATAAACATTAGCGTTAAATTGTTTCGCATAATTACTTAAAAAAGTATTTCCGGCTATAATGGTTTTTGAATAAGCAATTATAGATTTTGTTTTATCGGGAAACTTTAACCAACTTAAGTTTTGATTGGCATTCGAAACGTCTTTTAACCAAATAGCATCATCGAAATCAAAAATTATTTCTTTCTTAAAAAGTTTACTATATATCCATTCAAAATAAGCGGGACCTACCATTGCAGCTTCTCTATGGATAAATATTTTATCGTATTGATGTATTTTTAAAAGGAGCAAATGTCTATTTAACAATCCTTTTAAAATACCTAATGTTTTTTTTAATAAAAATCCTTTTTGATAGAAAATTTTCCATGTTGCTTCATCTAAAAAAGATAAGGTGTCATAGTCGATATTTTCATCTTTAAAAAAAGAGAAATATTGCTCAAATCTAAATCGTTGACTTGGAGCAGAGTTCGTTGGGTAAGGTGTTAGAAATAGGATTTTGGCCATATTGATTCTAAGCTAAGGTTGAAAATTTTTACAAAATACTATATTTTATTACTTGTCGAAAGAATTAAATTTATTTTTTAAACGTAAAAAAGGAGATTCTAAATATCGATAGCTTATTTTACTTATAACTATTGTTATAATTAGTGCTAAAGATGTTTCCAATAGTAATACTTGCCATAGGCTTGTATTGAAAGAAAACATCTTTGTTAAATTAATAGATATTAATATTCCAATGAAATGAAGACAATATAATCCATATGTTATTTTACCTAATTTAGAAATGTATTTTAAATTAGATAATTTATAAAAAGAGTTTTGAGCATAATTTTGCTCAAGAATTACAAATAGGAAGATTATTGAAACTATTAAACGCTCGAAAATTCTAATTTCAAATGATGAATATAATAATTCTGACCTAAAAAAATACACAATTATAGTAAAGATATAAATAAATGCAATATACATTTTATTCAGTTGTTGAATCTTCAATTTAAAAGAATTAAATTCTAAAATTAGCCATGCTCCAAATGCACCAACGGCCATATCTCCTATGCAGGAAAGTGTATGTAGTTCGTGTAATAAATAATCATCATTAAACGCTCTAAAGAGTAAGCTTAATAAAATTATTAAAGAAAAGGGAATCCAGAATTTCTTAATTGGAAATACAAAAAGTATTAAAGGCCAAATTAGGTAAAACTGTTCTTCAATTGCTATACTCCATAAAATACCCAAAACAGATGAGTCAGGCGGCCCATTTCGTATAAAATCAAAATTATTTAGAAAAGTTAAGTAGTATATTGGGTTTGCGGTCTCATTAGGAGTTTGTCCAAAAATTAATTTAATTTGAGGGAAGATTAAAAAACCGAAACCTACACAGAAAAAAAATAGTGGCCAAATTCTTAAAACACGCCTGATTAAGAATAATTTAATGTTTATTTGAGCATTAATTTTTTTCTCTTTTATTAATAAGTAAGTTATTAGAAATCCACTTAAAACAAAAAAGAAATTAACTCCTAAATTTCCTTCCCCAAAAACATCGAATTTAATAAAATCATATATAGGTAATGATTTTAAATAATCAGAGTTTGTGTGAAAGCTATGAAAAAAAAATACTGATAAAAAACTAAAAAATCTTAGTCCATCTAAATTCTCGAAATATTCAGTTTTTTTCATCTATTTAATTGAAAATATAAAGTTGAGGTTAGTTAATTCTTTCAACAAAAGAATTAATTTAGTTTTCAACCCAAAAAGGAGGTAGTTTTTCAGTAATTTCTATGTTTTCAAATTTTGAACTTTCTCTAGCTCCGGCATCTTTTGCCCATGTGGCCATTTTTTGAATGCCTGTTTCTAATGAGGTAAACTTATCTATTCCAAAAATTGTTTTGGCTTTTTGATGGTCTGCGTGTGCATGAACTACTTCGTTTCTAGGGTCTAAATGCATTATAGGCTGATTAATTCCCATAGCATTTTGTATGGTTTCTGCTAATTGTAAAATAGTATATTCTTGGTCTGCACCAATGTTAAAAATTTCGTTTTCGGTTGCTTTAATGTTTACACAGTTGGCAATATATGGAGCTACATCATCAATATAACTAAAAGCTCTTGTTTGGAGTCCATCACCAAAAACTGATAATGATTTACCTTGCATTAATTGATTCATAAAAATTCCAATCACATTTCTATATTTATCTCCAATGTTTTGATATTCTCCATAAACATTGTGTGGACGAAAAATGGTATAGTTTAGTCCAAACATTTCGTGGGCAGTTTTTAGATCTAATTCCACAGCATATTTTGCAACGCCATAAGGATCTTCTGGTTGTGGGTGCATGTCTTCTCGCATCGGAGGTGTTAAAGCTCCATATACAGCTATTGAAGAAGTAAAAACAAAACGTTCAACTTTGTGTTTGATAGCTTCATTAATTAAATTAATGCTGCCAATTAAATTATTATTGTAATTGAAACGTCTGATAAAGTGACTTAACCCTTCGGCTGCATAAGCTGCTAAATGATAAACATAATCAAATTTATAATCAATAAATAATTGTGATATTAGGTTTTCATCGGTAACAGAACCTTTAATAAAAATAGCTTCATTATTTACAAAATCTTCAAAACCACCACTTAAGTCATCAAGGACTATAACCTTGTGTCCTAATTTAATTAAATGATTGGTGACATGAGTTCCAATAAAACCTGCTCCTCCGGTAACTAATGATGTTGGCATAGTTGTTTATAAATCTAATATGTTTGACAAAAATAAACAAAACAGAAAAACTAATGCGGTAATTTTAAAGTTAGAAGAATTTACGATAAGCATTATAAATAAATTCTAGCAATTTTTTGTTGTTGGGATAATCATTATGGGTTTTAGGAGGAGTATCCATTATAGCATCAAACTCAGTAATTGAAAGTTCTAATTTTTTACATAAATATTCTTTGTCTTCATTTACTAAATTTATATCATAAGATTTACCCTTTAGTTCTTCCAAAGCCTCTTCTCTGGTTATTTCACCAGAGCAAATTAAAGAAGAAGAGGTTGATTTACGGTAGTCAATATTAAATTTTTCAGGAAGTATATAAGATTGTACAAAACGTGTGTATCTTGATTCGTAATGTTTACCACCGTAGTATTTCCAATTTAATTCATTTTCAAGTAAAGCAACAGCTTCTTTTTTGGAGTATGGAAGGTAGTTAAGAAAATAAATGATTTTAATTCCTTTAAAAAATTTGTAATACATTTCTTTTAGAAAACCGAAAGTTGGAAAAGTTTTTAAAGGTTTATTTCCAAATTGTTTTTGGATAGCATACAGGTATTTTTCATCTTTAGCGTCATAATGCCAACTTTTGGGTAAAATACCTTCGGTAGCAAAGTTTCCTCCACTAAGTATGTATTTAATATTATGTTTTGCAGCTACTTTGTGAAGTACGGCTAATATAGCAATGTCTGTAGGAGTTTCTATTTCAGGCACTGAAGCTCTTAAGAAAGATAGTTGTAGATCTTTAAATTCTTCCCAATCTAATACATGAGTGTGTAAGTCTATATCGAGTTTGTGGAGTATTTTTTCTATATTACTTACAGCTAATTCTGAATTCCATCCATTATCTAGGTGGACTGCAAGTGGTTTTAAACCTAGTGCTTTCGCCTTGTAAGCAACGTAACAACTATCAATACCACCACTAATACCTACTACACAATCATACTTTAGGTTTTTACCTGCAGACTTAATTTTTTCAATAATTTCATTAAGCTGTTGGTCGCTTGATGTTCCTTGGAACATCTGCTTTGCAGTATGTTCTAAAAAATTTGTACAGTGATTGCAAAATCCATTTTCATCAAATGTAATTTCAGAGTCGGAAGTATCCATTACACATCTGTTACATTGTTGGTAAATGTCTTTTTTCATAAATAAAAGGTACTAATTTTTAGTTTTGAATAAGTTACAAAGGTATATTTTAATCAGATATATTTTGATATATAGCGGTAAAAAGCAATTAAATTATCATTCAATTTAGTTATTTTAGCCTATTGTTATTTATACATTGACTAAATGCTTGGGAGAAACCTTATTAATTCTGTACTTACTCAAATTCCTGTTTTTATATTGGGAATTGTTAGTGGAGTATTTTCTACAAGAATTTTGGGTGAAGAAGCAAAAGGAATTTTTTCTTTATTTCAGGCAAATTATCTGTTATTTCTACTAATTTTTTCCTTTGGAATTCAAACAGGAGTAGTTTACTTCGTGTCAAGTAAAAAATATACAGAGCAAGTTGTTGCAGGAATTTCATCGGCAATTTTTTTGGTAAGTTCGAGTATTTTATTAGGACTATTATTTACTACTTATTACCTTGATATCAGTTCATTTTATTTGCCTGAAAATTATAATACAATACCTTATCTTATTTCGCTGTTTGTCCTTTTTTTTCTATCTTTTTTTAATAATTTAATTACTTCCTTTTTTCAAGCTCGTTCTAAGTTTAATATCATTAATAGAGTTTCTATTATTAATAGTGTAATTAATGCGGCTTTATTTCCAATATTATATTTTTATCTGCAAGAAAAACAAATTACAGTAGTTGAGAAATTTAATTACGTTTTAGTTGCTACATTGATATTATTACTATTAAACAGTATCATTTGGTTTTATTTGTATATGAGACAAATAACTATTATTCCTCAATTTAATGCCGCTATTGTAAATAAAGTTAAAGGTTTTGTAACTTATAGCTTATTAATTTATATCGGAATGTTTGTTAATTTTTTTAATTATAGATTGGATTTGTGGATAGTTAATCATTATTTAGACGAAAAACAGTTAAGTTATTATTCGTTAGCAGCTAATATTGTTCAAATTATTTTATACTTATCGGTAACTATTGCGTCAGTTATTCTTCCAAAGTTGTCAAATAGTGATAATGATAAGAGATTGATATTATTTGCACAAATCAGCAGGTTTAGTTTTTCATTCTTTTTTTTATTGGTTGTTATAGCTTTTTCAACATCTTATTTTATCATCCCCTTAATGTATGGAGAAGAATTTACTCCAACTATAATTCCTTTTCAAATTTTGTCTATAGGTATTTTGTTTTCTTGTATAACACAACTGTTTTCTATGTTATTGGTTTCTTCAAATAAAAATATTTTTAACATTATTGCCTGTTCAATAGGTTTGATATTTACAGTTGTTTTTGACATCTATCTTATCCCTAAATTTAACATTAATGGAGCGGCCATTGCTACTTTAATAAGTTATTTTGCCATCTTTATAATTACCTATATCTTTGTTATAACTAAAACTACTATAAAAACAAATAATCTACTTATTCCGACTAAACAAGATGTTGTCTACTTATACGGTTTAGTAATGAAAAGCTATAAAAAATGAAAGTTGCCATAATAGAAACAGAACATTTTCAGTATGGGTTAACTCAGTCAGAGTTGTTTGAAGGAGAGGAAAAGTTTTTTTTTGTTACTAAAGTAATGTATGATAAAATGCATGAATATAATTCAGCACTTTGTAATGGTAAGTTTCATATTATTTCCGGATTAGACGAAGAATACGATAAAGTAATTGATGTTTGCAAGGAAGAAAACATAGAAGTTCTTTTATTAAGTCCGATATTTAAAGGGTTTAAAGGAGCGTTGAAAATTGCCGAAAATTTAACTTGCCAAAAAGTAATTACTATCCATAACCTTAATTTTTGGCTCAATGCTCGTTTTAGAACTCATAAATATTATAAAGAGAGAAAATTAAAACAAAAAATAGTTGCCAATTTCGATTATATTGCGGTTGAAGATTTTATGTTTAATTATATCAGAAATAATGATAAGTCTCTTTTTAAAAAGCATAAATTTTTATATATACCATTTACCATTTTTCATAAACGTGAAGGAAAAAAGTTTCATAAAGAAAATAATCGTTTAAAAATTGTTTTAACAGGAAGCATCCATAAAGAAAGAAGGAGATATGAGGATGTTATTGAGACCATTCATTATTTTGCAAAAAACCGAGCTAACATTACTTTTTCTTTTGCAGGAAGACCCTTAGAAGATTATGGAAAATGGGTAGTAAGTGAATTAGATAAAGCAAATAAAATACACCCCGGAATAGCTGAATATTTTCCAATAGAAGGATTAATAACGCCTGATATGTTTCTAAAAGAAATGGAAACGTCAGATTTGGTACTCTCAACAAGTACGACAGAATTTAAAGCCTTAGGAACTACAGAGTATATAGGAAAAACTAAGCCAACAGCAGCCATACATGATATGATGAGTTTTGAATTACCCGGTTTACTCCCTGCTCATCTTATTGTTCCGGAAAACTTAAAAGGTTCTGTATTCAATTATGCTGGAGCAGATGCATTAAAAGGAATTTTACAAAACTTACTTGATAAACCTGAATTGTTAAAAGATTGGAAAAAGCAAGCAACCATTAACTCTACTTATTTTACTGCAGCTGAAATTAGAAAAAATTTACCTTTTTTCTATACTCAGTGTAAACGTTGTGTTATGGATAATGCTAACGATCCTAATATTTGGTTTGATAAAGAAGGGAACTGCAATTATTGTAATGATGATTATACTTATATACAAAGTGAGAGTAATGTTAATATTAAAAAACCAGAAAGTTTAACTCGTTTAATTACAAAAATTAAAGAAGATGGAGCAACTAAAAAATATGATTGTGTTGTTGGAGTTAGCGGGGGGTTAGATAGTGCTTATTTAGTATATAAGCTGGTAAAATTAGGAGTTAGACCAATAGCTGTTCATTTTGATAATGGATGGAATAGTGAAGCAGCCACACAAAACATTGAAACGCTTTTAAAAAAGTTAAATGTTGATTTATATACTTATGTGTGCGACTGGGAAGAATTTAAAGATTTACAAATGTCATTTTTAAAGGCTGGAGTTGTAGACATTGAGTTGGTTACAGATCATGCTATTTCTGCTACGATGTATGATGCTGCAAAAAAATTTAATACAAAATATATTTTTCAAGGTCATAACCAAAGTTCTGAATTCATTTTACCTGAAGCTTGGATACACTGGAAAAATGATGCGTTGAATATTAAATCTATACATAAAAAATATGGGTCGGTTAGTCTGAAAACATTGCCATTACTAACTTTTTTCAAAGAATATTATCATTTAAAGTATAGAAAAACTAATTACATTTATTTGTTGGACTACATTGATTATAATAAAAAAGAAGCTGAATTAATTTTGAAAGAAGAGTTTGGATGGAAAAATTATGGAGCTAAACATAATGAATCTATTTTTACAAGATTTTATCAGAACTATATTTTACCTAAGAAATTTAATATTGACAAACGTAAAGCTCATTTGTCGTCATTGATATGTTCTAATCAAATTACTAGAGAAGAGGCTTTGGAAGAGTTAAAAACAAGATGTTGGGAAACAGATGAAACCAAACAAGATAAAGCTTATGTATTAAAAAAATTAGGTGTTTCAGAAACAATATTTGATGCTTGGATGGAAGAAACACCAGTATCTCATCTTGATTTTGCAAGTTATCTGACAAGACATAACCAAATAATTACAGCCCTGAAAAAATTAATAGGTAAAAGATGAAATTCACATGTGCCAAAATATCACTCAAACAAGAGAATAATCTCCTAAGAAGTTCTCTAGGGTTAATTTAATAAGATAAAGAATATACATGAAGTTAGAAAACCAAACTCTATTAGTTATTTCAAATGAACCTTGGGGAGATATTTGGTATTCTAAACATAATTGGGCTTATGAATTGTCTAAAAAAAACAAAGTGTTTTTTATAAACCCACCAATTAAATGGAAAATTAGTAATTTGTGGAGTTTTAAAATCTGTATAGACGATTATAGTGAATCGCTTCAGGTATTAGGTTATCAAAATATATTACCTTTTACACGATTTAGTTTAATCTATAAATTAAACAATTTTATTGTTTCAAAAAAAATTAAAAAATGGCTGTTGAACAACAACTATAAAAGATACATTTTTTGGACTTTTGATCCTTATCGATTTTCTAACCCTCAATTCTTTTCTCCTTTATTTTCTATTTATTTTAGAGTAGATAAATATAGGGTTCAAAAAGAAAAAATACTTTTGAAAAACATTGATAAATTAGTAGTTACATCAAAAGAGTTGTTGAAGGATATAATATTTAAAGGGAGTGTGTTAGAATTGTCTCATGGTATTTCATCAGAAGAATTTGTTCCAACTAATACTATAAATTATGAGAAAGGTTATTTTTTATATGTTGGAAATATTGACCATCGGTTAAATATAAAATTAATTGATAGAATACTTCAAGAGTTCCCTAATGAAAGATTTGTATTTATCGGAAAAATGTATAACTTGTTTACTGAATTATCTCAAGACATTTTTTATAAGAACAAATACAAGAATCTAATAATTCATGGGGTAGAACATTTTAAAAATTTAAAAAATTATATATACTATTCAAAAGCTTGTTTAGTGCCAATGGATTTAAAAATTCATGGAAATGCAGTACACCACCATAAAACGTTACAATATTTAGCTTTAGGGAAACCTATAATTTCTCCAATTTTTAATGATGTTATTAATAAAGAAGAATATATTATAAGCTATAAAAATGATGACGAGGCAATTGAAAAAATAAAACAATTATCTCATGTAGAAACGAATGAAAAGGTAGTCCAACGAATTCAATTTGCAAAACAATTTACTTACGAAAAACTGATTGAAAAAGTAGAGCAATTTTTAACATGAAATTAGAAAATCAAAATATATTAATCGTGTCCAATGAACCTTGGGGAGATGTTTGGTACTCTAAACATAATTGGGCGTATGAGTTGTCTAAGAAAAATAGGGTTGTGTTTATTAATCCCCCTAAACCATGGGTTTTTAAAAATTTATTTTCAACTAAAATAAGTACATCTAATTATTCATCAACACTAACAATATTAAATTATACCAATAGACTTCCTCTTACCCGATTTGAATTTTTATTCAATATAAACGAACTTCTTATTAGTCAAACTATAAAAAAATGGCTAAAGAAGAATGTTGTATCAGATTATATTTTTTGGACTTTTGACCCTTATCGATTTTCTAATCCTAAACAATTTCAGCCTAAATTAACAATCTATTTTAGAGTTGATAAATATATTAATGACAGAGAAAAAACACTTTTGAAAAACATAGATAAATTAGTTGTTGTTTCAAAAGAGTTATTAAAAGATATTGAGTTTAATGGAGCTATTCTAGAGTTGTCTCATGGAATTTCTGAGGAAGAGTTTATAAATGATAGCACCATTGATTACGAAAAAGATTTTTTATTATATATTGGAAATATTGACCATCGATTAGATGTTGAATTAATTGATAAAATGCTTGTAGAGTTTCCGGAAGAAATGTTTTTATTTATTGGAAAAATAGGAGATGCGAAAAACGATTTATTTCATGAGGTTTTTTTTAGAAATAAGCATAAAAATTTAATATTGCATGGAGCCGAACATTTTAAAACACTTAAAAATTATATAGCACAAGCAAAAGTTTGTATAGCTCCGATGTTTTTAGAGGTTAATGGTAATAATATTAATCATCATAAATTATTACAGTATTTAGCATTGGGAAGACCAGTTTTAGCCCCACAGTTTATCGATTATCAAAACAACACGTTGGTTTATTCTTATAAGAATCATGAGGAAGGAGTTCAACAACTCAATAAAATTTTAAATGAAGAAGAGAATCAATTTGTTATTAAAGAACGAATTACTTTTGCCAAACAATTTACTTATAATAATTTAATAAAAAAACTAGAACAATTTTTAACTGAATCAGCCAACTAATGCATATTGTTTTTGTCATATCTAACGAATCTAGTGTTCCATATTTTAAGTGGTTTGCTGAAAAAGCAGCACAACAAAAAGAGCATAAATTCTCTTTTGTAACCCTTTATACCGAAAAACCAAAGATGATTGAAGATGTGGGTAAATATGGTTGGGATTGCTATTGGTATAAATTTGATCACCATAAAAGAAAAAGAGGGATGGTTCGCGCCTTTTTTCAATTGTATAGTTTGTTTAAAAAACTAAAGCCTGATGTGGTACACACGCATTTATTTGATGATTCTTTTCCGGGCTTGATGGCAGCTCGTTTGGCAGGAGTTAAGAAAAGAGTGGTAACTAAACAAGATACAACTTTCCATTATTTTTATGCTCCAAAATGGGTTTTTGCAGATAGAATCAATAATAAAAATGCAACTCATTTGGTGCCCGTTTCTAAAGAAGCAGAAAAATTTATTATTGAGAAAGAAAATGCTCCAAAAGAGAAAATTACCATGATTCATCACGGAATCCCACCTGAGATTTTTACTCAACAATCGGAAATGTATAAAAAAGAAATCATAGAAAAGTATCAATTAGCAGGTAAAAAAATTATTGGAACAGTAGCTCGTTTAATTGAATGGAAAGGTTATCGCTACATAGTAGAAGCAATTCCGGAAGTTATAAAAAAGAATCCTAACACAGTTTTCTTATTTGTTGGTCAGGGCGATCAAAAAGAGGAACTACAACAATTAGCTAAAAAACTGAATGTGATTCAATATATTGTATTTACAGGTTGGGTAGATAGAGAATATATTCCCTCTTTATACGCACTATTAGATGTTTATGCTCATGCTGCTAACTACGAACCTTTTGGTTTTGTAATACCGGAAGCCATGATGAATGCTGCTCCTGTAGTTTCTACTCCTACCGGCTCTGCTTTGGATGCTATTCAACATAAACAAAATGGATATTTAGTTAACTATAAAGATGCGGCTTCTATGGCAGAAGGCATTAATTATACATTAGAGTATGGTGCTGATTTTAAGGAAAAAGGACAAAAAACAGCCCTAGAAATGTATAACTTTGAGCGAATGTGGAACTCATACATTAATTTATATATAAAAACATAATTATATAATGGGATTACATTTAAAAAGAGAAAAAGAACGTGTTTTATTGTTGAGTTTAATATATAGATTTTCAAAACTATTAGCTATATTAAAACCTAAAACAAGGTTTAATTTATACCTTACCTTAGAATGGATATTTGATAGATTAGCTCACGAAGAATCTTTTAATTACTTTTCTTATGAAAATCATCCATTGCGATACCACACCCATGGATTTTAGGTTTGGAGTAATGAAAGTTTGGTGTGAAATATATGATAAATAATGAAGCAATTAATAAAGAAAATTTATAATTCAATTCCATTTAAGAGACAAATTTTTTCATTGATAAAATGGATGGGTTTACCTGAAAAGATATATAAACATCTCCACTTTAAAGGCATTTTTACTGTTAAGGTAGATGCTAATCATCAATTTAAAATGTACCATTTAGGCGCATCAGAAGAAAATGAGTTGTTTTGGGGAGGAATTGATAACGGTTGGGAAAAAACATCACTAAAACTATGGAGAAAGTTATGTGTAGATGCTAATGTGGTAATGGATATTGGAGCAAATACAGGATTGTATTCATTGGTTACAAAAGCGTTGAACCCAACAGCTAAGGTTTATACTTTTGAGCCGCTCCCCAAAGTCTTAGAATATTTGAATTATAATGTTGAAATAAATAATTATGACATTACAGTTGTTCCAAAAGCTGCTTCTAATTTTAATGGAACTGCAAAGGTATTTTTAATGGAAGGTCATGATTTTTGTACCTCTGTTACAGTAAATAAATCGCTTTTATCTGAAACAACTCCACAAAAAGAATTAGAAATAGAATGTATTACCTTAGTTGACTTTATAGATAAAAATAATATAGAACGAATTGATTTGATGAAAATTGATGTAGAAACGCATGAACCTGAAGTATTAGAAGGAATGGGAGAATATCTCGATAAATTTAAATCAGATTTTTTAATAGAAATTTGGGATGAGGCATGTGCCGTTAAGCTCAATGCACTTTTTAAAGGTAAAGGATATATCTATTTCGATATTGATGATAAAAATGATGTAGTTACTCAAAAAGATGAAATTAGTGTTTCATCTTTTTGGAATTACTTAATTTGCAAACCTGAAACAGCTAAAAAAATAGGTTTAATCTGAAAACATTAGTCTCTATTATTATCCCTTGCTACAATGCAGAAAAATACATTGCAGAAACCATCGATTCGGTGATTAATCAGTCTTATTCTAACTGGGAAATTATCATTGTTAATGATGGATCAACGGATAATTCTGCTACAATTTTAAATCAATTTTCAGAAAAAGATAATAGAATTCAATTAATTAATAAGTCTAATTCAGGAGTATCTGATACTCGTAACAGAGGATTAGAAGTAGCAAAAGGCGAATTGGTTACTTTTTTAGATGCAGACGATGTTTGGCACGCAACTAATTTAGAAAAAAAGGTAAAATTTCTTATATTAACAGATTATGATGTAGTATATTCCTATTGTCAAATGATTGATGAACAATCTAAACCGATAAATAGAATTTTAAAAGGAGAAAATAATTTAAAAATATCGGATTTATTGAGTCTAAAAGCTAACTATAATACAGCACCTTCAGGAATAGTATTTAAAAAAGAAGTTTTACATAAAATAGGCGGTTTTGATGTTAATTTATCTAATAATGCTGATCAGGATATATTAATTCAAGCGTTAGCTAGTAGATTTAAATTTGGTGTTATTTCTGAAGTATTGTGGAATTATAGAATTCATCCTGAAAACATGTCAAAAAACGTAGATTTACTCGAAAAAGACAGTATTTATCTATTCAGAAAATGCGAAAAACAACAACTTTTTCATTCCTATTGGTTTAAGCAACAATGTTTTTCTAATTTATATCTTATTTTAGCCGGTAGTTGGTGGAAAAACGGTAATAACAAGCTTCGAGGTTTGTATTTTTTATTGTTAGCAATTGTAACCTATCCTGCATCAATTGCATTAATTTTCAAGAAAATAGTTAATGAAAAATAGAGAAAACATATTAGTTATTACATCTTGGAGTTATAATGATGCGCTGATTCAAACTTATACTTTGCCTTATTTAAATATTATTGCGAATCATCTACCCAATGAGGCTAGGATTTTTCTTACAACGCTTGAAAAAAATAATCAACCCATAAACAATAATCACACTAAAATTAAGAATATACTTATTGATTATCATCCATTAAGTTTAAAGGGGTTAATGATGTGGATGGGACTTATTTTTAAGTTGTTGAAGACTATTAGAAAAGAAAAGATCGATGTGATACATTGTTGGTGTACACCTGCCGGTATGATAGGATATATTTTGTCTTTACTTACAGGAAGGCCGCTTATAATTGATAGTTATGAACCACATGCAGAAACTATGGTAGAAAATGGTGTGTGGAAAAAAAATGGGTTGGTTTATCACCTACTTTTTTTCTTTGAGAAAAGATTAACTAAAAGAGCCAAGTATTTAATAGCAACAACGGAAGGAATGAAAAGCTATACAAAAGAAAAATATCATTTTTATGGCAATAATATATTTGTTAAACCAGCCTGTGTTAATCTAACTTTGTTTTCTGAAGCTAATTTAAAAAATAACATATTAGTGGAAGAATTAAAACTTCAGGACAAAATTGTTGGTGTGTATGCAGGGAAGTTTGGAGGTATTTATTTAGCAGAAGATATATTTGATTTTTTAAAAGTTGCAGAAAATTATTGGGGAGATAAATTTAGAGCACTAATATTATCCGCTCATACTAAACTAGAAATTGAAAACTATGCCTCTAAAAGCGAGGTTAATCCCAAAACAATTATACATCGATTTGTGGCTCATCATGAAATTCCGAATTATATTGGGTTGGGAGATTTTGGTATTACACCTGTTAAACCTATTCCTACAAAACGTTATTGTACACCCATTAAAGATGGAGAGTATTGGGCATTAGGACTTCCTGTTGTAATTACTAAAGATATTTCTGATGATTCCGACATTATTAAAAATAATAAAATAGGAAGTGTGATAGAAGAATTGAATGAAGCAGCTTATTTAAAAGCTATTAAAGAAATAGATAATTTATTAAGTAAGAATTCTAGAGAAGAAATTTACCACAAAATAAGACCTATTGCAGAGAAATACCGGAATTTTAAAATAGCAGAGAAAATTTATGCAGCGATTTATAATGATTTCAAACATTAAACTTTTACATACCAAACCTTTAAAGAATTGCCTATTTCGAAAAAATTGAGTAGTCCATTTATAAAAGATTTAAGATGTCGTTTATACCCTGTTTCTAATTGTTCACGTAAGGCTTCATCAGAAGCAACACTTTCGGTAGATTCATTATTTTTTCTTTTCAAACTTTTTTTTATTCGGGCTAAACTGATACCTGTTGTAGTAATCTTTAACTTTTCAAATCCATTTTGAGTTAGTAATAAGTTTATGGTTTTTGGAGTGTAGTAACATAAATGCTCGGGATATTCAATAATTTCATAGTCTCCTTTAAGAAGATATCTTTCTAAGGCATTAAAATTAGGAGTAGTAATATATACTACACCTCCTTTTCTAAGTAAACGATAAAACTGTTGTATTTCTTCTACTGGATTATTAATATGTTCAATAACTTCGCTAGAAATAATTACATCAAACAGCTCATTTTCAAAAGAATCATCACTAAGTTTTCCTTTCAAGGTGTTTATACCTTTATTTTTTAAGTAGGTTAATTGATTATCAGTAAATTCTGTACCGTAAACTTCCCAACCTCTTTTTTTAGCTTCAATTAAAAACAATCCCGGTCCACAACCGACATCCAACATCTTGTTGGTTTTTCTAAATTTTTCAAAACCATCTAAAACTTCATTAATTCTAATGGTAGTAATTGCCGAATCTGCACCGTAACCTATTGGATAATTGTTGTAATGGTTATAAATTTCTTCATCAGTAGGTATTTTAGAGCAAAAGACAAAACCACTCGACTTGCTTTTTACTAAGTAATTTTTCTCATATCCTTTTAGTGGATATAAGTCTTCTGTTTGGGTTATAAGGCATTTTGTATGTTGCAAAGTGTTATTTTGATAGAATATGTTACTTTTACAAAAATAAGTATTACCAAGTGAACTCAAACTAGTATATCTTATAAAAAAGAAAATTAACAATGAAAATACTCATCACAGGCGGGGCAGGTTATATTGGCTCGCATACCATTATAGAGATATTAGAAAATACCGATTGGGAAGTAATTTCGGTAGATAATTATGCGAACTCTTCTGAAGCTACTTATAAACGAATAAAAGAAATTACCAATAAGCAGTTTCAATATTATAATGTGGATTTAAAAGATGTTGAAGCCACCAAAAAAGTGTTTGAGGCAAATCCTGATATCTCAGGAATTATCCATTTTGCTGCTTTTAAGGCTGTGCCTGAATCGGTAGCAAAACCATTAACTTATTACGATAACAACATCAATTCATTAATTAATATTTTATCTTGTCAAAAAGAATTTAATGTCCCAAACTTAATTTTTTCATCTTCTTGTTCTGTATATGGCAATGTAAATGAATTACCTGTAACCGAAGAAACTCTTTTGGAAAAAGCCGAATCTCCTTATGCTTATACCAAACAAATAGGAGAAAGAATAGTGGATGATTTTATTATAGTAAATAATAATTATAAAGCTATTTCACTCAGGTATTTTAATCCGGTAGGAGCTCATAAAAGTGGTTTAAATGGGGAGTTGCCGCTTACTACACCTAATAATTTAGTGCCTTATATTACTCAAACAGCTATTGGTAAATTAAAACAGCTAACCATTTTTGGTGGAGACTATCCTACTGCTGACGGGACTTGTATTAGAGATTATATACATGTAAGCGACATCGCTTCGGCACATGTGTTGGCATTGCAAAAACTAATTGAGAATAAAGATTTTCAAAATCATAACATTATTAATTTAGGAACTGGAAAAGGAGTGAGTGTGTTAGAAGCGGTAAAAGCGTTTGAAAAAGTTAGTGGTAAAAAATTAAATTATGTTATAGGAAAAAGAAGAGAAGGAGATGTTCAGGCTATTTATGCTAATAACCAAAAAGCTCAACAATTATTAGGTTGGAAACCTATTTACAACATCGAAGATATGATGCTTTCTGCTTGGAAATGGGAACAAAATTTACAGAATAATTTATAGTCATGTTGGTATTAAATAAAATGAAGTATTATTTGTTGGTAATTGCTATAATGTTAAGCAATTTTTTAATTGCTCAGGACTATATTGTTATTAATGGTGATGATACCGTTTATTGTAAGATAGAAAGTGTTGGAACACAAAAAATATTTTTTTCCATTCCAACTGATAGCGTACCGTATAATTCATCATTATTGTTGTCACAAGTCAATTCATATTATTTTAATCATTCTTTTGAACAACAGGATACTGTGGCAATAGTAAAAAAAATAAAAAAAGAAAGAGTAAAAATAGCAAGGAAATCAGCTCCACTTTTTCGGTTTTCGGCTAGTTATGGGTTGGGTTATTTTGATTATCAAAACACAAAAGAAAATGCTTATACAAAAGAACTTAAGAGTGGCTATAATGCTACTTTTGAAGCACATTATTTTCCCGAAGGGTTTAATTATGGCTTGGGCATTAAAGCCTCAAATTTTACTAGTAAACATCAAGCAGATAATATGTCAATTGTAGATGAAGTTGGCAATACTTTAATAGGGCAATTGAGTGATGATATTACTATGAATTACCTTGCAGGTTCTTTTGTTTTAAGATGGTTACAGAAAGATTTTACAAGTGGAGTGTATCTCGACTTTTCTTTTGGAAAAACATTTTATATCAATAACAATATAACACTAACAGAAAAATTTAAAACTGAAGCAAATGGTTATACCTTTAACGTTGCTGCCGGGTATGATTACAAACTATGGCGAAATTTAGCTATAGGTTTAAATGTAGTATATAACAGAACATATATTAATGAGATAGAAATAAACGGAGAAACATTTAAAATTGATGAAGAATATAAAGAAAGTCAGATATCTCGTTACCATTTTGTTCTTGGAATAAGGTATTTATTCAAATAATGCTTAATAAAAAGCTTAAAAAATCAGCTTTTTATTTTTCCTTAACAATTACCGCCCTTCAAAAGAATTTGTAAAGGTTCTAAATAGTAACTTTGTAATGTAAAAATGTTATTATGACAAAAAATATAGAAGAACTGGAAGAGGTAGTAATTAAGTTTGCTGGCGATTCTGGTGATGGAATGCAACTTACAGGATCGCAGTTTAGTAACACAACAGCTTTTATAGGTAATGATTTATCTACTTTCCCTGATTTTCCTGCAGAAATTAGAGCTCCACAAGGTACTGTAGCTGGAGTAAGTGGGTTTAAAATACAATTTGGTAGTACATCAGTTTTTTCTCCGGGAGATGAAGCAGATGTGTTAGTAGCTATGAACCCAGCAGCATTAAAGGCTAACTTAACATCCATAAAAGATGGAGGAACCATTATAATAGATAGCGATAGTTTTAAAATTAAAGATTTTGAGAAAGCACAATTTACTTCTAATCCTTTAGAAGATGGTACGTTGGATGGATATAATTTAATTCAAGCACCTATAACTAACTTAACAAAAGAAAGTGTTGCTCAATTTGATATAGAAAACAAAAGTAGAACCAGAAGTAAAAATATGTTTGCTTTGGGGATAGTTTATTGGCTGTTTAACAGGCCATTAGATATTACTGAAAACTTTTTAGATGCTAAGTTTTCTAAAAATCCTGAGTTAGCCAAAGCGAATAAGGCTGCATTAAAAGCAGGGTATAATTTTGCTATTACAGTAGAATTATTGCCATCGAATTATACTATAAAACCAGCTGCATTACCAAAAGGAAAATATAGAAGTATTACCGGAAATATAGCTACAGCTTGGGGATTATTAGCTGCTGCAGAAGCAACAAAATTAAAATTATTTTTAGGTACTTACCCAATTACACCTGCTTCTGATATTTTACATGAACTATCAAAGTATAAAAACTTTGATGTTATTTCTTTTCAAGCTGAAGATGAAATCGCGGGTATTTGCTCTGCTATAGGAGCAAGTTTTGCCGGAAATTTAGCAGTCACATCGACTTCAGGTCCTGGATTAGCTTTAAAAGGTGAAGCGATAGGCTTAGCAATGATGACAGAACTTCCTATTGTAATTATTGATGTTCAGCGAGGAGGTCCTTCTACAGGGTTACCAACAAAAACTGAACAATCAGATTTAATGCAAGCAGTTTATGGAAGAAATGGAGAAAGCCCTGTAATTGTTATTGCAGCTAGCACGCCCTCAAACTGTTTTGATTTTGCATACCAAGCAGCAAAATTGGCTTTAGAACACATGACACCGGTTATTTTATTAACGGATGGATTTATTGCTAATGGTGCTGAACCATGGAGAATTAAGAAATTGGCTGATATGCCTTCAATTACGCTGAATATGGCAACTAAAAAAGAAGGATGGAGCCCATATTTAAGAGATGAGAAAAAACTTGCCAGACAATGGGCTATACCAGGGACAAAAGAACTAGAACATCGAATTGGCGGGTTAGAAAAACAAGATATTTCTGGAAATGTTTCTTATGAACCTGAAAATCATGAAAAGATGGTAACCCTTAGAGCTGATAAAGTGAAAAGAGTAGCTAATTTTATTCCTGAGCTTAGTGTTCAAGGAGTTTCAGAAGGAGACTTATTAATTGTTGGTTGGGGAGGAACTTATGGAAGTATTCTTACAGCTTTTAGTGAATTAATTAAAGAATATAAAAACGTTGGTTTTGCACATTTCAATTATATCAATCCACTTCCAAAAAATACTAATAAAGTTTTTTCTAAATACAAAACTATATTGGTTTGTGAATTAAACTCAGGTCAATTTATACGTTTACTTAAAGGAGAATTGTCGCAGTTCAATTACCAACAATATAATAAGGTACAAGGATTACCTTTTTCTAAAAAAGAACTAATTAACGAATTTACAAAATATTTAAAATAACTATTTTAATGGAACACTTAGTTAAAGATCAACAACTTACTTTTAAAGATTTTTCTACAGATCAAGATGTTAGATGGTGTCCGGGTTGCGGAGATTATGCTATCTTGAGTGCTATGCAAAAAGCGCTACCTCAAATAGGAAAAGAGAAAAAAGATATCGTTTTCATTTCTGGAATTGGATGTTCATCTCGTTTTCCTTATTATGTAGAAACGTATGGTTTCCATTCTATTCATGGTAGAGCGCCTGCTATTGCTACGGGTGTTAAGTTGGCAAACCCAGATTTAAGTGTTTGGCAAATTACAGGGGATGGAGATGCTTTAGCGATAGGCGGAAATCATTTTGTTCATGTATTAAGAAGAAATGTAGATATTAACATGATTCTTTTTAATAATGAAATTTATGGATTAACCAAAGGACAATTTTCTCCAACGTCAAAAACTGGTATTCAAACTAAATCATCTCCACATGGAACGGTTGACAAAGCATTTAATCCAGGAAAATTAGCTATAGGTGCCGGAGCAACTTTTTTTGCAAGAGTAGTGGATGTTGACCCGAAAAAAATGGTGGATGTTTTTGTTGAAGCAGAAAAGCATAGAGGAACTTCTTTAGTGGAAATCCTTCAAAATTGTGTTATTTTTAATGACAAGGTTTTTTCGGCTATTACAGATAAAGAAGGAAAATTTGATAATCAGCTTTGGTTAGAACATGGTAAACCAATGATATTTGGGAAAGAAAACAACAAAGGTATTCGTTTAAATGGGTTAAAATTAGAAGTGGTTACTATTGGTGAAAATGGAATTACTGAAAATGATATTTTAATACACGATGCTCATTGTGAAGATGAAACACTTCATAATATGTTAGTTAATATGGTTTTGCCTGAAATGCCTGTTGCTTTTGGGGTTATAAGAAGTGTTAAAGCATCTACTTTTAATGATAAGTTATGGGAGCAAATTAGCCATGAAAAAACGAAAGCTAAATTTTCTTCTATTGACGAGGTGGTTAATAGCGGAGTAACTTGGGAGATATAAAACTGTTGTTAAATTATACAAAAAAGAAAAGCGATTGAGGATTACTCAATCGCTTTTCTTTTTTGTATAATTATTTTTATTATCTTAATAAATTAACATGTCCCATCATTTCATGACGTCTGTTTACAAATAACTCTTTGGTTTCTATTCTCCATACATAAGTTCCTACAGGAGCAGGAGCACCCATGTAAGTTCCATCCCAACCTTCTTCTATGTTGTCTGTTTCAAATATTTTTTCTCCCCACCTGTCAAAAATGTACATTTTGAATTGAGATAAGTCAATACCTTCTCCATAAGCTCTAAAAGTTTCATTTAAGTTATCAGAGTCTGGAGTGAATGAGTTAGGCACATAAAATAAGAAGATATCAGTAATAGTTACAACTCTCATAGTAGAGTCTACACAACCATCTTCATTTGTTACTGTAAGCCACACATTATAAACACCAGGCATTCCTGCTGGGAATAAGTGTACCGGGTTTGTAAATGTTGAAGAATCTGGGGCTACGTCAGTATTAAAATCCCATAAATAACTCAAATTACCTTCTCCTGTAGATTGGTTGGTAAAAGTAATTTCAGGGAATAAGAAAGTTGTTTCTTCCGGGGTAGCATAAAAATCTGCATGAGGATAATTTTTTGGACAAACATAATTTGTTATTGTTGTATCTAAAACACATCCATTAATGGTAGTAACAGTTACTGTCAAATCTCTACAAACAGGAGTGTTAAAAGTGTTGGTAATTATATTTCCAGATAATGTTGAACCATCACTAAAATCCCAAATAGTATTATCAACAAGGTTGTTTGGAGTAGAAGTATTACTAAATTCTACTGTAATAGGGTAACAACTATCAGGTTTGTTTCTGGCAATGTCCAATATAGGTACATCATACCAAAAAACTTGATATTCAACTGTATCAGGAGGTGTAGTACAATTGTCTGTAATAACCACATAATAATCAGTTGGAGAAGCTCCGGGAGTAACATTCATAGTAGTTCCATTGCCTAATAATACCCCACCTTCATACCAATTGTAGTTATATCCAACTCCTGAACCACCTGTGGCACTTACATCTAAAGTAGTACTAAAGCCTTCACATACAGTATCAGTATATTGGGTTGATGATCCTATAATGTTAGGAAATAATGAGATACATACTTGTTGTGTGTCGGATAAACAACCATTAATATCGGTTGCAAAAACCTCATAACAACTAGGCGAAACAATTGGATTAACATTATGAGGTCCGTTACCTGGAATATTTGTGTTAGTAGTATTATCTGTCCATGTAAGCGTATGAGTTCCTGTACCACCTATAGATGTTGCACTAATTTGTTTAGCACCATTTATACAAATAGTATCATCAGTAGTAATGTTATCTATAAACATTTGGTCTGGTTCGTAAATATAAATGGTTGTATCAGTTGTACATCCACTTGTATCTGTAGAAGTAATTATATAGGTTCCCGCTGGAATATTTACTAGGGAATCACTTCCAGAGGACATGTTCGGTGTGGTTTGTAAAATAGTATTTGTAGCACTATCAGTATAGGTAATGGTTTGAACCTCACTTCCTACTAAATAATATGGTGTAACCACTATTTTACCATCATTACCACCATAACAAGTAACATCTGTTGTTGAAACTTGTGGTATTTGACAACATTGAACAGTTATTGTAATAGAATCAGTATCGATACAACCTCCATTAATATTTGTTACTGTAACATAGTATGTTGTAGGTAGCGTTGGCGATAATGTTGGATTTTGTAATGTAGTATCGTTTATACCAAAATTAGGTGTCCATTCATACGTAAAGTCATTTGGATCTGGAGTAGTTGGACACCAATTAAACCTTGTTATTGGTCTATTAGTTGAGGTAGTAGGCGTGCCGGTATAAGGACATGCTGCAGTTCCGTCACTTCTGTAGTAAATAGTTGAGGTAAATGCTGTGGTTGTCCATGGTGTAATAGAGTTATTGGTAAAACTAGTAGCCAAATTATTATAACAAATTTCTACTACTAAATTAGACGTTCCATCCCATTCATAAGCAATATCTAATGGGTGAGTATTCCACCCTACATTCACCACATGGTTTACAGGGTTTAATACTTGTGTTAAACCAGTTTCCCAAGTGGTTAAATTGGTTATTTGAGTACATTTCATAGAAATCTGGAAACTATTGTACAAGTTTGTTCCATTTATTTGGGTTACTTGCCAAGCAATTTCATTTATTTTCCCCCCCATAAAACCCATTGCATTTAGCTCAGCAGCAGTAAATAAAAATTGGTGTTTGGCATTTCTATACCAATTACCATAAGGAGCAGGGTAAGATGTAGAAGAGTTTGATCCTGTTTGTGTTCCTATAGAGATTTGTGTTGCAGGAGATGAACAAGTATTTGTTATACTTGGTCCACAAGTAGCTGGTATACCACCACCTAAATCTAAGTTTACTAAAACAGTACTATCACATTCAATAGTAGAGTCTGGAGTTAAGATATTAATATCGGGAGCAACTACTGGAGCTACAGTAATAGTAATAGAATCTTTTTTAGTACATCCTCCAGGGTTGGTAACATCTACGTAATAAGTATAGGTTCCGGGCACAGTAATATTAGCTTCTGGATTTGAAATAGCAGGATTGTTAAGGTAATTAGTTGGGTACCAATTGTAAATATATCCTGGATTTGCAGGTTGAACATTTGCATTTAATTGAATTGGTTCAAACAAACATGATGTTGTTGAACTTTGTGAAACTGTCATAGTAAAATCGGGAACAACGGTAACGGTAACTGTATCTTTATTATTACAGCCACCGGAAAGGTTACTTGTAACCTCATAAGTTGTAGTAACACTTGGAGTTGCAATAGGGTTTGAACAAGGATTACATGAAAAGTTAGTACCTACTATAATCGGGTCTCCAGCTATAGAGGTCCAATTAAATGTTTGTCCTCCATTTGCTGATAATTGTGCAGACTGGTTACCACATATTGTGGTATCTTTAAGAGCAACAGTACTATTTATTACATCAATAACAATTACCTGAGAAGCAGAGCCTACAATAGGACATGCTCCATCAATAACAGTCATAGTTCCATTTATAAAATTTGGAGAACCAGGAGGTACTGTCCAACAAACGGTAATTGTTAAAGGATTAGTACCAACTAATGTATAAGTTGCACCAGGTAAATTATTTAGAATACTAGAATTAGCAGTATCAATTGTTAGTACGTCACTTGGGTTTGTATCTGTAAATGTCATTTCAAAACAAGCTGAAGCACCCTCGCAAATCGCTATAGAATTAGGTCCTGTTGAATAAGCATTACTACCAGGTAAAAGGGTGATTCCTCCAGCAGGTGGTGCTGGAGTTACATTTGAACAGTTAATAACATAAAATTGATAATCGTGTACAACAGAACCTGTAAGGTTTCCATTAGCATCAAATGATTCAATCAAAAAAGCGATAACAAAATTACCAGTTGTAGGCTGATTGAATGTAATACAGCCTGTAAGTGGGTCAAGTGTAAAGTTTTGAAGAGGAGCATTTGTATTATAAGGAGGGTTGAAAGTTACAGGGGTACCACTACTAGTAGGAGTAATCATAGAATAATAAACACTATCACCGTCTGGATCCGTTGCTCCTAAACAATAATTAACAGGTTGCCCGGCACAAACATAAGGGATTGGTGCTGCATTTACTGTCGGAGAACTACCACAAACTTGTGTTTGAGAATTTATGGTCGTACAAAAATTCATGGAATTACTTGAATTTCCTGACACGTTAGTAGCATTGTCTCTACAACAAAGGTTGAAACAAATAGACCAACTATCACAAGCAGCAGGAAAGGTTATTAAAGCTTCGTAAGTGTACATTAAAACACCTTGAACTCCTCCAGAAGGATTAGGTGGACAATTACTTAATTGAGAAGCACAAGTCTGTGTTACATCTTCACGCACCCCAACCTGATTAAAAGTTACGGAAGCAGGATTGGGTAACCCACAATTGTTAGTGATTGTAACATACGAGCTGCTCTGTGTTGAAGGTAAAGTACTAGGACATTTAACAAACAACTCCATTGTAAGTAAATATTGATTAGGCGTACCAGTACAAGTATATGTTAAATTACCTCCTGGTATATGAGATGCATAAGCACTAAAACCAAGAGATAATGTTACTATTAATACTGATAATAAATTTTTCATATTAGGTTTCATAAATTTCATGTTGTTAATCTTGAGAAATTCTGATGTTATCATCATTCTTTTATTAAGATATGATTACCAAAATTACTAATTATTCAACTCAAAGACGTAACATTTTAGATTAAGTTGCCTTTTATAGGGATAAAATTTAACAAAATGTTATAATAAAATTAATTAAAAGCAAAAACCCATTTTATGAAAATAAAATGGGTTTTTGCTTTTAATTATGGAAAGTGTTATTAGTTTCTAAGAATAGTAATTGTACCTTTATATAATTCTATACTATCATCATGTTTTTTAATTTCTAATATGAAATAGTACGTTCCATCACTAATGCCATCACCATTCCATTCATTTTTGTAGTTTTCTTTTTCATAAATTTTAGTTCCCCATCTATTGAAAACTTGTAAGTTATTATTAAAATATTCTAAGTTTTTGAATACTAAGAAATCATTATGTCCATCACCATTAGGAGTAAATATATTAGGAATAATAATATCAGAAAGTATTAAATATTCTAAAGAAACACCATCCTGACAACCTTCTGCAGTTGTAATCAAAAGACTAACATTCATGAACCCTTGTGTAGTATAAATATGAGTTGGGTTTTGGATAGTACTTCCATTGCCATCACCAAAATTCCATTGCCAACTTATAGGATTTCCTGAAGACAAGTCGGTAAATGTAATTGGCATACCAGGCTGACCCTGAGTTGGTGGATCAATTGAGAATGCTGCTGTTGGCACAGGATATCCATGTACAGTCGCATAAGCAGTGTCATTACATCCAAAATTATCTGTAACTATAACACTTACACCACCTATGGTCGCACTCGTTGTTGAGTTAGTATCATTGTTGAACCACATATAATCATTAAATGAAGGAAAAACAGAAAGGGTAGTAAAATCTCCTGGACAAACAGTATCGTTTCCAAGTATTGTTGCTTGAGGATCTGAATTAGTTACTGTTACTGCAGGAGAAGTTCCTGTACAGCCATTAGAATCAGTTACCGTTACAGTATATGTTCCTGTTCCGGTTGTAATATTTGAAGTATTTTGTCCACCAGGGTTCCATGTATAATTAGTATAGTTTCCTGACACTCCTAATGTTGTTAATTCATTATTACAATAAAAATCATCACCTGTAATAGTCGGTGTTGGAGATGGAGCTTGACTTACAACAAAAGTATCTGTCATTGTACAAACTAAAGTATCAACAGAAACGATATAAGTACCGGGAACTGTAATGGTAGCAAATTGACCAACACAACAAGCAGGAGACCAAGTATAATTAGTATATCCAGCACCTGCATCAATAACAACAGATCCTCCGGCACAAATAGCAGTATCGGAAATTTGAGGACCTACTGCATTTAATACGGTAATAGTTACAGTATCTGTTAAGTTACAAAGACCAGGTACAGAATCACTAGTTACAACATAAGTGGTAGTTTGGCTCGGAGTAATAATAGGGTTTACACAAGAATCACAACTTATATTTGTCCCAACATTTATAGGGTCTCCAGCTATAGATGTCCAAACAGGATTGGTAGCATTGGCTACTTGTAATTGGTGGGTATTTCCCGTACAGATAGTTTGATCTGCTCCTGCATAAACTCCTGTACCAATATTAAATGTAACGGAGAAAGAGGTTTGTCCTGCAATTGGACAGAATTGATCTCTAGCAATAAAGTTTACAACAGAACCTGAAAACCCTCCCGTAGCTACCCAACAAAAGGTTCCTGTTTTAGGATTAGTACCAGTTTGAGTAAATGTTGCTCCAGGAAGTATGGTTGTTCCGTTAGTGGTAATATATAAAGAATCATTAGGATCGGCATCGTTGAATACAACATCAAAACATACGTTATCACCTATACATAAATCAATAGTGTTGTTATTAATATTCGCAGAACCTGATACATTAGTAATAACAGGAGGTGGTGTAGGAGCTTGATTAGAACAACTTAACACAATAACTTGGAAATCATGATTAACATAACCAGTCATATTACCAAAAGCATCAAAAGATTGAATCTGAATGTTTACCACAAAATTTCCCGTAGTTGGTTGATTAAAAGTTAAACAACCTGTAGTTGGATCCCATGTAGAATTTTGAAGAGGACTATTAATAGAATATGGAGATGGATGTGTAATAACAGCACCTGCTCCTCCTTGTGGAGCTACTAAAACATAATATAAGCTATCACCTTCAAGGTCAGTTGAGGTTACACAATAAGTTGAAGTTTGTCCTGCACAATAGTAAGGAATAGGTTGTGCTGTTACTACAGATGAGTTGTTACATGGAGCAGTTACGGTGTTTAGTTGAGATTGAACATAAACATTATTTCCTGAACCACCATTTGTATTGGTAGAAGCATCTCTGCAACATAAGTCAAAACTTATACCCCAAGAGTTACAATTTGCAGGAAAAGTTATTGTTGCTTGATAAGTGTACATCCACGTACCAGGGTTAGTTGAGGGTCCTCCTGAACAACTACTTAATTGCCCTGGGCAAATTTGGTTAATATCAACAGCTTGTCCTACTTGAGTAAAAGTGGGTGCTATAGGATTGGTTAATCCACAAGTATTAGTGATATTGAAATAGGAAGCGGCCATTGTTGCTGGATGCGTACCTGGACAAGTTCTAAATAACGTTAACGTAAAGGTATATTCTAAAGGGTTGTTTGGATTACAAGTCCATGTTATGTTTGCTCCTGGAATGTGAGATGCGTAAGCATTGTTAGTTATAAAAAAAGCCGAAAATAAACTTAATATTAAAAGAATTTTTTTCATTTGTATAGTTTTAGAGTTTATGTTATTTTATTAACCAAAATTTATATTTTTAACAGAGACGCTCTTTTTTTTGTATTGGTTGCGTGAATATAAAATTTTTTTAGCGACAAAAATAGTAGATAATTTATTAGTATTGGATTATTTTATGAAATTAGTAAAATTACTAGGTGATATTTTATTGATTATCAGTTGTTAGTTAAATAAAAAAAATCCGAAGACAACTTCGGATTTTTTTATGAATGAGAAAATAATTCTATTTATTAACCACATTTAGAATGACCACAGCTTTTACAGTTTAAGCATCCTTCTTCATAAACTAAAGATGGCTCTTTACAGCTTGGGCAAGTGTTTTCTGCTGGTTTTGTTCCATCTGGAATGAATTTTTTAAGTGATCTAACTACACCTTTTTTCCAAGTGTTTAAGGTTTCTTCACTTAAGTGTAAATTATCAACCATATCAACCACAA
This sequence comes from Flavobacteriales bacterium BRH_c54, assembly GCA_000961845.1. Lineage (GTDB taxonomy): Bacteria > Bacteroidota > Bacteroidia > Flavobacteriales_E > Vicingaceae > BRH-c54. The sequence goes on from LADZ01000012.1 coordinate 46,538, forward strand.
AGCTTAATGGCATTCCGTGACGTAATACACCTGAAATTAATTTAGCATAGTTCCAATATTCTTCATTAAAGGTTCTTGATAGTCCTTCAATCGTAGTTTTGTAACCATGGCTATCTTCATATTGGAAATCGTATCTGGTTTTACCATCTTCAGATTTGCTTTTAATTACCCATCCTTTTTTTACTTGAGATAAAATAGAGAATGATTCTCTTGATGCCCCTGTAAAAATTTCATAAGGTCTTCCGTCTAGTAACCCAATTACAGCAATCCATTTTTCATTTTCGTTGTTAAATTGAATAATTTCTGCTTCTAATTTTTCCGGACGTTTTGGAGCATTTGTTTCTAAAAACTGATTGATGATTTCTTCTTTTTCAGATTTTTTATCATTAGAAATCAATACACCACTTCTAGAACCATCTCTGTAAACAGTAATTCCTTTACAACCACTTTCCCATCCTGTTAGGTAAATTTGACTTACCATATCTTCTGGCACATCATTAGGAACATTAACGGTTACGCTAATGGAGTGATCTATCCATTTTTGAACAGCTCCTTGTAAACGAACTTTTTCAACCCAATCAACATCGTTTGCTGTTGCTCCGTGGTAAGGAGATTTAGCAATAATTTTGTTTAGTTCTTCCTCTTCCATTTTAGATACTTCATCAGCATTGTATCCATTTACTTCTAACCAAGTAACAAATTTGTGGTGAAAAACGTGGAATTCTTCCCAAGAATCGCCAACTTCATCAACAAAGTCAACTTTAACTTTTTTATCGTTAGGGTTTACTTTTCTTCTTCTTTTGTAAGAAACCATAAATACAGGTTCAATTCCTGAAGATGTTTGTGTCATTAAACTTGTTGTTCCTGTTGGAGCTATAGTTAATAAAGCGATGTTTCTTCTTCCGAATTTAATCATATCATTATAAAGAGCAGGATCTGCATCTTTAATACGATTAATCATTGGATTTTTTTCCTCTCTGATGCTGTCATAAATAGGGAAAGCACCTCTTTCCTTAGCCATTTCAACTGAAGCACGATAAGCTGATAAGGCAAACTTTTTGTGTACATCAGTAGAAAATTCTGTAGCTTCTTTTGTGCCGTATTTTAATCCTAAAGCAGCTAACATATCTCCTTCAGCAGTAATACCAACACCTGTTCTTCTTCCTTGAATAGATTTGGTTTTAATTTTTTGCCAAAGGTTTAATTCTGTTCTTTTTACTTCAGGACTTTCAGGGTCAGCTTCAATTTTCTCAATTATTCTGTTAACTTTTTCAATTTCTAAATCAACAATATCATCCATTATACGTTGTGCAATTTGTGTATGTTTATTGAATTTTTCGTAGTTAAAAGTTGCCTGTTCTGTAAATGGATTTTCTACATAACTATATAAATTAACGGCTAATAATCTACAGCTATCATAAGGACATAATGGAATTTCTCCACATGGGTTGGTAGAAACGGTTCTAAAACCTAAGTCAGCATAACTATCAGGAATAGATTCATTGATTACCGTATCCCAAAATAAAATTCCTGGTTCTGCAGATTTCCATGCATTGTGTATGATTTTATCCCATACTTCTTTTGCATTTATTGTTTTTGTGTATAAAGGATTATCTGAATGAATTGGATATTGTTGTTTGTATTCTGAGTTACTTTTTACGGCTCTCATAAATTCATCATCTATTCTAACAGAAACATTTGCCCCAGTTACTTTAGTTCCATCCATTTTTGCATCAATAAAATGTTGTGCATCCGGATGTTTAATGGATATAGAAAGCATTAAAGCACCTCTTCTTCCATCTTGAGCTACTTCTCTGGTAGAATTAGAATATCTTTCCATAAAAGGAACAACTCCTGTAGATGTTAACGCACTGTTTTTAACAGGACTTCCTTTTGGACGAATGTGAGATAAATCATGACCAACACCACCTCTTCTTTTCATTAATTGAACTTGTTCTTCATCAATTTTCATAACACCACCATACGAATCAGAATTTCCCTCGTTACCAATAACAAAACAGTTAGATAATGAACCTATTTGAAAGTCATTACCAATACCTGTCATTGGTCCACCTTGAGGAACGATGTACTTAAACCCCTTTAAAACATCGTAAATCTCATCTTCAGTATAAGGATTAGCGTACTTGCTTTCTATACGAGCAATTTCTCTTGCTAATCTTCTGTGCATTTGATCAGGATTCGACTCATATATATTACCTTCAGAATCTTTTAAGGCATATTTATTAAGCCATACATTAGCAGCTAGCTCATCACCATTAAAATATTTTGCTGCTTCAGCTAATGCTTCCTCGTGTGAATAGGTCTTCATACCGTTTTCTTCATTTTTTTCGATTTCGTTCACTAAAATTTCATCGTTTGTTTTTGTAGTTTCGTCTACATTAATTACTGTTTTCTCCATTCTGATAAGGGGTTTTAAGGGTTATTAAATTCATGCACTTTTCATCAAAAAACGCTTGTGCAATTTAGAAAGAGTATTGGCATTTTTTAGCATCTTTTGGAGCATTTTTTTATCAACACTAAGATAAGTTTTAATCTGTGGGGACTTCAACTTGTTTTTGGATTTTTTATTAACAACTACATCTTAATAGCGGAATTTTTTATATATGAATTTTAGTAATTAACAGACAAAATATTGACGTTTAACGATGAATACTGACGCAGCGATAGTAATTAGAAGAAGAAAATAAATTTTATCTATTTTGAAAAACTTAATTTTGATTTTTATAAAAGGCATTTTATCTTTAGTAAATCGCATAAACCATTTCTTCAATGAAAAAATTTGACATTCCTATATATTATAAAAGCTCATTTATTTCTGCTATTAAAAATTTACGTAAAGATGCCGATCCACGAAAAAAAGATTTTTCCCCTACGTTATTAGATTTTGGTTCGGTGCAGTTCCTTATTGCCCGTCATTTTGGGTTTTGTTACGGGGTAGAAAATGCCATAGAAATTGCCTACAAAGCAGTGGATGAAAATCCGGGAAAAAGAATTTTTTTGTTGAGCCAGATGATTCATAATCCTATAGTCAACCAAGATTTACAAGAAAAAGGCATTCAGTTTATTATGGATACGGAAGGTAATCAATTGGTTGAATGGGAAACACTTAATAGTAATGATATTATTCTTATTCCTGCTTTTGGGACTACCATAGAGATTGAAGAAAAAATTAATGCCATTGGATTACAAACCGAAAAATACAATACTACTTGCCCTTTTGTGGAGAAGGTTTGGAAACAATCAGAAAAATTAGGCAAAACCAACCACACTATTATTATTCACGGAAAACATAAGCACGAAGAAACGAGAGCTACTTTTTCGCATAGCTACCAAAACGCTCCTTCCATTATTATTAAGGATATGAATGATGCTGCATTTATTGCTAAGGTAATTTTAGGCGAAATTCCTGCTGACGATTTTTATGAAAAGTTTAAAGGAAGACTTTCTGAAGGTTTTGATGTAGAAAAACATTTTGAAAAAATAGGTGTAGTAAACCAAACTACTATGTTGGCAGCAGAAACACAAGCCATTGCAGATTATTTTAAACAAGTGATGTTGCAAAAATATGGTGAAGCAACTATTAAAAATCATTTTGCAGATACCAGAGATACCCTGTGTTATGCTACTAACGATAACCAACAAGCAACTTATGCTTTGTTAAAAGAAACAGCCGATTTTGCTATAGTGGTTGGAGGTTATAATAGCTCTAATACTTCGCACATAGTGGAGCTGTGTGAGGAAAAATTGCCTACTTATTTTATTAGTTCAGCTAATGAAATAGAAAGCCAACACACCATACATCATTTTAATTATAATGCAAAGCAATTAGAAACTACCAATAACTTTATTCCTGAAAAACAACCTGTAAAAATTATATTGACCAGTGGAGCATCTTGTCCCGATACCTTAGTAGATGCTGTATTGGATAAGTTACTTTCTTATTTTAACAATACAAAAACGAAAGAAGAAGTATTGGCTGTGCAGGGGGTAAAAGATAAAACCTAGCCTTTTAATACTTCTATCATAGCTTTGGCTTTAAGTAAACATTCTTCGTATTCTTTTTCAGGAATTGATAAAGCAGTTATTGCTCCCCCAACCATAAAGGATAAATATTTTCGGCTATCATTATAAGTGATGCTACGAATTACCACATTAAAGTCAATATTTTTTTCGGGAGTGATGTAGCCTACCGTTCCAGAGTAGATACCTCTTTTGGTGGTTTCATATTTTTCTATCAGCTGCATGGCACTAATTTTTGGAGCTCCTGTCATAGAACCCATCGGAAAAAGTGCTTGTATGATTTCTTTAAAAGAAGTGTTTTCTTCTACTATTGCTCTAACGGTAGAAATCATTTGGTGTACCTGCGGAAAGGTATAGATACCACAAAGTTCATCTACTTTTACGGAATTTTTTTGCGCAATTTTAGATAAATCATTACGTACCAAATCTACTATCATTATGTTTTCGCTACGTTCTTTTTGGTCGTTAAAAAGGGCTTTTTTTAGCTGCTCATCTTCTTGCTGGTCTTTACCTCTTTTTATGGTGCCTTTTATAGGTTGAGAAATGATGTCATTTTCTGTTTTTTGAATAAATCGTTCGGGAGAAGCACAAAGTAAATATTTGTCATCTTGTTTTACAAAACAAGAGAAAGGCGTAGGTGACTTTTTATTTAATAAGAAATAATAGTCAATAGGGTTAATTTGTATGTCTTCAGCATAAAATTCCTGACAAAAATTTACTTCATAAATATCGCCTAACTGAATGTGGTTTTTTAGTGCTGATACTTTATCTAAATAGTCTGCTTTAGTAATTCTGGATTTAACGGTAATGGGTTGTTTTGTTTCATCATTAGCTAATTTATAAGTTGAAATGTTGTTGAGTATTTCATTGATTTCATCACTAGAGTAATTTTCTTTATTATAATGTAGTTGACTATTATCTCCTTCTAATACAAATAATAATTGTGGAGTAAAAAAATGTTTCTCAGGAAACTGAATACCATCAGGGTGATTGGAGCTTAATTTTTCAATCTGATTTTTATAATCGTAGCTGATAAAGCCAAATTGCCAACTGTTTTCGTCACACTCGTTGTTATCGGAAATAGCAATAAAACTTTTGGTTGAGGGATGATTGCTGTTAAGAAAAACAACATTTTTTACATCGCTAAAATAGTGCAATAGTTGTTGCTGAAAAATAATTGTATTGGGTATTTTAATGTCTAAACAGTTCACTTACTTACGGAAACAAGTTGTAAATGTCATTTCTTTTAACAAATCTTGCTAAGATTACAGTACTATCTTCATAATAAAAGCCTAAACGGTAATCGCCTATTCTAATTCGGTAAGCTGTGGGGTGACCTTTCATTTTTTTAAGATTTTTAATGTCTTCTATTTTTTTAACCTCGCTAATATTGTTAATTACAGCAATAATTTTATCAATAAGCTTTTGGTCTTTGATTTTCTTTACATCTTTAGTAATAGCTTTAGAATAAATTATTTTCATTTGACTTTAAGTATAAGTTTACTTTTCATTCAACGCTTTAAAAAACTCGTCTTTACTCACAGTATCGTCAACATCTACTTGTTGCATTAACATTAGCAAGCCTAAATCTTCTTTTTCTTCTATACTGAGATTTTTATAACGTTGTTTTTCTTTTTGTTGAACAAACCAACTTACTGCCTGTTCCATTAAGCCTTTAACACTCATGTCTTCTAGTGCCGCAATAATTTTAAGCTTAGTTAAAGTGGTTTCGTCTATGTCGATGTTTTTTCTCATAAATTATGAATTTAATACACAAATATACATAATATATATTATGTATACAATATATACTTTGCATTTTTTTAAGATTGGTATTAGCTAAATTTAAAGTGAATGGTTATTCATTTTCTTTTCAATTGCTCGTCAATTATTGCCAACCCTTCTTCAAAAGAGCAAGGGTTATAACCTAGTTCATTAATGGCTTTATCTAAAATAAACCCTGTTTTTGGAGGTCTTTTAGCAGCTTGATTTAAAGAACTTGATTTTATGGGTTGTACATTACTTTTGTCGTAGCCATAGAAATTTGCTACACGATACACTAATTCAATGATGCTCATTAAGTCTTTACCTGAAAGATGAAAAACTCCCGTAGCTTGTTTTTCCGCGATGAGCCAACAACCCATTGCTAAATCTTCTGCTAATGTTGGCGAACGAAATTGGTCATCTACAATAGTAAGTGGATCACCTTTTTCTAGGGCTTGTTTTGCCCAAAGCACAATGTTAGAACGGCTCATGTTTTCTGCTACTCCATAAACAATTATAGTACGGACTATGCTCCATTTAGTGTTGGCTTGTTGTACTAATTTTTCGGCTGCCAGTTTAGATTTTCCGTAATAACTCAGTGGATTAGCTTGATCGGTTTCTTTGTAAGGGCCATTTTTTCCATCAAAAATAAAATCGGTTGATAAATGAATAAGATGTGCTTGATGTTTTTCAGCATATTTTATTAGATATTCCACCGCAGTAACATTCAATTCCCAACATTCTTTTTGTAGCGATTCGCAGCTATCCACATTGGTCATGGCAGCAGTATTGATTATGGTATCTGGTTTAAAAGTATTAAAAATAGCAGCTACTTCAAGTTCATTTGTAATATCTAAACTTTGGTATTGATAACCGTTTGTATTGTTTATTCTGTTTGCTCCTTTAGAAGTTGCCAGCAGCGTAATTCCTTCTTTATTAGCTAATAAAGTAACTAATTTCTGTCCTAAAAGTCCGTTACTACCGGTTATTAAAATTTTCATATGTAGATATTTATTGTTTTTTATATGTCATATGGAATAGCCTTATCTTAATTGGTGTTTGTTTGTAACAAACAAGTTGTTAGTGGCTATTTCATATAAGTTTTTTAAAAAGTAAATCTCAATTGAATTTTCACGTCCGAACGATGATTTCCTTGAATTTCTTCTAGTCCGCTACCAATGGCATCAACATTTTCGAAATAAGTAAGAGCATACCTCAACCACAAATCTATCCCTTTTCTAAATTGATACCTTGTAGTAAGATACGTTCTAACCCCTCTATTATAATATGCCGGAATAGAAAAAGAATACAATACATCGTTTTCATAAGCATAAATTCTACTGTTATAAGAGTCGGTATCAAAAAGTCCGTATCGGAATGAGAATGAAAGTGGACTGCTTTTGGCTTTGTAAATGATATCCTGATAAACCAAATAACCAGTTTCAAATGGGGATTCTTGTAAATCGTAATTAATTAATTCTACTCTTCCTTTAAGCCTGATAGATTCAGTAATTTGATAGGAGTAATTGAAACGATAATTGGTTTGTGTTTCATCTACTAAATAATCTATATCATCTAAATCTACCTGAGTGCTTTTATCTCTCAAACGTTGTCTTATTCTTACATACATTTCCATTTTTCGTGATGGCCGGTAATTCAGTTGCGTAATGTATTGATGTCCTTTAGAAGGAGCGTCAATTCCGAAACGCAGCCATCCAAAACTAAACTGATCGTAATAGGCTGTTAGCGAAAAGTTTTTCCCCATTTTGGCGATAATACCAGTGTATAATCCTTTTTCGTTTTCATTTACAGAGTTCTCTCCAATGGCAGCACTGGAAATAGGCTGAAAATCTCTATCAAAATCTCTGTATAAAACAGCTAAAGAAAGTTTCGGGTCGAGCATTACAATTGCACCTGATGTAATCGCTTTTCCAGCATCAATGCTTTGACTTATTTCTCCAAAGAAGTTAAAATTTTTATAAATCCAATTGTAATCTAAGCCCATTTTGGCTTGTTCGCTTTCTTGGTTTCTAAATTGACTATAAGGCTGTAAAGTTCTTTCAAATTTTGCATCTATTTTGCTGAAAATCCCTGTAGCTCCAATATTTAAGCTTCTAGTTTTATAAGCAATGTGTCCGCCTATTTGTTGTTGTGTAATGGCATCTTGATCCTCTAGTTCGTTCAGAGTTCTATGAAAGCCTGTTTGTTGTAGTGAGGAAATAGATAAGCCTTCCTGATTGATGGCTTCAATTTCTTCTTGTGCTAACCCTGAAGTATCTTGAATAATTACGTTTCCATCTACTTTTTTGTAAGAATAAAACCCTGTTATTTCAAACTTTCCGAGTTCATAGGTTAATCCTCCGCCTCTTAAAAATAAAGTTTCATCAACGGAAGCGTAAGGTTTAAGTCCAATAGCATTTCTCTTAATCATTAAAATGTCAGCACCTTTGCCAAAAGCTCTTCCCGACCAAAAGGTTAATCCTTGTCCGAATTGTGCTTGGTAATCGCCCAAAGCAATTTGCTTAAATTTTCCTCTGTCTCTTAAGAATAAGTGTGCTGAATAAAAATCAAAACCATTTTTTTGTGTTCCTGTAAAAAATTCTTCACCGGGGTCTTTTTCAGCTGTAATTCCTATGCTAACATGGTTACCGTATTTATAACGATAACGAGTAAAAATCCGCTCATTAGAACCTAAATAACGTGAGTTAGGGCTTGCTGCCAAAGCTGAATCGGTAGTTGTACTATAGCCTTTTTTCTCTTCCAACACTTTTTCAACTCTCACAAAATATTGGTTGGTACCGTTTTTCAGAAGTTCTTTAAAAGTAAGTTGAGCAGTATTGATATCAGCACTTACCTTTACAAAGGGTAATATTAATTTAATGCTTTCTAAATCAAAACCTTCAATAGTTTGTAACTCTTCTAAAGTCATTAATTTGCCATTTTTTTCTATGTGGACAAGCAGGTTATTAATTTGAATATCATTAAGTAAATTAAGAGAACTTAGCTCATCAAAATCAGCTCTGTTGAGGTTGAGCGGTTTATCGTAATAAAATGAAAGTTGATCAAAAATAGTGGTATAATCAGCATCGGGATTTTCATCAGTTTCTGACAAATACTCTACTCGTGTTTCTATAATTTGATTTTTTTCATCCTCACGATTTTGTGCCAGCGTTTGGTTCAAGCAAAAAATAAGAAAAAACAAAAAGAATAGTATGTTTTTTAAGTTCTTCAACATTTAAAAATCTGTTTTTACTTTGTTAGAAGATTTCGAGTCAGATTTTTTGTATATCAGCGAAATTCCGGGAGTCATCCCCAATGTTTGGTGGAAAGAGGAAGAAGCTTCCAGAATAAAGTTTTTCATAATTAAACCAAAACCAAAAGCACTAGAAGTTGGGTTGTTAGAAATACCACCTCTTATATATAGAATATCTATTATACGGTATTCAATTCCGAATTTCACAACAGGATCAAAATCAATGTCTTTTTCTGTTTCTAAAGCAAAAATCAATTTATCAGAAAAACGATAATCTAAACCTAACTTCATTACTGTGGGAATACGTTCGTTGTCGTATTCGGCTAATTTGCTTCTGGTAGGATTGTAAATGTGAGCTCCTAATGTAATCTCGTTACTTAATTTCCCAATAAGTCCAACTGCTCCGGTAACACTATTTTTACTACCAAACTCTTGTGTTAAGCTGGTTCTTAAATAGTTCATTTGCACACCAACGGCAAATTTTTGGCTAAAGCGTAACCCATACGATAAACCTGCTCGGGTTTCCATAAATTCGGTAAAGCCAAAAGAAGCTACACTTACTCCAAAAGCTCCTGTTTTGGTAGGCAAAACAAAAGCTCCAGCTTTGTAACTGGTTTCTTTTAGTAAAAATCTGTTTTCGTAATACAATCCGGCACTTAAATCTTCAACAAAACCTAATCCTGCTTGGTTGTTGTTGGTTGACCACAAATCGGAAAGTGTAGTGGTAATTCCGCCCATAGCTGTAGAACGTGCTCCAATAGGGTCGTTTATTACTTGAGCAGTAGCATTGTTAATACTTGCAAAGCATAAAAGTGCGGTTATCAGTAAAAATTTATTCATTAGCAGCTTTTTCTTTTTTCTTACTAAGAATGTAAATAATAGGTAAAATGCCAACGGTATTAAAAATGGCGATACAAACAAACCACACTAAATCGTTGTTTCTGGCAGATTTCCATAAGCCTATTAATTTCCAAATGGCATCCCAAATGGCAACAATAACAATTAATGTAATGATTAAAGGATTGGTAAGTAGTTCAAGGTTTTCCATAGTTGTAGTTATTAAGGGTTAGTTTTAATTTTATTCCAGGTTTCGTACATTTTTTCTTGTTGAGGTCGGTTAGCTTCTTCTTCGGTAAGCGGTTCGCAAGGTTTTAAAGTAGCATACGCTTCTTTCGGTAATGCTTGATAAAGTTGAGTTCCTTTGGTTTTCCAAGCCATCATTTCATCACTTACTTTTTTAATGATTTTAGCGGGGTTTCCTACCACTAAACTTCTTCTTTCAATTTCCATTTTGGCGGGAACAAAACACAATGCACCAATAATGCATTCATCTTCAATCATTACATCATCCATTACTACGCTGTTCATGCCTACCAAGCAATTTTTGCCTATGGTTGCTCCGTGGATAATGGCTCCATGACCGATATGAGCTCCTTCATGAAGCGTAACGGTTGTTCCCGGAAACATGTGTATAGTGCAGTTTTCTTGCACATTACAACCATCTTTAATGATTATTTTTCCCCAATCGCCACGAATGGCAGCTCCCGGACCAACATATACATCTGCTCCGATAATTACATTGCCTGTTACTGCTGCCTGAGGATGCACAAAAGCCGTTGGATGAATCACAGGCTTAAAACCATTAAACTCGTAAATAGCCATTTATCGTTTTTTTATAACTGTAAATGTAAATAAAAGGAATCTTTTATGGAAGAAGCAAGGTTATTTTTTTGTTATGGATGTTTTTTTGGAAAACAACAACTAATACCACTCACTTGGTACAGCCGAGCAAGTGTACAGAAATTTAACCACATAGATACGTAGTGTTAAACACCAAAATAGATTAATCATAGTTTCATATAGCTTGTTTCCATTTTATGGAAACACTTTGTGTTGCTATGAATTTTTATTTTCATCTTTTTTGCTAACATCCTTAAGCAAATCGTATTTTTTTTGTTTGCTTTTCCATCTGTCTAGCGCATATTTTTGCATGTCGTCAACCCTGTCTTTTTCGTCAATAATTTCAAAACCTAATAATGATTCTATAATATCTTCAAGGGTAGTTATGCCGTCCATTCCGCCATAATTATCAATAACTAATGAGATGTGTTCACGTTTGGCTAACATTTCATCCCAAGCCTTAAATAGGGTGGTAGATTTGGGAAATGTTATTATTTCTCTTTTAATGTCTTTCAATTTTAAGTCAAACTGGTCTTCAGCTAATTTTTCAAATACTACTGTTCTTAACACATAACCACTTATATTATCTTTATTAGTTTGATATATTGGGATTCTTGAAAAATGTAAAAACTCCTTGTTTTTTAAGAATTCTTGTAGCGTCATTTCTTCGTTGGCAATAACTACTACCACTCTTGGAGTCATGATTTCAGAGACTTTTATGCTTTTTAGTTTAATTAAGTTCTGAATGATTTTATTTTCTTTATCTGCAAAAATGCCTTCTTGAGTTCCTATGCTTGCCAATGCTGAAATTTCTTCTCTACTTGTAGTTAATTCTACTTTACTTCGCGCTAATACCCTTGTAAGTAAAGAAGATATGATAACAAGCGGATAAGTTAGAATGATAGAAGCATTAATTAGTTTTGAAACAACTCCTACAAGCTCTTTGCTGTAATTAGCTCCTAATGTTTTAGGAATAATTTCGGTAAAAACTAAAATTAAAATGGTTAATACCGCTGAAACAATTCCAAAATAAGCATCTCCAAAAACAATCGTAGCTTGTGCTCCCACACCCGCAGCTCCTACAGTATGGGCAACAGTATTAAGAGAAAGTATGGCAGAGAGTGGTTTGTCAATGTCTTCTTTTAATTTAATCATGCTCTCGGCACTTCTATCTCCATTTTCAAGTTTTGATTTTAAGTAAGATATGGGAACAGATAATAATACTGCTTCCATTATGGAACACAAAAAGGAAATAAAGAGTGCTATGAATAGATAAATGAATAAAAGCGTCATTTTTAAGATTGGGTTTTAGTTATTTTTAAATACAGCTTTATTTCTTGCTAATTGCCTGCTGGAAACAACTTCGGCAAAGTGGTTCGTAAGTGTCGGTTTCTCCCAACTGAACCAACTTATCGCTAGCATTTATTCTGTGAGAATGATTAGCTAATTCTCCGCAATGCATACAAATAGCATGTACTTTGGTAATGTATTCGGCACAAGCCATAATTTGAGGCATTGGCCCAAAGGGTTTTCCTTTAAAATCCATATCTAATCCGGCAACAATAACCCGAATACCACTATTGGCCAATTGGTTACAAACTGCTACCAAGCCATCATCAAAAAACTGGGCTTCATCAATACCAACCACTTCCACATTATTGGCTAAAATAATAATATTGGAAGAAGAAGGAACAGGAGTAGAGTGAATTTCGTTGGCATCATGCGAAACCACTTTTTCTTCATCGTAGCGTGTATCTATTTCGGGTTTAAAAATCTCTACATTTTGCTTGGCAAACTTAGCACGCTTCATTCTACGGATAAGTTCCTCAGTTTTTCCTGAAAACATAGAACCACAGATAACTTCTATCCAGCCTTTCCTTTTTGATGAGTGTATGGTATTTTCTAAAAACATATATTTAATAAGTTGTAAAACTAATCGTTTTTTTACTATTTTTATAGTTCAAAATAGTAGATTAATAAATTTTTTTTGTTGTATATGGAAGTAAAGAAAATTCGCCAGGAACTTAATGAGTTAATAAAAAATATTGTGGAACATTCCGAAAGTTTTCCTGCAAATAGACCTATTCCATCATTAGAGGTAAGTGCGGTTATTTCTAAAGTAAATAAAATGCAAGAACGATTAGCTGTGTTGAAATATTTATTAGAAATTCATGAAAATCAACAAAAAATTATCCCTTCACAAGAGTCAACAACTACTCAAGAAGAAGAATTGGTAGCACCGGAAAGTGTTGTTTCAGAAATAACTATTACCGAACAAGTTGCCGAGCCGGAAGCTCCTGTTATTGAAATTTCTGAAATAATTCAGCAAGAAGAACAAAAAGAACCACAAGAAAAAATGGGAGACAAAATGATTAGCGCTACGGAAGATTTAAAAGCTAATCAAGAAATTGCCCAAAAATTAAGCAGAACGCCAATTAAAAGTTTAAAAGAAGCTTTTTCTTTAAATGATAGGTATTTGTATGCTAATGAGTTGTTTGATAAAAACATGGAAGCGTTTAATAATTTAATTAAAACTATTGATGAATCTAGCAACATTAATGAAGCTCAGGAAAAACTCATTACTGCCAAAAATCAATATAATTGGGATGAAGAAAATAATTTTTACATGGAGTTTAGCATATTGGTAGAAAGAAGGTTCAGCTAATAAAATAGTGAAGTGATGCTGAAAAATAGTTTATTTTTTTTGGGATTTTTTTTAGTTGTAATTTCCGCTAAAAGTCAGGATGTAGAGTATGCTAAAAAGATCTTAGATACCTTGTCATCATCTTATTTTGAAGGTAGAGGTGCAGTAAACAACGGAGAAAAAAAAGCAGCAGATTTTATTGCTGAAGAATATAAAAAACACGGATTAAAATCATTTAAAGAAAGTTTTTTACAGCATTTTAATTATAACATCAACACTTTTTCTGGTAAGTTGGAGGTAGTTATAGATGGCGAAAAACTTATTCTCGGAAAAGATTATATTGTTGGAGCCGCATCAAGCAAATTGCAAGGCGAATTTGATTTAGTGCATTATAATTCTACCAATTTACCCACTAAAAAAGAGTTGCAAAAGCTAACCAAGAGAGGTTTTTTCCTCAACAAAATAATTGTTATTGATGATGAAGGGATAGAAAAGGATAATGAAGTTCTAATAGCATTAAAAATAAATGTTTTTAATGCCATTGGGATAATTTTATTGGAAAATAAGCTAACTCAATCCATAGCAACTTCTTATGAAAAATATGCTGTGCTTCACATTCTGAGAGAAGTCGTAGATCGAAATGCTCGAAAAATAGCAGTAAATATCAATCAGCAATTAATCAGCAATTTTAAATCACAAAATGTAATTGGTTATATAGAGGGAACGGATTTTCCTGATTCAATTATTGCAGTTTCCGCTCATTATGATCATTTAGGAAGAATGGGTGATGAGGTTTATTTTCCGGGAGCCAACGATAATGCAGCCGGAGTGGCTATGTTGCTCAATTTTGCTAAATATTTTAGTGAAAAACTCCCTAAAAAAACCATGTTTTTTATGGCGTTTGGAGCTGAGGAATCTGGTATTATAGGGTCTCGCTATTTTGTGGAAAATCCAACTTTTGAATTAAAAAGAGTAAACTTCCTTATTAATTTGGATGTGATTGGAACAGGAATAGATGGCATAATGGTAGTAAATGGAGCTGATTTGCCACAAGCATTTGCTTTGTTGGAATCGTGCAACGAAAAAAAATATGTTCCTGAAATTAAAAAACGTAAAAATGCACCTAATAGCGATCATTTTTGGTTCGCTCAAAAAGGAATTCCCGCCTTTTTCATCTACGGATTAGGTGGTGGAACTGCCTATCATGATGTTGATGATACTTCCGATAAGTTGAAATTGGAAAAATACAATGATGTTTTTTTATTAATCAGAGATTTTATTTTAAAATTATAATAATATACTGCTTCCAATTTTTATCTTTTGCATTATTCTCAACATTATTAATTCTTTACTTATTATTAAAATAAGTCATTTGCCGTATAAATTATTATTCTAGAATTATATATGTTTGCCTAAAATATTTAAAAATTAAAATTATTTATTATGACACATCTAAATTTAAGACTTTCATCAATCAGGTTAAGTAAATTGGCGTTGTTATTGGTGTTGTTTTTCTCTACAAGTTTAATGGTAAATGCTCAAAAACTAATTTCTAGTGATGAGTTAACACCAAATTTATTAAAAGAAACGTTTGAAAATGCTTTTATTGAAGTGTTGGAAGTAAAAGAAACTTACGTAAAAGTAAAAGACGTTTATTCTGTATTTTTAGATATAGATCCTAAAAAAAGATATGTAACGCTTTCGGGAGTTTACCAAGTGGTAGAGGGAGCTAAAAAACAAGAAGTTTATGAATTGATGAATAAGATCAATACAGAAGTAGCTTTGATAAAAATATTCTACAATGAAAATACCAATACGGTATCTTATTATTACTATTTTTATACTGAAGGAGGATTTACTCAAAAATCATTGGTTTACGCATTAAAATTATATAAAGATGCCATTACGCTTAGTCTTCAGAAAGATACAGAAAAGTTGATAAAATAAATAAGCTTTTAGCTTTACACAAAAAAGCACAGTCTAAATTTTTAGACTGTGCTTTTTTGTTTAACTTGTTTTTTTATTCATTACAGTTTAATTTCATAGCTTTGAATTTTAGAATATATGACTACAACAAGTAAAATACTAATAGGAAGGCAAGATGTTGCTGATTTTCCTCTGCTTAATATATCGCAATTACCAATTAAAATAGATACAGGAGCATATACATCCAGTTTACATTGTCATAACATTGTTGAATTTGAAGAAAATGGAAAAAAGAAAATAAAATGTAATCTTTTAGATCCTGAACATGAAAATTATCACGAAAAAGAAATTACATTTGCCGCCTTTACAAAAAAAAAGGTTAAAAGTTCTAATGGTCAGGTAGAAGAACGATATAAAATAACAACGGAAATTGTTCTTTTTAATCAAACTTTTCCAATAGAGTTTACACTTTCAGAAAGAGGAAGTATGCGATTTAGTGTATTAATAGGAAGAAAGTTTTTAACCAATAGGTTTATTGTAGATACATCAATGAAAAATTTATCATTAAAAAATAAGATCATAAAAATTTAAAAAGAAGATACAAATTAAACGCATTCGAAATCTATGAAAATTATCGTTTTATCCCGAAATCCTAATCTTTACTCTACAAAACGCCTGGTTGAAGCAGGAGAAAAAAGAAAACACGAAATGATAGTAGTTGATCACACCAAATGTGATTTGATTATTGAGAAAAAAAAGCCACAAATTTACTATAAGGGTAAACCCCTTACAGATGTAGATGCTGTAATTCCTAGAATTGGAGCTTCTGTAACATTTTACGGTACAGCCGTTGTTCGTCAGTTTGAAATGATGAAAGTATTTACAGCAACAGAATCACAAGCATTAGTTCGTTCTAGAGATAAATTAAGAAGTTTACAAATTCTTTCGAGAGCTGGATTAGGATTGCCAAAAACTGCTTTTACCAACTATTCTAAAGATGTAAAGTCTATTATTAAAAATGTTGGAGGAGCACCACTGGTAATTAAATTGTTAGAAGGAACTCAAGGAGTAGGAGTAGTATTGGCAGAAAACAATAATGCAGCTGAATCGGTTTTAGAAGCATTTAATGGATTAAAAGCTAGAGTAATTGTTCAGGAATTTATTAAAGAAGCAGGTGGTGCTGATATTAGAGCTTTTGTTGTTGATGGGGTAGTAGTAGGAGCGATGAAAAGACAGGGAAAAGAAGGAGAATTTCGTTCTAATTTACACAGAGGAGGTACGGCTTCATTATACGATTTAACTGATGATGAGGAAAATGCTGCACTAAAAGCTGCTAAATCCCTTGGTTTAGGTGTTGCCGGTGTAGATATGTTGCAATCTAAAAAAGGACCATTAATTATGGAGGTAAATTCTTCTCCCGGTTTAGAAGGTATTGAAGGAGCTACCGGAAAGGATATTGCTAAAAGCATTATTAGATATATCGAGAGACATGTTTAAGGTTTAAAGTTTCGAGTTCAAATTTGAATTAAAAAAGTAAAGCATTAAGCTATATGGATACAGATGTTTTTCATTTTTTAGGTAAAAAAATTGGCAGAGGAGAAACCGTTCAGCTAAATATTGACATTGCTCGTCTGCATACCCGAACAGCTATTGAAGTACCAATTATTGTTTCTAGGGGTAAAAGTCCGGGACCGGTTATTTTACTAAATGCAGGAATTCATGGTGATGAGGTAAATGGCGTTGAAATAGTCAGACAAATTATTGCCAAAAATTATCATAAACCAACTAACGGAACAGTAATTTGTATTCCGGTTTTAAATGTTTTCGGATTTTTACATCAAACAAGAGAATTTCCAGATGGACGTGATTTAAACAGGGTTTTCCCCGGTTCTAAAGAAGGTTCTTTAGGAAGTAGATTTGCCTATTTTTTCATGAAAGAAATTGTTCCTAAAATTGATTATTGTATTGATTATCATACAGGAGCAAGTAAACGATTTAATTATACCCACATTAGAATTGAAGGTGTTGATAAAGAAACGATTGAGCTAGCTCAAGTTTTTGGAGCACCTTTTATTATGTTGTCTAAAGTATTGCCAAAATCATTAAGAAGTGAAGCGGCAAAGAAAGGCGTTAAGGTTTTATTGTTTGAAGGAGGTAAAGCACTCGATTTGGATAGAGCAGTTACAAAAGTGGGCGTTGCCGGAGCATTAAAAGTGATGCATAAAATTGGGTTAAGAGATTTTTCGAAAGAAATTGCTGCTTACCCAAAAACTGAACCTATTACATTGGCAGACTCAAGTTGGACAAGAGCAAGATATTCAGGTATGTTTAGAACCTATGTAAGTATTGGAAGTTATGTTAAAAAAGGCACTGTGTTAGGTACTATTTCCGATCCTTTTGGGGAGTTTGAAAAAAGAGTAATTTCTAAGCATGATGGTTATGTGGTTTGTTCTAATCATTCTCCAATTGTAAATCAAGGAGATGCGTTATTTCATGTTGGATTTGATGTAAAGCAAGTGTAGTTTAGATAAAAACAAAACACACCTCTGATTTTGTAATCTTACCGCTATGGCAGTTTCGAACAAAATCTGCTCCTCTCAAGAGTAGAAAACTAAACGTAAAACTTTGAATTCGAAACCCGAAACTTTATTAGATTACTGATTTAAATTGGCTTAAAAATCGAATATCTCCTTCGGAGTATAAACGCAAATCGTTCACTTTAAATTTAAGCATAGCAATACGTTCAATACCCATTCCAAAAGCAAATCCACTGTATTTTTTGCTGTCAATTCCACAGTTTTCTAATACATTAGGGTCAACCATTCCACAGCCCATAATTTCTAAAAAGCCGGTATATTTACAAATATTACACCCTTCGCCATTGCAAACAGAGCAAGAAACATCCATTTCGGCACTTGGTTCTGTAAATGGAAAGTAAGATGGACGTAAACGAATTTGTGTTTTCTCGCCAAACATTTCTCTAGCAAAATGAAGAAGAGTTTGTTTTAAGTCGGCAAAAGAAACATTTTCATCAATATACAAACCTTCAATTTGGTGGAAAAAACAATGAGCACGAGCAGAAATAGCTTCGTTTCTATAAACTCTTCCCGGAGAAAGTGTTCTAATAGGAGGCTTGGCATTTTCCATCACTCTAACTTGTACCGATGAAGTGTGTGTTCTTAGAGCCATTTCGCCATTTGCGGCATCCACAAAAAAAGTATCTTGCATATCTCTTGCAGGATGTTCCGGTGGGAAATTTAATGCCGAAAAGTTATGCCAATCATCTTCAATTTCAGGTCCTTCAGAAACTGTAAAACCAATTCTAGAAAATATTTCTATTATTTCATTTCGTACTAAAGAAATAGGATGTCTGCTACCAATTTTAGAAGGGTAACCGGTTCTGGTTAGATCAAGTTCGTCTGTGGTGTTGCTTGTATCTTTTGATAAGGTAGAAAGAATATAATCGTATTTTTCCTGAGCTTTTACTTTAGCTTCATTAATAAGCTGACCAACTTCTTTTTTCTGTTCGTTAGGAACATTTTTGAAATCATTAAATAAATCTTTGATAACATTTTTGCTACCCAGAAATTGTATCCTGAATTTTTCTAAATTTTCTTTGCTATCAGTTACAAAACTGTCAATTTCATTTATTAGCTGATGAATTTTATCTTTCATGCTGATATTATATCAATAATTATTTGATGATTTTAATGGTCATTTTCACATCTTCAATTGGTCTATTTTTTCTGTCTCTTTTTACAGCTGCAATTTTATCTACTACATCTAACCCTTCTATTACTTCTCCAAATACAGTATAGTCCATATCTAAAGGAGGATATCCTCCGATGGTTTGGTAGGCTTTATATTGCTCATCAGTGTATTTTATTCTTCCTTCCTTACTTTTTTCTATTTTTTCAATTTCTTCTGTGGTAAATTTTCTGCCCTGTACAATATAAAATTGGCAACCTGATGAACGTTTTTGAGGGTTTACGTTATCTGGTTGACGAGCGGCAGCTAATGCACCTTTTTTGTGAATTAAGTTAGTATTAAATTCCGCAGGAATGGTATAACCAACATCTCCTTCACCTAAAGATTCACCTTTTTGAGCGTTTTTAGAATCAGGATCTCCACCTTGAATCATAAAATCTTTAATTACTCTATGAAAAAGCGTTTCATTATAAAAACCCTCTTTTACTAATTTTATAAAATTATCTCTATGTTGAGGTGTTTCGTTAAATAACTTTATTTTAATATTTCCGTATTCGGTAGATAGTAGCACTTTTGTTTCTTTCTTTTCTCCTTTAAATAAAGAAAAACTCATAAGTGAAAGAACTAATACACTAAAAAGAATTTTTTTTGACATGATAATATTATTTCTTACATTTGTTCATTGCAATATTAAGAATTTATATTAAAAAGTTATAAATTATAGATACATGAAATGAGCCATATTAAATCTTTCAATAAAATAGAAAGATGTGATTGTTGGTGATTTTCATTTTACTGAATTTAAAATAAAATAAAAATATTAACAGATGAAACCGACTTTAAATTATATAGTATTAACCCTTGTTACTGTGGTGTTTTTCTTCTCTTGTGCTAAAGACAGAGGTCCAAGATTAGTTGTAAATGTTATTGAAGAAGATGGAACTCCTGCACCAGGGGCAACAGTACATGCTTGGCCAACAGATGGTCCTTTTGAGTGTGGGAGCTGTATTGTTGATGAGAAGAAAATGGATCAAACTACAACTGCTGATGCTGCGGGTGTAGCTACTTTTGATTTTAAATACTCTGTAGTGTTAGATGTAGAAGTTGTTTATTATAAACAAGGAGTAGATTCATTTTTACAACCTATTATTACTGATACACTGTATGGTAAAAAAGTAGTTAAAATTGAGGAAAAAAGACAAAGAAGTAGAAAGAACACCTACCAAGAAACAGTAATTGTAAAGTAATTACTACAATTTTTTCAGGTTCTCAAAATAATCAATTATCGCTTTTCGCATTAATAACAATTGTTTTCGTCCTTTGGCGTTAGAGGGTATTTTTTTGATGTTTTTGAAGTGAGGCCAACCATCTTCATCTCTTCCAGTAAATCTGTAATAACCAAATTGACTTAAAACAGTGCAGATGCCAATATGGATAATATCTACTTTTTCTTCTTTCTGAAAAACAGTATGCGGTTTGTTTAGTTCTTGTAAACCAATTATATACAGTATGGTTTGTTCGTCTATTTGTTCACCAAAACGACCTTCAACCATTTTCAAAACACTTTCCCACTTCTCTTTTAATTCGTTCTCTTCTATCATTGTTGTTCTACTATTGTAAATTAAGTTTCATTAGCAATTTCGTTATAAAATTGCTCAGCGGCATATTGTTCAGCTTTCTTTTTAGAAAAGGCCTTGCCTGTACCTTTAATTTCTGAATTAATAAGCAAAGTTACGGTATATATGTTTTGATTTCCTTCTAAATCTTCAATCGTTTCAAATTCAAAAGGAATTTTATTTTTCTGACACCATTCTATTACCCTGCTTTTAAAATTGGTTTCTTGAGCTACAATTTTTTCACTATCTAAATGATTTTCAATTAATTTTTGTTCAATAAAATTACGGGCATGTTCGTAACCTTTATCAATATAAATAGCTCCAATCAAAGCTTCTAAAGCATTTCCTAAAATACTTAAACTTTTTTCTTCAGGCTTTTTTTCAATAAGCTCTGCCAAGCCTATTTTTTTACCAAGTGAGTTAAGCATTTCTCTGCTTACAAAACGAGAGCGTAATTGGGTAAGAAATCCTTCATCTTTAAAAGGATATCTTAAAAAAAGATAATGAGAAACAACACTGCTTAAAATACTATCACCTAAAAACTCTAAGCGTTCGTTGCTTTGAATAATTTTATCATCACCAACCAAAGATTTGTGTGTTAGTGCTTGTTTGTAAATGGAAGTATTTTTAGGAAAAAATCCCAATATACGTTCTAATTTCAACGCATATTGGGATTTTTTTTTGAATAATAAGGCTAACAATTAACTTTTATATTTTTTAAAAATAATGGAAGCATTATGTCCACCAAAACCAAAGGTATTACTAAGAGCAGCTCTAACTTCTCTTTTTTGAGCTTTGTTGAATGTAAAGTTTAAATTAGGATCAAAAGCCTCATCATCAGTAAAATGATTAATGGTTGGAGGAACAATATCTTCATTAACAGCCATAAGGGTAGCAATAGCTTCTAAAGCGCCTGCCGCACCTAATAAGTGACCTGTCATTGATTTTGTTGAACTTATATTTAATTTATAAGCATGATCGTTAAAAACAGAAAGAATTGCTTGTGTTTCAGCAATATCTCCTAATGGAGTAGAAGTTCCGTGTACATTAATGTAATCAATATCTTTAGGAGAAATTCCTGCATCTTCAATAGCATTAAGCATTACGTTTTTAGCACCTAATCCTTCAGGATGTGGAGCTGTCATGTGGTGAGCATCAGCAGATAAACCACCACCAATTACTTCAGCATAAATTTTTGCACCTCTAGCTTTTGCATGTTCGTATTCTTCAAGAATAACAGCAGCACCACCTTCTCCCATTACAAAACCATCTCTGTCTTTATCGAAAGGACGAGAAGCAGTTTCTGGAGAATCATTTCTAGTTGAAAGAGCGTGCATAGCATTAAACCCGCCCATTCCAGCTTCATAAATGGCAGCTTCAGAACCTCCGGCAACAAATACATCAGCTTTTCCTAAACGGATATAATTAAAAGCATCAATAAGTGCATTGGTAGAAGAAGCACATGCCGCAACAGTGGTAAAGTTAGGACCTCTAAAACCATATTCCATAGAAATTAATCCTGAAGCAATATCTGCAATCATTTTAGGAATAAAGAAAGGGTTAAATCTTGGAGTTCCATCACCACCAACAAAATTGGTTACTTCATCTTGAAAAGTTTTAATACCTCCAATTCCTGAACCCCAAATAACACCAACTCTATCTTTATTAACCGTTTCTAGGTTAATTTTTGAATCAATAACAGCTTCTTTAGAAGCAATTAATGCAAATTGAGTATAAGGATCAATTTTTCTAGCTTCCTTTCTATCAAAATGGTCGGCAGCATCAAAGTTTTTTACTTCACAAGCAAATTGTGTTTTAAACTTTGTAGCATCAAATCTTGTGATAGGAGCACAACCACTAACACCTTTCTTAAGGTTTTCCCAAGTTTCAGGAAACGTATTTCCTAATGGGGTAATGGCACCTATTCCGGTTACAACAACTCTTTTTAATTCCATAAATCTGTTAGGTTAAAAATTTGATTATAAACAGAAAAAGCTTTGAATTAAACATCCAAAGCAATTTCTAAACAATTTTTTATAGAGCTTAAATCGCTTATTTTAGGTTGTTTTCGATGTAATTAATAGCATCACCTACTGTAGCAATTTTTTCAGCCTCATCGTCTGGAATAGCAATATTAAACTCTTTTTCAAATTCCATAATCAATTCAACTGTGTCTAAAGAATCAGCTCCTAAATCGTTAGTAAAGCTTGCTTCATTTGTTACTTCGTTTTCGTCAACGCCTAATTTGTCAACAATAATTGATTTTACTTTTCCTGTAATATCTGACATGTTTTTTAATTTTAAGTTTATAAGGTGCAAAGAAAATTATTTATCTCAATATAATCAAATTATTTTTGATTATTCGTATCTATTTTATTCACATAATTTTTATTCATGCTTAGTTTTAAGAATTTACACGTGTTTTTAAAGGGGTAAAATTACTTTAATTCCTACTTTTGCGGCTATAAAAATACTTTTAATTCATGTATAAAATTGCCATTTTTGCTTCCGGTAGCGGATCTAACGCTGAAAACATTGCGTTGTATTTTAAAGACAAGCCTACTGCAGAAGTTGGACTAATTCTCACCAACAAAGCAGATGCTTTTGTATTGGATAGAGCAAAAAAATTAGCGATTGAAAGAGTGGTTTTTTCTTCTGAACAGTTAAAATCGGGCGAATTAGTAAATTTATTAAAAGATAAAGGCATTGATTTTATAGTATTGGCTGGATTTTTACTCAAAATACCTGAAAATTTAATTGCTGCTTTTCCCAATAAAATCATCAACATACACCCGGCATTATTGCCCAAATATGGTGGAAAAGGAATGTATGGAGATGCTGTTCATAAAGCGGTGGTTGCTAATAGAGAAAAAGAATCGGGGATTACCATACATTATGTAAATGAACATTATGATGAAGGAGCCATTATTTTTCAAGCAAAGTGTAAGATTAGCGAAACCGATTCTTATGAAGATGTCGCCAATAAAATTCATCAATTAGAATATGAGCATTTTCCGAGAGCGATTGAAGGGGTATTAGCCCCCTAATATCCCCCGAAGGGGGACTTTTCCATCGCACATAGCCATTTCCCATCCCGACCTTCCCTAAGGGAAGGGGGTGTCGACACACAAATCCTATATACTACAACATCAGAGCTGTGTTTTTATGAATTTAGATTCCTGCCTTCGCAGGAATGGCGCACAGAATTTATTTCATCATTTTATAAACAAAATAGCACCAACCATTACGTCATTCCTGTGCAGCGTAGCATAAACAGGAATCTTTATTGTCTTCTTTATTTTGAGCCGAAAGTGTCTTTAAACTTTCTGATTAAAACAACTGTTCCGTATATCCACAATCCAGTAGCTAAGACAAAAAGTATTAAGTAAAGCCAATCCGTTTTTGTTTCTAATTCAATTTCTTTGTAATTAATTATTGTGTTTGTCATTACAAAAATCCATGCGAAATATAAGAACCATAATCGACCTTTCCAAGAACCTTCTACTTCCATATCATTCATATTAAATTGTTTTTGTTAGGTTTTTGAATAAATTATAAATGTGATTTTGTGTGGATGATTAATCATCAAAAGAGTTTATTGTTTAATTCAGTTCCAATTTATCAAACCTATATCCTTTTTCAGTAAAATACTCCAATACTTTTGGTAAAGTATGTTTAATATTATCGGCAGCTTTTAGGCTGTCATGAAAGACAATGATGGCTCCTTCTGTAGTGTTATTTACTACATTGCTTAGGCATTTTTCAGGACTGGTCTTTGGATCAAAATCACCACTTAACACATCCCACATAATTACTTTATAATCATTTTTTATCAACTCGTATTGCGATTTTTTTATTCTTCCGTAAGGCGGACGAAATAAGTTGCTTGTAACTATTTCTTCGCATTTTTTGATGTTGCGGAGGTAATCTTCGTTGTTGGCATTCCAGCCACTTAAATGATGGTAGGTGTGGTTACCTACAGCATGTCCTTCGCTAATAATTTGTTGGAAGATTTCGGGGTGTTTTGCTACATTAGAACCCACACAAAAAAAAGTGGCTTTGGCATTAAAAGCTTTTAAGGTGGCTAATGTCCACTCGGTAATTTCAGGGGTTGGTCCATCATCAAAAGTAAGGTAGATGATTTTTTTGGTAGTAGGAATTTTCCAAATAAAATTGGAGTAATATTTTTTAATAAAATAAGATGATTTTACTAAATACATATTGAATTTATTCTGCTTGAAGTGTTGGTGCTACTAGTTTTTGGGTGATTTTTTCAGCAATTAGAGGAAAATGTATTTTAATAATTTTATTGATATCACTTTCGCTTGAATTAAACCTAGAGATAATGGCTCCTGAACTTACTTCTTTAGTGTTGCTGTTTATAATGGTATAATGTACTTTTATTTCTCTTTTGTATTGATTTTCCGCAGCTTTATAAGCATCATCAGCACTTTTTTTAATGTCTAGCTGATTGATAAAAACATAATAAGTGCTTTCGTAGGTTTTGTTTAAATTGGGAATAAGGTTATCATTGGTAATTACGGTATTCATAAATTTTTCGCGGTTATCTATTTCAGCAACAATTTCTCCGTTTTGAATAGTAGCTTCCTGAGGTTCTTTTTCTTTAGGTTTAATTTTATTGAAAAGCTTTTTAGTAGGCGTTTCTTTCTCTACAACTTCGGGTTCAATTATTTGATATTTGTAGCCAATGGAACTGTAGATATAAGTCAGTTCTTTTTGAACAACATCTTGTTCCATAGTATAAAACGATAAAGGATTAAAATATTCTTTTAGGGAGATAAATAGGTTTTTATCTAATTCTGCACGAAACATGGCTTTTATCTCATGGAAATCCATTTCGTTTTTCTGACTTAAATCTCCATCAATATCCGAAAAGTACATTTTAGTTTCGAAAGGAATGATTAACACATTATTTTTGGCTGCCGGGTCATGTATGATAGCATCGCCTGTAGTAGTTTCTTGGGCAGATAAAATGCTGGTATTTATAATGGCGATTACTAATAGAATTTTGGAAATTAATTTCATAGGTTATTTTTATTAATGAATAAATAATGCTATTCATCATAAAATTATGCCAAAATCAGTTTGAGAAAACCTCTAGTGAAGAGAGTTTGTAAACAACTAAAAGTTAATTAAAACCTAAGCCAGTCGGTATTAGCGTACAACATTAAAGCCAATAAAAGCACCATGCCTGCTACCTGGGCGTATTCCATAATTTTTTCATTGGGCTTTCTTCTTGTAATCATTTCATATAGTAAAAACATTACATGCCCGCCATCCAAAGCTGGAATAGGCAATAAATTCATAAATGCTAACACCAACGAAATCCAAGCAGTTTTTTCCCAGAAATTTTGCCATTCCCATTCCGGTCCGAATAATTTACTGATGGTAGCAAATCCTCCCATTCCTTTATAAGCTCCGGTTTCAGGATTAAGCATTAGCTTAAACTGTTTGTAATAATTTACAATTTTCTCAACGGCTATTTCAATACCTCTTGGAAATGCAGCAAAAAAGGAATAATGAACAGTTTTTGGTGTATAAACACCTTCTTTTTCTAATTCTGTTAAGGAATACGGATAAGGAGAGACGCCAATAAAAGCTGAATCTACAATTTCAGTTGGTAGAGTTAATAATTCTCCATCTCTCATTACTTTTAAATCTACTGTTTGATTAATGAAAGGGGTTAATTTATTTTTAAACTCATCATAATAATTAACAGGGATGTCATTTATTCCAACAATCTTGTCTTTTGGTTTAAGTCCAGCTTTTTCTGCAGGAAAGTCTTTTAATGTCCCTCCAACTGTAAAGGGGATTCGGTAGGCAAATAAAGGACCTCTTCTTTCTTTTAATAGCTTATCAATTAAATCAGTAGGAATTTCTAAAGTAATTTGCTCGTTATTTCGCTCTACCACCATGGTTTTAGAATAAAAAACCTCTTCTTGCATTTGTTCAAAGGTTTCGGGAGCTACACCATTAATGGTAATAATTTTATCTCCATTTTGAAGTCCTATTTCATTTGTAATAGACTCGTTTAAGCACCAAACGCCATCTTTAAGTTCATCGGCAGGCAGAAATTTTTCTCCATAACCCATTAATACAAAGCTGTAAATTAAGAAACCTACAATTACGTTTACAATTATACCCCCAAGCATAATAATTAATCGTTGCCAAGTTGGTTTGGCACGAAACTCCCATGGTTGAGGTGGTTGTTTCATTTGTTCTTTGTCCATACTTTCGTCAATCATTCCGGCAATTTTTACATAACCACCTAATGGTAACCAACCAATACCATATTCGGTATCTCCAACTTTCTTTTTATAGATGGAAAACCAAGGGTTGAAAAAGAGATAAAAACTTTCTACTTTAGTTTTGAAAAATTTGGCAGCAAAAAAATGACCACCTTCGTGTAATATCACTAATATAGAGATGCTTAAAAGTAGTTGTCCGCCTTGTATAATGTATTCCATGTTTTAAAATTAAATTCGGGCGAAGTTACTTTTAAATTGTCAATTATAAAATTTCTAGAAAAATTGATGAATTTAATTTAGGAAAATTAACTTTCTTACTTTTGATGCAACAAAAAACAGCACGTTATAAAAAAATTAAAATACGATACCGTCCTTGAAGTGAGTAAAGAAAATTTAGCTCACAACCTTAATTATTTTAGGAAGTTACTACAACCTAAAACTAAAGTAATGGTAATGGTGAAAGCCTATGGTTATGGACTTGGTCCTATTGGTTTATCAAAATTTTTAGAAGAACAAGGAGTAGATTATTTAGGCGTTGCTAATATTTTAGAAGGAGTAGAAATTAGAAAGGCAGGAGTAAAACTGCCAATTGCCATAATGAAGCCTGAGCTAGAAAGTTTCGATTTAGTAATAAAACACCAACTTACTCCGGCAATATTTTCATTAACATCATTAACAGCTTTTGTTAACACTATTAAAACTTTACCTGTAGATAAAAATTTTAACATTCATTTGAAGCTAGATACAGGAATGCATCGTTTGGGGTTGAAGATGGATGAATTAGATGAAGTAATAAAAAGCATACAACAATATCCTAATATAATTATAGAAAGTGTTTTTTCTCAGCTAACTTCTTCTGATAATTATGAAGAAGATACTTTCTCCTTTAATCAGATAAAGCAATTTGAAAAGATGGCTGAGAAAATTTCAACATCATTCAATTATAAAATTGATAAGCATATTGCTAATTCCAATGCTATTGTTCGTTTTCCGGAGGCACATTATGATATGGTAAGGTTGGGGATAGGTTTGTTGGGATTCTCGGAAGATAAGACTACAAACGGAGTATTAAAAAATGTAGCGGTGTTAAAAACCAAAATTGCTCAAATTCATCATTTACAAGCTGGCGAAACCATTGGTTATGGAAGAATGGGAAAAGTAACAAAACCGTCCACCATTGCAACGATACCTATTGGTTATGCAGATGGATTTAATCGTCAGTTGGGAAATGGTAATTGGTCTCTAATTATAAATGGAAAATCAGCTCCAACTATAGGAAATATTTGTATGGATATTACCATGGTAGATGTAACTGATATAGAGTGTTCTGAAGAGGATATTGCTTTATTTTTCAATACTAAAGAAAGTGTTCTTTCTTTGTCTAAAGTTCTGAAAACCATACCTTATGAGGTTTTTACCACTATCTCTCCCAGAGTAAAAAGAGATTTTATTTGATTTTGTTTTTTATCTAAAAAAAAGTAACCTTTATACGACAATTGACGTATGAAGGTCTAATAGTTAGAAAAAATTTAACAAGTTACGTTAAATTTTCTTGAATTTTGTCTTTTCAGATTATTCTTTATTTGAATTCATTCTAACTAAGTTAATTTTTATAATCTAACTAAAACATATTAGCCATGAGAAGAATTTATTTATTTTTAGCCGTACTTTTTGTTTCTATAACCTTTGTGAATGCAGGGAATTATTATGATTCTATACCTGAACAATGTGTTAATGTAACAGGTGGATCCTTAATGATATCGCATATTAATGCTCAATCTGGAGCAACCTCTAATGGAACATTAAAGGTAGATTTTTTTGGGGACTTAGATTTATCGACAGAATTTGTAGACGTACTATCAGAGAATGGTGCATTAATAGCTACATTATCTACAGTCTCGCAATGTGGGCAAGAACAACAAATAATTTCATTAGATAAAGATTCCATAAATGCATGGGCTTTAGATGGAATAATAAGTTTTACCTACCAGAGTTCATCAGCAGTAAATAGTGGGATATGTACAGGTTTGTCAGGACCAGCAGCATTTTGTGTAGTACCTGTTGTTTCTTATACTTATCAACAAGGGGTAGATAACATAGGCGTATTATCAATGGATGCGCCAAGTCCAGGGACATGTGCGGGGAACACACCAATAACAATAACAGTAGGAAATTTTGGGACAAACCAAGTAGATACATTTTCGGTAGCATGGGAGATAAATGGGATAGCTCAAACACCACAAACATACTATACTTTATTAGACACTAATGGAGGGGCTAATCCAACCACCTCACAAATTACTTTAAACCCTTCGTATAATTTTACCGCATCAACAACATTTAAATTTTGGACATACAGTCCTAATAATTTGCCAGATACTATCAATCAAAATGATACTTTGCAAAAACCATTAGCACCGGCATTAGCGGGAGTTTATACTATAGGATCAGGAGGTAATTATATTAACTTCACAGCAGCAGTGAATGATTTGGTTGCTTTAGGAGTTTGTGCTCCAGTAACATTTAATGTATTAACAGGTTCAGGTCCATTTAATGAGCAAATAGTGATTCCTCAAGTTATAGGAGCTAATGCTACTAATACAATAACTTTTAATGGAAATGGAGAAACAATTACCTATGCAACAACAGGAACAGCAGACAATTACATAATAAGGTTAGATGGAGCAGATTATATTACTATTGATAGTTTAAATGTAGTAGCTCAATCAGCTACCAATAATTTTGCGATACAGCTAACCAATGATGCAGACTTTAATATTATTAATAACTGTAATATCGATTTAACCTCAACAATAACAAGTACCTCATCCACTAATGCAGGGATAGTTGTATCAGGAAGTTTAACCAGTGCAACAACAGCAGGAGCATCAGGAACAAACAATACATTTACAAATAATACGATAACAGGAGGTTACTATGGATTAACCATAAACGGAGCCTCGTCAACTAGTGAATCATTAAACAATACTATATCAGGGAATACCATACAAGACTTTTATTTTTATGGTACTTATTTAAGAAGTATATCTAACTCTGTAATATCTAATAATGATATTCATAGAATGAATAGATCAAGTGTAAGTACTTTTTATGGATTATATTTTATTACCAGTGGAGGGAGAAATTTAGTAGAAGCTAACCAAATTCATGATGCTTATACCGGAATCATTACAGCAAGTACAAGTGCTTCATACCCAATATATCATACAGGAGTGGATGTGGCAGTAGGAGACGAAAACAGAGTTGTAAATAATCTAATTTACAATGTCAATAACAATGGTACTATATATGGAATTTATAATTCTAGTAGTGATGGTGTTCATTATTATTACAACACTATTTCTTTAGATGACCAAAATTCAACAGGTGGAACTACAAGAGGTTTTTACCAAACTACAACAGCATCAAATATAGAGTTTAAGAACAATATAATATCAGTAACTAGAGGAGGGACAGGAACAAAACATTGTATATATTTTGGATCAACAACATCTACTATAACTAG
>LADZ01000042.1 GCA_000961845.1 Flavobacteriales bacterium BRH_c54
AAAATTGCTGGGAGATTTTCTTCCTTATTAGCAAAAGTTGTCAGTCTAACAAACTGTACTACTTTGGGCTTATATTTTTCATTAATCTCTTCAACAACTATAATGATATTTTTTTCTATCAACGATTTTATAATTTGATGAATATTTTTTACCGATAAAATTTCAGAAACATCGCTAAGTGTAAGTACTTCTCTGACTGTTAATGCTTCATAAACTTGGTATTCATCATCACTTAAATCGTTGGAATTAAATTCAGTGTTTCTATTAATTACAAATTTTGTCTCGCTAGATAACTTTAGAGCTCCAGGAATAGCTGCATTAAATATATCACCCGGGTAAGCAAGGTAATAATCGGCAATCCAATCCCAATGTTTTAATTGTTTTTCGTTTACAATGGGATGGTTATCTAATATAGCATATAAATATTTTGCTTGATACTCTTTTGGTGGAGTATGGTGTTTATCTTTAACTAAAGCCGTATATAATTTTCCGCCTCTACCAAAAGGCACTATAACTCTTTGACCAATGATGATATCATCATTCAATTCATTTGGTACCCTATACGTAAAAAAGTTGGGGACAGGCAAAGGCAATATTACATCAATAAAGAGAGTATCTAACATCATAAAAAGAAAGTTGTAAAAGTAAACATATTACCCACTTTGTTAAAAAAAATATTTTCAAGATTTTACTTTGAATTCAAATAATACAAATGAATTTATCACATAAAAAATTACATATCTTCAATATTTAATGGAATATAGCTATTTTTGTCGCTTATTAAATTTTTACTATGAATTTCAAGCGACTTACTTTATCCATTATATTGATGTTTGCCTTTTTGGTTTCCATCAATGCTCAGAACGGAACTATTAGAGGTTTTATTTATAACGAAAAAACTGGAGAATCTGAAATTGGTGCTACAGCCTATTTAAAAGGTACTACCATGGGAGCAGCATCAGATGTTAATGGGTTTTACTCTATATCTAAAATTCCAGCAGGTAATTATACTTTATTGGTAACCTCTTTAGGTTTTGATACTGTTAAAATTGCCATCTCTCTAAAAGCAAATGAAATTATCAATCAAAAAGTATATCTAAAAGAAGGCTCTTTAATGTTAAATACTTTTGAACTTTCGGCTGAAAAACAAGAAGCAAGAACTGAAGTAAAAATGTCTGTTTCTAAGGTAACTCCAAAAGAAATAAAATCCATGGTTTCAATTGGTGGAGAACCTGATATTGCACAGTACTTACAAGTTTTACCTGGTGTAACTTTTACAGGAGATCAGGGTGGACAACTTTATATTCGTGGTGGCTCTCCTATTCAAAACAAAGTTTTGTTAGACGGAATGATTATCTATAACCCTTTCCACTCTATTGGTTTATTCTCTGTTTTTGATACCGACATTCTTAAAAGTGCTGATGTTTATACAGGTGGGTTTAATGCTGAATATGGAGGTAGAATCTCTTCTATAATGGACATAACTACTAAAGATGGTGATAAAAACAGATTGAGAGGAAAAGTTTCTGCTAATACATTTAGTTCAAAACTTACTCTTGAAGGTCCTATGTATAAAAGCAAAAAAGATAACGGAGGTGCTACTACCTTTGTTTTATCTGCAAAACATTCTTACCTAAACGAATCATCTGAATTATATAAACCCTACTTTGAATCACTTGGCTCTGACAATACAAGAGGTATAGATACTGCTGGTCTTCCTTACAATTTTACTGATTTATATGGTAAAATAACTTTTGGAGCTAGTAACGGTAGCAAGTTCAGCTTATTTGGTTTTAATTTCCGAGATGGTGTTGATTTTCCAGGTGTTTCTAATTTAAGATGGAACTCTAGTGGTGGTGGTGGAAACTTTGTATTTATTCCAGCTTCTTCAAGAACACTTATTGACGGGGTTGTGGCTATTTCTAATTATGAAATAACACTAAGTGAAGCCGATGAAAACCCAAGAAGAAGTGAAATTAATGGATTTAATATTGGAATGAACTTTACCAGCTTTTCTGGCGATAATCAATTTAAATACGGTTTTGAAGTACTCGGTTTTGGAACAGATTTTCAATTTACCAATTCCGTTGGTAGATTAATCCAACAAAAAGAAAGTACCACAGAGCTCGCTGGTTTCTTTACTTATAGAATTAATAAAGGTAAATCTGTTATAGAGCCAGGGTTAAGAGTTCAACACTATGCTTCTTTAGGAAATACTTCAATAGAACCAAGATTTGGCTATAAATACAACTTATCTAACAAAATTAGGTTAAAATTAGCCGCTGGGATGTATTCTCAAAACCTTATTAGTGCTAATTCCGATAGAGATATTGTAAATCTATTTTATGGTTTCTTATCTGGACCAGATAACTTACCCGAAAATTTTACTGATAAAAATGGAGAAACAAAGGAAATTGGACATAAATTACAAAAAGCAAATCACTTAATTACTGGTTTTGAATTGGATGTTGCCAAAAACATTACTTTAAATGTTGAAGGATATATAAAATGGTTTACTCAGTTAACCAATACCAACAGAAACCAAATCTTTAATGAAAACGACCCTTCTGCAGCAGATAAAGCAGATATCTTCAAAAAAGAATTTATTATTGAAACAGGTGAAGCTTATGGAATTGATTTTAGCTTAAACTATCAAACTGCTAGAGTTAACTTAAATGCCATTTACTCCCTTAGTAAAGTAGATAGATGGGATGGTATAAACGAATATAATCCTGTTTTTGATAGAAGACATAATGTAAACTTAGTTGGAACATATACTTTTGGTAAAGGGTTAAACTGGGAATTTAGCGCTCGTTGGAACTTAGGTTCTGGCTTCCCGTTCACTCAAACACAAGGTTATTATGAAGGAATGGGGTTCTCTTCAGCAGACCAAGATTATACAAGTTCTAATGGAGATTTAACACTTCAATTAGCCGATCTTAACCAAGGTAGATTACCTTACTACCATAGGTTAGATATGAGCTTAAAAAGAAAATTTGTGTTAAGCAAAAACTCTATCTTAGAAGCTAATGTAGGTGTTACCAATGTTTATAACAGAAACAATATCTTTTATGTAAACAGAGTAACAGCAGAAGAAGTTTATCAGTTACCATTACTACCTAGTTTTGGTTTAAGTTTAACTTTTTAAACCTAAAAAGAAAACAAATCAATTCTTTTTCAATAAAGAATTGCATGAATAAAAAAAAATGGTAAATTTGCGACCGTTTAAATTAAAAATTATAGAAAATGTATGCAATTGTAGAAATAGCAGGGCAACAATTTAAAGTTGAAAAAGACCAACAAGTTTTTGTGCATCGTTTAGAAGGAAAAGAAGGAAGTAAAGTTACTTTCGACAATGTTCTTTTAATTGATAACAACGGAAAAATAAATGTTGGCGCCCCAGCTATAGCAGGTGCTAGTGTAGCTGCTAAAGTGCTTGAGCACTTAAAAGGAGACAAAGTAATTGTCTTCAAAAAGAAAAGAAGAAAAGGATATAAAGTTAAAAACGGACATCGTCAGTATTTAACTAAAATCCAAATTGAAGCTATCTCTGAGAGTGGTGCTGCTAAAAAAACAGCTGCTGCCAAAGAAGAAAAAACTGAGAAAGTTGAAAAGGTAGTAGCTAAAAAAGAGGTTTCAAAAGAAGCAAAGCCGAAGGCTGCTCCTAAAGCAACAGCTAAAAAAGCTGCTCCTAAAAAAGAGACCAAAAAAGAAGATAAAAAATAATTAGTAACTGTTTTTTAAAGAGTTAATCTTTAAAATAAAACCTAAGAACCATGGCACATAAAAAAGGAGCTGGTAGCTCGAAAAACGGTAGAGAATCACACAGTAAACGTTTAGGAGTTAAAATTTTTGGTGGACAAGCTGCTATCGCAGGTAACATTATTGTTCGTCAAAGAGGTACAAAACATAATCCTGGTGAGAATGTAGGTGTTGGTAAAGATCATACTTTATACGCTCTTACTGATGGAATCGTTTCTTTCAGAAAAAAGAAAGATAATAAATCTTTTGTATCTGTTGAGCCTATTAATGCTTAACTAAAAGATAAAAACTTATTTAACTCCTGTATTTATTTTTAGAATAGATATGGGAGTTTTTTTTTATATTAATTCATAATCAATAGCATTTCAAATGTTACAAACTAATTTCATTAAAGAAAATAAAGCATTAGTAATCGAAAGGTTAACCAAAAGAAATCTTGATGCTACTCCTATTGTTGAAAACATCATAAAATTAGATGATGATAGAAAAAAAACGCAACAAGAATTAGATAACCTATTAGCTGAAAGTAACCGCTTAGCAAAACAAATTGGTGATTTATTTAAAGACGGAAAAGCAGCAGAGGCTAACACACTTAAACTACAAACTGCTGAGCTAAAAGAAAAGTCAACTACTTTAAAAGAACAACAAAATAGTATTAACGAAGAGCTTACTCAACTACTCTACCAACTACCAAACATCCCCAACAAACTTGTTCCTAACGGAAAAACTGATGCGGATAATGAATTGATTTTTGAAAACAAGAAACAAGTTTCCTTAGCCGAAAACAGTAAACTTCCACATTGGGAATTGGCTAAAAATTATGATTTAATTGATTTTGAATTAGGTGTAAAAATTACCGGAGCAGGTTTTCCTGTTTACAAAGGTAAAGGTGCCAAATTACAACGAGCATTAATTAACTTCTTCCTTAATGAAGCTGAAAAAAATGGCTATCAAGAAATTATACCACCTTTAATGGTAAACGAAGCTTCAGGTTATGGAACAGGACAACTGCCCGATAAAGAAGGTCAGATGTATTATGTTACTGAAGATGATTTATACCTTATTCCTACTGCCGAAGTTCCAATAACCAACATCTACAGAGATGTAATTCTTAAAGAAGAAGATTTTCCTATTAAAAATGTAGGTTACACACCTTGTTTTAGAAGAGAAGCTGGTTCTTACGGTAAAGATGTTAGAGGATTAAATCGTTTGCACCAGTTCGATAAAGTTGAAATCGTGCAAATTCAACATCCTGAAAAATCTTACGAAACATTAGAAGCTATGGTGGAGCAAATTAAACAATTGCTTAATCAGTTAGATTTGCCTTACCGAATTGTTAGACTTTGTGGTGGCGATTTAGGTTTTACTTCAGCTATGACTTATGATTTTGAAGTTTATTCTGCTGCTCAAGAAAAATGGCTGGAAGTAAGTTCTGTGTCTAACTTTGAAGCTTTCCAAGCTAACAGATTAAAATGTAGATACAAAGGCAAAGATGGCAAAACCAACTTAGTACATACCTTAAATGGAAGTGCCTTAGCTTTACCAAGAATTATGGCTGCTGTTTTAGAAAATAACCAAACAGAAAATGGAATCAACGTTCCAGAAGTGTTGGTACCTTTTACTGGATTTAACCTTATAAACTAATTTATGATGCTTAAAAATATTGCTTTAATAACACTTATTACTATTTCTTCTATAGGTTTATTTTCTTGCGGAGAAGATTATACCAATGAAATTGGACATGTAGATGGGTTGATTAAAATCCTAGACTCTTCGGAAAAAGCGTTGCATGATGTGGATACCGCTACGCTATTTGAAATGACTATATTTGTTAAGCAATCTATTGAAAAAATTCAATCTAAAAACGATACCTTAACTAAAGAAGCTGCTTTAGAAGCCGATCAGTTTGTGGGCAGACTAAAATCGCTTTATAATTTATCTCAAAACTATAAAAAGTATCAACAAGAAATAGATTTAATAAGAGTGCAATTAAACAACTTAAAGCAAGATTTAAACAATGGCATAATTCCTAAAGAACAGTTTCCTGCTTATTACGAAAACGAACAAGGTGGTGTGATTTCTATTAATGATAAAATTAACCATGCTACCAACGGGATGAGCAACAGGCTTAAAAAAATGAAAGAAAATAAAGCTACTTTTGAAACATTAATTGACGACCCAACATCTTACATGAGTTATTATAAATAAGGAAAGATTTTGATGTGAAAAAATAACTAAATTATTAGTAATTTTAAGCATTATCTATCGTTAAAAGCACTATGAAAACTTTTCAAGTAAAATATATACTTTCTTTTGCGATAGCCTCATTCGTTTTTTTAACACCAGTATTTTCTCAAACTTCTACAGACGAAAAGCTGGCTGCTCAGTATTTTAGTAACGAAGAATACGATAAAGCAGCAGTATATTTTGAAAAACTATACAACAAGACTCACGAAACCTCATTTTACGAAAGGCTTTTACAGTGCTACCTTTACATGGAGGAATATAAAGATGCTGAAAAACTAGTAAAAAAACACCAAAAAAAACATCCCTATCAATTGGCTTACATGGTAGATTTAGGGATTGTTTATGAGGTTGAAGGAGATGAATCTAAAGCCAACAAAATCTTTAATGACGCTATAAAATCGCTTACGGCAAATAACCAACAAATAATTGATCTTGCCAATAGTTTTATTAAAAATAAAGAATATGACTTTGCTGTAGAAACCTATCTAAAAGGCAGGAAACTACTAAAAGGAACTTATGAATTCAATTTTGAATTGGCTCAAGTATATAACCAACAAGGAAAAACAGAGCTGATGTTTAAAGAATACATCAACATTTTAAACATTCAGCCTGCTTATGTACAAAGTGTTCAGAATGCCATACAAACCAATATAGGTGAGGATGAAGATGGAAGTAAAAAAGATATTTTAAAAACGCTTTTAATTAAAGAAACCCAAAAAAGTTACGACCAAATTGTGTTCTCAGAAATGTTGATTTGGCTCTACATTCAAGAACTCAACTTTAAAGGAGCTTTTATTCAAACCAAAGCCCTCGACAAAAGATTTAGAGAAGAAGGTAAGCGCGTTTTTTCTTTAGCTGATTTGTGTCTTTCTAATAAAGATTACGAAACGGCTATTGAATGTTACCAATACATCATAGATTTAGGAAAAAACAACCGACTGTATAATTACAGCAGAATTCAACTGCTACAAGTTTATTACACTAAAATTACTACCACCGCTTCTTATACTAATGAAGAAGTTATCGCCTTAGAAGCCAAGTATGAGTCCGCTTTAAAAGAATTAGGAAACTCTAATGAGTCCTACCTTATGATCAAAAACTTAGCTCACTTAAAAGCTTTCTATCTTAATAAACCAGAAGAAGCTCAAGAATTGTTAAACAGTTTTATCAATACACCTCGCCTAACTTCTCAAGAACAAGCTGAACTCAAAGTAGAATTAGCTGATATAAACCTATTTTTAGGAGATATTTGGGAAGCTTCTCTTTTGTATTCTCAAGTTGAAAAAAGCTTTAAACATAGTCAGTTGGGAGAAACTGCTAAATTTAAAAATGCTAAAATTTCTTTTTATACCGGAGATTTCGATTGGGCAAAAGCTCAACTAGATGTCCTCAAAGCATCAACATCAAAACTAATTGCGAATGATGCCATGAAATTATCAATCACCATTACCGATAACATTGGAATAGATACTACCAAAGCTCCTCTCCTACTTTTTGCTAAGGCAGATTTGTTATTTTATCAAAACCAACACAACCAAGCATTAGAAATGTTAGATTCTCTAAAAACAACTTTCCCTATACATGTAATTGGTGATGATGTGCTTTATAAACAACACGAAATCTATTTTAGTAAAAAAAATCTGCCAAAAGCTATTGAAAAATTGGAGCAAATTATAAAAGAATATGCTTACGATTTATTAGTTGATGATGCACTTTATAAATTAGCAACCATTTACGATTATGAGCTAAATGACAAAGCTAAAGCCCAGGAATATTACAAAAAAATAATTTTTGAACACCAAGGAAGTATCTATGTGGTTGATTCCCGAAAAAGATTTAGAGAATTACAACAAACACCTTCTAGCATGGATTTAGAACAAAAATTAATGGAAGCTGAAACCAACTAAGTAAAATGAGTTTAATAAATTGGCTGGAAAATAACCTTTTGGCTTGTCCGTACAAAAAATATTTCGATATAGATTGTATGGGATGCGGAATGCAACGTGCCTTTATCGCGTTGCTTAAGGGAGATTTTGTAGAAAGTTTTCTGTTTTACCCTCCTCTATTTTCTATGATTATTATGTTGTTACTTTTACCACTACATCTAATTTTTAAATTTAAACATGGTGCTGCATGGTTAAAATACCTGTTTATTTTTAACATTGCCGTTGTCATTATTAACTTTATCGTTAAAATTATACTTTCATGAAAATTTTAACCGCAGAACAAACTAAAGCAGCTGACGATTTTACCATTAAAAACGAACCCATTTCTTCGTTAAACTTAATGGAAAGAGCCGGCACCAACTGCACTTCGTGGATAATTAATAATTATACTATTGATATTCCTGTTATTATTTTTTGTGGAATTGGCAATAATGGTGGTGATGGATTAGTAATTGCTCGTTTGCTAAAGAAAAAAGGATTTGATGTTTCGATTTATATAGTTGAATTTTCTAAAAAATATTCTCCGGATTTCTCCAAAAACCTAAAAAGATTAGAAAAAGAAAAAGCTAACATCCATTTTTTAACTGAAAACAACTTTTCTTTTCAACTTCCTGAAAATGTATTAATTATTGACGCTATTTTCGGAAACGGACTATCAAAACCAATAAGTGGTTTTATTGCTGAAATTATTACTACAATAAACACTTCAAACACTACTGTTATTGCCATAGATATTCCTTCCGGATTATTTGCCGATAGTAATATCAACAATAATTCAGCAGCCATTATTGAAGCGGATTACACCTTAACTATACAACAACCCAAACAAAGTTTTTTTGCCATAGAAACCCAAAAATATGTTGGAGAGTTCATCATCATCAATATTGGTATTTTACCGGCATTTTTAAACGAAGTGGTTACCGATACTTACTTTGTTACGCACGAATCTGTTTTACCTTTACTGAAAAAGCGTACAAAGTTTAGTCATAAAGGAACCTACGGACATTCACTTATTATTGCAGGAAGTAAAGGGAAAATGGGAGCTGCTGTTTTAGCATCTCGTGCTTGCTTAAAAATAGGAGCTGGTTTAGTTACTGCTTTAGTTCCTGAAATTGGTCTAAATGTAGTGCAAATTGCCAATCCTGAAGTAATGTGTATTCCTACTTCAGAAAAAAATTTCATCAACGAACTTCCTGATTTATCTAATTACAACAGCATTGCTGTTGGTCCGGGAATAGGCACAGAAAAACAAACTCAAAATAGCATTAAGCTATTGATACAAAATTGTACACAAGCACTTGTTTTAGATGCCGATGCTATTAATATTTTAGCAGAAAATAAAACATGGTTGGCTTTTTTACCACCACACACCATCCTTACTCCTCATCCAAAAGAATTTGAACGCTTAGTAGGAAAAACATCTAATAGCGAAGAAAAATGGCAGTTACAAAAAGAATTTGCTATTAAACATCAAGTAATTGTAGTACTTAAAGGTGCCTATACCAGCATTGCTTGTCCTACCGGAGAACTATATTTTAACTCCACTGGAAACCCCGGAATGGCTACAGCAGGAAGCGGTGATGTTCTTACTGGAATAATTACAGGTTTAGTAGCTCAGGGTTATACACCTTCTCAAGCTGCTATTTTAGGGGTTTATGTTCATGGTTTTGCAGGAGATAAAGCCAAAGAAGCCTTAAGTGAAGATACCTTAATAGCTTCAGATATCATCAATAACTTGTATCAATTTTTTTAGTAATAAAATTCAATCAAAAAATCATTTTTTTATAAAATACACAACAATCAAACAGATTGTTAATTAATAAATTTATCTATAAAACATTATTTTACTACATTTGTCTTTATAAATTTTAAAATTCAATATGAACATTACATCAATCATTTCAATTACGGGAAAACCCGGTTTACACAAAATCGTTTCACAAACAAAAAACGGATTAATTGCAGAATCTATAGAAGACGGCAAGCGTTTTCCTGTTTATGCTTCCGAAAAAGTTAGTGCCATAGAAGACATCAGCATTTATACTAAAACAGACGATATGCCTCTAGTTGAAGTATATCAAAAACTATATAAAAAAACTGCAGGAAAAGCAGCTATAGACCATAAAGCTAAACCGGAAGAACTTCAATCTTTTTTGAAAGAAGTAGTTGATTTTGATGAAGAAAGAGTGTATAACTCAGATTTAAAAAAACTTTTTCAGTGGTTCAACATTCTTATTAAAGCCGATTTATTAAAAGAGGAGGAAAAAGAAGAAAAATCAACTAAAAAAGCTACTGCAGATAAAAAAGATGCTAAAGCACCGAAAAAAGTTGCTCCCGCTAAAAAAGTAACTGCCAAGAAAACAACTACGCCTAAAACTTCTAAAGCTAAGGCTACAACAAAAACGGCTACTCCTTCTAAAAAAGGGTAATGCCAATCATTTAATTGCATATTATAAAAATCCTATTGCTTTGTCGATAGGATTTTTCATTTAATCATTCTAATACCATTATGGACGCTCATCAACAAGCCAACAACAATAGAAATTTTATTCCTACCTCTTTTACATTAAGCAACTGGGAGTCCGTTGCTCCTTTTTACGAAGATTTAATAAGCAGAAACATCACTACAGTAGCAGAACTGGAGAAATGGCTTATCGATAGAAGTGAATTAGATGCTTTTGTTAGTGAAAACGTTGGTTGGAAATATATTAAAATGAATATTGATACTACTAATGAAGAGCTAAGCAAAGATTTTCATTATTTTATTAATGAAATTGAACCTAAAATTGCTCCCATAAATAACGAACTTAATAAAAAATTTGTAGCCTCTCCTCTACTTTCTCAAATAGATGAAAATACTTATAAAATATACCTAAGAGCCATCAAAAAAGAAATGGAAATTTTTCGTGAAGAAAATGTTCCTATTCAGACCAAATTAATGGAAAACTCTCAGAAATATGGAGCTATTGTTGGCAGTATGACCATCAATTTCAATAATAAATCACTTACCCTTCAGCAAGCCAGTAACTTTTTGAAAGAAAACGATAGGGCATTACGCCAAGAAGTTTATTTAACTATTTCCAAAAGAAAAATTAGCGATAAAGACAAACTAAACGATTTGTTTAGTGAAATGATAACCCTCCGTCATAAAATAGCTCAAAATGCGGGTTTTGAAAACTACAGAGACTATATGTTTGCTGAGCTAGGCAGGTTTGATTATACGGCAAAAGATTGTTTTGAATTTCACGAGTCTATCGCCAAAGAAGTAGTTCCTGTTATTAATGAATTTGATAGCGAAAGAAAAAACTTATTAGGTGTAGAAACCTTAAAACCGTGGGACAAAATGGTTGATCCTAACGGAGAACAACCTTTAAAACCTATAGCTTCGGAAG
Source organism: Flavobacteriales bacterium BRH_c54 (assembly GCA_000961845.1). Classification (GTDB taxonomy): domain Bacteria; phylum Bacteroidota; class Bacteroidia; order Flavobacteriales_E; family Vicingaceae; genus BRH-c54. Next base: position 11,348 of record LADZ01000042.1, read on the forward strand.
AAGAATTAATTGATAAAACCATTGCTTGTTTCAATAAAATTCATCCTTATTTTGGCGAGTGCATGAAAACCATGAAAGAAATTAAGCACCTCGACTTAAGTTCTAAAGTGGGTAAAGCTCCGGGAGGTTTTAATTATCCGCTTTACGAAACAGGTGTACCTTTTATTTTTATGAATTCTGTTGGCTCTCAAAGAGATGTGGTAACCATGATTCATGAAGGCGGACATGCCGTGCATTCTTTTTTAACAAATGACTTATCACTTACTGCTTTTAAAGAATTTCCATCAGAAGTAGCAGAGTTGGCTTCTATGAGTATGGAACTTATTTCTATGGATTATTGGGATGTTTTTTACGACAATGAAACAGAATTAAAACGGGCTAAAAAAGAGCAACTTCAAGGAATTTTAAATACCCTACCTTGGGTAGCTACCATAGATAAATTTCAGCATTTAGTTTACGAAAGACCTGATCATTCTCACAAAGAAAGAGAACAACTATGGAATATTTTAATGGATAATTTTAGTAGTAATGTGGTTGATTGGTCGGATTATGAAGAAGAAAGAAGTTATTATTGGCAAAAACAATTGCATTTATTTGAAGTGCCTTTTTATTATATTGAATACGGTATAGCTCAATTAGGAGCAATTGCTGTATGGAGAAATTACAAACAACATCCTGAAAAAGCCTTGAGTCAATACATAGAAGCCCTTAAACTAGGTTATACCAAACCTATTTCGGAAATATACGCTACTGCAGGAATTGCTTTTGATTTTTCTCAAGACTACATTAAGGAATTAGTCGATTTTGTTCAATTAGAGATGAATAAATTGTAGAGGTAGCTTATCTTCATATCAATCGAAATTTTACAAGCTAAGGAACGGAGCTTAATAAAATAAAGCCAGAAAAACCTAAGTTCAGCAAAGCTAGATCTTGTAAGTTGGGGAATAACATCTTAAGTGGGATGTGTTCTAAGAACAAGAAAACCTAAATTTTTAGTAATTTTTACTTCTCCAACTATTTTAGTATCTTTAACTTATTAATTTAAACTTTATATTATGAAATAGTCACTAACAACTTGTTTGTTGCAAACAAACACCAATGAAGATAAGACTATTCCATATTACAAATAAAAAAACAATAAATATCTACATATGAAAGCAGCAGGAATTATATTATTGGTTATTGGTCTTATTGGAATCATTGTATTCGGCTATCAAGCTATTCAAGATTCAGAAAGTTTTAATTTATTGGGTGTTGATGTAGCAGTTAGTAAAGCCGATTGGACTCCCCTAATTATTAGTGGAGCTATGCTTATGTTAGGTTTAATAATTACTTTTCTTAAAAGGAAATAAACAGCAATGGCTACAAAAAATAAGACTACCGAATCAGCAGCTAATGTAATTGATTTTATTAACTCATTTGTAGAAAATGACCAAAAGAAAGCCGATAGCTTTCAGCTAATTGAGTTGATGACCAAATGGTCAGGGTTTGAACCTAAAATGTGGGGGCCAAGCATTATTGGTTTTGGCAGTTACCATTATAAATACACTAGCGGACATGAAGGTGATGCCCCTCTTATTGCTTTCTCTCCCCGTAAAGCCGCATTCTCTCTTTACGTCTTCTCGCCCACCGAAGAAAACAAACATTTATTAGAAGTTTTAGGAAAATATAAAATAAGCAAAGCCTGTGTTTATATCAAAAAACTATCCGACATCAATACCGATATCTTAGAAAAACTTTGCAAAACCTCCATTGACTATATTAATGAACACCATGAATGTGCTTGTAGAGAAAAATAGAAACAGCTTTTTAGTTCTATAAACATTTTCTTATACTAAAACTCCGCCTTAAAAAAATCGAGCGATTCTAAATCTACCATGTGCACATCTTCATAGTAAAAATGTAAGATTTCTGCGTAGGTATATCCCATTTTCGCCATACGCATAGCTCCTTCTTGGCAAAGTCCTACGCCATGTCCGAAACCTTTGCCTTGCAATACCACAAAATTACCTTCTGTTTTTACATCAAATTGTGCCGATTTTAATTTCCAATCTGTTCTTACCTTTACAAAAGGGATTTGCACATTTTGCTTTTCAAAAAAACGCTCCCTCCCTATCTGAAAATATTCATAATCGCAACTGTCTTTCAAAATTTCTTTAGAATAACCATTTGTTATCAAATAATTTGCCCACTCATTTTTAGCTATTTTTTTCTGCCAAACAGCATTATTTTCACTCAAACAAAAGCTATCTTTTACCGAACGTAAATAATACAATTCCTGATGCCAAACTTCTTCAGAATTAGCAGATTGACCACCGCAATTAGAATAAAAAGTTGCCGTAATTAAATTAATGTCGCTATCTACAATTACCGTGTTGGAAGTGAGTAATGCCGATTGTTTTATTTGCTCCGATTTGGGTTTTCCATGATACGCTTGACAATGTACCTTATCGCACAAACTAAAGCCTTCAGTTTGATGCTTGTTAATGTTTTTCAATGCATAAGTGCGACAAATGATGGCTTGCAATTTAAAATATTCCTCCGGTGGACTTTTACCCACTTCGGCTTCCACTACTCCGGCTACATAATTATCGATGTTAATGTTGTTTATCAGTTGTAAATAACCATGAAAAGGATGTGCTTTAATAAACAAGTTATCTTCATACTGAATAATTTTCCCAACAGGTTTATTAGTCTTGAGTTTAAAAGCATTTTGATGGCTTACTCCAATAATTCTAATTTTGTTAAAATGTCCGTAATCCTTATCTAGCGTTTTTAAAAATACTTTTTGGTTTCTGTAGGAGATTTCAATAATTTCAGTATTGTCAATATCGAGCAATTTACCACTTTCTGTATAAACAACATATTTGCCGACTTGAGGATAAAAAACAAATGAAGTAACCGCTTGTTTATCTAAAATGCCAATGTTTATCAACTCTGCTTTAACAGTAATGGCAACAAAGAATAGGAGAAATAATATGGATATTTTTCTTTTTAACACGAAGTCAAAAATAAGTTAAAGGCAAAGTTTAATACCATAAAAGCCTAGAAGTTATACACACTAATCTTTTAATAGCATTAATACTTCAAATGAAAATCAACCAATTCGCTTATAGGTTGTTGAATTATCTTTCCTATAATAACCCCATAATCTTTTGCTATTAAAGCGATATATCGCTGAAAATAAAACCCTATAGAACCTACAATGTGTAAAGGATATTGTTGATAATTGGGATACAAAACAATATATTGCTTAAAAAACTCATGAAAACTTTGATAAATAATAGCATTAATCTCAGTTTCGTTTTCATGTTTTAAAATGAATTGAGCAAAACTTGCTAAAAACCTATTGGGTAAAGCTTGTTTATATACCTTATCCAAAATAGTATTTAAGTTAAGTTCGGGAAAAGTGTATTTAAAGTCTGTGCTCACCTTGTCGGGTAACTGCCCATGAAGCAACTTTTTAATAAACAGTTTACCTAAATGCACTCCACCACCTTCATCGCCCAATATATATCCCAAAGCAGGAATGTTGTGGGTAATGTCTGTTCCGTTATACAAACAGGTGTTCGCTCCTGTACCTAAAATAGCTACCAAACCAGACTCTTTTTTACAAGCAGCCCTTGCAGCAGCCAATAAATCATGAGCCACCGTTATGTCAGCATTCGTAAAAAATTGAGCAAAAATAGCTGCTAAAAAGGTTTGTTTTTCAGCAGAAGAACAGCCTGCCCCATAAAAAAACACTTGTTCCACTTCCTCTTTTTTTGCTGATAATATTGAAGCTGACAATTCCTTTAAAACAACAGTTGCATCAACAAAATAAGGATTAAACCCCATAGTTGAACAAACTAACACTTCGGTTTTATCGTTAATTAATCTCCAATCTGTTTTGGTGGAGCCGCTATCTGCAACTAAAATCATGGTGCTAAAATTTTTCACTAAACTAATCAATAAAAAATTGAAAATAAACCATTTTGTGTTACTTTTAATTGCAAATTTGTGGGTAGAATGAAAAGTTTATTGATTTTTATAAGTTTAGGATGTGTACTTCAGGTTGGTTTTGCTCAAAACGATACCACAGATATTCCTGCCAGAAAACTGTCTTTCAATGATTTTATGGCATATTACTCTACCAACGACACTTCTGCTGCGGTTATAGAATTTTTCTTTGAGAGAAAAGAAACCAACGCTGTAACAGAAATGATGTTTTTACCACTTTCTGCCGGAGTATTTTTGCTTTCACCCCCTTTAGGTTTTGGTATGGGAGTAATCAGTATCCCATTTTTTATTCACGGCACTTACACACTTATTCGGTTTAATAAAAAGAAGCTCAAACGCATATTAATTGAGTATAATGAAACGGGGTACTTACCCAAAAACATCAGAAAAAAAGCCAATAAAATTATCTACTACTACTCTCTTCCTGATGATTTTTGATTATAAAACCAACATCCTTTAAATCTTCCCTCACTGTCCTTAGTCTGAAGCGAAACAAGAACAATCGTGACTGAGGACTTTAATAAAAAAGCTTATTTTTGTTCTATGAAAATTCAAGGCTTTATAAAGTCCGTAGTTGCCATTACACAAAAGCTTGGCTTCAAACTACGGACAGGTGAGGGGTATATTTTGTATAGGACTATTTCCAAATTAGTTTCAATAAAATTTTAAATATGGTATTTAGACATTTTTTATTTTCTGTTTTTTTACTTGTTCATAGTATTGTTTTTTCTCAAGATGGAGAAAAAATAAAGGATACGTCTAATATTGTCGAGAATTTAGAATTGGATGAGCTCCCCATTTTGGTTTTTAATGATAGTTGCTTAAAGAGTGTTAAACAGGAGTTTGAATGTCGATTAGTGAAAGTTTATTTAATTACAATTATAGATACTAATGGAGAGTTATTAGAGCCTAGATTTACTTTTACCAAGAGTTCCTTTCATTGTGCTGATTGGAGGGTTGATACTGTTGAATTAGAGCGAAGATTTCAAAATCAGATATCATGTGTGCTGGATAATATTATTCAGTGTAAACCAGGAATAAAGGATGGAAAATATGTTAAAACGAAAATATCTTTACCTATTACTATTAATTGGAAATAAGGGTAGTGTTCCAAAGAAGTTGATAGATGAAAAATAAATTTTAACCAATTGAAAATCAAAAGATAAAATTTTTAAAGCTAAAAAAAAGAGTAGTATATAATTATATGCTACTCTTTTTTTGTCCTTTTACGGGCTTTAAAATCAGTAAAGTTAGTTTAGGTGTATCAAAATAGTTGGTGTGCAACCTACACGAGTAAATTACAATTTTTTAGTTCGTTCCAATAGCTATCGGAATCGAAATTAGCACTAAATCCCCCTCCTTCTCTTCCAACTTATCCTTCTTAATATTATTAAGCTTTTATTACAAAACCAACATCTTTTAAATCTTCCCAAAAGTGAGGATAAGATTTCTCTACAACCTCTTGACTTTCTATTGTAAGATTATCAGTAATTAATGCTAAAGGAGCAAAAGCCATTGCCATTCTGTGGTCGTTATACGTAGCGATTGGGTGTTGCTGTATGCTTATTTCTTTTTGTGGATGTATAATTAAATCGTTGTCTTCAATAGTTACTTGATATCCCAAGGCTGTTAGCTCATTTTGTAAAGCTACTATCCTATCCGTTTCCTTTATTCTCAAAGTTGAAATTCCTGTAATACGAACAGGTAGATTTAACGCAGCACAAGTAACTGCATAGGTCTGAGCTAAATCAGGAAAAAGCGTAAAATCTACTGTTTTCATCTTCCAAGCATTAAAAATATTGGTTTTAGTCAACTCAACACCTCCGTCAATATAAGAAGTGCTTACTCCCAATTCAGCATATAAAGCTACTACCGCATTATCTCCTTGTAAGCTTGTTTTATTTAATCCTTTTAAAATTATTGTCGCTTTTTTTGATAATGCCACCATACTGTACCAATAAGAAGCAGCACTCCAGTCGGCTTCTACACTACAATCTTTTGCTACATAATTTCCTTGCTTTACCACTAATTGATTTTCTGACAACCAAGTTACTTCAACTCCAAAATAACGCATCACACTTATGGTCATAAGAATATAGGGTTTAGAAACCGGAGGAGTGGTAAAAGTAATAATAAGCTCTGTTTTCAGCAATGGAGCTATCAATAACAAAGCAGAAATATACTGACTGCTTACACTTCCATCTAAATTAATAGCACCTCCATTAAGCTTTTTGCCTTTAATTTGAAGTGGCGGATAACCTTCATTATTTAAATACTGAATATCTGCTCCAAGGGTTTTAAGTGCCTCGACCAAAATTTTTATCGGACGTTGGTGCATGCGTTCAGAACCTGAAAGAACAACATTTTTTCCTTCGGTAGCAGCAAAATAAGCCGTAAGAAAACGCATAGTTGTTCCGGCATGCCCTACCTCTATTGAATTGCTATTTTGTTCGAAAACCTGTTTTAAAATTTGTGTATCCGCAGCAGTTGATAAACCGCTGATAGTAAACTGCTGATTAAGAATTTGATGTATTATTAATACCCTATTACTAATACTCTTAGAAGTAGGTAAGGTAATGCTCGAAGATAATATTGCTGAAGGATGTTGTAGGCAAATGGACATTAATCTATTTTTTTTAACGAGCAGTAATAATTTAAAGCTTCTAAAATTAAATCTTCACCAATTTTATGATTGACTGTTGCTTCTCCTATCGTTTTAAGCAACGTGAAATTAATTGCCCTATTTTTATTTTTCTTATCGTTTTTCATTAACCCGATTAGCAGCTGAAAGCTATCTTCTTTTAAATCGTAATAACTAAAAAAGTTCGTAACACAACTTACAATATCTTTTAATTCTTTGTGGTTCAAGCCATTTACTTTGTGCGATATGTAAGCTTCGCAAACTAAACCTACAGCAACGGCTTCACCATGCAATAAAGGCAATTCTTCGTTGCTCAACGAATAAGATTCTAAGGCATGCCCTATAGTATGTCCGAAGTTAAGTTTTTTGCGCTCTCCGCTTTCTTTTAAATCTCGTTTTACAATGTCGTTTTTAATTTCAACACTTCTAAGAATCAGTTGTTCCCATAATGAATCATTAGAAAGTAAATTGGTTTTAAGTTTTTTCCAGTAATCAATATCAGCAATCAATGCGTGTTTAAATGCTTCGCTATATCCGGCAAGCATTTCTCTTTTATTGAGTGTTCTTAAAAAATTAGGATAAATAAATACTGCTTCGGCTTCATTAAAAACCCCTATAATGTTCTTCAAATTATTCAGATCCACTCCTACTTTACCTCCCACAGAAGCATCAATTTGGGCCAACAAAGTAGTTGGAACATTAATAAAATTAATACCCCTTTTATAAACCGAAGCGACAAAACCACCTAAATCACAAATTACTCCCCCTCCCAAATTAATAACTAAAGCATCTCTGTCTACTTTTAACTCTACAAATGTTTGCCATATATACTGACAAATTTCTAAGGTTTTATTCTCCTCACCACTATCTAGCTCAATAATCTCAACATCATTAGCCAATTCAGTTTGAATTAAAAAATCGGTAGCACAATAGTTAAAACTATTTTCATCAACAATTAAGATTTTTTGATAGCCTTTATACTTTTCCAATGTTTTTTTGACTTCGTCTAAAACATCGTTACCAATAAAAATCTTACTTTCTTTAGTTTTTATTATATGCATACAACTAATTTGAAATGTAAAAATAACTACTATTTAATACAAAACGAAAAAAAAATAATTGCTTGTCCTTTTGGTTGCTTAAATTTGCTCTATGATTTTATCTGAATTATCTATCATTAACTTTAAGAACTACGAAGAGGCAAATCTTAAACTTTCTGACACTATTAACTGTTTTTTAGGAGATAATGGTGGTGGAAAAACCAATATTTTAGATGCTATTTATTACTTATCTTTTTGTAAAAGTCATTTTAACCCAATAGATAGCCAGAATATAAATCACGATGCTCCTTTTTTTGTGGTAGAAGGATATTTTAATAATCAGACGGAAACAGACAGAGTTTATTGTGGCGTAAAAAGAGGTCAGAAAAAAATTTTTAAATACAACAAAAAAGAATACACTAAACTTGCCGACCATATCGGTAAAATCCCGTTGGTGATAATTACTCCGGCAGATACTTCTTTAATTATTGATGGTAGTGATGTTAGAAGAAAATTTGTTGACGGTATTATTTGTCAATACGATAATAGTTACCTGAATAACCTGCTGAACTACAACAAAGCACTTCAGCAACGAAACTTATTGTTAAAGTCATTTTGGAGCAACCGTAATTTTGATGCTGCTTCATTAGAAATTTGGGACGACCAACTTATTCAATTCGGAAAATATATTCACCAAGCCAGGCAAAAATTCGTGAAACAATTTGCTCCGTTTTTTCAAGAATACTATACCCTACTAAGCAACGAAAAAGAAAAAGTTTTTTTGTTGTACGATTCTAAATTAAACGATACTGATTTTGAAACTTTATTGCAGCAAAGCCTTGAAAAAGATAAAACCACAAGCTATACCAATGTTGGCGTTCATAAAGATGATTTGGTTTTTAATATAGGTGAGTTTCCTATTAAAAAATTTGGTTCGCAAGGACAACAAAAAACCTACTTATTAGCCTTGAAATTGGCACAAGCAGCTCTTATTCAGAATATAAAAAACACAAAAGTTACGCTTTTGCTAGATGATATTTATGATAAGTTAGACAATAAAAGAATGAATCAATTAATTAATATTGTAGGTAGCAAACAATTTGGACAAACGTTTATTACAGATACTTCTTTTAATAGAATTCCATCTATACTTGAAAATGAAAAACTATCATTTAAAGTATTTAATGTAGCTAACGGAAAAATTGAAAAGCAATGAGCGAAAAACCAATAAAAGAATTAGTTGATAAAATACTTAGAGCTTATGGCTATAAAGATCAGTTAGATGAAATTGAACTGATTAAACAATACGAATTGGCTGTTGGAAATATGTTTGTGAAACATACTGAAAACGTTTATTTTCAAAATAAAAAATTGTTTGTAAAACTTAATTCCGCTGCATTAAAGCAAGAAATGAGTTATGCTAAAGAAGCCTTAAAAGAAAAGCTTAACAGCACCATGGGGCGACATATTATTAACGAAATTGTAATCATTTAACTATCTTAAAATGAAATTTTTTAATGACATTGGAAATGGATTAGCCGCTTACCCAAAAGCAATTGGTTTAATTTTTTCAAACGGATTATGGTGGTATTTTTTATTCCCCATTTTACTTAATATTTTGTTTTTTGTAGGAGGATTTTATGGAATTGGCGTATTATCCGATGCCGTTCAAGATTGGCTAACATCAATGCTAGAAAGTGACAGTGAGACATTTTTAGGCTTTGCTTTCTTAAAAGATGTAGGACTTTATATTCAAAAAATTGCCAGTGGCTTTTTATGGATATTCTTAAAAATTATCTTCTTCTTTATTTTTGCAACTTTCGGAGGCTACATTGTTATTATTTGTTTGTCACCAATCTTTGCCATTCTTTCTGAAAAAACGGAAGAAATTTTAACCGGAAAAAAATATCCTTTTAATGCTGACCAATTAATGCGAGACATTGTAAGAGGTGTTTTAATTGCGTTTAGAAATGTTTTTATAGAAACATTATTCATCATATTGTTCTTTATTCTAAGCTTCATCCCTATTATTGGACAGTTGGCTGCCATCATTATGTTTTTTATCTCTGCTTATTTTTATGGTTTCTCTTTTATCGATTACTACCTTGAAAGACAAAAATATAATCTAAGCCAAAGCGTAAGATTTATGCGGCTTAATAAAGGTGTAGCTGTAGCCAACGGAAGTGTTTTTGCATTAATAATGTTCATTCCTTTTTGCGGAATAACACTAGCCGGTTTTATAGCAATAGTTTCTGTAGTGGCCGCTACCATTTCTACACATAAAGTTATTACTAATCAGAGTATTCAGAATATATAAAAGAAAAAGAATAAACTAAAAAATGAATTACAAAATATCGGCAGTCTCTTATGCCAACACCTACCCTTTTTTATATGCGTTAAAAAATAGTGATTTGATTAAAGACATTTCACTTTCATTAGATTATCCCGCCTTATGTGCCGAAAAACTATTGACTAACCAAGTAGATATTGGCTTAGTTCCTATAGCCATTTTACCAAAAATAAAAGAATACCACATTATTTCAGATTACTGTATTGGAGCTGTCGGTAAAGTAAAATCTGTGTTACTGCTTAGCGATGTTCCTCTAAATGAAATTAAAACCATTTGGCTCGACTATCAATCCAAAACATCTATCAACCTTACAAAAGTATTAGCTGCCAACTATTGGAAAATAAATCCTGAATGGCAAAATGCAACAGCAGGTTTTGAAACTCAAATTTCCGGAACTACTGCAGGAGTGATTATTGGCGATAGAACATTTACATTAGAAAAAAACTATCAATATAGCTATGACTTATCAGAAGAATGGCAAAAATTTACTGGTTTACCCTTTGTTTTTGCTTGTTGGGTTGCCAATAAAAAGATTGATGCTGAATTTATTAATCAATTTAATAAAGCATTGAGCGATAAAATGTTTAATACTGATGAAGTACTCAATTATTTTAATATTGACGAAGATAAAAAAGCTTTTTTGACCAATTATTTAAAAAACGACATTAGCTATCACCTTGATGAGGCTAAAAGAAATGCCATCGAAAAATTTTTAAATTTACTTTCTAAATCACTTCCTATCAGTTAGTTATTCTTTTCATCTGTAAAAAATAATTTGTTAATATTGCTGTTCACAAATTGAACTATGTTATTTCAGTCTGAATTTGTACATTTACAATACTAAATTTATAATTGATTTAACAAACTTTTTTAATTATTAAAACCTATCTATTGTCTATGAAACAATTATCGCTAATCATAACGGTATTATTGATTTTTACTAGTGTTGCTTTTACTCAAAACGACAAAAAAAAGAGCAAGATAACCTATAAACTTAAAATGGCTGAAGCCAACCATGCTTTTGTTGGTGACAGAAACTATAGAGCTGCCCTAAATATCTACAGAGAACTTATGACAAGCTTTACCAATGATGCTATGATAAATTACAGAATTGGTGAATGTTATTTGGCTATGAATGATGCCGAATTAGCTGTTGAATATTTTTTAAATGCAAAAAATCTTGATAAAGGAGTAGCTCATGAACTTTATTTTAAACTGGGAGAAGCTTACCATAAAAATGATCAGTTAGATGATGCTCTTGCTGCTTTTAATCATTTTAAGGTTAATGCAAAGAAAAAATATTTAAAGTTAAACGATGTGAACAAAATGATTACTCAGGTAAATTATGCCATTAAAATGAAGCAGCATCCAGTTGATGTTAACATAGAAATTTTGTCTAGCAACATTAATTCTAGAGGTGGAGATTATGCTCCTTCTATTACTGCCGATGGTAAAACCATGATTTTTACTTCGCGAAGACCTGATACCAAAGGTGGTGGAATCGATAAAGCAGGCGATTACAAATTTTTTGAAGATATTTATATTGCACAATGGGACTCTGTTAATAGTGAATGGGGAAAAGCTTATCCTATTGAAGGAAACATTAATACCGAAGGGCATGATGCCTGTTTAAGTATATCACCAAGTGGTGAAGAAATTTTTATTTACCGTAATGATGGAAATTTATATATAGGAGATATTTTCGTTTCAAAAAAGAGAAATTCAGGTAAGTGGAGCACTCCAAAAGCTTTAGAAAAACCTATAAATACCTCTTACTTTGAAAGCTCTGCCCAGCTAACTGCTGATGGAAACTACTTATTTTTTATTAGTGAAAGAACAGGGAAAAAAAATAATCCTGTTGGAAAAGGAGATATATACATCTCACAAAAAAAATCTAACACCGTATGGTTAGAACCTAAAAACATAGGTACAACCATTAATACTCCCGAAGACGAAATTTCAGTTTTTATTCATCCAGATGGAAGAACTTTATTTTTTAGCTCTAAAGGACATTTATCTATGGGAGGATATGATATTTTTATGACAAGACTTCAGGATGACAGTACTTGGACAACTCCACAAAACTTAGGTTACCCAATAAATACTGTAAATGATGATTTACATTTTGTGTTAAGTACAGATGGAAAAACAGCTTACTATTCTAACCAAAAAAAAGACGGTATGGGAGACAGAGACATTTATAGAATTGACATGAGTAAGTATCCTGTTTTAACAGAAGGTGTAGCTATTAATCTTTCTATTTTAAAAGGTGAAATTAAAAACCCTGAACAAGAACCTATTGTTGCTAAAGTTGATTTTAAAGACGAAAGTGGAAAAGTAGTTGCTTCAACAACATCAACCGATGAAGGGCATTATTTCATAACCTTAGTAGGAAATAAAAAATATACCTTAGAAATTACTGCAGAAGGTTATCAAACACTTACCAAAACTGTTGGTTTAGGTATTGGAAAAGAAAGCATACTTACACAAACCGCTGATTTTGTTTTAGAAAGATAATTTTTTTACTTTAACATTTTTTTTAACACTCCAACTGATTACCGATTGCTTTTCTACAAAGAATTAACAATCTTTCTTAAATAATGTTAATTACTGAGCAACAACAACTTAACTCTTAACATTTTTTAACATCGGATATTGCTTCTTCATAAGAATAAACTAACTTAGCTGCTTAATTTAGCGACATTAAAAACTAAAAATTATGGAAGAAGCACATACACCTACTCCGCCTTTATCTTCTGCTCCGTCAGAAAGTTCATCAAATGTGGATATTAAAGCATTAAACGAAAAAATTCAAAAAGAAAGTTCCTTTGTTACGCTACTTACTATGGAGATGGACAAAGTAATTATCGGTCAGAAACATATGACAGAGAGATTACTTATTGGATTATTGTCTAACGGACATATATTGCTTGAAGGTGTTCCTGGTTTAGCAAAAACGCTTGCTATAAATACCTTAGCAAAAGCCATAGATGCAAAATTTAGTCGTGTTCAGTTTACTCCGGATTTACTTCCTGCTGATATTATAGGTACAATGATTTATAACCAAAAGCAAGAAGCTTTTTCGGTAAAAAAAGGACCTATCTTCGCAAATTTTGTTCTTGCCGATGAGATAAACCGTGCTCCGGCAAAAGTGCAAAGTGCTTTATTGGAAGCCATGCAAGAACGCCAAATAACCATTGGTGAAGAAACTTTCCATTTACCTGAACCATTCTTAGTACTAGCAACTCAAAACCCTATAGAGCAAGAAGGAACCTATCCTTTACCGGAAGCACAGGTAGATAGATTTATGCTTAAAGTAGTGCTAGATTACCCTAAAAAAGAAGATGAAAAAATAATTATCCGAAATAACATCTCAAAAACAGGTTTTCCCCAACCCAACCGCGTGTTAAAACCTGAAGATATTCTTAAAGCTCGTAATGTAGTTAGAGAAGTGTATATGGATGAAAAAATTGAACAGTATATTGTAAATATTGTTGATGCTACCAGACATCCTGAAGATTATAACCTTGCTGAATATAAAAACCTAATCACTTTTGGAGGTTCTCCAAGAGCAAGTATTAACCTAGCACTAGCTTCCAAAGCTTACGCTTTTATTAAACAAAGAGGTTATGTTATCCCAGAAGATGTAAGGGCTATTTGCCATGATGTATTAAGACACAGAATTGGATTAAGTTATGAGGCTGAAGCCGAAAACATAACCAGTACAGACATTATTAATGGTATTTTAAACAACGTTGAAATTCCGTAAAAAGAAATAAGACTACCGACAATTGAACTAAATTATCCTTTGTCAGAAAAATCTTAAAATCTTAACTTCTTATGTCTAGTTACACCACATCTGAACTTCTAAAAAAAGTTAGAAAAATAGAAATTAAAACTCGTGGATTAAGCAGCCAACTTTTTTCAGGAGAATATCATTCTGCTTTTAAAGGAAGAGGTATGGCTTTTAGCGAAGTTAGAGAATACCAACATGGAGATGAAATAAGAACAATAGATTGGAATGTTACCGCTCGTTTTAATCATCCTTATGTAAAAGTTTTTGAAGAAGAACGAGAAATGACCGTTATGATTTTAATTGATGTGAGCGGTTCGGGATATTTTGGTACACAACAAAAAAGCAAACAAGAATTGGCTACAGAACTTTGTGCTGTACTTTCTTTTTCGGCTATTCAAAATAATGATAAAGTTGGGGTGATTTTCTTTTCGGATAAAATTGAAAAGTTCATTCCTCCTAAAAAAGGGAAAAGCCATATTTTAATGATTATAAGACATTTAATAGACTTTGAACCTGAAAGCAAAGGAACTGATATTGAATTGGCAATCAAATATTTAAATAATGTTATTAAAAGAAGAGCTACAACTTTTATTATTTCCGATTTTGTTGCCAAGTACAACTATGAAGATGCTTTAAAAATTGCCAATAAAAAGCACGATGTAATTGTTTTACAACTTTATGATAAAGCCGAAGAAAATTTACCTGACCTTGGGTTAGTACCTTTTTTAGATGCCGAAACCAATCAACTAAATTGGATAAATTCTTCCGATAAACAGGTTAGAAAAAATTATGAATTAGCATTCTTAAAAAGAAAAGATAAACTAAAAACAATATTTAAAAAAGCTGGTGTGGATACTGCTTCTATCGGAACACATCAAGATTATGTAAGACCATTAATGACTTTATTTAAGAAAAGAGGGTGAAAAAATTCATTTACATATTTATTGCATTATTGCTACCGAGTTTTGCTCTTTTTGGTCAAAATGTAGCAGTAAAAGCTGTTTTAGATACCAATTTTTTAATGATTGGTGAACAAACACAACTTCACTTTATTGCTACCTATCAAAATAAAAATACACAAATTAGTTTTCCGCAACTAAACGATACTATTATCAAAGAGATTGAAGTACTTTCTCAATCTGCTATAGATACTTCTGTTGCTGATACTAACGGACTTTTTGCTCAATCTCAATCATTGCTTATTACCAGTTTCGATTCAGGATATTATGTAATTCCTCCTTTCCAATTTATTATTAATGGCGATACCGTTGAATCCGACCCACTTTTATTAGAAGTACAAAGCATGGAAGTTGATACTGCCAATGCTATTTTCGATATTAAACAACCACTTTCCGAACCGTTTTCTATTAAAGATTGGTTAAAAGATAATTGGATGTGGTTAGCAGCTATTTTAGCCGCTCTTATTGGTGTTTTCTTTTTAGTAAGATATTTAAAAAGAGAAAAACCTGTAATTGTTGAAGAAAAGGTTGTCCCAAAAATACCTATACATGAAATTGCTTTAGAGAAATTAAGGCAGCTAAACGAGCAACAGTTATGGCAGAATGGAAAAATAAAAGCCTATCATTCAGAAATTTCTGAAATATTGAGAGAATATATTGAAGAAAGATACCAAGTAAATGCACTAGAAGAAACCACTTCTGAAATTATGCACGGATTAAGGTTGCATCAAATTCCTGAAGATTTAAAATTAAAGCTTTCGCAAACGCTTATCCTAGCCGATTTAGTGAAATTCGCTAAGGAACAGCCTTTGGCAAATGAAAACGAAAATAGTCTCAATTATGCCATTGCATTTATTGAAGCTACAAAAGTGATTGAACCTGAAAACAACAATACACATGCTTGATTTTTGGTACAACATATCATTTGCTAATCCAACCTTTTTCTGGTTGCTGCTCATTATACCCTTGTTGATTATTTGGTATATTTTAAGACTGAAAAAACACCAAGGAAGTGTTAAACTCAGCACCAACGAGAACCTAACTTCTACTTTTTTAGCCAAATCTAGACATAGTATATTTTTATTGAGAATTATTGGCATTGCTGCTTTAATTACAGCTATTGCCCGACCACAAACTTCATCAAGCTGGCAAGACGTTTCTACCGAAGGTATTGATATTGTATTGAGTATTGATGTTTCGGGAAGTATGTTAGCAGAAGATTTTAAACCTAATCGTTTGGAAGCATGTAAAAACATTGCCATGGAATTTATTTCCAACAGACCAAACGATAGAATGGGCTTAGTAGTTTTTGCAGGAGAAAGCTTTACTCAATGTCCACTAACTACCGACCATGATGTGCTTATTAATCTTTTTACCAGCATACAAAATGGTATGATTGAAGATGGGACAGCCATAGGAATGGGTTTAGCGACTTCCGTAAGCAGATTAAAAGATAGTGAAGCCAAAAGTAAAGTAGTTATTTTACTTACCGATGGAATTAATAACTCAGGCTCTATTCCTCCAGTTACAGCAGCAGAAATTGCCAGAGAATTTGGTGTAAGAGTTTATACTATTGGTGTAGGCACAACAGGAACTGCTCCTACTCCTTATGTTGATCAATTTGGCAGAAAACAATACCAAGATGTTCCGGTAAGAATTGATGAAGAAACAATGACTCAAATAGCTGAAATGGCTGACGGAAAATATTTTAGAGCAAAAAGCAATAAAGAATTGGAAGAAATTTACAAAGAAATTGATCAAATGGAAAAATCTAAGATTAACGTTACTGATTACAGAAAAAAATCAGAAAAGTTTTTGCCATTTGCCATTTTAGCTGCTTGTGCTTTATTAATTGAATTTTTATTAACCAAAACACTCTACAAAAGCATTGTTTAGATTTGAAAACATATTATTTCTGTATGCTTTAGCTGTGGTGATTCCATTGCTTATTGTTGCTTTTTTATTGTTTCAACAATGGAGAAAGAAAAAATTGAAACATTTTGGCACACACCACCTTGTAAAAAGATTAACTCCTGAAGTTGCAAAACACCAACCTGTAGTTAAATTTGTATTTTACTTACTTGCCATCATTTCTTTGTTTATCGGTTTAGCAAACTTACAATATGGCACAAAAGCAGAAGAGATTAAACGTGAAGGTGTTGATTTAATGATAGCTTTAGATGTTTCTAACAGCATGCTGGCAGAAGACCTCTCTCCTAACCGATTGGAAAGAGCTAAAAGAGCAATCTATCAACTTATAGAAAAACTGGAAAACGACAGGTTAGGAATTATCATCTTCGCAGGAGAAGCTTACGTTCAGCTTCCTATCACTTCCGATTATTCTTCAGCAAAATTATTTTTAGAAAGTATCGGTACAGACATTGTTCCTGTTCAGGGTACAGCCATAGGTAAAGCTATTGATTTAGCCCTTCGTTCTTTTAACCCCGAAGCAGAAACTAGCAAAGCCATCATTATCATTACCGATGGAGAAAACCATGAAGATGATGCGTTGGGTGCTGCTGCAAATGCTTTAGAGAATGGTGTTATTGTACACACTATTGGCATGGGATCTGAAAATGGTGCTCCACTACCTACCTATCAAAATGGCAGACAAGTAGGATTTAGAACAGATAATAGTAATAATACCATAGTTTCTAAGTTAAATGAAAAAATGCTTCAGGAAATTGCAGCTGCCGGAGAAGGAACTTATGTAAGAGCAACCAATGCCAATGCAGGTTTATCTATTATTATGAATGAGATAAACAAAATGGAGAAAAAAGAATTTGGCAGCAAAGTATTTAAAAACTACGATGATAGGTTTCAGTTATTTTTACTAATCAGTTTAGTATTACTAATTATAGAGTTTTTAATATCAAAAAGAAGAAGTAGTAAATTAGATAAGATTAACTTATTTCAATCATAAACAACCAGATGAAATACATTTTACTCATATTATTTTTAAGTTTTGTTAAGTTTTCTTTTGCTCAAGAAGAGAAAAAATATATCCGTGAAGGAAATAAGCACTACGATAATGAAAAATATACTGAAGCTACCGAAAGCTACAAAAAAGCATTAGAAAAAAATCAAGCTTCAGAAAAAGCTACTTTTAATTTAGGAGATGCCCTTTATAAAGAACAAAAATTTGCTGAGGCTGCCGAAGAGTTTAAAAAAGTTGCGGAACAAAGTACCAATAAAGAACTTAGAGCAAGTGCTTTCCATAACTTAGGAAATTCTTTTTTAGAAGCTCAAAAATACCAAGAAAGTGTTGATGCTTATAAAAATGCACTACGCCTTAATCCAAAAGATGATGAAACTAGGTATAACCTTGCTTATGCTCAAAAAAAGTTAAAAGAACAACAACAAAACGAAGACAAGGATAAGGATAAAGAAAAAGATAAGGAAGACGAAAACAAAGACGAGGAAAAACAAGAGAATAAGGACGAGCAAAAGAATGAAGAAAAAAAACAAGACCAGCAAAAAGAACAACAACAAAAACCTAGTCAGTTATCTAAAGAAGAAGCACAACGTATGTTAGATGCTCTTAATCAGAAAGAAAAAGAAGTTCAGGCTAAGATGAAGAAAGAGAAAGAAAAAGGTCAAAAAGTTAAAATTGAAAAAGATTGGTAATTTCAATATAGAAATAGAAATTTGCTTACGTAATACATGAAACAATTTACAACATATCTACTTTTGCTGTTAGCTTTTACAAGCTCTGGGATAATAGCTGTTGCTCAGGATATTAAGGTAACTGCTGCAGCTAGTCATTATGATGTGGCTACCGGAGATCGTTTTAAAATTGAATTTAGAGTAAATGCTAACATAGACAACTTTAAACCGCCCAAGATATCCGACTTTAGAGTACTTTCGGGTCCAAATCAATCCACCAGCATGAGTTGGGTAAATGGTAAAACAAGTGCCAATATTTCTTACAGTTATATTTTAATGGCAGTAAAAGAAGGAAGTTTTATTATCCCTGCTGCTGAAGTAATCATTGATGGTAAAAAATACCAATCTAACACCATAGAAATTAATGTTAGCAAAGGAGCTAATGTGCAAAACAATCCTAATAGCAACAACGCTACTGTTACTAAAAACTCAGGCGATTTATTCATTAAATCCAGTGTAAACAAAACTACTGTTTATCAGGGAGAACATTTAGTAGCCACTTATCAGCTTTTTACTAAAATAAATATTGCTGCTAATGAAATGGTTAAAAATGCCGATTTAAACGGTTTTTGGAGTCAGGAAATTAACATAGGACAAGCTCAATGGACACAAGAAATAATTAACGGAGAGCGTTGGAATATTGCTACCATCAGAAAGATTGTATTGTTTCCACAACGTTCAGGAGAATTAGAAATAGACCCGCTAGAAATGAGGTTCATTACTCAAAAAAGAGTGAGTGGAGGACAAAGTATTTTCGACCAATTTTTCGGACAAGTAGTTGAAGAAGAACACATCGTAAAAAGTAAACCTATTAAAATTAAAGTACTTCCTCATCCCACTCCTAAACCTTACGGTTTTATTAATGCTGTTGGTCAGTTAAAAATGACTACAGAAGTTTCTGCTAATGAAGTTAAAGCCAACGAAGCCATCAATATTAAAATAAATATAAGCGGAATTGGTAACTTGCCATTAATTGATAATCCCCAAATTAACTTCCCTAAAGAATTTGAAATTTACGATCCTAAAATAACAGATAATACCAAAACTAGCAATGTCGGAGTTTCTGGAAGTAAAGAATATAATTATTTAGTTATTCCTCGTTATCAAGGAGACTTCACCATAGATCCTATCATTTTTTCCTATTTTAATCCTTCAACAAAAAAATACGAAACCATCAAATCCAACCCTATTGTTTTAAAAATAAACAAAGGCGATGGTACAGAAAACAATGTAACCTATACGGCAGCAGGAAAAGAAGATATTAAAATTCTTGGTGAAGATATTAGATACATCCATACCGATACACCTCAATTTGTGTTAAATGCAAATAATTTATACAACACTTGGAAATTTTACAGCCTGCTCCTACTCGCTCCTTTGCTTTTTATAATAGCATTTATTATTAGAAACAAAACCAGAGCAGCCAACAGTGATATTGCCAGAGTTAAAAGCAAAAAAGCTGGAAGACTGGCTGCCAAACTATTATCTTCTGCGAAAAAAAGCTTGGCAGCAAACGATAAAAATGCTTTTTATGAAGCCACTTCTAAAGCTTTATTTGGCTACGTGGGCGATAAATTAAACATTGCCGTTGCAGATTTAACTCAAGAAAACATAAAATCTTCGCTTGCCGCTAAAGATGTAGATGACAACATCATCAACTCATTAATAGAAACCATTGATTTGTGTGATATGGCTCGTTTTGCTCCTGTTCCCGTATCAGAACAAGAAGTTTACGATAAAGCTGAAAACATTATCCAACAAATAGAAAAAGCAGTTGCTTAATATTAATTCTAAAAAAAAGCCATGAACTACACCGATAAAATGTTTAAAAATGATGAACTAAAAAGTAAAACCATTTTAATTACTGGTGGCGGTACAGGTTTAGGGAAAAGCATGGCAACTTATTTTTTAGAATTAGGTGCCAATATTATTATTGCTTCTCGTAAAGAGGATGTAATTAACAGTGCTGTGGAAGAGATAAAAACGCTAACTAAAAAAGACAATATTGTTGGTTACGTTTGTGATGTGAGAGATTATGTACAAGTTGAAAAAGTAATTAACTTAGGTATTGCTCAATTTGGTGTTATAAACGGATTGGTAAACAACGCTGCTGGGAACTTTATTAGTCCTACGGAAAGGTTATCTCATAAAGCATTTGATGTAATTACGGACATTGTTTTAAAAGGCAGTTACAATTGCAGTTTAGCTTTAGGGAAATATTGGATAACCAATCAAATTAAAGGAAATGTAGTAAATATTGTAACTACCTACAGTTGGACAGGCTCAGGGTATGTTGTTCCATCGGCTTGTGCCAAAGCAGGAGTATTAGCACTTACTCGTTCTTTAGCTTCAGAATGGGCTAAATATGGCATTAAAAATAATGCCATTGCTCCAGGACCATTTCCTACACAAGGCGCCTTTAGTCGTTTATTCCCAGAGGCTATTGCAAAAAGTATAGATCCACTAAAAAGAATTCCACTAAAACGATTTGGCGAACACCAAGAACTAGCTAACTTAGCAGCTTATTTAATGTCAGATTTTTCTGCTTATATAAATGGAGAAGTAATAACCATAGATGGTGGCGAATGGATTTATAATGCTGGAGAATTCAATAGTTTTGATGCCATCCCTAACGAAATGTGGGATGAAGTAGAAAAACACGTTAGAGGAAAAAAATAAATGCTGCTTTTTTGCAATGCTAAAAAAAATTAAACTTAATATAGCTCAGTTCTTACTAAACAAAAAGAATAAAAACTTTATAAGAAAAGTTAGGGCTATTGGTTTGGACAGAGCCATAGAAATAGGAATTATTTATGATGCTACCAACAGAATGGAATATGAAGCGGTAAAAAAATTAACCAACTACCTTATTGAAGAAAGAAAAAAAGTGGCTACACTTGGCTATATCAATTCTAAAAAAGGTTCAGAATTAATGTCTCCTCACCTACATTATCGTTATTTCGATAATAATAATCTATCAAAATTAATGATCCCTAAAGGAAATGAAGTAGATAAGTTTATTGCTACTCCTTTTCAGATTTTAATAGACCTCACTATGTCCGATTGTTTCCCAAACAAGTATATTACCACACTTTCTAATGCTCGTTTTAAGGTCGGTTCTTGTGGCGACTACAGGGATGAAGCTTGTGACTTAACCATTGCCTTGAAGGAAAACAAATCAATCGACCAACTTATCTTGCAAATAAAACATTATTTAAAGATGATTAATGCGAATTAAAAGCATTTAAAAGTCAAATTTGTTTTTTAACCTTATTTTTGATTTTCATAATTCTTACCCTTAAAATATGAAAGTATTAGCCTATAGCACGCATGGTTTTGACCAACCTTTTTTAGAAGAAGCCGCAAAAAATAAACATCAATTTAGTTTTACAGAAAAATCACTAAATGAAGATACTGTTGAAATGGCGAAAGGTTATGATGCTGTTGCTTTATTTACTAATGATATTGCCTCTGTAAAAATTATTGAAAAACTCGCTGATTACCAAGTTAAATACATTACCCTTCGCTCTGTTGGTTATGATCATGTTGACTTACAAAAAGCACAAGAACTAAAAATAAAAGTAGCCAACGTACCGGAATATTCTCCCTATGCTATTGCAGAACATGGTGTAGCTTTACTTTTGGCACTCAATCGTAAACTACATAAAGCAGAAAGCCTTATCCAACTGCAAGATTTTAGATTAGATACACTTGTTGGTTTTGATCTAAACAATAAAACCATTGGTATTATCGGTACAGGAAAAATTGGTTTTGCTTTTGCCAAAATAATGAATGGTTTTGGTTGTAAACTATTAGCTTATGACCCTGTAGAAAATCCTTTGGCAAAAGAAATAAACATGGAATATACTTCTTTAGATTTTCTATTAAAAAACAGCGATGTAGTTTCTTTAAATTGCCCGTTGAACGAGAAAACACATTACCTATTAGATAAAAAAGAATTTGCCAGCATGAAAAAAGGCTGCATATTGATTAATACTGCTAGAGGAGCTGTTGTTAATACTAATGCACTAATAGAAAGCATTGAAAATGAACATTTGGGTGGAGCATGTTTAGATGTATATGAAAAAGAAAAAGGATTATTTTTTAACGACCATAGAAACAGTATTTTAAAAGACCCTGTTTACAGCCGATTACGCGCTTTTCCAAATGTTATTATCACAGGACATCAGGCATTTTTGACCCGAGAAGCTCTTATTGGTATTGCTGAAACAACTATTTATAATTTAAGCAGTTGGGAGAATAACGGTACTTGCGAAAACGACCTTTAACAAATGACTCTACAAAACCATATCGGGTGGAATTTTAATAATTCCTATGCTCAGCTTTCAGAAAAATTGTTTGCTAAACAACTACCCGCTGCTGTTCCAAATCCTAAAATGGTTTATTTTAATGATGAACTTGCTAAAACACTTGGTTTAGATTTTTCTACTGTTAGCGAAAATGATAAAGCCCAATTGTTTTCAGGAAATCTTTTACCTATTGGAGCAGTACCTATTGCTCAAGCTTATGCCGGACATCAGTTTGGGCATTTTACCATGTTGGGTGATGGCAGAGCCATTCTTTTAGGGGAACACCTCTCTCCTAACAATAAACTATTCGATATTCAGCTAAAAGGTTCGGGACAAACACCATATTCTCGTAGAGGCGATGGTAAAGCTACACTTCGCTCTATGTTAAGAGAATTTTTAATAAGTGAAGCCATGTATCATATGGGAGTTCCTACATCTAGAAGTTTAGCAATAGTTAGTACAGGAGAAAAAGTATATCGTGAGGAAGTCCACGAAGGAGCTGTGCTTACTCGTGTAATGTCAAGCCATATTCGTGTGGGGACTTTTGAATACATCAGTAATTTTTTGGATGTTGCTACTTTGCAAGAGTTTACCCATTATGTTATTCAACGCCATTATCCTGAATTAGCTGAAAATGCTAATTCACCTTTAGCATTGCTAAAAGCAGTAATGAACAAACAAATGGACTTAGTAATAAATTGGCTGAGAGTAGGATTTATACATGGAGTAATGAATACCGACAACATGTCTATTGCCGGAGAAACGTTTGATTATGGTCCGTGTGCTTTTATGAACAATTACCATCCTGATACTGTTTTTAGTTCTATAGATGTGCAAGGAAGGTATGCTTTTGGTAAACAACCGGGAATAGTACAATGGAACTTAGTTTGTTTGACTGAAACCTTAATCCCATTAATAGATAAAGATACTGATAAAGCAGTAAAAATGGCTCAAGAAGTTATTAATAGTTTCCCTGCTATTTACCAAGAAAAATGGTGGCAGATGAATGGACTTAAATTAGGTTTAACAACTGTTTCCGACAATGAAAAACAACTAATAGAAGAATTATTAAGTTGGATGCAAAATAACCAAGCCGATTATACCAATACATATTTAACAATTGCTAATTACCCCCAACAAACAGATGAAAAATATACTGCTCCCGATTTTGCTCGATGGTACCAACGTTGGGAAGGTATATTAAAAGCAAACAACATTAGTCTAACTTCTGCTCTTAACACCATGCAGCAGCATAATCCTGAGTTGATACCTCGCAACCATTTAGTAGAAAAAGCGTTGGACGATGTTTGTCTGCAACAAGATAATATCTTATTTGATGAATTACTAAAAACAGGTAAAACTCCTTACCAAGCACAACCCAACTATAAACACTTGCAAACACCTCCCCCAGATGGCGATAAAGGTTACAAAACTTTTTGCGGGACTTAAATAAATATACTAAAGCAACTTACAAATTTTAGAACCTGAAAATATTAAGTACAACACACATAATAGCAACAAATAAATAATAAAATTAATTCTATAACTTCCAAAATTTAGCTTTCATTAAGAGTGTTTATTCTGTACAAGAATTTTTAATCCTTAAATTTGCTACCTCTAAAATAAGCTGCTTAATGAAATTAGATATTCTTTCTATTGGCGATGAATTATTAATTGGTCAAACACTTAATACCAATGCACATTGGCTTTCCAAACAACTTAACCTTATTGGTTTTCAAATTAGGCAACACACTACTGTAAGTGATGAAAAAACTGCCATAGTTACAGCCCTTAATGAGGCGTTAGCAAATAGTTATGTAGTAATTATTACAGGAGGATTGGGCCCCACCAAAGATGATTTAACCTTAGATATTCTTACTGAATATTTTGGTGGAAAACTCATTAGAAACAAGGATGTTTATCAAGACATTGAAAAAATGATGACTAGCAGAGGATACGAAATGAATGAGCTAAACAAACAACAAGCACTTGTTCCTGATAATGCAAAAGTACTTCGTAATAAAAATGGTACTGCTCCCGGAACTTGGTTTGAAAAAGATGGGAAAATTATAGTTTCTATGCCGGGTGTCCCCTACGAAATGAAAGCCATGACAACTAATACCGTAATTCCTTGGTTAAAAGAAAAATTTGAGCTACCTGTTATAGTCCATAAAATGGTTTATACACAAGGAATTCCAGAGTCTCAGTTAGCAGAAAAATTGGAAGATTGGGAAAACAACTTGCCCAATACCATTAAGTTGGCTTATTTACCTTCTCCCGGAAGAGTAAAGTTAAGATTAAGTTCGATAGGTAACAATAAAGACCAATTAGAAACAACAATAAACTTACAAATAGAAAAAGTCAAAAAAATTATAGGCAAGCATATATTTTCCTTAACCGAAGATGAATTACAAGTGGTTATTGGAGAATTATTACGTAAAAAAAATGCTACACTTTCTACTGCCGAAAGTTGTACAGGTGGTTATATAGCCCATTTAATTACGCAAGTATCTGGTGCTTCCGATTATTTTAAAGGAGCAATAGTTTCCTATGCTAATGAAACCAAAGTTGAAAGTTTGGGTGTAAATGCTAATGATATTAAACAATACGGAGCAGTTAGTCAGCAAGTAGTAGAGCAGATGGCTATTGGAGTTAGAACCAAATTAAAAACCGACTATAGCATTGCTACCTCAGGCATTGCCGGACCTTTAGGCGGAACGGAAGAAAAACCTGTTGGCACCGTTTGGATAGCGGTAGCTTCCAAAGATGAAATTGTAAGCCAAATCTTTCAATTTGGAAAAGATAGAACTATAAATATAGAGCGTACTGCCATTGCTGCCTTAGGTATATTGAGGAATATGATTATTCAATAAAAATGAAATTTGTTAATAAATTGCACATTGAAAACCGATAAAAAAAATTACTTTTGAAACTCAAAAATTTGAAAAACATAATATATCATGAACATACACGAATATCAAGGTAAATCATTATTGAAAAAATATGGCGTAGCCATTCAAGAAGGTGTTGTTGCTGACAACCCTGAACAAGCTGTAGAAGCTGCTAAAGAAGTAAATCGTTTAACAGGCTCTGAGTGGTTTGTAGTAAAAGCTCAAATTCATGCCGGTGGTAGAGGAAAAGGTTTAGTAACCGAAACAGGTTCTCATGGTGTAGTATTAGCAAAAGGCTTAGACAAAGTACATGATATTGCAAAAGGTATTTTAGGTGGACATTTGGTTACTAAACAAACCAAAGCCGAAGGAAAATTAGTAAACAAAGTACTAATTGCTCAAGATGTTTATTATCCGGGAGAAGCACAACCTGAAGAATTTTATATGTCTGTTTTAATGAACAGAGAAACAGGTAGAAACATTATTATGTATTCTCCCGAAGGAGGAATGGATATTGAAGCTGTTGCTGAAAAAACGCCTGAACTTATTTTCAAAGAAGAAATAGATCCTAAAATTGGTTTACAAGGGTTTCAAGCAAGAAGAATTGCTTTTAACTTAGGCTTATCAGGAGAAGCTTTTAAACAAATGGTAAAATTTGTTTTTGCTCTTTATGCTGCTTATGAAGGTACTGATGCTGCTATGTTTGAAATTAACCCGGTATTAAAAACTTCTGACAATAAAATTATTGCTGTTGACTCTAAAGTAAGTATTGACGAAAGTGCTTTGTTTAGACATAAAGACATTGCAGAAATGAGAGACATCTCTGAAGAAGACCCTGTTGAAGTAGAAGCGAAAAAAGCAGGATTGAACTATGTAAACCTAGACGGAAACGTTGGTTGTATGGTAAATGGAGCAGGATTAGCAATGGCAACTATGGATATTATTAAACTTTCTGGTGGTGAGCCTGCTAACTTCTTAGATGTTGGTGGTACTGCTGATGCTGAAAGAGTTGAAAAAGCTTTCAGAATGATTTTAAAAGATGACAAAGTAGAAGCTATTTTGGTAAATATTTTTGGTGGCATTGTAAGATGTGATAGAGTTGCTCAAGGTGTGGTTGATGCTTATAAAAACATTGGCGATATTAATGTTCCAATCATTGTACGTTTACAAGGAACTAATGCTGAAGAAGCCAAAAAATTAATTGATGATTCAGGATTGAAAGTACACTCTGCAGTTTTATTGAAAGAAGCTGCTGATAAAGTAAAAGAAGTATTAGCTTAAACTTTATCAAAATTTATAACAAACAAAAAAACGCCTTGAATAATTCAACCTTAATTACGCAAGTTTCAAATTTGGATAATTTTGGAAAAAAGATTAAGGATTCGTAGGGTTAAAAAAAGATTTAAAAACCTCCAACACTTCTGTTGGAGGTTTTTTTATTTATACTATTATTTTACCTGTATAAACTAAATGTCTAGATTCAACCTTTAACCCTATTGACTCATCTATATAAACTTGTGGAATTCTTTTTTGAAAATTTGGAATCTTAAAAGCTTTTATTAAACGTATTCGAGGTTCAATCTCAAATTCTATATTCAACAAAATATTATTAATAGATGAGAAGTCTCCAATATGCTCATCATTTTTATATACTTTATACACAAATCTTGACATTTTTATTTTTTTTTAATTTTTCTTTTTATTTCAAAGTACTTATTTTTTATCTCTTCATTATTGAACACCTTTTCAATATTCAACACTCGTTCTATAAATTTTTCGACAATATCTTTGCTTTGCAAATAAGAAGATTCTTCTATTAAATGTGGACCTTCCCATTTCCCTGTTTTCTTTAATAAATTAATATAAAACCCTTTCTTCTTTTTTGAATCAGCCTGTTTCCACCAATCTTCATTTATATCTATAGATTCTTTTCCTTCAGTCAAATTATTTAACCATTTTATTAAATTTTCCACTCCTTGATTATTTTTTTCTTCTAAACTCTTTCTTGATAAAGTACCAGGTTCAACATCTTTAAATGGTTCTATCCTAATTTGTGTACTCATATCCAGTAGAGTCATAAAAAATTCCATTTGTCTTATAGTTTCATGTTTGAATTTATGTTGTGAAAAATATTTTTGAAAATCTTCTGGATTTATATTGTTTAATGATTCTTTGTCAATGGTTTGTTGTAAAAATAGAAAGGCTTTAACTGCTTCTTCTGCTGCTAATATTAAATGAGCAGTA
This sequence comes from Flavobacteriales bacterium BRH_c54, assembly GCA_000961845.1. Taxonomy (GTDB): domain Bacteria; phylum Bacteroidota; class Bacteroidia; order Flavobacteriales_E; family Vicingaceae; genus BRH-c54. The sequence goes on from LADZ01000042.1 coordinate 39,244, forward strand.
GCTATTCCATATGAAACAGATATACAGTTTTCTGCAACTTGAAGGTGTTTTAAAGAGTTCTCTATAGTTAATTTATAGCCTTCATTAAAATCAGTGTCTTTATGTATGGTTTTCATTATTTAATTTTTAAGCAGGTCCTTTTTTCTTAATTATTTTTTTACTTAGCTGTCTTAGCCTTTTCTCTTTATTGATGTATAGTTTTTCCAATGCATGAATAAGCAGTTCATAAGCATCAAAAATATCTTCAATATCTAAATCGCCATGACTTCCATGATTTCCAATCCATTTTATTGCTAATAATGAATCAGCCGCATCAGGATGTTTGATTCCTAATTCTTTAATTTTTTCGTCTAAACTTCTAAGTTTTCTTTTTCCTCTTACAGTTCTAGTTTTATTAATTCTCTTATCATCACATATACATTCAACTGATTTTCTAATAGCATTTCCACATGCGGATTTATCAGCCCAAAACAATGCAAAAGAATTTTTTATTTCCTCTTCAACATCACAAGGTATTTCGTAAGGAATATTAAATAAATTAATAGGAGGGTTAAAATATTTAGGATAATAAAAATCTGTTAAATCGTCTCCAACATATTCATTGATATATTCCCAATCCATAGTATTATCACCAATTATAAAAATATTTTCCTTACAGTTTCTATTGTTACATACAGCTTTAGCGGTGAATTTTTCTTGAAGAGATTCGGGAGACCAATCTTTTTCCTCATCTCTCTGTTTTTTAGATTGATTTGTTTCTTTGGTTTCTATAGATTTCTCGTTTATAATCAAATTCCCTTTTTCACAAGTGGGACACATCCAGTCATTAGGGATACCAGATATAAAGTATTTGTAATTTTTGTCTCTATCAAAGTTCATATAACTATGTTTAGTTGGATAAATTTAAGATACAAATCGTCATATTTACTACATATTTTTAGTTATTGTTTTGTAACAAAAATAATTATATATTTGAAAATTCATGATATACAAGCAGTTATTTGCAACTGGTATGACCCTATTTATGAAGAATATCCAAAATACTAATTTATATGAGCATTTTTTCAGCACCAACAGATAGTTTTTATAAGTTTCTTGCAGTAGGAGGTCTAATAATTTTTATTGCTGGTTGTATATTGCTATACCAAGACCACGTATATGAAAAGAAGTTATGGGAAAATTATTGGGAGGAGGAAGTTGTATTACAAAATGAGATTGATATATTTAGTTCCGAATTAGATTATAACCAAAAATATAAGTCACTTACAGATAGTCTTAACAATTATTATGGAGAATCAATAGAAAATCTACAACTTAATGATTCTATCGCAAAACTGATAATATACAATTTACCAGATTCACTTCAAGACAAGTTCGGAAATTTGAGTTACAAAATGAGAAAATTAGAATTACATAAAAGTAATATTAATGAAAAAACATCGTGGAATATAGGTCGAATTATGATAGTTATCCCTTTGTTCTTAGGAGAAATAGTTGGGCTAATAGGTTTGATGTTGTGGTATGTTAAAATTCAAAAACCTCTTGATAGAAAAGAAACTTACGAAGAAAACAAAAAACTACTAAATGGAGAAATATGGTTTGGAAATTGTCAATCGTGTTGTAAAACATTTTTTTATAATTATGAATTTGGAATTGAAAAGGATGGTAGTATAAATAAATTGTTTTGTAAAGACTGCTACGCAAATGGTGCTTTTGTAGAACCAGAACTAACATATAAAGAAGCTCGAAGAAAATTAGAAATTAAGCTTAAAGAAAGAAAATACTGGTTTATACAAAGAATTGTGATGTATAGAAAATTTAAAAAGTTATATCGCTGGGATAGAGATAGAATATGGTAGAATCAAAAATAAATAACAAAAATGCAAGATGAACCAATAATAGCTTTTGACGAATCAGGAAATACTGGACCTGACCTTTTAGATAAGGAACAACCAGTATTTGTTCTTGCTTCCGTAAAGTTGACAACAAAACAAGCAAATGAATTAAAAAGCATTTTTAAAACTAATTCTTCTGAATTAAAGTTTAACAGGCTAAAAAAATACTTCAAATATCACGAACAAATAATTGAGTTTTTAAATCATGACATAATTTCTAAGGAAACAGTAGCCCTTGCTTTATTTCATAAAGAATATTGCATTTGCGTTCATACTATTGATAGACTTGTTGAGACACTTGCTTATAGAGATGGGTTAGATTTGTATGAAAATGGGCAAAATCTTGCATTCACCAATTTACTTTATTATTGCACACCAGTTTTATGCGACAAGGCGATTTATGAAGAGTATAAAAAAGATTTTATAACACTTTTTCAAAAGAGAGACAATCAAAGCATCGACAAATTTTATAGTACTGTAGAAGCTTTAATTAACTCAAGTAAAAATAAGCAGTATGCTTCGATACTTTATCCAATCCTTGCAAGTCGTGAAGTAATAGAAGATATAATTGATGAATGGGATTCAAATAATTTTGATTCTACTTTATCAGGGTTCGTTAACTTAATAGATTATTGGGGACGAAAAACTGAAAATAAGTTTCATGCATATGTTGATGACTCCAAACCATTAAAGCATTTTAAGCATTTAATTGATAAGGTAAAAGATAAATATATTAAGCAACAAGAATTAGGAACTGATAGACGAACACTTCAACTTCCTCTCAAATTAATTGATGTTAATTTTGTTAATTCAAAGGATAATGTTGTAGTCCAAATTGCAGATTTAATTGCTGGTGCTGCAAACTATTATTATAGAGCAATTGCTAATGAGAAATTTAAAGATGAACTTTCAGAAAAAATTGGCAAAACAAAGTTTATTAAGCTTTTGCATAGCCCTGTGTGGCCTCACCCAGAGATGACTCCAGAGGGATTGAATACAGTTTAGAAAGGAGGAACAAACCTTCTTGATGGTTTAGGAAATTTATAAACCCAAAGATACATCAATTTATGATTAGAAAACATACACGTGATTACTCTTATCTTCTGCATTCAAATTTAGTAGAAGATTTAATTAATTTATCAATCAAAAACCAAGCACATAAAAATGATATACTCTTGGTTTTGACTTGTGGTCAATATGATGAAAATGAGGCTAAAGTTTCTAAATTTCATGTGCCAGGCTATATTACAGGTTTTCAATTTGAAAGATATAGTACTATATCTACTACAAGGTTTATAAAGTGGTATTGTGAAGAATCGGGTTTTGTAATAAATGAAGATGATTTACCAAAAATGGATGTGCGAGGAGATATGTTAATCAGAGCTTCAATTGGAGTTGAATCAATGATTTATCTTTCATTTTGGGAAAATGATATTACATTAATGAAGTTATATCAATTATCTCGTTTGGCGACAGGTCAAAGGTATGATTGGCATTGGAGAGAAAAAATGTTAAACACAAAAAACAGGAATGAATTTTTTAGGAAAGATATTAAAAACATTATAAAGGATGTTTCTCCGAATTTGTATGATTTTTATGATAAATATGTAGTGGGACAGGTTAGAAACGCTATTGCTCATTCTCAATTGGCTCCTTTAAATAATGAGATAAAGCTATTGAACTATTCTGAAGACCCTAAAAAATATTCTCCAAAAATAAATATTCAATATTCAGAATGGGAAGAAATGATATGTGCTACTTTATCTTTTAGAGCAAGATTAGTTTCTTCATTGAATGATTTAATAAAAATGAATAAAGATAATTTCCCCAATAATAAATTTAATACTGAAATAACTATAGAAAATAAAACTGTTAAGGCATCTTTTAAATTTCCTTGATTTAATTTTTCCTTTACCTCTCATTTGAAGTTGTGTCACTATAAGTTTACGGTCATGCTAAAAGGGTATTACATTTTTTTACTAATGCAAAGCATAAACTCCCTATTTGTGGTTAGTTACAGTTTTTATTTTTTGTTAAACGTAAATTTCACTTCAAAACTAAATATTCGGTTATGGTGTACTATTATTTCTTTTGCTTGTTTTTTGTCCTCTTCAAACGCATTTAGGTTGTATTGTTTTTTGAGTTCTTTTGGAAAATCATAATTATATACATCTTTCAGTATTGAATACTTTTCTATTCTTGATTTAAAACTTTTGAACTTATCGTGTGCGATTGCATTGTAAAAAATAAAAACCAATTCATCTGGATGTAATTGTGCTCGTAATAATGATGAATAAGTCTCTTGTCTCCCTTCAATACAGTGTTTGTCAATTGCTTTTAGGCAATTATGTAGTACTTTCATATATGGCGATGAACTACCTTTAATGTCATCATGTACTGACCAAAAAGATTTCTTAAACAAATCAAGAGAATTGGCTTCAGGGTTCTTTTTCTTTTCTGATTTATATACAGATTCAATATCTTTGTTGATACGAAAAAGAGCTTTTTTACCTGAAAGATTTGGTCTTCCTTTTCTTTCTATGATTTCTATTTTGTCACTTATAGAGTCAAACAATATTTGAAAAATGTTTTTGAATTCAGCCTGCTTGCTTTCTCTTGACTGGTTGTTTATAATATCGTATGTTAAAATTATTGATATTATGCCAATTAGTGGACTTAAAGAGCCTCCTAAAAAATCGCCAAAAGTCCCCCAATCATCATTTTTATCTGAATAGGTCGAGCTAAAATGAGAGAAATAGTTATAAAGAAGAACTATATATACAACAATAACCAACAATAATGGCGAATATCTTTTAATCATTTTCATAATCTTCATTATTAATTTCTAACGAAGGCTCATTAACAATTAAACAACCTTCTGAATTAAATTCTTGATAATTTAAAATGCCAACAGGATACTCATAGCCCTCAATTGTAATTTTTAGGTCATTATTGCATTTATCACAATTAAATTCGTGTTCCCATATATATTGAGTTTCGTAGCCCATGCTTCTTTCGTCTGAAGTCATTTCTGGGTCACTAAAACCTTCAGGATTGATGTCATGAAGTTTATTACATTTTTTACATTTTACGCTAATTTTTTGTGATATTTTCATTGTCATGTTGCTATCATAATATTGTATATATTTCCATTTATCTAAAAAATACTGTCCTTCATTAATGACTTCATAATTGGTTTTACTAATGCATTACATTTTGAGTATATACTTTTCATTATTCAAATATAATCAAGTTATTTTAAATCAAATATTTTAACTTACATTTACTTTATTAAAATCTTAAATTATTTGATATGACAGTATTTAGCAAAGAATGGGTTGAGCAAGAAGATAATGGAATGGTTCATAAATTTTCTATTAAGTCTACTTTTAATAAACTTAAAACAGGAGAATCTACATCAATTATATGTGAAGGATTTGGAATAACTAAAATAATAAATAATGATGATGTTTGTTTTGTTGAAGCAAATGGTAGAGTAATGTCATATGAAGAATTAACAGGAAATAAAATGGAAAAGGAAGATTCATACAGGCCTCTAATTTATCTTTTTATTGTAATTTTTATTGCATGGTTATTAGCTTGGTTTTTTATAGTTTCAGGGATACCTCCTGAAATGCAAGATGGCAAAGAACTACCAATGACTAGAGGAGTCTTTGGAGATATGTTTGGAAGTATAAATGCTTTGTTTTCAGGATTAGCATTAGGTGGTATTATATTTACGATTTTATTACAGAAAAAAGAACTAAAACTTCAAAGGAAAGAGTTAAGAGATACAAGGAAAGAATTTTCGGTTCAGAATGATACTTTAAGGAGACAACGATTTGAAAATACATTTTTTCAATTAATTAATCTCCATCATGAGATAGTGGGAAAATTGGTTTATGGAAATTTTCAGGAGAAAACAAAAATTCAGGAAGCTGTAACCGAACTTAAGGGGCAACTTAACAGGGCTGAACAACCACTTAATAGGCTTAACCCAACTCCAGAAAAGGTTAAAAATGAAATAATAGAAGCGTACAAATTTTTTTATTATGAATATGAATCTATACTAAGCCATTATTTAAGAAACATTTACCACATATTTAAATATGTCTTTAAATCTAATTTAATATCGGAGAAAGATAAATATTTTTACGCTTCAATAGTAAGAGCTCAGCTTTCCCACGATGAATTATTTCTTATTTTTTACAACTCATTCATTGAAGGTTTAGGAAATCCTAATTTTTTATTTTTAATGAAGGAATTTAATATTCTTGATAATTTTAATTTTGATTTAATTAAACTTAATCATCCGTTACATGTCAAAATATTTAAAGAAAATATTAAGGATGTAGAAAATCCGTTTTAACAAGTATGAATATAAACTCTTTTACCTAGTGCACCAATAATATATTCATCGTTTAATTTAAAGATTTTTTTCGGCATAAATAACATTTCATATTCTTCAAAATATAGATTAATTTTAATTAAAAATTTCAAACCCTTTATCTATAAGCATGTTAGGGCATTTTATTTTAGATTTTTCAGCAATATAATTTGTTAAAAACATAGAGAATGGAACCATACTCCTCTCAGAATGTAACCTGACATGTTCTTCATTCTTATATTTTTTCTTAGGGTTCATTGTTACATATTTATAATAATCATCAATGGCATTTTCAAGTTGAATTTTCTTTTCAAAAAACTGGTCGTGATGAAAAATAAGGTCATCTATATTAATCAGTGTAATAGGTCTAATATTTTCGATATTGATACCTTCATCTTTAAGTTTTTCAAGTTCATCTTTAAACCAAAAATTGATAATGTTATTTAATCCTGCAACATCGTATTGATGATGGTGAGTTATTAATATTGGATATATAACTACATTGTCAGGTTTATAATGTGTATCAAAATCAAAATCTTTTTTTAAAACTCTTCTTATATTATTAATTAATTGAAGTATGGCTTTATTCACAATTTTACCTGAATCTTTCTGAACATAATAAAACTTTTCTTTAAAGGCTTCTTCTAATTTCTTATAATCACATGAAGATTTAATTTCTGCATTAACCAATACATCTTTTGATTCAAACAAAAAAATCTTGTTCCCATTTCTAATGTAATAATCAGGTTCCGCAATTATTCCAAATTCTTTAATTTGTTGACCTGATAATTTTTTATACTTGCCACCATACATTTTTTTGATAGTAGAATAAAGTAAGAAATTCTCTGAAAATTCATCACAATAAAAGCTTCTGAAATCTTTTATTTTATATTCTTTTAGGTTATTATTTAATTGTGATAATTTAAAGTATAAACCTTTATGGAGCATTTCGAAAATAAATAATTCATATATAATTCTATAGGTTGTATTATTTACTCGATATATTGGATTACTTCTAAGAGAAGTAAAATCGTAATCTACAAGAGCTTCATCATCAGAAATAGTTAGTTTATTTATAAAATCTATTTCGGACTTGTAATTTTCACTCTGTTCTTCATACTTAATATCAACATGAGCCTCTTTTTTTTTATTTATGCAAGCAAATGAAAATGGTAGAACTTTAAGTAAATAATCTTTCCAAGTTTCACAATTAAAATAATCTAAAAAAGATTTTAATAAGGGTTGGGCTTTGTCATTTTTTTCAAGAAACTCAAATAGAAAAATAGATTTAATAATTTGAGTTATCATTATTTCTTTGGGATTGTAATTAACCAAATCAGAATAGCTATAAGTCATGGACAATCCAATAGCTGACAACTTTAAAGGATGGGATAAATCTTCTGTACTATTGAATGCCTTTTGTCCTTTTGCATTATTTATTTCATTTATTAACAGATATGCTTTAAATATATTTATTTCACTTTCCTTTTCTGTCTGGTATTCAGTTTCATCTAAATTTTTAAATGCATATTCAAATAAACATAAACTTGTTAAATGGTTAGGAATTAATACATCTTTGCCTACCTTTTTCTCAAACTGTTTAATTTTTTTAAAAACTTCATTTGCGAAATCATGATTTTCATTCCGAAAAAACATTTCTATGAACTTTTGATTATTGTTGAATTCTGATTTTATGGATGAAAAACCTAAAAAGAAAGAAGCAACATTCAAGAATAATTTTCTGCTTATTCCAGACATTAATGAATCTAAGTCTGGAGAATCTGTAAATATTTTAGAATACTCTAAGGTAATTTGTATGTTTAACCCAAGGCTCATTATCTGTATTCTAAATTACAATTAATGTTTAATCCAATAAAATAAATAGGATTCATTTTTTCTGTTGTTTTAATAAAAATATCCTGTTGGGTAGGTATTGCCATATGATATTTGAGTGTTGCCTTCTCATCAAAATCAGCAATGGGAATAGAGTGAGTAAGTTTATGAATTATTTGTTCTGTTGTCAATTTCAACATGTTTTCTACATAATGTTTAGCACTAAAAAAATGTTTATCGCAACAACACAATAACTTTTCATTATCTTGAACATGTACAAATCTTTTTGGTTCTTCAGGTACTTCGGTATATAGAGAAACGCTTTTATAGTTAATGTCCTCAATCTGAACATCCAATTTTAACCACACTATTTTTCCATCCTTAACAATAGCTCTTTTTAATCCTGTAAATGTTATTTCTTCATTTTTTATAGATGTAACCCTCACCTTATCAATTTGCTTTAAACGAAGATGAGAATCAACAAAGTCTTTTCGGATAGCAAAATTTATTGATTCCTTTTTCTTGGCTACAGATGGATAAGCAATAATTGGTACATTAACTTTTTGCTTCAGATACCTAACAAAAACATCGTGAACAATAGAGGAGGATATATGATAAAATTTTTTTCCAGTAGATGTAAATAATTCTTGATATTTCTTTTGTGCATAATAAAAATTTGTTCTATGAGGTTCTGGCATATTTTGAAATGCTTTGTTAAAGTTATTTTCAACCATTCGCATAAAAACTGCAGCATAAGAATCTTTGTCCACCGAAAGACCAGAAAAAAGCACTTTCATATTAGTATGCTTCTCAACATCTTTAATTTCCCATGTCGAAATATATACAATACTATCATTTTCAATAATATTATCACTTACTTCTATGATAGCAGTATGTTTATCAATAGTTCCATAAAAAACTTGTTGCCCAATTCTATTTGCTCTTCCCATTGCTAAGATTCTATCGCCTATTTTTTTGGGAGGATATGAAAAATGAGAAACCTTATTTTCATCAACCTGCTCACCTTTTTTCAATACCCTTGCTCTATAGACAAGAAGAGAGGTTAGTGTTTCCTTTTCTAAAGGATTAACAAGGAATATGTTAGAGGATAATTTTTTTCTAATAAATTCTGTTATTCTCGATGGAAACCAGCTAATGGGTATCTTTCTAATTTCATCAAATGCCTTGTCATAATATTCTTTATTGAATACTCTAATTGTAAACGTATTTGAATCATTTCTTTGCATAAAATCTAATCATTTTAGTTCCATATCCTTTTCGTCTATAAGAATCATTAACTTCAGTTCCATTTAACCAAATTTCATAATTGTCTTTTTCATAATCAAATTCACAGATTATTTTGTCACCTGATTTACTAACCTACTCGTACTCATAAATCCTTTCAATTAAACGACTATCTTCTTGATTATCTGTCATGACATTCATTGGCACAATAATAACAGCCATCTGCTGTTGAGTAAGTTTTTTTTGCTTCATCAACAGCATCTTTACAATTCGTAAAACTTCCTAAAAATTTTTGACTCCATATATCAGGCATATGTGAACAGCCACTTTTATGAACTTCATGGTCACCATTGCTTTGAGCATTAGTATTAACGTAATAATTGTAATACATAGTAATAATTTATTTGTTATTAATTAAGTCATTGAGTGACTCTATATTATTTTTTTTAAAATAAGTGTCCAAGTGCATATCACTACGAACACCTAAATCAATATTGTACTGTTTTTCAATAGTTCCCACATGAGTATCTCCTCTTTTTTGACGGAGTTGACCATCTTGGTTTCTACCTCTTTGCCCTTTCATTCCAGGCGCATCATTTTTAATAGCCATGATTTTAAATTTATTTAGTTATTATTTTAAGTTTTATTTAAGTGACAATAATATTTCCACATTTCTTTAATTTTTTCCTTGTCAACTTCTTTTGCAGGATATTTTGGGTTTCTCGAAATCAGATTCAAACTGTTTTGATTTTCTACAACCATCTTATAAACTATATCACCGTCATCAGTTACAACTATATAGTTTTTACCTGACTGTAATTCATTTTGGTCAATCTTAATACCAACGACATATGCTCCATCATTAACCTCTGGCTCCATCGAATCTCCATCAATTTGAAATGCTCTAGTAATCCCATAAGGTTTATATGGTATTTTGATTGTCTTGAGATTATCTATAAAATGGTCATCCTGAAATCCACTAACATATCCTGCTCTTGCTTTTATTGGAACCACAGGAACTTCAGGTTCATTAATAGTTTTAGCATTAGTTTTTTCTTTTTTCGATAAATCAAATCTAACTAGTTCATCTAATGAAACATCATAAAATGATGCTAGTTTCATTAAAATATGAATACTAGGAAGAGCATCTCCATTTTCATAAGCTCGATATGATGATTTTCCACTAAGACCTAATAATTCACTCATCTCATCTAGGGTCTTATTGTGTTCTCCTCTTAAAAAAGATAAGTTAGACTTAATGAAATTAGATTTCTTATTATCATCTTTTCCTGAATTCTGTTTCTTTATTGGTGACATATCAAATTTATTACACTTCAAAAGTACAATTAAAATGTACTTGTGAAATTAATAATCACACAAAGTTATTAACAAATTGCTGACAATCAGAATTTTTTCATTTTCCTCTTTACTTTTCTTTGATAATTTCTTATGTTTAAAATGGATAAGTATTGTATTACATGGAAGAACTTTTTGACTATAGTGAAGTAACCAGGAGAATTGATAAAAATTCATTCATGGTCTATTATGACCAATCAAAGACATATTTAAATTTTGTAATTAAAGTTAGAGAACTTCTTGAAAATTGTGAGATTTCTAAAGAAACTTTTAGAGATAAAATAGAATTATTGAATGGTGAATTGAAAAGACAAGAGAAAGAATTGTTTATTAAACATTATCATCTTCAATCTCCTCCTCCAAGCGATATATAATCATCATATTAAGAGAATTATCTATCATAGATGAAGGGGTGTTATTTATCATCCCAGTAGAATCCAATTCCTTTTGAATATTAAGTAAAATAGGGGCATCTAACTTAATTGCTAAGGAGGATGGGGTATTAATAATTAAGGGTCTAATCCCTTCGAATATATTTAAAGGCATTCTAACAGAAGCCCATTTTTTTGCATTTTTTCTTATATACCCAATATCAAATAATTTATTCCATATATCATCAGTGCTTAAATTGAGTCCTTCTTTTTGTATTATTTCTTCCATAAGATTATAAAAAATAAATTATCCCCTTCAACTTCAAAAATGTCTGCATTTTTTTAGTATCACCCTTTTGTCTTTTTATCAAACCCCTCAGAGAAAAAATCTTCAATTGTCATTCCAAATCCAAACTTGATTATTCGAACAAGATTTGCAAAGGAAATATTTCTTTCCTTTCTTTCATACCCACGCATTAGTGAACGAGCTATACCACTCTCATTTGCCAACTTTTCTTGACTCATTTTTTTGGATTTTCTTAATTGCAAAACCCTATCCATAAGTTTACTAAGGTATTCTTGCTCTATTTCTTTTGTGTCAGATTTCATAACACAAAAATCATTATTCAAACTAAAAATAGTAACTCTATTTATAAACCCTCTATATTTAGAATTTATTTTATATATTTGCTAAAATTTTTTGACTTATGAATTCAAACAAGTTAGTTAATTTCTTTAAAGAAGTTTATTCAAAAAATGCCTATCTATTTATCGGCATTAATATCTTTTCTTTAATCATAATCTTCTTTGTACTAAGTAAAGAAGCAGGTGGAAGTTTTCTTATGCGAGTGTTTTCTTTCCTTTTTTGTGTTTTAGTTGGTGGTGGACTTATGGCTTTGTGGGCAAGAAAAAGCAACGAAAGTTTAGTAGTTCCATTCCGAAGGGGTGCAAGCATCCTATTAATATTTTTTGTTGGTATCGCTTGGATGAATGATGGGTATAAGTCTCCTTACTCAAGTAGAACCAATACAAATAAATCTGTTTCTTCTCAGAGTTATACATGTCCACATTGTAATGGATTGGGAGGAAGAACAAATAATATCACGGGGCAGTTTGGTGAATGTTCAAGCTGCGGAGGTGATGGAAGAGTTACAGAAGAACAATATAACCGATTAACAAAGTAATAAGAAATGAAAAAAATATTTATTTTGGGTCTTTCTGCCCTGATTTTAGCAGGTTGTGGTCCGTCTGAAAAAGAGAAAACAAAACAATGGTTGCTTGAAAATATTAATACAAATCACCTGGAAGCTTATTTGAAAAATAATGGACGTGAAGATTTATCCATTTTTAAAGGAATATATAAAGAAGATACCGTTTCTGTTGTAACTAATGATATGTTTATCATTAATGAATTAAATAAGCAAGGTAAATTTACAGGAGCTGAAAATGCATTTGATAAGCTAAATACAGTATTTAGCAGTGCGAATATATCTCCTGAAATGATTTTGTATGATGAAGAATGTAATGCTTTAATAAATATAATAACAGAAGCCTCTAAGATTGAATTTGTTTATTTCTTAGTTTACACTAGTAGAAATGAAAAAAATGGTCTATCGTTCATGCCTTTTCCTTTTGTAGATGAATACACAAGTAAAAATCTTTATTATGATAAGCTAGCAGTAGACTTGATAAATACATTTGGTAAAAAAGTAAACGAAGGAAATATATCTCAGGCAGATACTTTAGCTCCTTCAATTTCTGAACAAGAGTTCTTAGGGGATGGAATTTCTGCAGAACTAATTGCTTCACTCACAATGAATCCAAATAAATCAATTACAAAAAAAGAAACAAAGAAAGGACGGGATAAAACAACGGGAGAATATTATACTGCTGATGTAGATGTACAGTATTCTGGAAAAGAGAAATCATGGTCCAAAATAAGAGACTATTTTCTTGATGTAAATTCAAATATTTATGTTGTTGAAGATATCGAGTATATTAGGAATTATGATTTCTCTGACCGCTTTCCAAACGGAATACATAATATTAAAAGAATTCGAATAAGAAAATTTGATGCTGAAGGTGTTCAAGAATGGAGTTATTGTGGATTGCCATGCTCAACTGATAGTATTTTTAGTAGTTATGGCGATTTAAGTTTTCTTTCCATGGGACTTTTAAAAGATACATTAAACATCTTTGTTTATGAAGGCAATCATTCATTTAGCATATATAATTCTAAAGGTTTGAACGAATCGGAAGTTATAAAACATGTTTTAAAAATTAATCCAAGTAATGGAGAGCTTCACTCATTTAACACAATTACTAATGAAGTATATCAAGAGTACAAAAACAAAGTTTCGGAAGAACCTAAAAACAAAGGAAAACTAAATATAATTGAACATAAAAATATACTTGATGAACCCTATCATACATTTAAAATAGGTGAATATGGAGAAGGATATTTTTATTCACCTTTTGATTCGTCAGATTGTGATTGTGTAATTGATTAATCTAATTTATGATGAATAGAATTTTTATAATAATTGTAATAATTATAATAGTTGGAGGTGGAATTCAACTTTTTGGATTAGATAAACTAGATGTATGCGACAATGATGATTTAATTGAAAATTTGTGTGAAAGCAATTGGAAGACAAAGGGTGGCTTAAATTTATTGGAATTTAATGAGAATGGTACTTTCTCTTTAACAACCAATGGTGGAGAAAATCATGTTGAAGGTACATATCATTTAACAAATGATTGTAACCTCATTTTTCCTAATGCTAAAGGTGGAAGTGAATTTTATGGAGTAAAGAATAGGCATATTGTTTTAACTGTTGAAAATGCTGGTAGTACTGAAATTAGCTTATCAAGTACTCAGTATAATACATTTATTTTAAAAGATATTGGAACAATGCTAAAAGAGTCTGATTTTGCTCATTTAACTCAAAGAGATTAGAAAAGAGTGCCTACTCATCTATGTTTAATAAGTCAATTAATTTAACATCTAAAGCAATACAGACATCTCGTAAAGTTCCAATACCAGTATTCTGTCCAGATTCAATTCGGATTGCTTGAGTTCTGGATGTATTCATTTTTTTTGCAAATGCATATAAAGAAAGTCCTTTTTGAGTCCTTATTTCTTTAACTCTCTCGGAAATTTTCATCAAATATTCTTTGTTGTCCAGTTTTTTCATAAAATTACTATTGAAAATCAGTTAGTTAGTATTTTGTCACAAATTTAATCATTTTTTTTGAAACAAAAACCTAATTAGGTCGTATAAAGACATTGAATACAAAAAATAATTGTGTTCACTCCCCAAAATCAACTCAAAGCCTGACACTGGTATAATGAGTTAAGCAAACAACATTTTATGTAATTAAATTCCTTCCTCAAAAGAGGAAGGATATTGTTTAACTAACACCATATATAGTCATGAAAAATTTAAAAAACATTACGTGCCCGAACTGCCATAGTAGTTTTGAAATTAAATCAGCTATTTGGAATGATATAAAATCATCCATTGAGCTAGAATTAAATCAAGAAATTTTAAATCAAAAATCAGAACTTCAAAAAAAGAAAGATGAATATCAAAAGTTATCCTTCAGGTTAAGCAAAGAAAAAGCTGACTTTCATAATCTCGTTGAACAGCAAGTAGCAAAAGATATTCTTGTAAAGACAGATTCTCTTCGAAAGAAAATAGAGGAAGAAATTAGCTCAAAGAAAGAAAAAGAGCTTGATGAACTTCAATCAAAGCTTATTTCAAAGACCCAAGAAATTTCTGGCTTAAATAAGCTAAAGAGGAAGATGGCTCTTGAAAATGAAGAAAAAGAGGCTAAGATTATCATAAAGTATGACTCCATGCTTGAGGAAAAACTTAAGGAAGCTAAATTAGCTGTTCAGAATGAATCCAGTGAGAAGCATAAGCTTGAAATTATGCAAAAGGAGAAATTGATTTCTGACCTTAAGACTCAGTTGGATATTACTCAAAGGAAAATTGAACAGAATTCATCGCAGCTTATTGGAGAAGTCCAAGAAATAAGACTTGAATCTCTGCTTTATGAAATTCATGGTGATACTGATAATATTGTTCCAATTCCCAAGGGAGTGAATGGGGCTGATTGCTACCAAGAAGTTAAGACTGATTCAGGAGTTATCTTAGGGAAAATCCTTTATGAAAGCAAATTCACTAAATCATTCTCAAAAGGATGGCTTGACAAATTGCATGAAGATAATAAGTCAATTAATTCTCAGATTTTAGTCCTTGTCACCAAGACAATGCCTAAGGAACTGGAAAACGAAAGTTTTGGAATTATTGATGGTATTTTCATTACAAGACTGAATTTCATAAAACCTCTTTCAATTTTATTGAAGTACTCAATCCTTAAAGTTTCTCAAGTACAGTTGAAATATAAGGGGCATGAGAATAAGCAAAAAGTGCTATTTGATTATATCACAAGCCAAGAGTTTGAAAACATGTCAAAGAGTGTCTTAAAGCAGCTGGAGAGTCTTAAAATCTCTATGGATGTTGAGAAGAAGAAGCTTGTCAAAATTTATGCTGAAAGAGAGAAAATGATTGAGAATGCAATCATGTCAATGACCCAATATTTTGGGAACATCAATGGAATTGTTTCTTCAGATGCTCAAGTACTAAAAGCTCTTCCAAAGGCGAGTTAATTCTAAACGAAGCAATAAGCTTTAATCTATAAACTTTATTCAATCAAAGCATCGGAGCCATTTGGCTCTGGAGAGATTGCTTTGTCCAAAAGCAAAGTGTCTTAGAGCAGGAATCGAACAACTCCTTATCTAAATTGCAATTGGCTCAATGCATCTCTCGAACAATCGGAAGTGGGGACTTCTGGTTGTTCAGCTTTGTATTGAACTCAAAAAATCAATTGTAACCCTCAAAACTTTATGACCATGAAAAACACCAATTATACACTTGAAGATTTATTCGAATTCTGGAAAGGACAACAAAAATTGAATTTTCAAGCATTAAAAATATTATTAGAAATCTATGAAAATGGAAGGATTTTAAAACACAGAAAACGATGGATTATATTGGCTGGATTGAGAGGATTGGGGTTATATGAAGTTGGATATCAAAAAACAACAATAGATGAAATTTTAAAAGAAGATACAGATAAAAAGATAGATGTGAAAAATGATATTCCTGGGGAAATTGAATGGGGCAATAAACATAAAGGAATGCAATTTTTTAAATGCAACTTAATTGATGGAACATATGAGTTTTGGAAAATTTTAAATTAAACCCAGATAAACTCATTTGTGAATTTTAATAATTAACTCGTTATTCAAATCAAAAAAAAGAAACAATGAAACAATGAAAGCAAGAAGGTCAAATAGAAAAATAACACCTTTCGGAGGAGTGATTCCTGTCTTGAAGCAAATTAGAGACTTCAAGATACCTTCACTTATTCGAGAAAGTCTTGGCACCCGTGTCAAGCAAGCTAAATATGGCTATGAGGATGTTATTATTGCCTGGATGCTTACAAACCTCTGTGGAGGGATAAGACTTGACCACATAACCAAACTAAGAAAAAACCTCAACATTATTCCTGAGCTTAACTTACCGAGTCACGATACACTTGGAAGAGTTATGAAAAGCCTTGCAACAGATGTTCTCAGTGAGTCTGAAGTTCATAGAGGAAAAAGACCATACAAAGAAGTCAAAATAAAGGGGAGTAAAACCTATAAGAGAATTACAACAAGAGAGACAAACGATAACGAGCCAATGAATGACCTCCTTGCATTAATAACTTCAAAAATTGGACTACTCAAACAAAAAGAGAAATACGACCTTGACCTTGATGTAACTGCGATTTATACCGAGGTTAGAGAGGCGAAGAAAAGTTATAAGGAAAGAAGATGCTTCGCACCAATGGTTGCATGCATTGACAACCTTCCTGTATTTATTGAAATGAGAAATGGCAATGTTGCTCCTGGAGCTCGTATACTTGAGTCAACTCAAAAATGTATTGAGAACTTGGAGAAAAACAAAATTTCCATTGGACGAGTTCGAATGGATAGAGGAGCATACCACGGTCCAACCTTTGATTACCTAAACAAAAAGGATGTTCAATTCATTGTTGGAGCAAGAAAAAGTAAGAAGATGATGGAAGCTCTAAATACTGCTGAAGATGCAAAGTGGAAACCAGTCCACATTCAAACCTCTCTCTATGATTGGGATTGTGAGACAACTGATTTTGAGTGGCAACTCAGCGGCTCAAAAGAAACGTATAGACTTGTTGTCCTGAGAATGGATAGAAAGCGTGATACAGCAAAGAAGGGACGATATGGAACAACTCCAAAGACTTGGGTATATGGAGGACAATACGCCTATAAGATGATTATTACTAATGATAAAGCAAGTTCAGCAAAAGAGCTTGTTGAGTTCTATAACCAACGTGGAACCAGTGAAAGAAACTTCGACACAATGAAGAATGATTTCGGCTGGAAATTGCCTCCCTTTAGTAACATGAGCGAGAACACTGTGTTTTTAATTATTGCTGCAATTACCAATAATGTGTACCAAGCAGTTATTAGAAAATTAAAGAAAAAAGTAAAAGAAATAAGAATTAATGCAAGACTCCGTGACTTCATTTATATGTTCATGAGTGTTGCATGTGAATTAACAGATACAGAATATGTGTTCTATGACACAAATATTGCTTACGAAAAAATTTGCTAAGAAGGCATCTATGAGGGTCTCCTTTCCATTCGGACTGGAGCAATGCCTCCTACAATAAATTTTAGTAATTTTCCATTTATTTTAAATCAAATTAATTATGGCAGCACAACTTAATTTTCCAGTTAGTGATAATCGTTTTATTACAATTACTTATCAATCCAACGACTATTTGAATCAAGAGCTTGATAATAGAGTAAAACAAGAAATTGCAAAAACTTTAGTAGATAATTTTGATATTCAAAACATTCATAGTTATGTTCATGGACAAATAATTGTTGAGGTGTCAAACTATAATATTATTTCAGTATGTAAAGATATAGTAAAGGAACTTGCTGTGCCAATGGCATCAGAAGCACCTTCCCTTTTATATTCTGTTGAATTGGCTTCTTTTATAAGAAAAAAAACACCCCCACCATATGAAAACTTACTTTACGTAGAAGGTAGTGATGAAATGAATAAAAACTTTTTAGAGTCAATTAAAGAATTTTATCCATAACAATAAGATTATTCTTCTTCGGGAGTACCAGTACAATAATCTTTTCCATATTTAATTCTACCTATGATAGAATCTAAATTAATTGAAATTTTTATCTTGAATCTTTTCCACCTTAATTTAAGCTTTTTATAAGCTGATAGATTTTTGTAATATGATGAATTATATAAATGATATTTATGTCTCATTTATATAAATAGTCAAAAAAATAAAAAATTAAATCTTCAAGAAAGTTTTATAAATAAAATACCAAATAAAAAGGGGGTAGCAAAATTTTGCTACCCCCCTTTGTTTTTCGCCCATCTCAGAAACCTGCGTAATTTAGGTTGAATAATTCAAGGCGTTTTTTTTTATCTAGTTTTTTAATTATTATTTCAAATATCTAAAATCTTGATTGTTTTTTAGTTGTAATAAGGTTTCATAAATCAACTGAATTACATTTTCAACATCATCTCTATGTACCATTTCCACTGTTGTGTGCATATATCTTAACGGCAAAGAAATTAATGCCGAAGCAACTCCACCTGTTGCATAAGCAAATGCATCAGTATCTGTTCCTGTTGCTCTTGATGCAGCAGCTAGCTGAAAAGGTATTTTCTTTTTGTTGGCTGTCGTTTTTATCAGTTTTAATAAATTATTCTGAACAGCCGGACCAACCGTTAAAACTGGTCCTTTACCTGCATGATTATCTCCTTGCTCAATTTTATTAATCATTGGCGTTTGTGTATCATGACAAACATCTGTAACAATAGCCACATTTGGTTTAATGTTTTGAACCATCATTTCTGCTCCTCTTAACCCAACTTCTTCCTGAACAGAATTAGTAATGTATAAACCAAATGGTAACTTTTGTTTGTTTTCTTTCAATAAACGAGCAACTTCAGCTATCATAAAACCACCAATTCTATTATCTAAAGCACGACCAACAAAATAATTTTTGTTCAACACCATAAATTCATCTTCATAAGTAATAACATCACCAATGCTAATTCCTAATTTTTCAACTTCTTCTTTAGTTGTACATCCACAATCCAAGAAAATATTATTTAACTGAGGAGCTTCCTCTTTACCATCTTTTCTGGTATGAATTGCAGGCCAACCAAAAATTGCTTTTACAATTCCTTTTTCAGTATGAATATTTACTCTTTTTGATGGAGCTATTTGGTGATCAGAACCACCATTTCTACGCAAATAAATAAAGCCTTTTTCATTAATATAATGTACAAACCAAGAAATTTCATCGGCATGCGCCTCAATTACAACTTTGTATTCTGCTTTAGGATTTACAATTGCAGCAACTGAGCCATAAGTATCTACAAAATAATCATCAACATAAGGCTTGATGTACTCCAACCACATTTTTTGTCCTGCAGATTCAAATCCTGTTGGAGCCGGATTATTAATATAGTTCTCTAAAAATTTTAATGATTTTGCTGTTAAAATAGATTTTTTTGCCATAATGTTTTAGATTTTTTAAGAAAAAAACAAAGCTAAACATTTTTAGTAAAAAACCTTACTTTTGGTGCATCTATGATAAGCCATGAAACATATATGCTTCGTTGTCTGCAACTTGCAAAAAAAGGCATAAGGAGTGCATATCCTAACCCTATGGTGGGCTGTGTCATCGTACATAAAAACACTATAGTTGGCGAAGGCTATCATAAAAACTATGGTGAGGCTCATGCAGAAGTTAATGCGATAAATAGTGTTTCCAATAAATTATTACTTGCAGAAAGTACAATGTATGTTAGTCTTGAACCTTGTGCTCATTTTGGAAAAACTCCTCCTTGTGCTGATTTAATTGTGCAACACAACATTCCTCATATAGTAATTGGTTGCATAGATACTTATGCTGAAGTTGCCGGAAAAGGTATTGAAAAACTAAAAAAAGCAGGCATAAAAGTAACATTAAATATATTGGAAAAAGAATGTATAGCCATTAACAAACGTTTTTTTACTTTTCATCATAAAAAAAGACCTTATATTATTTTAAAATGGGCTCAAACGCAAGATGGTTTTATAGATATTGATATATCTCAAAATAAAGAAACAGATAATTGGATAACCTGTGCTGCTTCAAAAACATTAGTGCATAAATGGAGGAGTGAAGAACATGCTATTATGGTTGGAACGAATACTGCACTTAACGATAATCCATCACTCACCGTAAGAGAATGGAAAGGCAAAAATCCTATACGAGTAGTGTTAGATTTGAATTTAAGACTTCCAAACCATTTGAATATTTTTAATAAAGAAGCTCCAACAATAGTGTTTAATAGTATAAAGAATGAAACTGTTGACAATATCACATATATTAAATTAGAACCAACCAAAAGTATGTTACAACAATGTATGGATAAGCTATTTGAACAACAAATTTCTTCTATTATTATTGAAGGTGGTGTTCGGTTATTACAAGGTATTATTGATGAAGGCTTATGGGATGAAGCTAGGGTTTTTATCGGAAATAAAACTTTTGAAAAAGGCTTAAAAGCTCCAATAATTAACTCCTCTTCTATTTTTTCAGAAATGATTGATGAAGATGAGCTAACTTATTTTAAAAATAACTGAAGATTTTATTGTTAATAAATCTCTTGAAAACCCACATACAAAAAGCGTTGACAAAACGGTAAGTTTGTTTAATTTCGAACTTTAAACCACAAATAAACTCATGGAAAACGAAGTAACTTATAGCGAAGACAATATCCGATCGCTTGATTGGAAAGAACATATCCGATTAAGACCGGGAATGTATATTGGTAAACTTGGTGATGGTGCTGCTTACGATGATGGTATTTACATATTGATTAAAGAGGTTTTTGATAACTCTATTGATGAGTATGTAATGGGAAATGGTAAAACCATAGAGGTAAAAATTAAAGATAAAACCGTTAAAGTTAGGGATTATGGTCGTGGTATTCCATTAGGAAAAGTTATTGACTGTGTTTCTAAAATGAACACCGGTGGAAAATACGATTCTAAAGCTTTTAAAAAATCTGTTGGGTTAAATGGTGTTGGAACAAAAGCAGTAAACGCTCTTTCCTCCTACTTTAAAGTAGAATCTGTTCGCGATGGAAAAATCAAAAAAGTAGAATTTGAAAAAGGTGAGTTGGTTAACGACTACGAAATTGAAGAATCGTCTTATAGAAAAGGAACAAAAATCACTTTTATTCCTGATGAAACTATTTTTAAAAACTATACTTTCAGAAACCAGCACATAGAAAAACTGCTTTGGAATTATGCTTTTTTAAATACCGGATTAGCCATTTATTTTAATGGAGAAAAAATTCAATCGGAAAATGGTTTAAAAGATTTGTTGGAACAAAACCTTTCTAACAAACCACTTTATCCAATAATCCACTTGCATGGCGAAGATATTGAAGTTGCTATTACCCACACAGAATCTTATGGAGAGGAATATTATTCGTTTGTAAACGGACAATATACACCACAAGGAGGAACACACCAAACAGAATTTAGAACTGCTTTAGTAAAAACCATTAGAGAGTTTTATGGAAAAGATTATGACGCCTCTGATATTCGCTCTTCTATTGTATCGGCAATAAGCGTTAAAGTAATGGAACCGGTTTTTGAATCTCAAACAAAAACTAAACTGGGTTCTACAGAAGTTGGTCCTGACGGCCCTTCTATGAGAGCTTTTATCACTGATTTCTTAAAAAGAGAATTAGATAATTTTCTACATAAAAACCCTGAAACGGCTGAAGCGCTTCAACGAAAAATATTGCAATCGGAACGCGAGCGTAAAGATATGGCAGGGATTAAACAGTTGGCTAAAAAAAGAGCCAAAGATGCTTCTTTACACAACAAAAAACTAAGAGATTGCAGACTACATTATAACGATACTAAAGACAATGAAAGAAAAGTGGAAACAACACTTTTTATTACTGAAGGAGACTCAGCTTCTGGTTCTATCACTAAATCGAGAGATGTAAATACGCAAGCTGTTTTTAGTTTAAAAGGAAAACCGCTAAACTCTCATGGGTTGACCAAGAAGATAGTGTATGAAAATGAAGAGTTTAACTTGCTTCAAGCAGCATTAAACATTGAAGAAAGCATAGACGATTTAAGATACAACAACATTGTAATTGCTACTGATGCCGATGTTGATGGAATGCACATCCGCTTACTACTCATTACTTTTTTCCTATCTTTTTTTCCTGATATTATTAAAAACGGACATCTATATATTTTAGATACTCCTCTTTTTAGGGTTAGAGATAAATCTAAAACCATTTATTGCTATTCTGAAGAAGAAAGACAAAATGCCATGAGAGAACTTAGAGGAAAACCTGAAATCACCCGATTTAAGGGATTGGGAGAAATTTCACCAAACGAGTTTAAGCACTTTATCGGTAAAGATATTCGTTTAGATCCTGTAATTATTGGTAAAAACACACCCATTCAAGAAATGTTGGAATTTTACATGGGAAAAAACACACCTGAACGTCAAGAATTTATTATTGACAACCTAAAAATTGAAAAAGATCTTGCTGAAGAGTTATTGGCAGCCGAAGGTTAATTCTACAAACTTCTAAACTTGATAAACTAAAAGAATGAAACAAATGCTAAAATTCATATTCAGTAAACTTTTCTTAATCAACTTAGTTGCAGCAATTATTTTAATTATTATTGCCTTTTATAGCTTTTCTAGCTACTTAACAAGTTATACCTTACATGGAGAAAGTGTTACTGTTCCATCATTAGAAGGATTAAGTGAGGAAGAAGTAGCTACCTTACTTAATGAAAAAGAATTACGCTACGAAATTCTAGATTCTATTTATGTAGAAAAACAGCCTAAAGGAATTGTAATAGATCAAAATCCTAAAGCAGAATCTTTTGTAAAAAAGAATAGAAAAATATATATTACGGTTACTAAAAAATCTACACCAAAAATCAGTTTCCCTAGTGTTATAGATATGTCGCAACGATTAGCTGTAGCTAAATTAGAAAGCTACGGATTAAAAGTGAATACAGAATATCGCCCTTCAGAACACCAAGGAATTGTAATTGATTGCAAACTTGGAGATAAATCTATAGCAACAGGCGATGAGGTTGGTCTAGGTTCAAAAATTACGGTTGTAATAGGAACAGGAAAAGGTGAAGGAAAAGTAATGGTACCTTATCTTACTAATCTTTCTAGAGGTGAAGCAGAACAGCAGCTTCAAGCTTCTTTTTTAGGTATAGGGTTAGAAATTTATGATGAATCTTGTAAAACAGCTGAAGATTCTGCCACTGCCAAAGTGTATAAACAACAACCTTCTTACGGAAGTGAAAGCACACTTTTTATTGGTAGTTCAGTAGATATTTACTTAACTTGCGACACTGCTAAAATAAATGTGCAAAATTTAAGTTTAGATAGCCTAAACAATGAATCAGAAAATTCTGAAAACGAATAACATGTTAAAAAACGCTTTACTTATATTTCTTACTTTCTTCTTTTTTTCAGCTATAAATGCACAAGAAAAAATTTACGATTTAGGTGGTAATAAGCATCTGAGAGCTTTATACAATAAAAGTATAGCAGAAAAAAATCCTGAAATTTTCAGAAAACCTTCTAAGAAAAATAAAATCTTACTAAGCTTACCTTTTATGGATGATTTTTCTCAAAACTATCATTTTCCTGATGAAAACTTATGGCAAGATATCAATGTTTACATTAACTCTAATTTCCCTATAAGCCCTCCATCTTATGGTGTTGCTACTTTCGATGGATTAGATTCTACGGGTTACCCTTACGATTTCTCATCGCAAACAGCTCATGGAATTGCAGATTCTCTTACCTCACACCCTATTGACTTATCAGTTATTATTGATAGTGTATATTTGAGTTTTCAATATCAAGCACAGGGTAACGGAAATGCTCCTGAACAAAATGATTCGTTGCGATTAGATTTTTTTAGAAAAGCCGACAGTTCTTGGGTAAGAGTTTGGAGTGTACCCGGAACAGGAAATCATTCGTTTAAAAAAGTAATGGTTCCTGTTGGCACAGATTACCACAACGATGAGTTTATGTTCCGATTTTCCAACTTATCTACTCTTAGTGGTAATTTCGACCATTGGCATGTTGACTATGTATATTTAAATGACAACAGAACTTTTACAGACACTATTCTGGATGATGTAGCCCTCATTACCAATCATCATAATTTATTAAACGAATTTACAGCAATGCCTTGGGATCATTACCTCACTGACACCATTGGCTTAATGGCGGAAACCATGCCTGTTGCTTATAAAAATAATTTTAACAACTCTTACGATGTTTTCTATAAATATGAAGTAAGCGATAACAATGGTGCTGGTCCAGTTGTGGAAGTTTATCCAACAGGAATTGCTTCTAAAACCGTAGCTGCTTATACTACCTTAATTGAACCACAAGCTGTTTACCAAACCACACCATTTTTTCTAAATGATTTTTCTTTTCCATCAGATAACTCAGTAAATAAAGTTTTCCAAATAAAAAACTATTTTGATATTAATCCTTTTATAGATATTAATCAGAAAAATGACACGGTAATATCTTTTCAGGTTTTTGGCTCTTACTACGCTTATGATGATGGAAGTGCCGAATTAGGCTACGGAATTGAGGGAGTTACAGCCAAATTAGCGAATCAATTTAATATTAGAAAAGCCGACACACTTACTTCCATTCAAATTTACTTCAACCCTATTCTTTATAACATTACTGGAGAGAGTTTTAAACTTACCGTTTGGAGCAGCTTAAATCCGGAAATTATTGTTTATCAGCAAAGCAGTTTTTATTTTCCTGCTTATTCTTTTACCAACGAATTCTTAAACTATACCTTAGATGCTCCTATTATTCTCAATCCGGGAACTTATTATGTAGGATATCAAAAAATATCTAACTCAAGATTAAATGTTGGATATGATGTAAATACCAATAGTAAAAATAAAATTTGGTACAATGCCGTGGGCATTTGGGAAAATCCATCTGCAGGTCTTCCAGATGGTTCTTTAATGATTCGTCCGGTATTTGGTTCTACTGGCGACCCCATTTCTGCTATTGATGAAAATAATAAAAAAGATAATACTGATTTTAACATCTACCCTAATCCAACATCTCATTTAGTTACTATTGCTGCTCAACAAAATTCATCTACCGTTTTTGAACTTGAAATTTTTGATATTTACGGAAAAAATCACCTAACAACTACTTTACAACAGATTACTACTATTGATGTAAGCCATTTTAGCAAAGGAATTTATTTTGTTAGAATAATAAATAAAGACGAAGGAAATATACAAACCAAAAAACTGATTATTCAATAATACCTATAAATGAATTCATATAACGAAGAAGAAGTAGAGGACAATGACTTGTTTGAACATTACAAGTTTAAGGCTGACAAAGGACAAGAATTATTGAGAATCGATAAATTTTTAATGGATAGAATTCCTAACACTACCCGAAATAAACTTCAAAGTGCTTTATCCGAAGGACATATTTTAGTAAACAAAAAACCTGTAAAAGCTAACTACAGAGTTAAACCTTTGGATGATATTACAGTTGAACTTCCCTACCCTCCTCAAGAAATTGAACTTATTCCTGAAGATATTCCATTAAACATTCTTTATGAAGATGATGATGTAATAGTACTCAACAAAGATGCAGGTTTAGTTGTTCATCCGGGATATGGAAACCATACCGGCACTTTGGTAAACGGCTTAATTTATCACTTTAAAAACCTACCGGAAACCTCTATGGCAAATCGTCCTGGCTTAGTTCACCGCCTAGATAAAAATACTACTGGTGTAATGGTTATTGCCAAAACAGAACAAGCACTATCACATTTAGGTAAGCAATTTTTTGATAGAACCATTGAAAGAAGATACCAAGCCTTAGTTTGGGGAGATTTTGAAGAAGAAGATGGAACTGTTGTAGGAAACGTTGGCAGAAGTTTACAAAATAGAAAAGTAATGAGTGTTTTTCCTGATGGAGAGTTTGGAAAACATGCCATAACACATTACAAAGTGCTAAAAAGATTTGGATACGTTACCTTAATAGAATGTAAATTGGAAACAGGCAGAACACACCAAATTAGAGTACACATGCAACACATAAAACATCCTTTGTTTAATGATGAAGATTATGGTGGCGATAGAATTTTAAAAGGTACTTCTTTTACCAAATACAAACAATTTATCAATAATTGCTTTGAAATTTTACCCCGACAAGCCTTGCATGCTAAATCCTTAGGATTTGAGCATCCTGCTACAGGAGAATGGCTACATTTTGAAACCGATTTACCCGAAGACATGACTAAGCTACTCGAAAAATGGGATGGCTATATTAGCAACCGAAATACTTTTGAGGATTAAATTTTCGTCATTGCGAGTGAGGTACGAATGAAACAATTTGTATAAAAATAACTCCCAATAATAAGTCGTTAACTATTATTGCTTTTTCAAATACTCCTTTAAACGCTGTTTAATGAAATAATTCCATCCGCCAACACAACTTTCTCTAGTAAATTCGGGAATGTTTGATGGAAAATCTTTTGTTGTGGTATGAACAAGCTTCAGCTTTGTGTTTTTTCCTTGATTAACCAATTCAAAAGTTACAAATGAATCGCCTGTATATTCTTCATACTTCCAATTGTATGTTATTTTTTTTAACCGTTCTACTTCTGTAATTTTCCATAAATGAGAAAATACTCTCCCTTCGTTTTCTATAACAAACTTTGTCTCAAAACCCACTTTTGGTTCAAATGATTCGATGTTCTCAAAAAACCATTGTGTCATTTGCTTTAATTCTGTAATGGCATTCCAAAGTTCAGTTATTGAAACATCAAAAGTTTGTTCTACCACAATTGGTTTGTCCGTAATTTTCATTTTTTAAGTTTTTAAAACCTCTAAGGTTTCTTTCATAGTGTGAAATTAATCACTTTTTAAACTTTCTACTTTACAAAGCTCACAAACTTTTATATTTTTAAACTTTTAGCTTACTTTTGCGTCATTAAAAAATAAACTCATGAAACAAATAATCGCTCCTTCCATTTTAGCATCCGATTTTGCTAACCTGCAACAAGAAGCCGAAATGCTCGATAAAAGTAGTGCCGACTGGTTTCATATTGATGTAATGGATGGTGTTTTTGTGCCTAACATCAGCTTTGGAATGCCTATAATTAAAGCCATCAGAAAGTTTAGTAAAAAACCTTTTGATGTGCATTTAATGATTGTTAATCCTGACAACTATATTAGCGACTTTAAAAATGCTGGTGCCGATATTTTAACCGTACATTACGAAGCTTGCACTCATTTACACAGAACCATACAAGCCATAAAAAAAGAAGGGATGAAAACCGGAGTTGCTATTAATCCACATACAAATGTGAATGCATTAGAAGATACTATTAATGATATTGATGTGGTGTTGGTAATGTCGGTAAACCCCGGTTTTGGTGGACAATCTTTTATTGAAAATACTTACGAAAAAGTAAAACAACTAAAACAGTTGATTACCAAAAAAGGAGCTAATACGTTAATAGAAATTGATGGTGGTGTTACCAATGCAAATGCAAAAAAATTATTAGACTGTGGGGCTGACGCTTTGGTAGCCGGAAGTTTTGTTTTTTCTTCAGAAAATCCAATAAACACCATTGCTGAACTAAAAAATTTATAATCTAAAAAATTGTTATTACTTTTAACCGATAAATATTTAATATTATGACTGTTAATCAACTTAAATGGAATGCGTTATTTGTTGCTATAGCAACACTTTTTGCTTGTAATAGCGACCAACCTAAAGAAGCTACTGAAACTGTAGAACAGCAAGTGGAAATTCCTACGGAACAAAAAACCATAGAAATTAATGGTGTTGAACACTTTTTCACCATTAAAGGTAATAGCGAAGGCGAACCTATACTTTTTTTACATGGAGGACCAGGACTTTCTCACAATTACTTACTTCCTTATTTTGATGAATTAGCAGCCAATTATCAGTTAATTTTTTACGACCAAAGAGGTAGTGGAAAGTCTGCTTTCCCAGAAGATACTACATCTATAAACATAGCTGCTTTTGTAGAAGATATTGAAGCCATTAGAAAACATTTCGACAAAGATAAAATAACACTCGCAGGTCATTCTTGGGGAAGTTTATTAGCACTTCACTACGGACAAAAATACCCTGACAACCTTACCCAACTTATATTAATTTCTCCCGCTCCTACAACTAGTGCTCACTACGAAAAAATGTTGAGCAACATGCAACAAAAAAGAAAAGAAGAAGATACCAAAGAATTGGTTAAATTAATGATGTCTAAAGAATTTGAAAAAAGAGATCCTGAAACATTTACTAAAGCTATGAAAATTGGTGACAAAGCTAATTTATACGACCAAACTAAAGTAGATGAATTGTATGAACTACACAACTACAACGAAAAAACAGCCGGCAACTTTTGGCTAGTAAGCAACATTATGGAGAAAAACTTTTTTAACTATGATATTACTTCCGAAATTAACAACATCACTTGTCCATCAATAATTATTATTGGTGATATGGACAATGTGCCTTTTGCTTCTAATCAACTATTAAGCGAAACATTAAAAAACACCAAATTAGAAGTAATTAAAGAAACAGGACATTACCCATTTTTTGAAGATTCTAAAGCATTTAGCAACGCATTAAATAACTTCCTAAATCCCGAATACCAAGATTAATTTGCTACATGGAAATCATTGAGTTTGAATTAAAAGATGAATACATTGAGCTAAACAAACTGCTTAAATTTACAGGTGTTTGCGATACAGGTGGAGATGCTAAAATGAGCATAGATCAAGGATTGGTTAAGTACAACAACCAAGTGGAAACACAAAGAAGAAAAAAAGTAAGAAAAGGAGATACCATTCAATTTCAACAGTACCAAATAGAAATTCGTTAACTTAATTATGCCAAATCAGAAAACTAAAATATTAAGCCACGAGCAAATAAGCAGAAAAATAAATCGTATTGCTTTTCAAATTTTTGAGGATAATCATTTAGAAAAAGAAATTGTTATTGTTGGTATTGAGAAAAAAGGGCATTTATTAGCAAAAAAAATTGCCGAAAAACTTATTGCTATTTCAACAATTAACGTTACCGAAGCATCACTAAAGGTCAATAAAGATAATCCTTTAAGTGAAGAACCTAAACTTTCTGTTACCGAAAAAGAAATTGAAAATAAAGTGGTTATTTTAGTTGATGATGTACTTAACTCGGGAAAAACTCTTATTTATGGGGTTAAATATCTTTTAAATTTTAACATCAGAAGAATGTCAACTGTTGTGTTGGTTGATAGAAATAACAAACGCTACCCTATCGGTACGCACTATGTTGGCTTATCACTTTCTACCACACTAAAAGATCATATTTCTATCGAATTTGTTAGTGGCAAAATGACGGCTTACTTAAGTTGATTATATTATTTTATCCTATACTTGTCAAATAAAACAACTTAGATTTAAACGTATATGTCTAAGGTAAAACATTGTAAATAATGATTTAGACACTTATACTAAAAGACGTTAGACTATTTTTTATCGGATTAAATTAATCACTCCAATTTGTTCATAGTATCGGTTTAAATCCGTTTTAACTATAATTTTCCAGGTGTAACTGTCTATTGGAGCTAAATTTCCATTAATTGTACCATCCCAACCAACAGCTTGATTTTTGGTTTTAAAAAATAACTCTCCCCAACGGTTATATAGTAATAATTCATATTCTTTTACTCCAGAAATTATAGGTAGAAAAATATCATTTAAGTCATCTCCATCAGGAGTAAATGCCGTGGGAACAAATAATAAAAATTCTGAATGTACCCATACTATTTTATCTAATGTGTCACTACATCCAAACTCATTAATAACAATTTGTTGTACATTAAAATGCCCCGTATCTTGATACGTGTGTGTAGTTGAAATTCCATTAAAAATAGTACCATCATCAAAATCAAAGAAAACATCCAACTCATTTGATAAGTCATTAACATCTACATGAGGATTAAGTATGGATAATTTAATAGGATTAACTGAAAAATTGGCCGTGGGTTTTGGATTTACGGTAATTAAATCAGCTAAAAAGAAGGTGTTAGTATCAATGCAGCCTGAATCAGTTCTAATAGTGAGCGTAACATCAAAATCGCCAGGAAATAAATAAGTATGCGTAGGCGAAGAAGCTGTTGAGGATGAACCATCACCAAATTGCCA
Organism: Flavobacteriales bacterium BRH_c54; assembly: GCA_000961845.1. GTDB lineage: Bacteria > Bacteroidota > Bacteroidia > Flavobacteriales_E > Vicingaceae > BRH-c54. The sequence goes on from LADZ01000042.1 coordinate 69,765, forward strand.
AAAATAACTTAGCGGAGTGGTTGATAATGAATTATCATGAAATTTAACCGAAAATGGCTGGCATCCAACCTCAGAAGATGCAAAAAAATTAGGTGTCGGAACCAAATAAACACCCAAGGTATCATTATAAGTACCCTCACATCCGTAGTTTTGAACCGTTACACTTACCGGATAAAAACCAGTATCTGGAAAAGAAACAGTAGCACTTTTTCCTATAGTGTTGGTTGATGTAGCTAAACTACCAAAATCCCAATTTATAACTGCATTAGCATTAAAATTCCCTTGAGCACTAAGGTTAAATAAATTATTAGGCAAACATTGTCCTTGCTGAGTCGGAAAAGAAATTGTTAATTCGGGGTAAATATTAAATGTAGCAAAAGTAGTATCATAACACACATTACTTTGATTAGCAACCAACATTACATTGTAAGTACCACTATCTTGATAAGTATGAGTTGGGTTGGCTAATGTAGATGTATTGTTATCTCCAAAATTCCATAAATAGCTTGTTGCGGAAGTACTAGCATTACTGAAACTAGAGATTAATCCATCACAAAAAACGGACTGTGGTACAATCTGAGCAGCAGGTGAAGGAAGAATTTCAACAGTATCCATATACGTTTCCGTACAACCAAAATCCTGAACAGTTAGTGACACTAAAAAATTTCCAGTTGCATTATAAGTAACTTGTTGTTGGTCTGAACTACTATTTTGTGGCGAAGCGGAAGCAGTAAAGTCCCAAGCGTAAATTGCATTTGGCGAAAAATTACCTAACGCATTAAATGTAAAAGAATTACCGTTTAAACATTGTGTGTTTTGTGGAAGAAAGGAAGGATTAATAGCTTCTCTAATTACATAAGTCTGATAACTCGTATCAGCACAAAAATAACCAGGATTGGCTATTAACATTATGGTATAAGTTCCTGTGTCAGAAAAAGTATGTGTAGGATTAACAGCGGTAGAAGTATTATTAGGAGAATTAACATCTCCAAAATCCCAATGAAATAATGATGCATTTATACTGTTATTATTAAAATTTATTGTTAATCCTGTACAAAGCGTGGTTTGAGGGCTTATATCAGCAACTGTATTTGTTGAGCAGGTAGTTACAATTAATAAAAAATCTCTAACTACTTCACTAATTAACACTCCATTTCTATACTCTTTTATTTTTATAGCAAAGGTATAAAAACCATTAACGGTTGGTGTTCCGGATAAAAAACCTGTTTGAGGGTTAATGGTAAATTGAGGATTAGAAGGAATTTGATTGTTTGTTGTATACCCCGTATTCCAAGGAATTGTGGTATAAGGAGGTGATGTAGGTGGATTTGGAGCCGGATTAGTTTGATTTCCACCATTAATTGGGTCTCCAAATTCGTAAACCAACGAGTCGCCATCAATATCAGTAGCACTCAAATCGTAGGTAAACTCAAATCCATTACACATCATTACCGGAGGTGGATTGTTAAATGTAGGACTGCTATTGCATGTTGCTAATCCAGGGTCTGGAATTTCAACCATATAAGTAGAGCCCATATTAATTGGATTTACAATATTAAGAGCACTACCATTTCTACAACATCTCTGATAAGCAATGGTATAACCTCCGGCTAATGGCGGTAAATTTATGATTACTTGGTAATCTGCCCGCTCAACACAAACATTAGGAGGAGTAATTAAACAGGGATTGTTTATGATTATAGGTACAGGTGTTGAACCCGGAAATGAAGCAGAAAATACATTTAAAAGATTTCCATTTGCATTGAAAACTCCAATGGGAGCAACCTGATCGAAAGGAGCTCCAGCACCATTACAATCTCTATATATGGTTAAATTTATTTGATAATCATTATTGCCTAAACATTCATACGTCATTACTCCACCAACTATATGGCTCGCAGCAACTTGTTTTATAGAAAAAATAGAAAGAATAAAAATACAACTAACTAAAAAGAAATTAGAAGGAATGCGTAAAAAACTACTATAGTGTATGTTTATCTTCATTTTTTAATAAAAAATAAAAATACACAATTGTTTAAAGATACTGTTAAAATTTAAACTTAAAATATAGCTATAGTTAAAAAGCTATTAAAAACAAAAGAATTAATATGTTGTTTTTAAGTGTTCAATCTCTCCTATACCTTACCCAATAAAAGTACAAAAAAAAACCAATTGCTTGATTTATAAGCTATTTTTGATATATTTGGAGAAAATAAGTTTGATAGAAATCAGACCTATATACACAAGTTATACACAATTTAAAATATATGAAGAAAAAATATCAAGTATTTGTATCATCAACATTTAGTGACTTGATTAATGAGAGACAATCCTGTGTAGAAGCAATTTTAAGAGCTGGTCATATTCCAGCTGGAATGGAATTATTCTCTGCGGGTAATGAATCTCAATTGGAAATAATTAGAAGATGGATTGAAGAATCAGATATATATATGTTATTGCTTGGAGGCAGATATGGTTCAATAGAACCATCCACTGGTTTATCATATACTGAAATTGAATACCAATACGCTCAAGAATTAAACATACCAGTTTTTGCAATTGTTATGCATGAGGAGCTTTTGAACAAAAAGGTAAAAGAAAATGGCAAAGATGTACTGGAACTCGAATCACCTGACAAATATAAAAAGTTCAAAGAATTGGTACTGTCTAAAATTTCAAGGTTTTTTCGAGACGACAACGAAATTAAACTATCAATTCTTGAGTCATTACTCGATATACAATCAAGACATGAATTAAACGGCTGGGTTAGAGCAGCTGATGTGCCAGATGTCAAACAAATTATTGCCCAAAATGTAGAACTTGAAGACAGAACTAAAAATCTTGAGGAAGAGTTGAAAATTGTTGAGTCATCACGTCTTGATAAAATTGGAGATTATAAATATGAAGATATAGTAAACGCCCTCAAGGCTATTGAGATTATCGTTCCAGCTGAACTTAGTATAAATAAAAAAGCTCGGGTAACGAACGCTCTTGATCTTTTTTATAAACACAGATCGATACTTAGTATTGGGTTATCAAATCGAGTTGGTACTTCTAATGATGTAATGTTCCTAATACGTAATTTAATCTCCCATTTAAGAATTTATAATCTCGCTGAAATCGTAAAAGTTTCTGGAGTAGCATGGGTCAAGTTTCAAACTTCGAAAATGGGAAATAAGTTCATCGCTATGTATGAAATGAAGAAAAGAAGTACAAAAAAAAATTCATAACAAAACTTAAACAGCATCCCCACTATACCTTGCCAAATAAAATCTAAAATATCAAACTGATAAGAGTTAGCAATCAAGTTAAATACAACATCAACAGTGAAAAATGAGTGGGTAACCATAATGAAAAAAAACAAAAGACTGAAGTTGACAATTATGCAGTCTCTGACTCATTATGGAATAGTATTATTTCTTCTTTTTATTGTTTCACTATCAGGTTGGAGTTTAATAAAAATATACATAACAGGCACTTATACAGGTGTGCGAACAGCAGACGAACTGATTAACACTTATTTGCCATTTTTAGCACTTGCTATAATTTTTGCAATCATTCAATACAGACGACTGAATTTTAAAGAAATTCAAATGTCATATACAGCCGAGCAATTTCAAGAAGCAATTGAACGAACTATAAAAGATTTGGAGTGGAAAATTGAAAGAAACAACAAGACTTTTTTTAGAGCGGCTAGACCATGGAACTGGTCAGGAAGTTGGGGAGAAATGATTACAATCATAAAGGACAAAGACCGACTTTTAATAAATAGTATTTGCGACCCAGACCATATGAGTTCCGTTACCTCTTATGGATGGAACAGAAAAAATATTAGGACATTTCTAAAAAATTTATCTGACGTATTAAACGGCAGACCACAAGAAATAAAAGTAGAGAAAGTTACAAATGAGTGGAGTGCAAAAAGAACGTTAATCAGATTTTTTGCTTATCCATTTTGCATTTTTTTAATTGTATTTGGTGTCTATTTAGTTTTAAAGCCTATGACAATTAAAACAATTATAGCAGGACTTGGAGCCATAGCAATTGCAAGTATTTATCTATATTCGGACATAAAAATCTTCACAAATAAAAATGATAAATAAAAAACCACACCTCTGATGTTGTATTCTCGTTGCTCACGGCAGCTTCGAACAACTTCTTCTCCTTTCAAGAAGATATACCCACTCAAAAAATATGTATAAAAGTATGCTTTTATTAGCTTTTCAATTAACGAAAAAAGTCTAATTTCGTGGGGTAATAAAAATATTAGCTCAATTTAAAAAATATACTAAAAATGAAAGAAGTTTATATCGTATCTGCAGTAAGAACACCAATAGGAAGTTTTTTAGGAAGTTTATCTAGCGTACCTGCTACCAAATTAGGTGCAGCAGCTATTAGCGGAGCAATAAAAAAAATCAATTTAGCTCCCGAAAATGTTGATGAAGTTTTTATGGGTAATGTAATGCAAGCCAATGTTGGTCAAGCTCCTGCTCGTCAGGCAGCAATTTTTGCAGGCTTAAGTAATAATACTCCCGCAACTACTGTAAATAAAGTTTGTGCCTCAGGTATGAAAGCTATTTCGTTAGCGGCTCAATCTATTATGACAGGAGATAACGACTGTGTTGTGGCAGGTGGAATGGAAAACATGAGCATGGTACCTCATTATTACGATGCTCGTTCAGCAGTAAAATTAGGTAATGTAACCATGGTAGATGGTATGATTAGAGATGGTTTGTGGGATGTTTATACCAACAAACACATGGGAAATTGTGCCGAAACATGTGCTACAGAAAAAAACATTTCGAGAGAAGAACAAGATAACTTTGCTATTACTTCTTACAACCGCTCTAAAGCCGCTTGGGATGGAGGAAAATTTGACAATGAAGTAGTTCCTGTGGAAGTTCCTCAACGTAAAGGTGACCCAATTTTGGTTACTAAAGATGAAGAATATACCAACGTAATGTTAGACAAAATTCCAGGTTTACGTCCGGCTTTCGATAAAGAAGGAACAGTAACCGCTGCCAATGCTTCAACATTAAATGATGGTGCTTCTGCCCTAATTTTAATGAGCAAAGAAAAAATGGAAAACTTAGGATTAAAACCTCTAGCTAAAATTGTGAGTTATGCAGATGCTGCTCAAGATTCAGAATGGTTCACTACTGCTCCATCTTTAGCTATCCCAAAAGCATTGAAAAAAGCTAACTTATCTGTTGATGATATCGATTATTGGGAATTAAACCAAGCTTTTGCTGTAGTTGGTCTAGCCAATATTAAAGAATTAGGATTAAATCCGGAAAAAGTAGATGTGAATGGTGGAGCGGTTTCTTTAGGTCATCCACTAGGAAACTCAGGATCTAGAATCGTGGTAACCTTAATTAATGTATTAAAACAAAACAACGGTAAATTAGGAGCCGCAGGAATTTGTAATGGTGGTGGCGGAGCTTCTGCTATTGTTATTGAAAATGTATAATAGATTTAAACGCTAATTATAGTGAAATACGGCATTTGTAGTTTAAGTGTAGTCCCGGGAAGAGCTGAACCATCTGATAAAAGCGAAATGGTAACGCAGCTCCTCTTTGGTGAAGTTTTTTCTATTTACGAAGAAAAGCGTAAAGGTTGGAAAAAAATTAAAACCGCTTACGATAACTACGAATGTTGGGTAGATGAAAAACAAGTTGCTGAAATTTCCGAAGAAGAATATGAAGCTATCCATCACGCTGAACCAATAGTGTCAGGAGATTTATTAAGCATCGTAAAAAACAAAAATACCAACCAACTAACTCCTATAGTTATTGGTAGTACGCTACCTAATTTTAAAGATAAAAACATTCACTTTTCCGATTTAAACTTTGAATTTGATGGTAACGAAATTTTACCATCAGCACCAAAAAAAGAACTCATTGCCGACCATGTATTGCTATTTTTAAATGCTCCTTACTTATGGGGAGGTCGTTCGCCTTTTGGTATAGATTGTTCGGGGTTTACTCAAATAATCTATAAAAGCATAGGTTTTAAATTACCCAGAGATGCTTACCAACAAGCAAACATCGGACAAACACTTAGTTTTATTGAAGAATCGGAAAGTGGCGATTTAGCTTTTTTCGATAATGAAGAAGGAAAAATTATTCACGTTGGCATTATGCTTAGCGATAATAAAATTATACATGCCTCTGGAAAAGTAAGAATTGACAGTATTGATCATCAAGGAATTTTTAATGCAGAAACCAACAGATACTCACATAAACTTAGAATTATTAAACGAATAATTTGAAAAAACTCAATCCATGAACCAAAAACCTTCAACTAAAAAAACAGTTTTAATTACCGGAGCAGCAGGTTTTTTAGGCTCCCATTTGTGCGATAGATTCATCAACGAAGGTTTTCATGTAATTGGTATGGACAACCTGATAACCGGAGATCTTAAAAACATTGAACACCTTTTTCCTTTAGAAAATTTTGAGTTTTATCATCATGATGTTTCCAACTATGTTTATGTTCCCGGAAAGTTAGATTATATTCTTCATTTTGCATCGCCCGCCTCTCCTATCGATTATTTAAAAATTCCTATACAAACCTTAAAAGTGGGCTCTTTAGGAACACATAATTTATTGGGATTGGCAAAAAACAAAAATGCTAGAATGCTTATTGCATCTACTTCAGAAGTGTATGGCGACCCATTGGTTCATCCACAAACAGAAGAGTATTACGGAAATGTAAATCCTATAGGACCGAGAGGAGTTTATGATGAAGCAAAAAGATTTCAAGAAGCGATAACCATGGCTTACCACAGATACCACGGTGTAGAAACCAGAATTGTACGAATTTTTAATACTTACGGACCAAGAATGCGCTTAAACGATGGTAGAGTTTTACCGGCCTTTATTGGACAAGCATTGCGTGGAGAGGATTTAACGGTTTTTGGAAAAGGTAATCAAACACGTTCTTTCTGTTATGTAGATGATTTAATTGAAGGAATCTACAAGTTACTATTTAGTGATTATGCTGAACCTGTAAACATTGGAAATCCTGATGAAATAACCATTTTAGAGTTTGCCGAAGAAATTATAAAACTTACAGGCACAACCCAAAAAATCATTTACAAAGAGTTACCTAAAGATGATCCCATGCAACGTCAACCTAATATTGACAAAGCTAGAAAATTATTAAATTGGGAACCAAAAATAAGCCGAGCCGAAGGATTAAAAATTACTTATGAATACTTTAAAAACCTTTCACAAGAGGAATTAACAAAAGTAGATCACAAAAATTTTGAACAGTATATAAAATAGTTACAAGTTATAAGTTTGATGTTTGAAGTTGAAAAAACCTCAAACATCAAACCTTAAACCTTAAAGCAATGGCAACAATTACAAAATTTGAAGATTTAGAAATTTGGCAATTAGCAAATAGTTTATCTAGTGAAATTTATGATGTTATTAAAAGTACAGATTTAGATACAGATTATGCTCTTAAAAATCAGATTGATAGGTCAGCGATGTCAATTAGTGATAATATTGCAGAAGGTTTTGAAAGAGAAGGAAATAAAGAATTTATTCATTTTTTAAGTATCGCTAAAGGTTCTTGCGGTGAAACACGTTCTCAATTATATAAAGTTTCATATAGAAATTATATTGATAATGAAAAATTTGAAGAACTAAAATCTAAAACTGAATTAATTAGTAAAAAAATTAGCACTTTTATGAAATATCTAAAAAATACTGAATATAAAGGAAATAAATTTAACGAACCAATAGAAAATTATAATACTTTAGATTAATAACCTCAAACTTCAACCTATAACATGAAACCTCAAACCTCAAACCTCAAACCTGAACACTTTTTCGCTCATGAAACTGCTGTTATTGATGAAGGTTGTAAAATTGGTCATGACACCAAAGTTTGGCACTTTTCTCATATCATGCCTAATTGTATAATTGGTGAGCGATGTAACATTGGTCAGAATGTTGTCATTTCTCCAGAGGTAGTTTTAGGTAATAATGTTAAAGTACAAAACAATGTGTCTATCTACACAGGTGTTACTTGCGATGATGATGTTTTTTTAGGACCATCTATGGTTTTTACTAATGTAATTAACCCAAGAAGTGCTGTAAACAGACGAAATGACTATTTAAAAACACACGTTGGTAAAGGAGCTTCCATTGGTGCCAATGCCACCATAGTTTGCGGACATGATATTGGAGCGTATGCTTTTATTGGAGCTGGAGCAGTAGTGACTAAAAATATCCCTGCTTACTCTTTATGGGTAGGAAATCCAGCAAAACAATTAGGTTGGGTTAGCGAATATGGACATCGTTTAAATTTTGATGAAAATGGGTTGGCTGTTTGTCCGGAAAGTGATGAAAAATATAAATTAGAAAACAATCAGGTAATTAAAATACAATAATAATGACTGAAAACAAGATAAAATTTGCCGTTGTAGGCTGCGGGCACATTGGTAAACGACATGCTGAAATGATAATTGGCAATTCTGAAGCTGAATTAGTAGCACTTTGTGATGCAGCTCCAAAAGAAAACTTAGGTATTGAAAAATATGACGTACCTTTTTTCAATTCATTAGAAGAATTTTTAAAATCAGGTATTAAAGTAGATGTTGTAAACATCTGTACGCCAAATGGCTTACATTCCGACCAAGCCTCATTAGCGTTAGATTATAACCTACACGTAGTTGTTGAAAAACCTATCGGTTTATCTAAAGCAAAATGCGAAAAAGTGATTTACAAAGCACTCAG
>LADZ01000004.1 GCA_000961845.1 Flavobacteriales bacterium BRH_c54
TCCAGCTTCACGGAGTCGAGTTGCAGACTCCGATCCGAACTGAGACGAGCTTTTGAGATTAGCATCTTGTCACCAAGTAGCTGCTCTTTGTACTCGCCATTGTAGCACGTGTGTAGCCCTGGACGTAAGGGCCGTGATGATTTGACGTCATCCCCACCTTCCTCTCGGTTTGCACCGGCAGTTTCTCTAGAGTCCCCGACATTACTCGCTGGCAACTAAAGATAGGGGTTGCGCTCGTTATGGGACTTAACCCGACACCTCACAGCACGAGCTGACGACAACCATGCAGCACCTTGAAAAATGTCCGAAGAAGGTCTAGTTTCCTAAACTGTCATTTCCCATTTAAGCCCAGGTAAGGTTCCTCGCGTATCATCGAATTAAACCACATGCTCCACCGCTTGTGCGGGCCCCCGTCAATTCCTTTGAGTTTCAATCTTGCGACCGTACTCCCCAGGTGGATTACTTATCACTTTCGCTTAGGCACTAACCGTATATCGTTAACACCGAGTAATCATCGTTTACAGCGTGGACTACCAGGGTATCTAATCCTGTTCGCTCCCCACGCTTTCGTCCATGAGCGTCAGTTATAGTTTAGTGAGCTGCCTTCGCAATCGGTGTTCTGTGTCATATCTATGCATTTCACCGCTACATGACACATTCCGCCCACTTCATCTATACTCAAGAAAAACAGTATCAATGGCAGTTCTATCGTTAAGCGACAGGATTTCACCACTGACTTATTCTCCCGCCTGCGGACCCTTTAAACCCAATAAATCCGGATAACGCTTGGACCCTCCGTATTACCGCGGCTGCTGGCACGGAGTTAGCCGGTCCTTATTCTTATAGTACCTTCAGCCTCGTTCACGAACGAGGGTTTATTCCTATATAAAAGCAGTTTACAACCCGTAGGGCAGTCTTCCTGCACGCGGCATGGCTGGTTCAGACTTTCGTCCATTGACCAATATTCCTCACTGCTGCCTCCCGTAGGAGTCTGGTCCGTGTCTCAGTACCAGTGTGGGGGATAACCCTCTCAGGCCCCCTACCTATCATCGCCTTGGTGAGCTGTTACCTCACCAACTAGCTAATAGGACGCATGCCTATCTCTAACCACCGTAGTTTTAATAAATTAATGATGCCACTAATAAATATTATGGAGTATTATTCTTCCTTTCGAAAGGCTATTCTCCTGTTAGAGGTAAGTTGCATACGCGTTACGCACCCGTGCGCCACTCGTCAGCAAATTAGCAAGCTAATTCCTGTTACCGTTCGACTTGCATGTGTTAGGCCTGCCGCTAGCGTTCATCCTGAGCCAGGATCAAACTCTCCGTTGTAATTATTCTTATTTGTTTCTAAAAAATTACTACGCGTTGATTTTACTCAAGGATATTTACCTTTTTTTCTCTACTTCAATTTCTTCAAAGAACTCTCTGTTTCTCCCGCTTCTCTCTCCTTATTCCCCATCATTTCGTCTCAAACGGGCTGCAAAAGTACAACTCTTTTCCTTTTCCCAAAACTTTTTTTTACTTTTTTTTACTTTTTATCCCCACTCCCCCTTAATCACCTGATTGTGAAGACAATTTTTTTAATCTTTTTTTCGAATCTTTAATTTGTTTATTGTACTGCTCCCTTTGATTTATATATTATACTCCTTATCTTTCATCTAATATGCTTCACCTTTATATTTTATATTACGCCCTTTCATATCTGAAATATTATCAATTTTCTTCTATGCGTATGTTTAAAGAAAAGTATATGTACTTAAAATAATAATTCAAAAGTTAGTCATAGCTTATTTCTCTCTAATCTAATAGCATTAAATTAACACTATGTTTAAAAATAGATTTGCTTTCAATGGTTAAAATTTTATACATTTGCTTCCCCTTTTGTTAATTATTTATAAATCATTGATATGAAATTTTTTAAACTATTAGTCCTTTTTATTCATCTCTTTATTTTTGGTTTCGGCAACTTGTTAGCTCAAGCTACAGCAACCCATCAACAAGAAGTAACGACCATGTATTATTATGATTTTTCTGGAGAATTATCGGCTACAAGCATTTCTCAAATAGAAACAGAAGTAAGTCAACTTGTTAATGTTTTTGAGGCTAAAGTAAAATATAAAGAAGAAAAACAATTGGGTCAATTAGTGGTAATTGTTAAAGAAAAACCTAGAAAATCTGAAGGAGATATACTATTTCAGCCTACCGATTTGAAAAAAATTATTTCTCAGCACGGCTTAATGCCTAAAGAAATAAAATTTGAAACTATTAACCCTTAGTCCTTGATTTATGAGATTTTTTAAATTATTTATATTATTTACTATTATAGCATTAAGCAATAATTTATTTGCCCAAGCAGATAATTGTTCTTTTGCTACTTCTATAAGTGTTACTGCTAACTGCTCCTCTCCTACATCAGGAACTACTATTGGAGCGACTCAAAATATTCCTGGTTGTGTTGGAAATGCCGATGATGATGTTTGGTATCAATTTGTAGCTACTAACACCTCTCATCAAATTATTGTTACACCAAGTGCTTCAATGGATCCTGTGGTGCAACTATTTTCTAATACTTGTGCTTCTTTGGTATCTATATCATGCATGGATCAAGGTTTTACAGGACAAACAGAAACCATTAATGCTACAGGTTTAACTATAGGGAATACTTACAGAATAAGAGTTTATCATTATGGTGTGGGGGCCGGTTCAGGAACTTTTACTATTTGTGTTACCAACCCTCCTCCTGCTCCAAGTAATGATAATTGTGGAAATGCCATCAATTTATTAGTAAACACGACATGTATAAACACAAGTGCCACATCAGTTGGTGCTACACAATCAATGGTTGGATGTACAGGAAATGCTGATGACGATGTTTGGTTTAGTTTTACAGCGGTTAATTCAACAGCAACTATTACTGTAAATCCATCTTCATCTATGGATCCTGTATTAGAATTATTTTCAGGAACAGGGTGTGGAACGCTTAGTTCTATACAATGTGAAGATTCGGGGTTTATGAATGGAAATGAAGTGATAAATGCGGTAGGGTTAATTCCAGGGAATATTTATTTTGTTAGGGTTTATGATTATTATGGAGGTGGTGGACATCCGTTTGACATTTGTATAACAGGTCCTTCTGCATCTCCAATACCAACTAATGATGAACCATGTAATGCCATAGCTCTCCCTACTGTTAATTCGGATTGTAATTTCTTACAATTCTCAACAGTTGGTGCTACTGCTTCAATGGGAGCCCCTACTCCATTAGCTTGTTCAGGTGGTTCTGCTCCACAACAAGGTGGATTTGGTGCAGGAAGTGCTGATGTATGGTTTAGTGTGGTTGTTCCTGCAAACGGTCAGATTTCTATAACTACACAGCTAAATTTTGGTATTAATGATGGTGTGATGGCTTTATATAGTGGAACTTGCGGCAGTTTAACGCAAATAGCTTGTTCTGACGATTATAACTATCCAGGAACAGGAAACGATTTTAAACCTTTTATCTCTGCAACAGGGTTAACACCAGGAGCTACTTACTACATTAGGTATTGGGGATTTGGAACAACCACAGGAGATTTTGGAATTTGTGTGGCTTCTCCTGTAAATGATTTTTGCTCTACAGCCTTATATATTTGCGATTTGAATGGTTATAGCGGAACTACTAGCGCAGCTTACACACCAGATAGACCTTGTAATATGCGTGGAAATGCAGAACAAAACAACCCTCCAACTTATACTTATACTCCGGGAACAAATACCGGTGGTATTTTCGGGCAAGGTGGACCTTGGGGAACAGGCGCTCCTTTATTTGATGTTCAGATTAACAATAACTCATGGATTAAATTTACAGCAGGAAATACAACTGCTATTCTTAATGTAGCCATTAGTAACTGCTGGATTGGTAATTATCCTTCGGGTGGAATTCAAATGCAAATTTTTGAAGCAGCAACAAGTTGTTGCAATTTTACTCCTGTATCTAATTTTGAAGAAAGTTCTACTAACTTTACCATTACTGCTAACAACCTAACTATTGGTAATGATTATTACCTAATGATAGATGGTTATGCCGGAGATATTTGTAGCTACACCATAACCGCAAACTCTGGTATTCAATTTCCTGATATAGTTGCACCACGACCAAACATTTGTTATGGAGACACTACTACTTTATTTGGTCCTGATTTGGCTTCTTCTTATTTATGGATGCCAGGTGGAGATACTACTCAAAACATCACTGTTCAGCCATCTACTACTACTACTTACACTTTAGTTGTAGAAGGTGTTTGTGGTAATAAACAAACCATGACTAAAACCATTACAGTAAATCCTAATCCTACTATTCAAATTAATAATGGTAATCCTGTAAGCGTTTGTAATGGTTCTACTGCAACATTAACAGCATCAGGTGGAAACACCTATGTTTGGGATGATAACAGTACTACCAATCCTAGAAATGTAAACCCAGCCACACCTACAACTTATTGGGTAGAAGGAACAGATGCAAATGGTTGTGTGGGTTATGATACTACAACGGTTCAGATTTTAACACAACCAACGGCAAGTATTACTGCTAATGATACAAGCATTTGTATTAGCGATAATTTAGTTTTGCATGCTTCCGGTGGTGGAACTTATACTTGGAATGATAATTCTACCTTAGATTCATTGATTGTTTCTCCAACAACTACTACCACTTATTGGGTAGAAATAAATGTTGGTGGATGTCTTGATACTGCGACATTTACAGTTACAGTTCATCCATTGCCTACCCCAACTATTTCAGGAAATACTACTATTTGTGTGGGAGATTCTACTGTACTTACAGCAAATGGCGGGAATAGTTATTTATGGAATACTACAGACACTGCAGCTGCAATTACTGTTACTCCTACAACCACCACTACTTATAGTGTAATTGTTACCAATGCTAATGGATGTTTTGATTCTACTAGTATTACGGTAAATGTAAATCCACTACCTAACGTTAATATTACCGGAAATGATTCTATTTGCTTAGGTACAAATGCAACATTAACAGCTACAGGTGCTGCTTCTTATGTTTGGAGCAACAGTGCTACCTCTCCTTCTATAACGGTTTCTCCAACTGTTACCACTACTTATACGGTTGTTGGTACAAGTTCTTTTGGATGTATAGATTCAGCTCAGCATACTGTAAATTTAATTCCTCAACCGGTGGCTACCATTACAGGAACTGATATTATTTGTGATGGTGAAACTACTCAACTTACAGCAACAGGTGGAGGCTCTTATTTATGGAGTACCACAGATACTACTTCTACCATAAGTGTAATGCCAAACGATACTACAACATATACTGTTATTGTTACCACTAACGGATGTGTTGACAGCACTTCTTATACTGTTCAGGTAAAACCTTTACCAACTATTAATGCTTACGCAGGTACCACTATAATGATGGGACAATCTACTCCTATTTATGCTCAAGGTACTCCTCCTTTTCTTTGGACGCCAACTGATAGCTTATCTTGCACTACTTGTGCTAATCCAACAGCTTCACCAAGAGAAACTACTACCTATTGTGTGCAAACACAAAAAGACGGTTGCTTTAATTCAGCTTGTGTAACGGTTTATGTGGATGAAACTTGCGGAGAGGTTTATGTACCCAATGCTTTCTCACCCAATGGTGATGGTAATAATGATTGCTTAAAAGTATATAGCAACTGTTTATCAGAAGTATTGTTTAGGGTATATTCTCGTTGGGGAGCTTTAATTTATGAAACGGAAGATGTAAATGGTTGTTGGGATGGCTTTTATAACGGCACTTACCTTAACTCAGGTGTTTATGCTTATACAGTCCAAGCGAAATTAATTAATGGAGAAGAAATAGAATTGAAAGGAGATGTTACTATCTTTAAATAAGAAGCTAGCTATTAAAAAGACATGAAAAAAATAATTATACCAATATTAATGTGTTTTGTGAGCAGTATTTTTGCTCAAGATATTCACTTAAGCCAGACACACATGACTCCCTTATTGGTTAATCCTGCCAATGCCGGTTCGGAATATACCATGCGTGGAATTTTGAACTACCGTAGCCAATGGGGAAGCGTAACTACCCCTTTTAATACCATGATGGCTAGTTTTGATATGAACTTTAAACCTAAAAACAGTAGCAAAAAAGGCTATTTTGCCGGAGGTCTTTACTTTTTTAATGATAAAGCCGGAGAATCGCAAACCAAAACCACTCAAGCTAACCTTAGTGTTGCTTATCATGTAAATGTTAATGATAAAAATACGCTTGGTTTAGGAGTTCAGGGTGGTTATTTTCAGCGTTCTACTTCTATTGCTTCTCTTAAATGGGGAAGTCAGTATGATGGTTTTCAATACAATTCTACACTCACTTCTAACGAAGGTAATGGTAGTGATAATTTATCATTTGGTACTACAGATTATACTTCGGGAATTGTTTGGACTTACAGAAATGATGAAAATTACCTTTCGGGAAAAAAATTGTTGATAAACAGTGGTATTTCTATGCACCACTTAACCAAACCCGATTTTGAGTTTCAGAATGTTTTTGCCGACCAATTACATTACCGATGGATATGGCATGCCAATGCTATTATTGGTGTAAGTCCTAAATTTACGGTATTACCTTATTTATTTTATTCCCGACAAGGAGCTATAAATGAAATAATGTTTGGTTCTAATGTATTATATAAGTTTAAAGAAGAATCTAAGTACACGCAAAATGTAAAGGGTATGGCTATGGGTGGTGGTTTATTTTACCGTTGGAACGATGCTGTAGTCGCCATGCTTTGTTTTGAAATTGATAATTACAACCTTACCTTTAGTTATGATGTAAACACTTCTTCCTTAAATGATGCTTCGGGCGGACAAGGGGCTTATGAAATTGCTTTTAGATACGTTTACCCTAACCCATTTGGTGGTGTTAAGAGTAAAGCAAGATTTAATTAAAAGCCTTTCTAAAAATAAATCCAATACATCACAAGCTGTAATTTGTTTTAACAGATTAAAAATATGAGCTTTAAATTTTTTACTTTATTCATTTTATCATTTTTTCTTCTTGAGAATCAACATGGTTTAGTAGTAAATTCTCCTGATTCGGGTTCTACTTATGATCAGTTGTGGAAAGATTGTCAATTAGAAAAAGTGGTTTCAAAAGATATATTCAACATTGCTTTATCCGGATATAATAAAATTGATAAGGTACAAAAGAAAAAAATCATCACCATTATTGATTTTACTAAACCATCAACAGAAAAAAGATTTTTTGTAATCAATCTTGAGCAAAAGAAATTGATTTTTACAAGTTGGGTAGCACATGGAAAAAACTCCGGAGAGAATTATGCCAAGAGTTTCTCAAACCAACCAAAATCATTAGAAAGTTCTTTAGGGTTTTTTGTTACCGCTGAGACTTATTATGGCAAACATGGTTATTCATTAAGGTTAGATGGGTTAGAAAAAGGAATAAATGATAATGCACGAAAAAGGTCAATAGTAATTCATGGTGCATCTTATGTTAGCCAAGCATTTATTAAGCAACATGGCAGACTCGGAAGAAGTTGGGGATGTCCGGCTTTACCAATTGATTTATCAAAAGAAATTATAGGTAGTATAGCTAATGGAAGCTGCTTATTTATTTTTGCAAACAATAAAGAATATTTAAATACATCTGAATTTATTGTAAAAGAAGAATAAAAATGAACAACTCTGTGTTGGAAAGGAAATTTAAGCAAGTTTTAATTAAAGATAATCACTTATCAGATGAATTATACTGAATAAAAAGAGGCTGATTATTTTAATCAGCCTCTTTCTGTTTCATCAGTAATAGAAGTATTATTGTTTGAATAGTTTGTGAGAGTGTATCATTTCTCCATTGCTATAAAGGTTAACAAAGTAAACTCCAGCATTATAATCAGATAAATTCAACTTTATACTGTTTTCGTTTATTGAATTATTTTCTTCAATTAATTGTCCATCTATTGAATATAATTGGTAAGAATAGTTATTATTTGACTTGCTTAAGCTAATGTTAACAAAATCAGCAGTTGGATTAGGAAAAACTTTCACTTTCACTTCATCTTGCTCTGAAATGTTTGAAACTATCGTACTTTCAACATTAATATCGTCAAATAAGAAACCATCATTTCCTCCTGCAAAATAATAATTATCGTATTGCTGAAGCTTTATAACATAAGTAGCAGTAAAATTTAAGCCATGTACAGTATTAAGGCTATCTAAATTTAAATCGAAATAGTACCACTGTAAATCAGTATAAGAAGCACCATTTAAATCAAGTACTTTAGTAAATGAAGTTCCACCATCATCAGAAATATAAATTCCATCTTGTGGTTCGGTTTCATCATTCCATTCTGCCCACCAAAAAGTAAATCTAACTTGTGTTTCGCCTAGTAAATCTAAACCTATCCAAGCTTCATTGGTTACATAACTTCCTCCCGGACTATTATCCATACCTAGCCATAAACTATCTGTATGTGCTTTTGCGGTATCTCCACTCCATATTAAACTCGTAGAGTTCCAAATTTGTATTCTTCCATCTTGAGAACTTGAAGTAGTGTACCAATTGTTATCTAAAGTACCACTCTCAAAACCTGTTGCATAAGGAATGGTAGCATAGTTAGTAATCTGAGCATTTATTGCTTGAAAACTAATAATAGAAATTGCTAATAAGTAAATTTTTTTCATACCTTTAAATTTTTAGTTCATATTAATTTTTTTACTCTACTAAAGTACTTATTTAAAATTAATTTACCTACTGTATTTTACTTAAAAATAAGCAGTATATGCCTGTTTAAAAACTATTTACTTGATTTATAAGCTATTTTTTATATATTTGGAAAAAATAAATCTTATAAAAACCATAGTCCATCTGTATATTATATAATATAAAACATGTGCAACTAGAAAATGACAAATGAGATAATAAAGACATATTGCGGAAGTTGTCAAAAAGAAACCAATCAAACCGTAGAATATAAAAATCACGAGATAGAACCATTAGAAATTCTTGCCAAAGATGATAAAAATTTAAAAACAGAATCGCTATGGATGGTTGGATTTAATATCTGGCAAATTTCTAAATGTAATGGTTGTGAGAAACTGACTTTTAAACATATAGTAAAAACTGAAAGAGATGATTCAAAAGATATCATTTTCCAGTTTCCAAAAGAATATGCTAGAAAATATCCTGAATGGTATAGAAAATTACCAATCAAATATTTAGAAATATTAAGAGAAGTTTATTTTTCAATAAATGTTGGATGTTTCATTATCGCACTCATAGGGATTAGAACTATTTTAGATGTTTATATAGTTGACAAAGTTGGAGATGTTGGAACTTTTAAGCAAAAATTAAACAAACTAGTCGAAAAAGGATTTATAACTAAATCTAAAATTAGTTCTTTAGAAACTGCAATTGATGCTGGAAACGCCTCTGCTCATAGAGGATATAAACCTGAAAAAGAAGTTTTACTAAAAATAATGGATATAGTTGACAATCTTTTGGAATCTGAAATAATTGACAGAGAATCTGTATTAATTAAACAAAAAACACCAGATAAAAAAAAATAACTATTATCGGTTAATCTGATTGGTTTTCCTACATTTATAAAAAGATTAACACTAAAAAACTACTCTACTTTTCATATACAAACCTGTTGTGTATAACTGAAAATATTAAAACTCCAACCCAAAAAGATATAAAATATATGAAGCAAACGTAAGACAGGCTGTGAATATTAAGAAATTATTTTTTCTTAAGTATTTGTATTAATTGATTTTGTAAAGTAATTATTTCTTGGTCTTTTTTAGAGATTATATTTTTTAATTGTTCGTTTTCTTGTTTTAAAGACTTATAATTTTCGTTAACAGATAAAAGTTCTATTAAAGAAATATCAAGAACTTTCGTGATTTGAATTAATCGAGAAAAATTAACATCTGTGATGTTTCTTTCTATTTTAGAGTAAGCTGTTAAAGAAATGTCTAGTTCATAAGCCAAATCTTCTTGACTCAATCCTTTCAACTTTCTAAAATAGCGTATCTTTTCTCCTAAAGTATTCATCTCAAACAAAAGTAACTTGATTGAGAGAATTATGTATGATTGTTTCAGTTTGTTAAAAAACAAACTGAAAGTTTGTATATTTAAATTTTGTTTGTATTTTTATCCCGTTAAAATTAGTTGCAACATTTTTTAATACAACAAATTAACCCAATTAAGGGAAATTATTAATTAAAATTAAAATCATGGAAAAAATTAAATCTATTGAAAATTTTAGAAGTAAAGAAATTTTATTAAATCATCAAGTTCTTGGAGGTGTAGGAGAAACAGGAGCAGGAAGTATGTCTTCAGCTATATGTTCAAGTGGTGTATGTTGGACTTCTGATTGTGTTGATGAAAACGGCACTACAGAATATTATGGTATATACGACTGTGATATGCCTCCCGGATCTGGTGATGATGGTGGATATAGTGGAGATAATG